>CALGLN010000001.1 GCA_937930835.1 uncultured Desulfomonile sp.
ATTAAATATCGTCCGATATGTAAATAACTTTTGAACCTTGAGGTTCGAACATAAATGGTAGTTCCGGCAAGTCCTCTAGCGCCTGTCGAACTTGTTGGCGTTTGTGAGGTTCCACATAGAACAATAGGAATCCTCCCCCACCGGCGCCAAGAACCTTTCCACCAATGGCTCCCGCTATCCTGGCTCGTTCATAATAAAGGTTTATGGAATCGTTGCTGATGGTGTCAACCAAACTCCTTTTTAACATCCAACCCTGATGGAGTATTTCACCAAAACCGCTCATCGATCGGGCGTCTCGCATGACTTCAAGCATATCTACACATAGATCCCTCATCTGGCGCAACGCTTCCATCTTCTGATGTGTAGTGGCTTTTTGGACTTCAAGAATATCCCCAGCTCTCCTCACTCCCCCGGTAAAAAAAATAAGAAGATTGTCCTGTAATGCTCTCTTGGTAGCGTATGAACATATAACCGGATCCACGAATACTGATTCATCTGGATTAAAACGTATGTGGCATACTCCACCGTATGCTGCTATATATTGATCCTGCTTGCCTATTGGATCTCCCAAAAGTTCAATCTCTATCTTGCACGCTTCCTCCGCTAAACGACCAGCGGAAACCGCTTCTCCTTTAAATGAATGCAGCGCGTGCAATAAACCCACCGCGTACGAGCTTGAAGAACCCAAACCCGTCCCCGCCGGAATATCGGCCATTGACGTAATTTCAACATTTTCCACAACACCAGTGAGCTTCATGGCCTCACGAATGATCGGATGCCGGACTTCATCTACACTGTTGACTAACTCGGTTCGGGAATATTTTAGGCTAATCTTGTGATCGAAATAACGGCTGAGCCTGTTGATGGTGATGTAGATGTATTTGTTGATGGATGAACTCACCACAGCGCCTTGCTCTCTTGTATAAAAAGATGGAAGATCAGTTCCGCCTCCGCAAAAGCTAATTCTTAAGGGCGTTCTAGTGATTATCATCTATTCTCCCCTTTGATCCTAAAACCTTGTTCCGGTAAAGACCGCATTCAGTCTGAAAATCTGAACTTGCTTAACTATATTTACCTTTTCAAAACTCATTTACTAGAAAAAGCCTATACAGGCTTGCCTATATGCTTCGAATATCTATCGCTCGAGGTTTTTGTCAAAAAATTTTGCGATTCCCTCAAAAACCTCTTTAGATTCCGGTGAATCAAACGCCATTACATATTGCGCATGAGACATGCCTTCGGATATCTGTAGTTCAGTCATAACATCAGCCTTACGCAGTTTACGATGTATACGTACAGTATCACTCAAGAATAGATCACGCGTGCCTGTTGTTAGAATCGTAGGGGGGAATTGTTTTGTATATTCGGCGTAAACAGGCGAAATGTACTTGTCCTTTATGTCATTGCCGCCCGCATATATTTTGGCGCAAGCTTCTAGCAAGCCCTCATACATAACCAGGACATCGTCAATATACTCGTTTGTGAAGAATGTATCTCCTGTTTTAGTTAGATCAGCCCATGGAGTGCCTAGACCAACTGCCCTGGGCAGTGGCGCTCCCAATTCCTGCAGCTTCAAAATAGTCGCCGCTGCAAGTCCGCCTCCGGCCGACGTCCCGAAGATGGCTACCCTCCCTGGTTTGTAGGTCTTCACAATCTCCATATAGGCATTGACCGCGTCTTCTAAAGCCGCTGGATATGGATGATCCGGAGCCATCCGATAATCAATGGAAATTACCCTAAAACCACCATGATAGGCCATCAAGACAGCTTCCCCAATTCCAGCCTCCCCGCCGTTGAATACGTACCCTCCTCCACGTAAATGTATGAGAATCCGATTGGTGTTTGACTCAGGAAGTGAATGAGGAGTGACCAGTTGCGCATTGGCGCCACCTATGGTGATCGAGTCAATTACAACCGGAAACTTTTCCACTAATTTTGAAAAGAGGGCGACATTCATTTTAGACTTTTGATCAACAAGAGCATGCCACTCTTCCTTAGTTGCCGGAGAAAGATTCCACACCGGTTCCAAAGGTCGGGAAATTACCTGTTTCAACTCAGGGCTAACCGTTGAAGGAACCGGGATTTCTTTGGAAGGAATCAATCGGGGATTGTACTGATCCGAAGATTGCGCTTGGTTCGGCTCCTGAGAAGCGCCAAATTGTGTCCAGCTCAAAACCATAATGAGGGACAACACTATGTGGGCTAAGTTTCTTTTCATTGTCGCTCCCGACCTGCTTCACTATCACCGGGCTGATAAAGATCAGCGCCGTCATTGTTGATCAACATCACGATGTACACAATAAATTTTGAGCCGGATTAGGATCTCTTGGGGAAATATGATCAAGATTGCTAGCTGATAATGAGGTGTGCACAGAGTGTATATCCCTGTTCCGGGAAGCCGCAGACCGGAAAATGTTTTCCCGGAACAGGGGAACCGTCAACCCTCCAATCACGCACAAGAAGAAATAACAAAAAAGTCCGGATGCGGTGAAAACGGAGAATAGAAGAATGTTTGTAGAATAGTCAAGATTTTTCTTCATATCATGAACCTCAACTAATAGAAAGGTCACATCCTCTTTGCATTTAACAGACTGTATTTACTTGTTTTTTCTAGTCAATCTTTTTTTGTTTTGATTACCCTGTCAATCTGATCAGTTCATCAACGCTTCCATGCCTGTGAACAGACTATATAATATCAAACGCCTATCCTATCGATAATCGCTTTGGCAAAACCAGAACATGAAACTTCTGTTGCGCCTTCCATTAACCTGGCAAGATCATACGTGACAACTTTATCCTTAATCGTTTGTTCCATGGAGTCTCTGAGTAATTTTCCTGCCTCACGCCACCCCATATGATCAAACATCATCACCCCGGACAATAACATGGATCCCGGATTAACCTTATCAAGCCCTGCATATTTGGGGGCGCTCCCGTGAGTAGCCTCAAAAACAGCGCATCCGTCTCCAACATTGGCGCCAGGAGCCATCCCCAATCCACCTACTTGCGCCGCCAAAGCATCCGACATGTAATCACCATTTAGATTGGGCATCGCTAGCACGTCATATTCCCTTGGCCGAAGAAGCGCCTGTTGAAACATGGAATCAGCTATCCTGTCATTCAGGAGGATTTTCCCCTCTGGAAGCTTCCCAGAGTATTTTTGATCAAGATCTTTTTCGTTAACTATTGAATCAGCGAATTCCGATTGGGCTACTTCATAGCCCCAATCCCTAAAAGCGCCCTCCGTAAACTTCATTATGTTGCCCTTGTGAACCAGAGTGACCACTCTACGGTTATTTTCTATCGCATAGGCTATCGCTCTACGGATCAGCCTTTTGGATGCCGACGGGCTCATTGGTTTGACGCCGATTCCCGAGTCTTTGTCAATTTCCACACCCATTTCGTTTTTCAAGAAATCAATTATCTTCGAAGCCTCAGGAGAGCCGGATTTCCATTCAATCCCCGCGTAAACATCTTCGGTGTTTTCTCTGAAGATAACTATGTCAACATCCTCAGGACGCAGCACTGGCGCGGGAGTTCCCGACAGATATTTTACTGGTCGTATGCATGAATACAGATCGAGTTTTTGCCTCAGAGTTACGTTGAGACTTCTGAAGCCGCCCCCAACAGGGGTGGTGAGCGGGCCTTTGATTACAACTTTTGATTGGGTTATAGCTTCAAGTGTTTCATCCGATAGACTCTGTCCTGTTTCCGTGAAACATTTTTCGCCTGCTACCAGTTCATACCAAACAATTTGACGTTCCGAGCCATAGGCCTTTTTCACCGATGCCTCAAACACCGGTCTGGCCGCCGCCCAAATGTCAGGGCCAACCCCATCTCCCTGTATAAAACCGACTATTGGATTATTCGGTACTTGTAAGCTGCCCCGATCGTCTACCTTTATCCATTCACCACCTTTGGGTGGCTCATTTGCTGTTGACTTTCCCATTAATAATTCGACTCCTTATACTATTGTTTCTGAGCAACAAAGGTTACCCATGGATCTGTTACCTTGTCACGAGTTATTGCAAAACCTGAATCTTCGAAAAGCCCCGCTAGAGTGTCGGCCTGCTCCCGATTAATACCTGAAACCACCCAGTATTTATGCAACTCTACTTCTTTCATTACTACCAGATCTCTTAAAACAGAAAATGGCAGATTAGCCATCACCATTTCAGCAGGTCGGTCAAGATACACGCGAGCTTCTCCCTGAAAAACTTCTATGCGAGACTCAAGACCGTTTAGTCTGACATTCTCTTTAGTTACTTTGTAGGCCAAGCGATTCTTGTCAATCGCTACAATCTTTTTAACTCCCAAACTCGCCGCAGCTAGCGATAGAATTCCCGTTCCACTTCCGAGGTCTAACGCCATTTCAACATCACCGGTAGATATTAGATCACCAATAAACTCGACGCACGTTGCAGAGGTCGGATGTAAACCTGATCCAAAAACCACGGACGGATCTAGTAATAACACTCCGCTCTTCGCGCAACCCGAATCAGGGTGTGAGAACCTTACTCCTCCAAGCTCTAAACCATCAGACGGCATCAATTGTTGCCAGTCTCCGTACATGACTTCATGACGGCCACCCAACAATAAACCGTTCTTTTCTATACACCCTTGAATGTAGCTATCCTGAGGCTCAGTAAAGAAAAGATATGCAAAATCATCCTCATTCCATAGCCCTATAAATGAAGCAGGAGTGTCAACAAAATACGATTCCTCTGCCTTGGGGATTTCATAAATGTATAAAAGAGTGTCAGGGCTTATCATGATTTAGTCTTTCCAAAAAAATTTGACCTTTTCCGATCCACCAAAAACCCCAAAAAAAGGTCTCAAACTTTTTCGATTTACGTCTTGAATGGACTTAGAAATCGAGCGATTCACAATAGCAAAAAATTAAAATGGCTTCAAAACCTTCTCAAGGGTTTTGAAGCCAGACTGTGGAACGCCACAAGAAATAGGGACCAGATCCCATTCGATCACTAAGCCGGCTCAACTCTACATTTAACAAACCTGTGCAAAGGTGTTGCTGCGATTGGATCTCTGTTAGTGTTTTTTGTTAAACGATTGACATTCGGTCCATACTTGATTCCTCCGTGAATGAGTCCAAATCCATGTGGCATGATGACCTGCCCTTCCCTGGCCGCTGGAGTAATTTCCAGCTCAATTTCCTCTGAACCAGCCTCCGTAATTAACCTGACTATCTGTCCATCAGTCAGGCCAAATTTAGTTCCGTCCGAAGGGTTCATCAGCAGAGCGGAAATCCTCTGTTTGCCGTCTTGCCAGGCCGGATCGCGCATTATTGTGTTCGCGTTGTAATCAAAATGTCGCCCCGCCGCCAATATTAATGGAAAATGATCATCTGCCGCCAATGCGGCGTCCTCAATGTCTACATTTAAAGCCTGGATCAGATCCGACAGCTCCGGGATATGGACATTCACCCGATTGTCCTGGGTTTTGAGTTCATCCCAAAAATTGTTAGTGTCACTTTTGCCGACCCAAAGTCCTTCTGGATGATGGAGAATCGCTTGAAATATCTCTTCTCCAATCATTAGTCCCGGTTTGAATCCGGCCCTCATAGCGTTCTCCCTGAAAGACTTGGGGGAAACTTGAAGCAGTCCCCAAAGCGCAGCAAGACTCACCGATCCAAGAGTCTTACCAAGAGTCTTTGCCAGGACAAACGGCATTAGCTTCATCGCTTTAGGCTCGCCCTGAGCATAAGACATCAAATTCATGCCAAACGTCATTCTATCAACTTTTGCCGCTTCATGAAGACTTTCCGGGATCTGTGGAATCAATCCCAGTTTCTCTGCCAAGCGAGTAAATATCTCACCCTCTTCCAGACATTCTCCTTCAGCCTTTACCACCGGTCTTCGCATCTGGAAGAAAATTTCTGGGTAATTCCAACTAAAAAACGTACCATCATATTTTTCATATGCTGAAGCCGCAGGTAATACGTAATGAGCAAGCCGCGCCGTCTCTGTCAAAGCTATATCTATACAGACCAGCAGGTCCAGACTCCCGAATGCTTGTTCATAAGCGCTTGTGTCAGCATAAGATCTCAGAGGGTTAGCTTGACTTACAATTACTGCTCTGAGGCGATCTTCCTTTTTGGAAAGTATTTCTTCAGGCATGACATTTGGAGGAAATGTTCCCATTATTGCGGGAAAGTTAGTTGTAACAGTTCTCCACGTCTTGGGTTCACGTTCATCGGAGTGAGCGCCAATGGGCATAAGATGACCCGGTATGAAGTTGCCTCCCTCGGATCCGATTCTCCCGCATATAGCCAATAGGATCATTTCGAAATAGGACGACAACGTGCTGTTACGTCCCATTAATATGCCCAGATCGGAGTGACATGACCATTTGCGTTCAACTAATAGTCGACACAACTCCAACACTTGATCATAGTCCAATTCACATAACTTGATGGCGGAACGAGCGTCAAAATCTTTAAACCAGGGAAGGATAGATTCAAAACCTCTCACATGGGCTTCAATGTAATCATTCTTCTGCCAGTTATTTTGGAAAATTAGGCTGATGATAGATCTCAGAAAAATAGCGTCAGTTCCGGGTCTTATAGGTAGATGAATGTCAGCTCTCTGAGCTGTCTCTGATTTTCTGGGGTCAATCACTACCAAAAGCTTGTTCGGATCCTCAGATATGGATTTAAGGTGGCGTCTAGCTTGTGGCATCTGATGACTCATCCAGCCGTTCCAACCTATCGCAAGGAGCATGTCTGTGTTGTGATGATCTGGGACAGTCCAAAAATACTGACGTCCAAACGCCCTCCCGTTTACCCAGAAGTAACCCGTCAATTCTTGGGCAAGCGGACTATAATGATATTGAGAACCTAACGCCCTAAGCAAACGAACACCAAAAGCCGCTTCAAAATGGCATCCCTGTCCCCCACCACCCATGTAAGCAAAACATCGGGGTCTGTGCGCCTTAATGATACCCTGTAATTTTTCCGCTATCTCGTTAATGGCCTGATCCCAAGTTATCTCCTTGAAATCACCTCCAACCTTCTTTAATGGCCTTTTCAAACGGTCCATATGGTGTTGATAGTGCGCGATTTTCAACCCCTTACGACAACAGTAACCCTCACTTCTAGGATTGTCTTTGTCAGGTCGAACCTTGATTATTCGGTTGGCCTCAACCATAACCTCAAGACCGCAATTTTGAGCACAGCATACGCAGCTTGTCTTTTCCCATACGGACATCTCAATCTCCTATTCTTTTCGTGATTCAGACCAAATCCATAATACTTTGCATACAAACTATTCTTCCAAAAAAATTTACTCTCGAATATCCTTGAGCAACCTCTTCAACAAGACTCTTTCCTCAAGTGATAACTTTTGAAGAACTTCTTCATTAGTCTTATGTCGCTCTTCGGTTATTTTTTCCATAAGGTTCCTTGCCTGCTCGGTCATATATATCCTGAGAAACCTCTTGTCGTCCTGATCAGGTTCCTTGACTATCCAGGACGCCTCAGACAACCTTTCCAACAAACTTGAAAGCGTCGCAGGATCCATTGAAACCTTTTTGCCTAGATCACCGGAAGAAATCCCATCCTCTTCATCTAACGCGGCCAAAACAAGCTGCTGAACGGGAGTAAGGCCGTAAGCCGCGAGTCTCTTCTTTGCTATCGCATGGGCACGCTGATATGCCTTAGCAAGCAAATAGACTATACACTGATCGTAAGGAACCATCCAAGTCATTTCGTGTACTAAATATCACCCACTTAACATTCTGTCAATGATAATCTTATGCTGATTTTTAATGGGTGTTTTTATCGCCCATGAGTCTTAATCAAGTATCTCCTTTATTTCAACCACTTATTTTCTGTCCTTGGTCAGGAGATCATGAATGTTTTGGAATAAAAGGCTTTCCTGTTTTTTGTCGGCTTTAATGCTTCTAATCTTTACCAATCAAGCATTAGCGCAAATGATTCCGCCAAACATTGCGCCTGCAGGTAACTATTCGGGTTGTCAGGGCATTGGGAATTATTATTTCTCATTAGGACTACGAAAATATATCAACAGCTTCACTTCATACGAATTCCTCGATCCAGACCACACGTATGTCGATCCTGTCAGTAGGCTTGAATGGCCTTGGGAACAGATGTACGGGGTCATCAAAACAGGTTTAAATGATCGGGGATTACAGGTTAATGTTGAATTCGCGTCAACCGCTCTGACCCCTTCCGGACTGAAAGCGCAGGACAGCGATTGGGATAACATAAGTTTACCAAATCAGAAGACCATCTTTAGCGAGGCTGAGGCTAAGCCACGAGGATGGACATTTGACGCAAGTCTTGGGTTCGACTTGCCTGTCATTGATGCAGTTAGATGGATAATCGGTTATAGAGCTCAACAATTCCGATTCACTTACACAGACATGAGCGAGAAATTACTCTTTAAACCACATGAGAACGGCTTTTCGGATGGCGAAGTCATACAATTCACACAGGATTATAGGCATTATTACGCTGGAGCAGTTATCGGAACCTGGTTGGACATGAAAAACATTTCTTACTACTTGTCCGGGACGAGTATTAGTTTACGTCTGTTGGGTGATATAGGATATGTCACTGCAAACAATGTAGATTTCCATGTATTACGCTTGCCAGCTCCTAGATATACCTTTGAAGTCACAGAAGGACTTTCATGGAGGCTCAATTTAGCTTTGGACGGTAGAGTGACTAATTGGATTAGAGCAGGAGTGGCTGGTGAATTCATGAGAATACAAACCGGGGGATCTCATAGATGGAAACATCCCGCTGGGTTGGATGAAGAGGGCGTTTATCAAAATGCCGTGGATCAGACATGGAAAGGAGCTAGGGTCTGGTCTGATCAAAAATTCATAGAGATTTATGCATCCATGAGCTTTTAATCTTTTGTTACCATATTAAAAGAGCTGGTACTAAAACAAATTTCATTGATAGCAAGTGGGAAATTCACGATAATCATTTTGGGGAATTACTTAAAGATGGGCTAGCCCTGGAATTGCCAAAGCCAAACCATCACAGTGGTTTGTGATTCAACTCCTGCTCCACATTCCTCCAATCGGGCATAAAAAGGTCCATGAAAGCTTTAAAACGCTTGTTGTGGTATCGTTCCAACAAATGAGTCAGTTCATGAACAACTATGAATTCTATGCACTTGGGAGGTTTTTTGACCAATTCCAGATTGAAGCAAATTCTCCTGGAGCTTACCATGCATGAGCCCCATCGGGTTCTCATCTTTTTTATATTCCAGGAAACAGCATCCACCCCTATTAAGCTCTGCCATTTCTCCATGAGATGACCGATTTGCATTTTTAGCTGATCTCTATACCAGTTGGAAACCACCCTCTCGCGTACAGACTGATCGCTACCCATTCTCACATAGAGATCCATCTGACCATTGCCATGAATTTCTATTCTTGGTTTTGAGTCATGATAGATTACATTCAGTATGAATTTTTGGCCTCTGTATTGATGGTTCTCACCTGAAACAAATTCGGGAACAAATTCATGCTGACTATTTTCGAATCTGTTTCGATGCTTTTTTATCCACGAAATTTTTGACATCACGAAATCTCGTAGAGCTGAATCGCTTGAACCAATTGGAGCGCTAAGGTAAACCCGACCTCTGGGCGGACACACCCTGAGACGAATATTTCTTATTCTCTTTTTGACCACATCAACCACGATGTTTTCCACTACTATATGATGGTTTCCCAACTATCGCTACCCTCCCCAACAACAGACCATGACTCTAGAAAAATATTCCTTGGGCTATTATTAAAAACAAAAGGATTTCTCAACACCTTTTTGAAGACAACCGACTTACTTTGTGTGGACAGTATTAATTAATGAAATCGTGCGTGAGGATCTAATGTGGATACCGCAGATTCGCCGACCCCTTAAGATGGATTCAAACCGACTTACGAGCGCGTTACATGCAGAATTTGATTTTTGGAATCGGACAGGGTCCCCCTAAATTGAGACACCTTGTCCGCGCAAGGAGCTAGAATCCCCTCGGTAAAGGACTCCGGCATTCACACTAGCAAGCACTTTTCGTGCCATATTTCCATTTCAGGATGATACATTTGTAACCTGTTTAACATACTGTTTTATCATATGCTTTTTTGGTTGCAAGCCATAACCTTTTTGCTTCCCCATAAATTGAGTGGTTGAAAAAACCACATCATCTCTATCCATTTGGTTGCTTTACAACCAACCCAGTAGATCATTTAAACCAATCGGTCAAATCTGAGTGTTAACAGTTAACTTTCACTTCTACTTCAATTGAAACAATTTTTTCCTGAGATCCCAGAACAACTCAACAATTTTTCATGATCTCAGCGGCTTAACCAAGGAAAACCGCTAATCCAGGCAGCGCGCTTCAACAAAGCTAGTTTAAGCAATCAGTTCAATATGTTACATGGATTTGGTCTGTCTTGTTCATAAGGCTTCGGTCTATTTCTAATATTTTTTCCGCAATTCATTTGCACTAAGTGATAATAATTTCATGACAAAACGAACGTTTCCTAGTATTATACGCGAATACATCTGCACGGTTTTCAAACGACGTCTTATATTTCATGGCGCTCGTTCATGAAGGGGGGAGTGTTTGGTGTTGATTCCCGCGTATTATTTCGAGGGTATCTGCTATTGCCGAAAGGAGGCTTAAACTATGACAAAGGCGGAATTTGTGGCCAAAGTCGCCGAAAAGGCCAACATAAGTAAGAAACAGGCTTCTCATGAATTGGAGCTTATTTTTGGCGCCATTTCCGAAATTCTTGTGGCTGGTGATGACATTGCTATTCCAGGTTTCGGAAAATTTTCCATAGCGACTAGAAAGGCCCGAACAGGACTTAACCCCCAAACTAGGGAAAAACTGGAAATACCAGAGGCAAAGGTTCCGAGGTTTTCTGCCGCTCAAGCGCTCAAGGATGTAGTAAAAGCCACTAAGAAGAAAAAGAAATAACAATAGAAATGTTTGGGGGGATTGATGATTTAGATATTATTTATATCGTTACTTAAATCTGTTGCCGTCATTGATTGAACTGGCGCGCTTGATCTCGAAATTGTTGTATCTGGCGCGCCTTAAAATTGATCTCTATACGTTATCTTGCCACGAAATATTTAGTTCATTCAAATACTTCAGTTTTTACTTTTTAAATCATCCCATATGTCAGGGGAAACTTTTTCGGGTGATCTTGGTTCGTCATTGGCCCATCTGTTTTGAACCTGATCGACATAAAAGCTCTAAGAACGCTCAACATTTCCATTTATGACGCGCTGTGAAAAAACAGTTGGCAATCTGCTGACAATGAACATGAATGAGGTGAGATTGGCAATCGCATTCCAGAAACTTGAACCAGGCCGATTAGCAGTCACAGAAATCTTGGCTCCATCGCTACCTTTCGACCTGATTCGTGCTCGCCTGTTAAAATCATTATACCGCTTTTAAGTTTTTATGTATCCATTTTCGGAAACCATCTCTCATAATCCTTATTGACGAACATTACGCCAAATCCGTTTTTTTGCTTTGCATATTTTGTTCAGCTCTGCAATTTTTAATGTCATTATGTTAACCTATCAAACAAGATCTTAACCATCGAAAGATTTTTGAAACTCGTAAGTCTTTTTCCTCACTCGCCTTCCCTTGTCATAATTTATGGTAGGCAGGATCCACATTGTGATGGAAGACCAAGAAAAGACCAAAGAACAACTTTCAGAACAATTGGTTTGTTTGCGCAGATCATTTGCTGAACTCAGCCAGACCGTTAACAGACTCCAAGCCGCAAACTCTAACGTTAATAAGCCCGAAAGCTACGAGGTTATTTTCAGTAATTCTCCAGACGCGATATTGATAGCTTCTGACGACGCCAAGATCATGTATGTTAACCACGCTATGACCCAGATGACCGGCTGGAGTCCAGATGAGCTTTGCGAAAGGCGTCTAGATGTTTTGGCCCATGATAATGATTCTGAATCCTCCTCAATATTGATCCAAAATATACTTAGAGATTCTAGCAGGGTAGAAATAGAGCTTCAACAAAAGGACGGAACAATATTTCTCGCGGAAATTTCTTCAAACGTGTTCAAAGATTTTGATGGGAGCATCAGGTTTTTCATACTGATTCGAGACATCACTCGAAAAAGAAAAGTCTTAGACGCATTGAAAAACAATGAAAAACAGAAAATAGCTCTTTTGGACGCAATCGAGACCAACATTGTTTTCGTCAACGACAGGCTTGAGATAATATGGGCCAATAAAAAATTTGCTGATACATTAGGAAAACCGGGCTCCGAATTAACAGGTTTGACTTGCCACAGCCTCTGGGCTCACCTCGATAAACCTTGCGACAGCTGTCCAACATTAAGAGCTTTCAAAACCGGTAACCCCGAGCATGACACTGTAGTTGGCGCAGGTGGACGTGTTTTCACTGAAAAAAGTGAGCCGATTTTTGATTCTAATGGAAATTTAATGGGGATCGTTGAATTTACATCAGATGTCACTGACTATAAAAAATCTGAAAACTTACTTCGACAAAGCGAAAGTAAATATCGCAGTTTGATCGACAATGCGCCTATAGGTATCCTAATGTGTGACACGTCGGGATACATTACAGAAGTAAACCGCGCTTGTTTGAAAATTCTCGGTTCCCCAGGATCAGAGGCTACTAAGTCTCTAAATATGCTCACATTCCCTCCACTCGTGGAATCCGGAATATCAAATGCTGTCCAGGAGTGCATGACAGAAAAAAAAGTTACCCATTACGATACTAGTTATACCAGTAAATGGGGTAAGCAAACTCACTTGAGAATCATTCTTGCGCCCATTTTCAAAACAAAGGACGAGCTTGAAGGATGCCAGGCAGTCGTTGAGGATATTACGGAACGAAAGAAAACCGAAGAGGCCCTAAAACAAAGTCTGCGAAGATTGGAAGAATCCCAGAGAATCGGCAAAATAGGAACTTGGGAATGGAATTCTATCACCGGAGAGACCTATTGGTCGGATGAGGTTTACCGAATTTTTGGGGTCGAACGTGGATCTGTTACGCTATCTTACGAACTTATCAAAGGACTCATTATTGAAGATGACATTGCTAAATTTGAACAATCTGTCCTTGAATGTCTGGAGACAGGAAATCGATTTCAATTGGACTTTAGAGTCGTCAGAGCAGACGGATCGGTGATTTGGCTTCACAACGAAGCCGATGTGATTCGAGATCAAGACAACCAAGTGGCTGGGCTTTTTGGAACAACACAAGACATCTCCCATTTGAAAGCAGTCGAAGATGATTTACGAGAAACCGAGAGGATAAAATCCCTTGTTCTAAATACTACCGATGAGATCTTTGCGTGTTATGACAGAGAATTGAACCTTCTTTGGTGTAACAAGGCCTTCAGCGATTCAGCCAGAATCCCACAGGATTCAATGACTGGCAGGCAATGTTTTGAAATTTGGCATGGAAGGAGCCAACCCTGTCCCGAATGCCCCGTACTATTGGCAATGGAAAAAGGCGAACCTCAGTCAAACACGGTGTTTTCATCTCGTCTCGAACGCTATCGATTTATCAGAGCGTTTCCTCTGTTCGACGAAAATGGGAACGTTGAGGGGGCAGTTGAAATTGCGCAGGATATCACAGAGAGATATAAGGCTGAACAGGCGCTTAAAGAAAGTGAGGAAAGATACCGGCAACTATCGGAGAATTCGCTAACAGGAATTTTTATTCATCAAGATGGAATTTGCGTATATTCGAATCAAAGACTGGAAGAAATTCTCGGGTATAAAAAGAACGAAATTCTTGGAGCTAATATTTGGGAAGTGTTGAATTGCCAAGACATTACAATTGATCAAACGGGCGACATAGTTGGCTCGGGAATCGAAGCTCAACCTTCTGCCTATGAGCTACCCCTGATCAAAAAATCTGGCGAGGAAGTCTGGTGTCAAATATTGATGTCATTGATTAATTACCAGGGTAGACCAGCCATGATGGCCAATGTCTATGACATCACTGAGAACAAAAAACTCCAGATCCAGCTATTGCAGTCACAAAAGATGCAGGCCGTTGGGACGTTGGCTGCCGGAATAGCCCATGATTTTAACAACATGCTTCAGATCATATTGGGTTACACAGACCTGCTGATGATCGGCAGAAATTCTAGCCAACCTGAATATCGATCACTCCAAAAAATAAAGAAAACTGTTGTAGATGCGCGAGACCTGGTGCAGAAAATCAGGATCTTCAGCAAAAAGGCGGACATTAATCCTGCGCCTCTTGATCTGAATCATCAAGTGGACCAAGTCTTTAAAATTCTATCCCACTCGTTGCCCAAGAACATAAAAATAAATTTGAATCTTACGGAAGATCTGGATTCCATAAATGCAGACTCCGGAATGATGGACCAGATGATAATGAACTTGGCTATAAATGCCAGTGAATCGATGCAAGATGGAGGAACATTGACTATAAGCACTGAAAATATCGTGCTAGATGATAGTTTCTGCAAACTAAATTTCGGAATTAAACCAGGGCCTCATGTCTTATTGAAAATAACAGATACCGGACGGGGCATTGAGAAAGAGCTTCTAAAGAGAATTTTTGATCCCTTTTATACCACCAAAGCTCGAGATTACCACAAGGGAACAGGGCTCGGACTCCCCGTCGTGCAGGGAATTGTCGAACAGCACAAGGGATGTATCACTGTCGAAAGTGAGGTAGACAAAGGGACGTCATTCAGAATTTATCTGCCCGTTTCAGAACAACCTGGGATCATGGAAGAAGAATCACTTCCAATGGGTCATAACGAAACAATCCTGTTGGTTGACGATGAAAAATCCGTTCGTGAGCTGACAAGAGAAATTCTGGAACAGTTCAACTATAGGGTAATTGAAGCTAGAGACGGGCAAGAAGCTCTTGATATATACAACAGGGAGCATGCGGATGTGTCACTTGTCTTCCTGGACGTAATCATGCCACGCTTGGACGGCAAAAAGTGCCTCTCAAAATTACTCGAAATCGATCCTACCGTAAAAGTTCTCATATTTAGTGGTGTGGCAGAAGATATCTTTATTCAGGACGTAGTTAATCTTGGAGCTAAAGGCGCATTGATCAAGCCTCTTGACATGAAAAGAATGCTTCAAAAAATAAGAGAAGTTCTAGATGCTAACTGAATCGATTGACTATTTTTTTCAGTCTGTTTTCAAACACTTTAACTAACTTCCAGTCTTAGAAGGATACTTAGTTATGTTGTAGTGAAAAAGCTTCCTCAGACTTACTCAAATCTTTAACATATGAACCTGATAAACTATTCGAATGAAATGCATGATGAATTCTGGACCACTTTTAATCATTTACACAAATGCAGAAACAATGCTATTTTAGATCATTAATGCTTGACCAAAAATTCACTAGAGTGAAGGAGGCGCCTGAAAATGGCTTTTTCGTTTCGAGGACGCGCTATCAACAAGGTGGGTGTTATTGGATCTGGACAGATCGGTCCTGATATAGCCCTGCATTTTGTAAAAATCTTACATCGTTACGGGGCTCAAGTAGTGGTGGTTGATATAGCCAAAGAAGCCCTTGAAAAAGGGAAAGCCAAACTTTTCAAAAAAGTTGACAAGGGCGGACAAACCGGGGCTTTCAAACCCAAAGAAGTTGACGGAATGAAAAGCCACGTTTTCTTTACTGATGATTATAGCCAACTCAAGGGAGCTGACATTGTCGTTGAAGCCGCTACTGAAGATCTTCCACTTAAGAGGAGAATTTTCAAACAAGTAGAAGACCTAGTGTCGATCGATGCCATTTTAACAAGCAATTCTTCGCATTTAGAACCGGAGCGAATATTTTCGGAGCTAAAGCACAAGAACAGATCTCTGTGTACTCATTACTTCTTTCCTGCCGAACGAAACCCCGCCATCGAAATCATTCCTGGAAAAGATACCGATCCAGATATTCACGATTTCATGATGAGGTTCTACGAAACAATTGGGAAGATACCCATCAGGGTTGGATCCAGATATGGCTACGCTGTAGACCCAGTATTCGAGGGGCTATTGCTCGCATGTATCCAATGCGTCGACGCAGGGCTTGGAGATTCCAAGCAGGTTGACCATGTAGCATCCAAATGTCTTGGCTTAACGGTTGGCCCATTTACAGCCCATAATCTAACTGGCGGGAATCCGATTAGCGCTCACGGTCTGTCTGAAATGAATGAAATACTCAACAAATGGTTCAGAGTTCCGGATCGATTGAAGACAATGGTTGAAACCGGCGCAAATTGGGAGGTTCCATCCAGAGGCGAAAAAATAGAAATTGATCCGGACAAGGAAAAAGCCATAGCTGAGGAACTCCAAGGAGCTTATTTCGCAATCGTTTGTGATATGCTCGATTCAAATATCATAACTACAAGTGACTTTGATCTGCTAATCAGCGTTGCGCTGGACATGAAGCCACCGTTCAGCTTTATGAATTCCATCGGTGTGAACAAGGCATTGGCTCTCGTCGAGGATTTCAATAAGAAATATCCTGACATGCCTGTCTCAAAAACCCTTCGGGAACAGGCAGCTTCCGGTAAGCCTTGGGAGCTTCTCGATGTGCTGTTCAAGAAACAAGGCGATATCGGTTTAATAACAATAAGGAGACCCAAAGCTTTAAACGCCCTAAATTCAAAAGTCTTTTCTGAACTGAAAGGCTATTGTGAGATCATCAAGAATGATCCTGAGATAAAGGCGGCTGTAATTACCGGTTTTGGAAACAAAGCGTTTGTGGCAGGAGCCGATATCAAGGAAATGGCTGGATTACAGGAACCGGCCCAGGCTGAAGCTTTTGCGCGCAATGGTCAGATTGCTTCATCAGAACTTGGAAAGCTAGACAAACCTATGGTTGCTGCTCTCAACGGGTTTATGCTTGGCGGTGGTTGCGAACTGGCCATGTGCTGCACTGCCAGAGTCACCCTCAAGGGCCTAAAATTCTTCGCCGGTCAACCTGAAGTTAATCTCGGCCTTATTCCGGGTATGGGTGGAACACAAAGATTACCTAGATTGATAGGCTTTGAAAAAGCGTCCGAAATGATTAGAACCGCAAACCCAATATCCAGCGAACAGGCTCTTGAATATGGACTGGTGAATGAACTTGTAGAAGGCGATGTCCTTCCTCGCTCCATCCAGTTAGCCAGAGAATTGGCAGAAGGTAAAACAGCCATTAAATCTGTTGAAGAAGGCCCTGTCCCCGGAGCGCCAGATACGTTGCCTGATGTAAACATAGGTCACCTTTCCAAAGCAATCGACAAACTAGCAGTCGACGCCATCATTCAAGGTGGGAAAATGACCCTCGAAGACGGACTAAAAAACGAGGCTTACCTGTTTGGACAGTGCTGGACTACCAAAGATAGCAAAATTGGCCTTCAAAATTTCGTAGAAAAAGGCGCCAAATCCAAAGCAGAATTTATTCACGAATAGAAAGACCGATCAACTAATTATAACTACTTGTTAATACTGCATTGAGAGTCCCCTAAGTAGGGGGCTCTTTTTTTCTCCTTCGCTTTTGACCTCTTCCCCTTTTGACGATTTAGTCTTATCCTAACAGCTATGTCACGCCGTTTTGATCAATCCTCTGTAATTGAGCTCGTAAAGAGAACGCTCGAAGAATTCTCCATGGTAAAACCCGGTGATAAAATCATCGTTGGCGTTTCTGGAGGACCAGATTCTACTGCTTTGCTGAGTATTTTGTGTTCACTAGCCCCTCAATACACTCTAGAAATAGTGGTGGCCCATGTAAATCACAATCTAAGAAAGACCGCTTCGCATGACAGAGATTTCGTATCCAGAATGGCTTCAATACTAGGCCTGGAGTTTTTCAACCTGGATGCCAACGTCATGGCTTATGCTTCAAAATACCACATTAGCGCGGAAGAGGCCGGTAGGAGGGTCCGCTATAACTTTTTCGAAAGATTGCTCCACACCTTACCGGCGAATAAAATCGCCACCGCTCACCATATTGATGATGAAATAGAAACTTTTTTACTCAGGTTGCTCAGGGGATCATCACTAACCGGCTTACGTGGAATTCCTCCCGTCAGGGGTTCAATTATACGGCCATTGATTAAACTTGAACGTCGCCAGATCATCGACTACCTAGAAGACAAAGGCCTCGTCTTTTTGACTGACGAGACCAATTTACAGTCAAATACTGACAGGAATTTTATCAGAAACGTAACGCTCAAGAGATTCGAAAATCGGTTTCCAAATTACCGTACGCCCCTTTTAAGAACTATTGAACTTCTAACCAGGGATGAGAATTTTTTTGAGCTATCAACGGAGGATATTTACCAGACTGCGATTAGCAGTTCAGATGAAAAACTCGTTATTGACATCAAATTAATTAGCAGATTTCACGATTCTTTAATCAGTAGAGTTGTCAGAAAAGCGCTTTATAATTTGACGGGTCCTGACGTCCGATGGGGTGAAATTCACATCTCCAAGATTATTAGCCTAATCAAATCTCATAATCCCTCCTCTTCCCTTACCTTTCCTGTTGGGCTGAGAATCAGGCGTGATTACGACAGATTGATCTTAACGACACAGAAGCCTCGACCCGGAATTCTCTGTAAATATACCGTGCTCGGACCGGAAGATTTGAAAGTTTCCGAAACAGGAGCCTTGCTGAGATTTCATTTAGTAGGTCCCATGAAAACTGGAGAACATTTGAAACACAATCCTAATATAGCCTATTTCGATTATGATTCTTTATCGTTTCCTCTTGAAGTCCGTTCATACCTTCGTGGTGATAGATTGGAACCCTGGGGTATGAAAGGATCAGCCAAAGTAAAAAAGATTTTTATAGATAAAAAAGTCCCATTAACGGACAGATGCAGAATTCCGATTGTATTAAAAAATGATACTTTGCTTTGGATCGCAGGAATTCGCAGAAGTCGCCACTTTGGTGTCAAACCTGATTCATCGAATGTTTTAGCTATAGAATTCATCAGGTCAGATGAATCGTGAAGGATGTCATGGATTCTTTTGAAAACAGATCTGGACATATTGGCTATGAAGAAGCCCTCAATCTGACTCTCAAGAATATTACCCCCCTTTCAGACGAGCTTTGTCCCACGATGCAAGCTATAGGACGGGTTGCCTCGATTCCCGTTAAAGCTTCAGTTAACTTACCCTCAGCTGATTCTTCACTTAAGGATGGTTATGCCGTTGTTTCATCGGATATAGATAACGCCTCGCCATCTATGCCTGTTTCTTTAAGATTGATCGGAATATCAAATGCCGGAGAAGAATCAAATGTTCAACTGGTTCCCGGAACTGCCGTACGTGTTCTTAGCGGGGCCTCCATTCCAATAGAAGCCGATGCTGTCTTAGCTGAAGAATTTACTATATCTGATGGCGCTTGGATCAGAGCCTTTGCAGATGCAGGCGTGGGGCGAAACATACTTAAAAAAGGGGCAGATATAAAGTTCGGAGACGAACTGATTACTGCCGGGGAAATTGTCACCCCAGCAAAAGTTGGACTGTTGATCGCCGGTGGAGTATTCAACATTAGAGTGGCTCGGACTCCAAAAGTTGCCCTTCTTGCGACAGGCGACGAAGTCGTGCTGCCTGGCAGGCCAATGACTAGGGGAAAACTATATGCGAGCAATATTGCGCTTCAGCAGGCTTGGTTAAACTCGCTCGGAATAAGTTGTTTCACGGAAATTAGTGGTGATTCTTTTGGTCAATTGACCCGTTTGATTGATGAAATGATTTCCGAATGCGATTTGTTGATAACCTCTGGAGGGGCATGGACAGGTGATCGAGATCTGGTGGTCAAAGCTTTCAAGCGCTTGAAGTGGACTCCAGTTTTCCATCGAGTTCGTATGGGGCCTGGGAAAGCTGTTGGAATGGGCTTGTTAAATAACAAACCTGTTTTTTGCCTACCCGGCGGCCCCCCTTCCAACGAAATGGCTTTCCTAATGATAACCCTACCGGGAATTTCACGTATGTTAGGCAGAGAAAAAAGCCTCCTACCAATTTTGTTCGGAGTTTTAACTGAAGAAGTAAGCGGGCAAAAAGAATGGACTCAATTTGTCCACTGCGACTTGACCAGCGTTAACGGCGAATTTCATCTCAAGCCATTCGATATGGCTACTAGATTAAGCGCGATGACCTATTCAAAAGCAATCATTAAAATACCCGAAGGTGTTGGCAAACTAGGAGCCCATACTCGAGTTCCTTTTTATTGCACGGATCTGTATTCATGTTAGATTCAGAAAAGCTGGCACAGTTGTCCCAAAATTCGATGCATCTGAGGTAAAAGACATAGTGATCACAAAATTCGATGTAACAGTAATCGTTAATAATTTTGTTTCTAGGTCAGGATTCACTGGCGAGCACGGATTGAGCCTCCTATTAGAATTCGAAGAACACAATTCCAGAAGACAAATTTTATGGGACACCGGCCAAACCGCGGATGTTTTGTTAGGGAATTTGAAAAGCCTTCAAAAGGATTTAAACAATCTGGAAACGGTCATATTGAGCCATGGACACTACGATCACACAGGTGGTTTACTGCGATTGATGGATTATAGCCCCAAGCCATTTAAAATAGTAGCCTCACCTCTTACATGGGGTGAACGTTTCGCTGGCGCCGCTGAATTGAGAAGCATAGGATCGGGCTTGACTGCAGAGCTATTAAGACAACGGGGAAGTCAAGTGGTAGAGGCCAGCAAGCCCTACTTCATCACCGATCAAATTGTACTCAGTGGACCAGTAGAACAAACCGAACCGTGCGAAGAAAATCACTCTTTTTCCAGATCATTGGGAAACAGCGTCGTAGTTGACAAATTTGAGGACGACATGTCGCTTGCGATAAACATCGATAGCAAGGGCATGTTCATAATCACTGGATGCTGTCATGCCGGAATTATCAACACAACTAGACATCTCCAAAAAGTGACCGGCTTAGAAAAAATTTATGGGATCCTCGGAGGTTTGCATTTGATCAATGCCAATCCAGAACGAATTCTTAGAACCAGGGATTTCCTTAGGTCACTGTCCTGCGATTTCCTAGCCCCTTTACATTGTTCTGGTCTTTACGAAACATGCTATCTTAGACAGGAATTAGGGGATTCTGTTAAATTCGTAGGAGTAGGAGAAACTGTCAACATAATCTAACTGATGGCAGAAATATTTCTCCATCGCGACCAGTAACGTCTATTAGGAAAAGTTGTCAGATTTTGGTGAAATTTCACCTCGTATTAATCGGAGTTGGTTTGATCCTCAGCGAGTCTAAAAAGACGTGTTTAATGGCTCTGGCGATTGTTTTGTCACTTCTGTTCTTGTCAGCGCCAGATTCTATTTCAGCTTCTCAGACCTTTACCAATTCAAACGGACCCCATTTCGGGTTTTCTACAGACGATCCCAAAAATAACATTGTCCTCAATAACCCTGAAGAAGACTCTCAAATTGGCCCCGTTGGAATAAGACTGTTTGACGAAGTTATGCGCCTTATCCAAAACCATTACGTATCTAGCTTTCCCCAAAAGCATGTATTGTTGGACACTTTGGAAAAAATGACTTTTTGTCTTGATCCGATATGTGTGGAGAAAATCCCTCGTTTTCAAGATTGCTCAGATAAAACCGAAACCTGTTTCGCTAGAACGATTCAGACCATTGCCAAGAAATGCAAATTAAAAGAACAGCAAGTCACATTGATGGCTCTAGACTTAATTTTGAGAAACCTTGATCAGTATTCATCAATACTTGATTCAAAGATGATCAATGAACTCAAGATTAGCGCTGAAGGACGGTTTGGCGGAATTGGTATGGTTGTGTCTGCTAAGAACGGATCCTATGTTGTGGTTTCTTCAATTGAAGGATCTCCAGCTCACGAGGCGTCTATCAATTCCGGCGATGTAATACTGTCTATTGATGGCAAATCGTTGCAAGGTCTTCCCCTAAATGAAGCTCTGGGTTTAGTTCGGGGACCGGCGGGTTCTCTAATCAAAATTAGAATAGAAGATTCAAAAACTGGTGAAATCCGCGACCTGGAGTTGAAAAGAAAAACCATTGAGGCCGCGCCTGTCAAATTTACCATCCTCAACCATGGAATTGGCTATTTAAGAATTATTAATTTTCAGAACACCTCAAGAATCGAAGTTGAGAAAGCCCTGAGGTCATTGAACGAAATTTCCGGGGGTGAATTAACCGGTTTGATTTTGGATTTACGAGACAACCCAGGTGGTCTATTCACCGAGGCCATTCGTGTGGCCGAGCTATTTGTGAAGCCAGGTGTCATAACTTCCCTTCAAGGAAGAGACAAGAAATTCAGCACAACTTTTAGCGCTAATAAGGACGGTCCTTTCTCCAGGAATCGAATCGTTGTGCTCATCAATAAAGG
The DNA here is from genome assembly GCA_937930835.1 of uncultured Desulfomonile sp. Classification (GTDB taxonomy): domain Bacteria; phylum Desulfobacterota; class Desulfomonilia; order Desulfomonilales; family Desulfomonilaceae; genus CAITZA01. The sequence goes on from CALGLN010000001.1 coordinate 22,393, forward strand.
CTCAGCAAGCGCATCTGAGGTGCTAACCGGAGCGCTACTCGGCAATCCCAATGTTTTGGTCATGGGAGAAAGAAGCTTTGGAAAGGCCTCAGTACAAAACATTTTCCCGCTACCAGGATCAATGGCCTTGCGGCTAACGACTGCTCACTACTTCACGTCCGATGGACGCAATATTGAAGGGCGCGGCTTAGAACCGGATATAACACTGACTGAACATCAAATTCTTGATCAGGACAAGACAAAAAGGGCTGACATCAGTCAGATTTTGAGGGATCCTGAAGTGAACATAGCCATGAATCGCTTATTATCGCCAAATTTTCCAATAGAATTAGTGTTTTCTAACCTTTTCTAAGATATTACTCAAATATAAAAATTTAATAAACCACGATCACGAAGCAAACAAGTGCGTTTTTATTTTAGTCTTGATTTTATAGCCCTTTTTGTGTATGGTTTGTTTGCCTTTCAAATGAAAGGGTTTTATTCAGTTATATTAGTTTGGTTTAGATTAAGGAGGTTAACGGGGCAATGAGCTTGCCGGCAGGCCATGTTCGACGTCTGTTTTTAGGTTTCACTTGCTCTATAATGTTTCTGGTTGTTTTTGCTGTATTGGTAGCCTATAACACTGAAGCGGAATCATCCAGTTATGTTAAATCAACGGTAGATGAGTATCCTCTAACAATAGGAATTTGCACCGCCAATCCCGAAGAAACCATTTCTTTTTACAAAAAGCTTGGGTTTCGGTCCTCCGAGGGACTTTCAAAGGGTTTGGATGTCTTTTCCATGGAAAAAGAAGGAACCCCCTACAAGTTAGACATTCTTCATAATCAGTCAGCTAACAAGGTAGATCTATCTGGCGGCGTTTCAGGCATGAGTTTCAAGGTAGAAGACTTATCTGAAGCGGTCCGAGATCTCCAGAAAAAGGGTCTTATTTTCATGGAGACTGACGGGCAAAGAGATGGTGTCAATTACGCATCCTTAAGCGATCCTAACGGAATAAGCATTAAACTTTTCCAGCCCTAGCCTCGGACTTACATAGACACATAGTTTTAGAACGAGCTTGAGAAATCAAGCTCGTTTTGGTTCTGGATCTAACAATACTCTTTGAGCTCACGACCAACTTTTTCAACATCAGGTGCTTCAAGTCTAAAAGGGAAATTCCGAATATCCTCTCCCGGTTTTTCATTGCCGTACGGCCTGTTACATGCTGTCCTACCATCAAAACCTGGACACCCTGATGTTTCAAAAGGGATACCTGATTCTATTGCATCCTGCAGGTCCTGATCGCGGACTCCAAAATCAATTACTCGATCCGAAGAATCAAAATTCATTCTTGAGTATTCGGATTTGTCATTATCTATAAGCCACCGCGCCATTTGAATTCGACGATAAACCGATATTGGCGGAGGCGAAACCGATTCCATCCTTGATCCTTTTTCGGGAAAGAATGAAAATAGATGTGTAAAACCTCCTAATTTGTGCGCCCTGTCGATCGAAAAAATCAGCTCTTTCTCCGACTCACCTAGACCACATATCAAATGAACTCCTGATTTACCGTGGCCAAAAATGTCGAGGCTCTCCTCATACACTCTCCAATATGTTCCCCATCTATGAGGTCCCCCAACGGCTTTTCCTCTCATCTCCTCAAACAAACCTTCAGTAGCGCAATCAATCGCTACGCCTATTCTATCGGCTCCGGCTTTTTTGAATGCCCTAAGATCATCTCTCCTCAGAACAGTCGGAGAAATCAATAAGGAAACCATCTTTTCGGTTTTGCTTACTACTTCTTTACAAATGTCTATAGTGTCCTTGATACTTTGGGGGTGTGTGATCATTGAAATACATACTCTGCTAACTTCCTCCGGAGTGTCTTTAATAGCTTCGATCACATCACTGGTCCTGAAGCTTTTCCAGGGAACCCTTATAAAACTGCCTCCACTCTTAATACGTTCCTTTTCTCCAGCTAGCCCGCAAAATGCGCAGTTTGCCTTACAACCATCCCGGTAGGTAAGCAAAAGATTTATGCATCTTAGACGGGCGTTTCTGTAAAACCATCCTTTAGTAAACTTTAAAGTCATGGCCGCCGCCAAGGACAACCTCACGTACTCCGGGCTGTAATGAACTTCGGGATCGATCTGAGTTGGAGCGATGGAACTCATTTATTACCTCATCCTCATTGCTATTGATGACAGACTCGCATCTAAAACGAACTTTAACTCTTTCAATTTACGGAACAACAAGAACTCTTGTATTGTATATCGAGCCCCATAGACAGAGCCAAATTCACTGCTTTGTCTGAGGCTATCGCAATCGAATTTATACCGGCCTTTATAGCCAGACTGTCAACGACTTCCTTGTACTTTCCCCCAGGCCTTGCGCATCCTAAAGAAGCCAGGACCCCGGGCATTTCAAAACGAGCTTTGATAATAAATCTTGCGACCTCCAAAGGATCAGGAGGAATGACTTTTTCCATCGGAGTCTTTTTGATTGGGTTTAGAACAACCACAACATACTTGTTGATGGGATATTTCTGTAAAATTTCAAGCGCTTGATACTCACCTAAAATTCGGCCAAAATGTATTCCAAAGATTATGTGGGGAACAAGCTCTATTTCTGCATTACTCAGAGCATCCATGGTTCTCATAACCGTTCGAGCGCCCTCTCTCAAATGATAGACATCTTTTGCCGTCTCATCTGATCCGATTACATCTACTAGCGCTTGATCTACTCCTGCTGTTTTAAGGAGCACAGCAGTTTCGTAATTGAGCTGTCCAGGATGAATTGATATTCTTAAATTTGTCCGATTTTTAATTTCAGAAATTGTTGAAACAAAGCGTTCCCACGGCAGTAGCCCGTCTTTATCACATCCCCCCGTTAAGAGAATTCCTATGTCTCCACGCTTATCTGCTGCAATTGCATAGGCTAGCAACTTCTCTGGAGTTTGAGATTCAGGCATGCTCCGTAACAATTGTCCCTTGCAATGCTCGCAATCTAGTAAGCATTCTTTAGATGTCAAAGAAATAGCGTGATATTTGCCTCTAATTCCATTATAGACAAACATTCCTGGGGCATAAATAGTTAGAGTGTTGCCGTGATTTCTGCGTGACAAACCCCAGGCCGAGATAAAATCATTTTCCCTTATGTCAATTCTCACGAACCCGTCTTCTGTACCCCCTGAAAGCTATCCACGTATGCTCACAAATGAATTTTAGGTCTCGACTTTCCCATAATTTTCTCATCAAGATTCGCTTTGCAAATGCATGATTCAAAATCCCTGAATAGAGACCCCTGATCTGAGCCTCATATTCCCCCAGCAATTCAATTCTTCCTTGCTTGATGGAATTGACGGCGGCAACCCCGGCCATCTCACCGGAAATCATGGCTTGCGGAACCCCCGCGCCAGTTATACAGTGAGTCAAACCACCGGCGTCACCCACAAAGGCGACATTACCCTCAACCAGCTTTTCCCGAACTCCTGTCACAGGTATTAAACCTTTTGATCGAGAAAAGATACCCTGCTTCAAAACTCCCCTATTAATAAACAGATCGAGGAATTTTCCCAATAGCGCATTTGGTAAAGCTTTTTTTTGCGGAAACATGCCTATTCCAAAATTGGCTGAATTCCCTTTAGGGAAAATCCATCCATATCCATAAGTTATGGATTTATGAAAGAATACTATAGTTCTTTGGAGGGCTTGAGCTAGAGGAACCTGACACTGAACCCCCAACAGGAACTTGGGGTTAGGATAGCCAAGAGCTGAAGATATGGCGGAATTTGCTCCATCTGCAGCTATTGTGACCTTCGAGTCAATAACAATCTCCTCTCGTTGACGAATAACCAGAGAACGCTGATGATTGAATTTGACCAGTTTTGAATCGTTCAGAATGACAGCCCCGTTAGAAGCTGCCCTCTTTGCCAGTCCCAAGTCCAAGGCCGACCTATCTATGGTATAACCAGCCGATGGAGTATTTACACTTTCATAATCACATTCATCGCTCTTACGAGTCTGCGATCTGACTTTTTTTTTCGCAAACATGGCTGTGCCCAAAGCTCTCTGATCTGGCAAAGTTCCTTCGATAATCATTGTCTCCATGGCGTCAACTTTTTGGTCAACGATCTTCCAACTCAGATCAAACTCATTCATGAGTTTTTCGGGAATGAATTCTCCACAATGAGGTCTTTCACCGATACGCTTTTTCTTGTCTACGAGTAAAACTCTCAAACCATGCCGTGCGACGGTTTGAGCAGCCATCGACCCCGCAGGCCCACCCCCAACCACTAGAACATCACACTTAATTGTTCTTCTTTTCATCTAAACGCCTGAGAGTCTTCTCTATTAAGACCATGTTCAAAAAGGTCTTGTTATCAAAACGGCCTTTGTAAGCCTGCGAACCTTTGCCAAGATCGTAACATGTAGTTGAATCAAGATTTATCAATATTCCAGATGCGTCAAGTTGCATCATTTCAACTTGATGTTTCGAAAAGAAAGCCTCGCAGCACGAACCTACATATACCCCTTCCCGGCCAACGCACCGAGCTTCAATTACCTCCATTAGATGCTCAAAACTTTGTACAGTTATTGGTTCGAGATTATGCCTTCTAGCAATTTCATAACACTCTCCTATTTCACACGCTCCACATTCATCACAACCAGGAACATTTCGGAAATCACAATCTAAATTTTTTGAGCAATAGGGTAGAAGGAGCCATTTAGGGACAACACTGTCCAGTTGTTCAGGCGACAAGTTTACAAAAAAAAGTTCGTTGGCTTCGCCGAGAGTTATGCTTTTATCTACGATTTTGATTCTTTGAACTGCTTCCGCCACCGCCTGCCCAACTTCTACCGGATCAACACCCAGAATCCTGCCATCATAATTATCAAAGAAATTAAGTACCGAGCGAAAAATTATGTCCTTTTCGGGTCTTAAACCAATCAAACTTGCCTCTAGATCCATGACCAATCTTACGGGGATTGCAAAAAAGTCCCCTACAATCAAGGCCTTCTGGATCCTCTTGCCGCCGGGACTCAACCAAAGGTGAGTTCTGAAAGTTCCCCCTGGGGTTTGTTTTATGGATCGCGCAGACTCGCTTTCATTTTTTGGCCTTGATTTTGACCCAATCCACGAGCTGCTCTGAAAATTAGCTAGCTCATTTTTCAGTCGTTCCGATTCTCTTTCGGTCAAACCTGACTCAAAAAATTGAGCATCCAGCTGATACGCAAATTCGCCTACTAAAGCCCTTTTGATTTGATCAAGGGTCGGTGATGGATCGAGCAGATCATTGAGAAAACAAACCCTATCCATCAATGATTCGATTTCCCTTTTTTTCAGCTTCTCTACTGGGACTCGCAATGCCTTCAAAAATCTGTCTATTTGATTTTCAATCAGAATGGTACCCTGAAACATCATGGCGCCTGAAATAGCTACGCCGCCTGTGCCGGATATTTTTCTGCCATGTATTTCAATATCATTGCGAGGTCTGAATTTAGCCGGAACGCCCAAACGTGATATTCCGTCTGCAGCTATCGAACATATTCTGTTCAAAATGGCTTCAAACTTACCCCTAAAAGGCCTGGAACCACTTGGTCCAAAAATCTCCCAGCCCAAAGCGGATTCCTGGAACAATATCCCACCACCACCGGTAAGTCTTCGGTTTATATCAATTCCATTGTGTTCGCAGAATTCACGACGTATTTCTTGATCAACATCCTGATTATAACCAACCAAGGCAGCATCAGGCTTAAATTGAAGAAATCTGAATGTTGGCGGAGAGTAGCCATGGGCTACCTCCTCCAGAACTATCATGTCAAGAGCCATATTTTCGGCGGCAGACATGAAACCGGTGTCCAATAAACGCATTTCGCCCAAGCGACTGTTAACCCATCACAATTGTTTAATAACTTGTTTTGCTATTCGTCTCTGAGAATCTGCTGAAACCTGAGTCCTAGAATAAAGCTCATTAATAATTCGTCCAACTCAGTTTGTAAACGTGGCTCATCCATCAAGCTGTTCGATCATGTCAACTGTTTACAAATCTGCACCCATGTTATCTATGGATTTATAAACATTTTCCCCTTGTCAACAGCTAATTATGAGACTTGATCATTCAGCAGAAGCCATTCCGGAGTTAAATTATAATATCTTTAGTTCAACAGGGTAATTAAATGAACTACTGCTTAGCTCCCGATTCTACCGCTGGGGACGAGTCCAATTCTTTTATGACCATGTCTGTCAAGTCAGGCATGCCGCTAGAATAAATCATTGTTTCTTTCAGAAAAACAGCGCTATAGCCCTCTTTTTTGGCTATGTTCTCGATTATTTGCTGTATTTGTGACATGATCGCCGATTGGATTTGTTGTTGTTGAGCAGCAAGCTTGCCTCTAACCGATTGTTGCTCAGACTGCATCTCCTGATATTTCTGAGTCAGATCATTTTCGAGCTTTTCTTTTTCCGCGGGCTTGAGAGTATCTTTTCCCTTTTCAAGATCAGCCTCAATTTTCTTGGCCTCCGTCGTCAAACTTTCCATCTTGGGAGATCCAGCGCTCTGCATCTTGAGTAACTGCTCTACAGCCACTTTAACTTTTGTAGATTTGGATGAAACATCAGTTAGATTGATTTGGGCAAACTTTCCTGACTGAGCCCAGCAATTCCCAGCTACCGATAAGCCCAATGCAAAAATGGAAAGCGCAATTAAAGAACCGAACATAATGCCTGTTTTTTTCATAAAATAATCCTTTCTGGATTGATCTGAGAGAAGATACTTCAAACTTGTTGCATAGTCCATCAAGAAAAACTACCTGTGATTTGTGCGCGCCACGCTAAGACACTCATAGAGTTTCTGAAAAGCTTTGTCTCAAAGAAGCCAAAATCGAAAACGCTAGGATATGCTCGTTTAAAACCATATCATGACCGCTAATGAAAAATGGCCGTTGTTGAATATCGTTTCGTACTTGAATCAATCTCGCTTTCATCATTCCGAATTCTCGTTTTCACGTGAATGACAGGCTAAGTCGGCCTAATAACTTGTGTTTACCCTCGTGAACGTCTACAGTATCCTTGTAAAGCTCTATTGGCGGTGATGTCCTTGATTTTCTTGATCCTCGGAATTTATGAGGAGACTTTTAGAATGTTAGCTATCATGCCAAAGTATCCACTCAAGGACCTCAGTTTTGAAATGATTGGTCAAAATACCTGTTACAAATCACCTAAAGCCTTAACTGTAATTTGTAGAGGGCGACTAAGATTTCTTCGATGAAACCACATTCTTTATCGTCTCGAAAAGTTGAGATCTCGATATGGGTTTGGAAACATAACCATCCATGCCTGCATTAAGACACATTTCCTCATCTCCCTTAACAGCGTGAGCGGTCATAGCTATGATGGGAATGTCCCTAATCGCTTTCTCGCTCAGGTTCCGAATCGTTCTTGTGGCCTCAAGTCCATCCATTTCAGGCATTTGGACATCCATCAGGACTAAATCAAAAGCTTCGGAACTGAGTTTATCCAATGCTTCTAAGCCATTGTTAGCAATTGTGACCGAATGCCCTTTTTTTTCTAGTAACGCTTTCGCAAGTTTTTGGTTAACTATATTATCTTCTGCCAGGAGTATTTTGAGTGGCTCGATTTGGAAAACGGCTTCAACACTCCGATAACCATGATTTGGAGCGCCGTGAGATCCAGGGGGTTTGAGTGCTATAGAAATCGACTGTAACAGATCGTTTGAGTTTAGCGGCTTGCGCAGGTAAGCCTGAACTCCGAGATCCCTGCATATGTCACATCCTCCCGCGGGGTTGGCTGATGACATGATTATAATATTAGTTTCAGATAGTCCTTCCTGATTACGAATAATCCTTGCAAGCTCAAAGCCATCCATTTCAGGCATCATCACATCTACAAGCGCTATTTTGAAAGGATCGTTTAATCTCAGAGAATCATTCAACATTTGGATGGCTATTAAAGCTGATTTGGCTGATTGTGGAACCATACCCCATTTTCTGAGCTTCTTTTCCAGTATTTTCCTATTTGTGTCGTTGTCATCAACCACTAGAATTTTTATTTCTTTTAGAACACTGAGGTCCGGAGTTTCAAAGGCGCTTGATACGAAAGACTTAACACCCATTTTGCATGTGAAATGGAAAGTGCTCCCTTTACCCAATTCACTTTCCACCCAAATTCTTCCTTTCATCAATTCCACCAACTGAGAGGTTATAGCCAGTCCCAAACCAGTTCCTCCATATTTTCTGGTAGTTGAGAAATCCACTTGTGTGAAAGGATTAAAAATCATTTTTTGTTTTTCCCCGGGAATTCCTATTCCAGTGTCACTTATCTCAAATTTTAATTCGACCTCATCACCAAATTGTGATCCAAAGCCAACACTTAGTAAAATTTCCCCTGTTTCCGTAAACTTGATAGCATTCCCCATGAGGTTGACTATTATCTGACGTAACCGCCCTATGTCTCCTGTTACAACTTCTGGAACACCATCGTCCACACGAAGAATGAGTTCTAGGTTTTTTTGACTAGCTCGAATAGCCAAGGACTGAACCAGCTCTTCCAAACGATCTCGTAAGTGAAAATCACTGTAATCAAGGTCAAGTTTGCCCGCTTCAATTTTGGAAAAATCTAGAATGTCATTTATTATCGATAGCAACGAATCGGCCGCATAAAGAACCATATTGAGGCTATCGCGTTGTTCAGGCGTTAGGTCCGTGTCCAAGGCCAGCTGAGTCATGCCTAAAATTCCATTCATTGGAGTCCTGATTTCATGGCTCATAACAGCAAGAAAATCACTTTTGGCCCTATTGGCTTTTTCAGCGTCTTCACGAGCTTTTATAAGTTCAGCCTCAATAAGTTTTCGTTGCGAAATGTCTCGCACTATCCCGATGAAAGAAATCTCTTCACCAAGCCTCATTTCACTTACTGAGATCTCCATTGGAAAAATAGTTTGACCTTTTCGCATCCCAGAGAGTTCTCGGGTCTTGCCGATAATGGCATTCTCGCCTGTTTCCAGATACCTGCGAATATAACCATCATGAATGCTTTTATGCGGTTCTGGAACCAATGATCGAATATTCTCCCCAATAATTTCGTTTGCCGAATAACCAAAGATTTTTTCGGCGGCCGGATTGAATGTCTGGACTATTCCTTCATGGTTAATTGTTATAATGGCATCAACCACGTTTTCTACTATCGAACGAATTCGTGACTCACTTTTAACAAGCTGTTGTTCAGCTATTTTTCTTCTCTTGTCGTTTCGGTATGCTTGTATAATACTTGCGCAAGTAGCAAGATAAGGTTGTAAAAATTCAACTACATTTTGGTCGTATCCTCCAGGTCTGTTGGCAATACCTATCATCCCAACAAATACGTCCGCAGCATGAAAAGGCAGCCCTAAGAATGCATTGAGACTAGGATGCCCTTCAGGAAGACCCCCTCTTCTAGGATCGTTGGCTGGATCATTGGATATGACAGGCTCTTGAGTTGTTAAGACATGACCAAAAAGCGTCTTTAAATTGTGAAATTCTAATCCGTCCTTAGAGTATTTCTCGTAAAAGGCTCTTGTGGTATCGTTCCAAGCTATGTTGGTCAAGGCAAAAGTTTTAAGATAGGGTTGTTCTTTAGAATCATAAAGAATCTCCCCGACAAAACCATACTCACTCTTTGTGAGTTCCAAAAGCTCATTCAGAAGCTCCTCAAATAATTGGCGGGGATATGGATTAAAAAAATACCTGTTCTGGGCCGAAGTTAATGAACTCAAGAGTTTATTGCTGTTGAGCAAGTTCTGTTCGGCTCTTTTGCGATCCGTTATATCCTGACTAATCTTTAAACAATGAGAAATAGGACCATCGGGAAGTCTTATTGGAGTGAATGAAGCTAATTCCCAGTATGGTTCGTCTCTATCCCTATTCCGATATAGCTCTCCGGTCCATTCGGATCCGGAATTTATCGTTTGATCGATTATCGAACTCTCATAGAAATATGATTGATCAACATCGTCAATGCGTTTACCCAAGACTTCTGATAATTCATATCCTGTGATCTGAGCAAATTTAGGATTGACGTATTCAATTTTGCCCTCGACATCAGTAATCATGACCAAATTGGGACTCTGTTCCACAGCCCTGGAAAGCTTTCTTAGCTTGTCTTCTGTCGTGACACGGTCTGTAAAATCCCTCAACGTTCCAGAGACACCAACGACCTGGTTGAGATCATCGATATTCAATCGAGCGAAAACTTCTACCCATCTGTATCCACCTGCCTTATGAATGTACCTTACTTCATGGTGACAGAATTCTTTTTCCCCTGAAATGAGTGGCTCAAACAGCTTCAGGTTATTTTCTCTATCCGGTGGATAAACATATTCAAGAAAGTTTTTACCAATGCTCTCTTTAATGGAGAAACCTGTCAATTCCTCCCATGAGTGATTCAAGAAAGTCCATAAGCCATTAGCATCCGTTTGGAAAACAACGTCTTGGAGATTGTTCACGACATTCTTGTAGCGGAAGTTGCTCTCGCGTAGTGCTATTTCAACGGATTCTCGTTGTTGGATTTGTTTCTTGAGCTCATCATTAATTAACCTTAATTCAGATGTCCTCTCTTGAACCCTCTTTTCCAAATCTTTTCGTATATTTTCTAGATCGCTTTCAGTCTTCTTCCTTTGTGTGATGTCTCGGATGATTCCTCCAAAAAACACACCTTCGTCTGTTTTCCAGGTTGAGATGGAAAGCTCAATGGGAAACTCATGGCCGTCTTTGTGAAGGCCAAATAATTCTAAAAGCATTCCCATAACTTTTGATTGGCCTGTTTCCAAGTATCGCCGCTTTCCCGACAAATGAAGACTTCGGAACCTCTCCGGCATGATCTCCACAAGATTCATTCTTGAGGCTTCTTCTTCTGTGTAGCCAAAACACTTTTCTGCAGCTTTGTTCCAGAATACTATTTTGCCATTTTCATCAATAATAATAATGGCTTCAAAGGCTGACAAGGCTACAGACTTAAATTGCAAATTGTATTTGGCGCTCATCTATGCTTCACAAATCTCTCTTAGGTTGAAAGTTGCCAAATTGGCTTAAATGAAGTTTTTGAGTTAAATCTTATCATATCAGTTGCTTGTTACCGACATCTTGGTTTAAACAATCCGTGACGGAATTCTGAAAGGTTCGAATATGTGCTTTGAAGCTCAGAAAAACTTGGAGACGAAATCAAATGAAACTATCACGATTCATATTTCTTACAAATCTGATCGCCTTGTTATGCTTGAATCCCAATGGATTTGCCGATTTCGGTTTGGCTGAAAACTCTTTGTCTGAATACAGGGCAATACGCTATGAGAACATCTATACTAAAGTTCCGACGACAGGAAAACTTGTTTCTATAAAGATAGCCGACGATGGTGTTATTTACTACATTTGCCGAGAAAAAAATTCTTACGCGATTTATCATCTGGAAATCAGGCCAATGGAAAATTTCAAAGACAAAATAGAACAAGATTCAAAAGACAAAACAAAAAAATGGGAGAAAATTCATCCAGAGGAATTGTTACTCACGAAAGATCGCCACGATTATGAAGTCAAAAAAAAGCTAAAAAAATATAGTGAGGCTGTCTGGATCAGAAACGAAATAGTAATTGATTCCAGACAATAGTTTCATTCAATTTTATTTGAAGAGCCTACAACAGCCCTATCAATCAAGACTTGTGCAAGAGAGGCTTTCCTTACCAAAGGCTATGATAATTAAAAATCTTTGGTCAACGTGACGAATATTTCTCGAGATATTTTTTTACACTTACTTTTTCTCTTGTGCGATCAGAACTCATATATCTTATTTTCCCAAAGACTGGTCTTTCCGGACCCCATGGACGGTCATAACGACCTAGTATCCAAAAAATTCCAGAATACGAGTTGGGATTTCGTCCGTCTAAAGCATATTTGTTGTTAAGTTCGACCATTATTTCCAATGCCGTTTTGGGATCTGTCGACCATTCCAGTATCTTTTTGCCCCATAACATCCTTAAATAGTTGTGAATTCTGCCTTCTTTAGCAAGCTCTGTCTGAGCGGCGTTCCAAAGGCTATCGTGAGTCTGGGCTTTTTCAAATTCTTCAAGATTATAAATATATTGACGATAATCAGTTCGATGCGCCTCCAGGGTTTTCAACGCCCATTCCGGCAGCGATTCATATTGGTCATAATTCTCCTGAACAGCACACATATTGTAGCCAAGCTCCCTCCAGGTTATAAGCTCATCAAGGAAAGATTCTGCATTGGAACTAACCCCCCACCATCCTGAACGTTTTCCACTTGCCTTTGTTCCCAACTGCTCAGGTGTCCATTTTTCCTGTTCCATGACAGACCAAAAGACTTCATGAACAGAAATATGACCCCAATGCAAGTAACTCGACAAGCCACTCGCTACGTTCAAGTCGGGAACATTTTTTAATTCACCGTAGGATACCAACTTTTTTGTCAGGAATTTCTCCATAACTTTTTGTGCGCCTTCATATCCTCCAACCGATTTGGTCCTTTTTATCCCGTGGTTTATAGGTAGTTTTTGGATTTCCACCGGTTCAAACGCGAGAAGCGAATCTGAAGCGGGCGGCCATTTAAGCCCTATGGATTTTGTAATGCTGAGGCTTTTGAATCTAGGGTACTTTTTCAAGGGGTCGGCTTGGGGTTTCTCCAATATTATATTTGGTAAAACATTTTGTATGAATCGCCTGAATGAATATGCTGACGGATACGCGTTTTGATATGAACTGAGTGGCACAAGTCCGTTGGAATCAACCTTTTCGAGTAATACTTTTGCTTTCTTGGAGGCGGATTCGATCATTCGAGGTAAGAAAAAACAGGGAAAGTGGTCAGTGATAATTACGCAGGCTTTTCTTGAGAGTTCTTCGATCAGGCCTTTTCCCTGTCCAGCGTATTTTTCCACAAATGGATAATATTTTACTCCCGCTTCCTCAAAGGCTCGCTTGTTAGCTCGCATTCCATCCAGAACAAATCCGTGAAACCTCTCGCAAGCCCATTTATGGTCACATCTGAGAGCCTCCAAAACCAACAACGGTTTCCCGAGGTCTTCAGACCATTCCAGAGCCCGGTCTAAACTGAAATTCCAAGCTGGTCGCCTGTTTGCAATCATCCAGTAAAGCACAAATTCACCATTTAGATTCTCTGGAAGAGTATTGGTTTTCACAATTCTGGATTTTGGTGTTCTGGTCATTATGGACTCCTGCTGAATACTAAATTCAGTCATTTATCATAAACATATGTCAATGTCCCAAATATGATGGAATTATTGTCCTTTTTATATTACACCCTCATGCATTTAAAATCTCATGGAGTAATTTACGGTCATGAATAAACCATTGTTTGTTGTTTTCGAGGGCATAGACGGAGCAGGAAAATCGACTCAAGCGAAACGCCTTGCTAGCTACCTGATCTCAAAGTCAATTCCAGTCCTTTTGACAGCCGAACCCTCTGACAGCCCCGACGGATTAAGGATTAGATCGTTGGATACCAGACTAGAGCCCGAGGTTGAATCCGAACTGTTTGAGAAAGACCGACGTCATCATGTCGAAAATGTCATTTTGCCGGCTTTATCGGAGTCAAAAGTCGTAATATGTGACCGTTATGTCTATTCGTCAGTAGCCTATCAGGGAGCACGTGGACTCTGCTCTCATGAAATCCTGAAAAGAAATTTTAGTTTTGCCCCTCGACCTGATGTGGTTTTCCTCATCGAAATACCTGTCAACCTCGCCATCGAACGGATCAGGAAAAATCGTGGAGACACCTTGTCTGCTTTTGAAAAAATCGAGAGCCTCAAAGAAGTAGATAGAATTTATAAAAGCCTTGCTGAAAGGGAAATTGTCAGAATAGACGGTAAGCTCGATGAGGATGTTATAAGCCAGATAATTATCGAGAAAGTGAAAACTCTATTAAACAAGACCCCCATGTGATACAACCACTAACCTTCAACATCATGATTAAGCGCATGAGAATTCTACAGGAGTTCACAAATTGCCGATGAGCTATTCGGGTTGCAATACTGCTTACAAGGGGATATACCGATAGCGCAAAATAGTTAAGAAAGATCGATTTGCTCCTTCGTGAAGTCTTGAGCAACATTAATCAATTTTAGAATCTGCAAGCCTAACTTTTTCAGGAGTCGAGCATGAGTAGAGCGATGAGAAATGCGGCGTTTCTACTATCTTTGAGTGGCTTACTCTTGTTTGGAGGATGCTCAGAGCCGCCCAAACCTACAGTCCAAACCCCTTCAGTAACTATAGCTATTCCTGAAGAGAAAGAAGTTATCGACTTCCTTGAATATACAGGAAACACCGCTGCAATAGAAACTGTAGATATACGAGCTAGAGTTGCCGGATTTCTTACCGAAATCAATTTTACGCCAATGGCGCGAGTGAAAGCAGGCGACTTGCTCTTTGTCATAGACCCTCGTCAATATGAAGCTGCGGTGAAACAGGCTCAAGGCCAGGTAGAAGCAAAAGAGTCAGCTTACAAGATCGCCAAAATTGATGAAGACACTGCACGATCGCTCGAAACTAAAGAAGCTGTAAGTTGGCTCAAATGGCAGCAGGCTGTAGCAAGATCCGGACAGGCCAAAGGAGAATTGGAAGTGGCCCAGGCTCAACTTGAAAATGCAAAACTAAACCTCGAATTTACTCAAGTCATTACTCCTATCAACGGGCGAGTTAGTCGTAACCTGGTCGATATCGGGAACCTAGTGGGAGCTGTAGAAAAAACCCTCTTAACAACCGTAGTAAATGATGAAAAACTCTACGCTTATTTTAATGTTAATGAACGTGATCTTTTACTTCTCAAAAGAATCCATGCCAGCGCAGGCAATCAGAACGTCAGAGACAAAAAAATACCCATCACCTTAGGGCTGGCGGACGAAAAGGATTTTCCACATCATGGAAGTCTTGATTTTGCTGATGTTAAAATGAATCCTGAAACAGGAACCATACAGTGTAGAGCCATATTTGAAAACCCCGATGGCTTTCTGCTTCCCGGTATGTTTGCTCGATTACGCATTCCGATTCAAAAACGAAAAGTGCTCCTGATTCCAGATACGGCTATTTTGTTCGACCAAGCGGGCAAATATGTCTTGGTTGTGGACGACAAAAACGAAGTTCAACCACCCAAACGCGTAAAGACAGGTCGCGAACAGGATGGAATGATGATCATCCAAGAAGGATTAACTACCCAGGATAGGGTCATCTCGACCGGAACACTTCGTGTAAGACCTGGAATAAAAGTCCGTCCAATTGATACTCAGACAAAAAAAACCTCTTTCACAACCCAAACCTCTCCCGATAAGAAATAGGGAGGACTAAAAAATGTTCGCCCGCTTTTTTGTCAATCGCCCCGTTTTCGCATCCGTGCTCTCCATTCTCATAATGGTTGCTGGCGCAGTTGCCATCATAGCTCTACCTGTGGCGCAATTTCCTGAAATAACTCCGCCGATGGTACAGGTCACCGCATCGTACCCCGGAGCAAGCCCTCAGGTAGTTGCAGATACCGTCGCAGCCCCCATAGAGCAGCAGGTCAACGGAGTTGACAAAATGATCTACATGCAGAGCACAAGCGCTCGTGACGGATCATACACCCTAAAAATAACTTTTGAGCTAGGCACTGATGTAGACATGGCTACAGTGCTTGTCCAGAACCGAGTGGCCTGGGCTATGTCCAAACTCCCGGAGGAGGTTCAACGCCAGGGAGTCATCACTAAAAAGACCTCTACCTCCTTTGTAACAATTCTCTCACTATACTCTCCTCAGGGAACATACGGCGACCTTGAACTAACTAACTACGTTACAACAGTCATCAAAGATCAAATTAGTAGGCTCACCGGCGTTGGAGATGTCAACGTTTACCCATCAAAAGACTATGGAATGCGCATATGGCTTGATCCCGACAAGATGGAGCACAACAATCTAACCACAAATGAGGTTGTTAGTTCCTTAAAGAGCCAAAATGTTCAGGTAACCGCCGGTCGAATTGGTCAGGAACCGGCGCCCGTTGGTCAAACATTCGATTTCAATATTAATACCCTAGGTCGCCTTGTCGATCCCACCCAGTTCGAAGACATTATCGTCAAGACTGGACAGGGGGGAAGTATTGTCAGAATTAAAGACATAGGTCGGGTAGAACTAGGGGCAAAAAGCTATGATACCAAATCCTACTACAAGGGGCTCCCATCAGCCACAATAATAGTGTACCAATCGCCAGGCTCTAACGCTCTGGCTGTCGCTGATTCGGTGCGTCATTTAATGACCGATTTGAAAAAGAGCTTCCCACCTGACATGGATTACCAAGTAGTATATGATACTTCAGATTTTGTTCGGGCCTCAATACATGAAGTCATATTAACACTCATCATTGCTTTCATCTTGGTTTTCATAGTTGTTTTCGTGTTCCTCCAAGATTGGCGAGCCACCCTTGTTCCAGCGACAACCATCCCTGTAACAATCATCGGAACCTTCGCAATAATGTACATGTTGGGTTTCTCAATCAACATGTTAACCTTGTTCGGGCTGATCCTGGCCATCGGCATAGTCGTAGATGATGCAATCGTTGTCGTGGAAAACGTTGATCGAAACATGATCGAACACGACTTGAATTCCAAAGACGCTTCGATAAGGGCTATGGACGAAATAACGGGAGCCATTATAGGAATTACTCTCGTCCTGATGGCCGTATTTGTGCCAGCTTCATTTATGGGGGGCATTTCAGGTCAACTTTATCGGCAATTCTCATTGACAATAGCATTTACAACCCTACTGAGCGCTGTAAATGCGATGACGCTAAAACCGGTGCAGTGTTCATTATGGTTGAGACCACGCCATGCCCAAAAAAATGCCTTTTTCAGACATTTCGATTCGGTCTTCAATAAAATAACAGCCGTTTATACCCGGCTCATTGAGCTTATGGTCCGTAGAATTCCAGTGATGTTATGCGTGTGGCTTGCCGCTGTTGGCTTGACCTACTACGCTTTTACAAAAGTGCCCACCGGCTTCCTGCCTCAGGAAGACGACGGGCTGGTAATGATCAACTTCCAGCTCCCTGATGGCGCCTCACTACAGAGAACCGACTCGGTCGCTCAAAAAATTTCAAATATTCTGAAAAATACAAAAGGTGTGAGTGATTTTTCAGTGACGCCAGGAAGTTCCATCCTCGACGGCATGGGCCCCAATCTCGGGTTGGGTTTCGCATCTTTGACACCGTGGGATGAACGATTGAAAGAAGGCAGATCAAAAGCAGTAATAATGAACGAGCTTGCAATGAAATTCGCTCAAATTCCAGAAGCAATAGTCTTTCCATTTTCGAGACCCCCTATTTCTGGTTTGGGGGTCAGCGGAGGGTTTGAATTATGGTTGGAAGATAGAGGAGGCATTGGCATGCAGGCCATGGCTAAAGTAGCTCAAGACCTTGCATCAGCGGCTAACTCCGATCCACACTTAAAACAGGTCAACATGACATTCAGGGTTGAAACCCCTGGAATTTTTGCAGATATTGATCGTGTCAAGGCCATGTCGCTAAAAGTTCCATTGCAATCAGTCTTCGACACCCTTCAAGCATTCCTTGGTTCAACTTATATTAATGATTTCAACCAGTTTGGGAGAACTTGGCAGGTTATGGCCCAGGCCGACTCCAGATTTCGAGCTAAACCGGAAGACATAGAAAGATTGCAGGTGCGAAACCTCTCTGGCGAAATGGTTCCCCTTGGAACACTTCTGAAAGCTGACTATTCTGTCGGGCCGATGAGGATCGATCGATATAACATGTTTCCAGCAATAAGATTGATTGGCGAACCTCAGCAAGGTGTTAGTTCAGGGCAAGCCCTAAAGGCTATGGAAACTCTTGCTAATCAGATACTTCCGCCGGGAATGAGCTATGAATGGACTGGAATGGCATATCAGGAGCAAAGAGTCAGTGGACAAATTTTTATGGTTTTTGGTCTGGCTGTGCTGATAGTAGTCCTGATTCTCGCCGCTCAATACGAGAGTTGGGTTGATCCGATAGCCGTAGTTACCGTAGTTCCGCTTGCTGTCTTGGGAGCTGTAATTGGGTTGACACTCAGAGGTATGGACAACAACCTCTATACTCAGGTTGGACTTGTGTTGCTTGTTGGGTTATCGTCCAAAAACGCTATTTTGGTGGTCGAATTTGCAAGGGAACAACAAGCCCTCGGCAAGCCCCTCCTTGAAGCTGCCGTCGCGGGAGCAAAGTTGAGATTTCGCGCAATACTCATGACCTCACTTGCGTTCATTGTGGGAGTCTTCCCGCTAGTTATCGCCACTGGAGCCGGCGCTGCAAGCAGACAGGCTGTAGGAACCGCAGTGTGTTTCGGCATGCTCGGAGTAACCATTTTGGGCGTGTTTTTTACACCGGCCTTATATGTAGCCTTGCAACCAGTGAAAGCCTATTTTGACAGAAGAACCGCGAAAAGATTGGCATCAAACACCAAACCGTGACCTCGAATTTTCTGGAATTATACCCGTAATTGAAAAATATTCAGTCTATTTGCAAATTAATTGATTTGTTTTGAGATAATTTAAATTTTACGTTTGTGCCTTATGTGTTAATCTTAGAATTCTACGAAAATTTGTGAGAGAATGCTTTTACGAAATTGAGATCCATCTCAAACTAGAGCGACACTGTAAATCTTGATTTTTTGACGTTTTTCACTTTGGTGCAAATACCGTTGAACTCTAGAGGAAGATAACCTGAACGTCATTCAGAAAGGAGAATTGCTGATGAGTGAAGCTGTGGAGTCGTGCGTTAAAGCTGCAAAAGGACCACTTCCCGCAACTAAAACCGATACCGATCAATTGAACACTGAATCAAAAGACAGTCAGGAGATTACTAAGATGTTAGCAAGAGTAGGAAAAATCGCTCCAGATTTTGAGGCGTCGGCTTATTTGGGTGGAACCTTTAGAAACATCACCCTATCGGAATTCAAAGGAAAATGGGTTGTATTATGCTTTTACCCTGGTGACTTTACCTTTGTCTGACCTACCGAAATTGCGACAGTTGCCGCAAAACATGATGAACTTGCCAAGTTAAATGTGACCGTTATGGCACTGAGCACTGACAGCCGCTTTTCACACAAGATTTGGGATGAAGAAGAACTGTCCAAGATGGCTCCCAAGGGGATACCGTTTGCTCTAGTTTCTGACTCGGGTGGCCGTATCGGTGAGGTTTACGGAGTTTATGACGAAGAAGCAGGCGTTGACATTAGGGGAAGGTTTCTCATCGATCCTGATGGCGTCATTCAGGCCATGGAGGTTATGACTCCGCCCGTAGGTAGAAACTTTTCAGAGCTGGTCAGACAGGTCATGGCCTTCCAGCACGTAAGAGCGACCAACGAGGCTACCCCAGCAGGTTGGCGCCCCGGTGACCCAACTCTCAAACCAAGTCCTGAATTGGTTGGAAAAGTCTGGAAGGAATGGAAGGTAAAGGAATAACTTTCCCCTTTCATCTCAAAATTGCTTGGTCTTTCAACGAAAATTGCTTGACAAATAAATCACTTACCTTCCTGTGACGATTTGGTGGAGTTGTAAACTTCTTTAATTATTTGGAAACAACCACGTCAGATATTAGTATCTGACGTGGCGTCCTTCAACAATGCCTGTTTCGATTTACCTTTCACATCTCGAATTATTTCATTGTGCTAATTAAACTGGCGCCGCAAAATGAACCGTCAGGCACATTTTGCATTATTCTTGTGAATGCTAATGAAGATTGAGATAATTTGGAAGTGTAATTTATGAGGTTGTCTGATTTGTGCTGGCGGAGAGAGAGGGATTCGAACCCTCGGAACACCTTGTGGGCATTCACGCGATTTCCAGTCGCGCCCCTTCGGCCACTCGGGCATCTCTCCGCGTAGCTTAACTTTATAATAATAGACTATATCATTAACGCTGGTCAAGGAGATTTCTTGTTGAATGTTAATCCCGAAGAAAGTTTCAAATCCGCTTTTGTGGCAGTAATTGGCAGGCCTAATGTTGGTAAATCCACTCTTGTTAACAGATTTTTAGATCAGGATTTAGCCGTGGTTTCACCAAAACCTCAGACCACCAGGAATAGAATATCGGCAATAATGAACTATCCAAACGCCCAGATAGTATTCTACGATACCCCTGGATTTCATGAATCAACTAGCGCCCTTAATCAATCCCTTGTTTCCGCCGCAAAGAAAGCCGCCATAGACGCAGATTTGATATTGTTTGTAACCATGGCTCAAAGCGCCATATCAGATGATGACCATCAATTGTTTGAATTTCTAAGGGGCTGCAAAAAACCTGTCGTTGTAGCCATTAACAAAATTGATTTGCTCACGAAATCCCAAAAAAAATCTGTCACTCGTTCCTATGAAAATCTGAAATTCGTTAAGCACCTGGAGCCTATCAGCGCATTGACCGGTGAAGGTATGGAGCGCCTCATAGAAAAAATAATTGTTTTGGCCCCAGAGGGAACTCAATTCTATGCAGAGGACTACATAAGTGATTTACCGGAGAGATTTTTTGTGGCTGAATTTATCCGTGAGCAGATTATTCACCTTACATCCCAGGAAATTCCTTACAAGAGCGCTGTGATTATAGAAAAGTATGTTGAAAACCCTGACCGAATTATCATACATGCGGATATTCATGTTGAACGCGAAAGCCAAAAGAAAATCTTGATCGGACATCATGGCTCAATGATCAGAAATATTGGCATCGGAGCACGCAAGAAGATTGAGGAATTTTTGAATTGTCCCGTCCATTTGGAACTCTACATAAAGGTAACTCCAAAATGGACTTCTTCTCCATCAAAGATAAGGGACTTCGGTTACTAATGATAGCCTCTGTAACAAACAGAATTGTAATTCAAGATTAGTTGGTGTCTATTATCATTAGGCTTTAGATAATCACATACATCCTTTCTGCAAGAGCCTTGAAAGATTTAGGCGCATCTACATCAACATCGGCCATTAAGGATCGAGCTATCCTAAGTAAACAGATTTGAGCTTCGCTCAAGTCAAATTCGATGTCCAAGTTTTCAGCCATGTCCAAATATTGGTTAATTTCGCCCGTAATAACAAGATCTGCTGGATTCGCAGCCAGCTTCTGAACTAACTCATGAATATTTCGGGCAAACATTTCACTGGCAGCCCTCGTATCCAATTCGATTTTCCAGTAATGTGTGTCCGACAAAACCCTCTCAAGCTGGTCTGGAAATAGACCATGCGAAAGCTTCTCAAGCTCAATCATGAATTCCCTGTTCAGCACAAATCTCGCTGCTGCCCTGAATGTGTCCGGTAGACTAACACCGTGATTGATGATTAAACGGGCCAAGTCCTCATTTTTCTTAAAAAAAGTCCCAAATAAGGTCGCCTGTTCCTTGAACAAAGTTCTAGTTACTATCTTGAGCACCTTATCTCGTTGGTCTGTGAAAAGATCCTTGAAAGCAAAATAGTGCTTGGGGAAATACCTATCCAGTTTTCTAATTAGCTCTGTGGATGAATTTTTGTGGAATGTCTGGATTAGATCCTGCTTGCCTTCTTCATACTTGATCTGAGTTTTTCGGGTGTCATCAATAGAGCATCTTAAATCAAGAGCCCCCAAGTACAGCACAGAAAAAATGTATTCCCTCTTCTCGAGTGTGATCAGACTCTCGACAGCAACCTTTCCAAAGAGCAAAACCCTCTCGGAAAATTCTTGTCGTGTAAAATCAGTCATCCGAATGCCGTAACAGTAAAGTCTGTTTTCCGGTAAGACTTTTTCGTAAAGAGAAGTTATAACTTCGTGGGCTGCCACCTGAGACAAGCCAATAATTAAAGGAAATATCTTTTCCTTGAATATCTGGTCACCGTATTTCTGAGGTTTAACGTTGCTCCTGGCAGGCGCTAATTCACGCAGAAATTCACTCATTAGGCCTGCTTCGAACCTGAAAGCCAATTGAAGAGCCCGTGCAGCGTAACCGAGTATCTGTAGCGTTTCAATACCGGTCAAATCATCAAAGAACCAACCGCAACTTGTATACATAAGCATCCGGTTTCGCTGCAGTTCCAGCAAATAAAGCGCTTCTACAACCTCGTCTTGATCCAGCTCCCGTCCCGCATGCTCTTCAACGAATTTTTGAACATTCTCATGGTTTTTCAGAATCACTGAAATGTAATCGTTTCGAGCCTTCCATGGGTGTTTGAACAGCCTTGCGCTATTTTTCTCAAATATGGTGTCCAATTGGTCTCTAAGCGAGTCCAGTGAATGTCGCAAAGGTCCCCGCCACGATTGATTCCAGCCTTCTTTATGAGAAGTCGAGCATCCACAGTCTGACATCCACCTCCCTAAACCGTGAGCGCAACTCCACGCCGTGTTTTGAAGTATTTCGACCTGGGCCACAGGAGGACATTTTTCCAGGAATTCACCGTAATTAGTAAGCTCAACACTAGAATCCTTCAAGAACAGTTGGATTGCATAAGCCAATGCCATTTCACCGAATCTGTGATGATGTCCGTAGGATTCCCCGTCAGTCGCTATATGCACTAGCTGATGCCATTTCCGATCTGCCGAGAATGCGCTTATCAATCGGTTCTTAAATTCATCGCCACTATTTAGCAAACCTTCGAAGGCGATTGCTTGCGATATTGGACCATCGTAAAAAAATACGGCTATCTGTTTTCCTTTAGGCAGTTCGAATATATACGGTCTTGATGGATCTATAGGATGAGAATTTATTTCTACCCAGTTTGAATTGCTCGAATCCCTGAAACGGCCAGCCTGACTTGGAGCTAAGATGGTGAATTTGATGCCATTGTCGACCATAATTTCAAGCGTTTCACTATCTACAGCCGTTTCTGGAAGCCATAAACCCTCAGGGTCTCTTCTAAATCTAGACCGAAAGTCTTTTAAAGCCCATATGATCTGTGTTTCTTTATCACGCCAGTTCGCCAATGGCATAATCATATGATTGTAAGGTTGGACCAAAGCATTCCCGTGTCCTGATCTCTTGGACATACTCACAGAATCGGCTTGAAGAATAAGTTGATAGGTCAAAGGGGAATACGTTTCTAACCAGGAAAGCAATGTCGGGCCAAAATTAAAACTGATATACTCATAATTGTTAACAATATCTTTCAAGCGACCGTGATCACCCATTATTTTGGCCTGAGCATTCGGTCGGTAACATTCATAGCAAATTCTCTCATTCCAATCATGAAACGGATGGGCGGATTCTTGCGTTTCAATCGCCTCTAGCCAAGGATTCTCCCGTGGCGGTTGATAAAAGTGGCCATGGATACATACATATCTACGAAATTCTTTCGTCATTTATTGGTCTCTTAAGATGATTTGTGAAGAATAGGAGTTTGAATCGATCCGGCTCTCTCAGCCGTGTTCAATTTGTAGATTAACGACAATCCGACTCTATTCAATAATCCCAAAGGCGTCAAGCCAATTAAAAGTTCCTTCCTCGAGCTATGAGTTCTGAAAATGAAAAAAAGCGCCGAAGGATGACCTGCCGGCGCTCTATTCTCCCCTTTTTACCCGAAAAAAGATTTGGAAATCTCTTCTCCCTCTTAATGCTTGTTGTAAGACGTTTTGTAAGATTTGCTTTTCTTGGAAAAGTTCTTAGCCTTTTTAGAAATCTTCTTGTCTTTATTTTTATAATTCTTGCTACTTTTTGCATAAGACTTAGAAGATTTTGTTGCCGAGCTAATATTGGACTTAGAACTTTTCTTGGATGATTTAAATTTCTTTGAATCTGAAGCGCTTTTCGTGGGTTTCACGGCGCCACTGTAATCAGACTTCTTGAAAGTGCTCTGTAAAGCTTTAGCTAGGCTTTCATAAGGTTTGGAATCAGTCTGTTTGGCCAATTTGTCAGTATAAGACGTCGATAGCTCGCTCGCCTGCGTCGTGGACAAAAATAGCCCGAGACACAATACAGCCGCAAATGTCGCCATCATTAAGGCTCTTAACATAACTTCATTTCTCCTGAGTGTAGGGATTTTAATAACAATACTAAAATTTATGGTAATTTGTCAATAAATTAAAAATTTGTGGTAACTTTAGCTTGATATCATTTTTTAGGACATCGGCTAAATCATTACTTACCTATCTTGTTATAATTCAATGTACAATTTCTATTTCAGGCTCACACGGTGTTGAACAATCTGTTGAATGACAACCACAGTGTTATGACAATAATTATAATAACGGAAACGATTACAAGCATATCTGGCAATATGGAAAAAGTGGCCTCACCTCCATTTATGTGTCTGCGAACCATTATGAAACGAACCCCAGAAACCACAATCATGATGCCGGCTAACGCAAAACAGAAAAGACTTAAACAGGTCGTACTAATTCCGTGGGCATGCTCAACGTGCCCACCACTTAAAAGGATCAAATGCTTCATGAAAAGATCAAATTTTTCTATCACAAAACCAAAAGCCAATAACGAAATGCTTGTTCTTGACCAGGACAAAAAGGTTCTCTCATTGGCCATGTGGGTTCGTTGCCAGGCAAGAAAAATCCTGTCATCAGAAGCAATATCAGGAGCCTTGGGCTCCATGCCCCTGAAATAACTCTTGTGCAACAAACGTTGAAATAAGTTCAATTACTTAGGCCTCGAAATTCTAAATTAATTGTCACATCTGCTAAATGCAGTCTTAACATTATTTTTTACACTCAACAAATGAAAAACAGCTAGTTGGAATTCATTCATTATCGCTGTTCAAACCAAAGGGCAAAGCAACTGAACTTGTAGCGATACGCGCAAGGCATTCGCCTTCTCGAAAAAATTTGAATTTTTATAATTTTTTAATAGGCAATAAATTATATAAAATGCAAGGTGTTAAATGAGTTTGCTACAAATAGAATCATAATAAAAATATATTTTGCATTAAAAAAACT
Source organism: uncultured Desulfomonile sp. (assembly GCA_937930835.1). Taxonomy (GTDB): domain Bacteria; phylum Desulfobacterota; class Desulfomonilia; order Desulfomonilales; family Desulfomonilaceae; genus CAITZA01. Next base: position 47,304 of record CALGLN010000001.1, read on the forward strand.
TGACAACATGCCCATAAAATGATTGATTCCCATTCCAGCGACAAACCAAACCTAATCCTTCCTTTGGCCCGTTTTCGAACGGGCTACTTTTTTGGGGCATATTAAAATTCTATTCCCCTTTGAGCTTTAGTTCCTGATCTGAATGGGTGTTTGATTTCTTTCATTTCCGTCACTAGATCCGCCTCTTCGATTAGCAATTTGGAGGCCCCTCTTCCTGTTACCACCACATGAAGGCCTTCTGGTCTATTTCGCAAGGCGTTAAGCACGTCAGCTTCTTCCACCATCCCATAGGTTATGAGGTAAGTGAGTTCATCGAGGACAACCATCTCATAATTATTGGATTCTATAACTGTTTTGGCAAATTCCCAGGCTTCACGCGCTATTTTGATATCTTTGTCAATGTCGTCTGATTTCCAAGTGAACCCGCGTCCCTTGACATGAATTTCCAATTGATCATCAAATTTTTTTGCTGACTCAAGTTCCCCGTATTTCCATGAACCTTTTATGAATTGGATAACGCATATTTTGAATCCATGCCCTAGGGCTCTGAAAACCTGCCCAAGAGCGGCCGTGGTTTTGCCTTTGCCATCTCCGGTATTGACGATCAACAAACCTTCGGTCATCTGCTATGTCTCCTCCAGGAATAGGGATTTCATTAATTCAACTCTAAGAATAATTCTGGTCAATCACCGGTAAATGCCTCTTTGTGAATACAGGGTCAATGATGTTGCCTGGATTAAGTATCCAGTTCGGGTCTAGAGTAGACTTTACTCTCTCAATTTCCTTCAAACCTGATTCACCGATCATTGCCTTGAGTATTTTTTTCTTTAGCTTTCCAATTCCATGTTCTCCGGAAACACTCCCTCCGAACGAGCAAACATATTCCGCCATTTGCAGATGAAGTTCATTAAATTTTTCGATCTCAAGTTCGTTTCTGGCAAGGATGTTTGAATGCAGATGGGCGTTTCCAATATGGCCAAAGACAAATGACGAGTCTCGTGGAAGTTTTTCATCATACATTTTCATCAGGTCATCAAGTCTGTCCATTGGAGCGGACAGATCCGTGCCTATCTTGCGCAGCCCGGGCTTTATGAGTTCATTGAGTCTTTCAGGCACGCGCACACGCTCAAGTCTCATTGAGCGTAAATGTTTTTCATCAATTGCAGCCTCTATCTCGATGGCGCCAAAATTGTGTCTGTGTTTTACGTGATCCACGAATTCAGACCATTTCTGTAATTTGAGATACATATCTTCACTATCAACGTATTCCTGTTCGACATATAGCGCTCCATAAAATCTAGACAATTTTTCAGCGTGGCTTCCATCCAACAGTTTAGAAGTAGAGGAACTGAACCACTCCATACACGAGGGACAAATCTCTGAAAATACCAACAGTTCCGACGACAGGTCATCACAAATGTTTACTGGATCTCTTGATTCAACCTGTACTTCAGTTGGATTTTTGTGAAAAAGATTCCTGATTTTGTCCAAAGTTGTTACAAGGCTAACCGTGTCAGCCCTATTCGCGACAAAAATCAAAAGAGCGAAATAAGGCTTCCGTTTGCTTATTAACTTGGTTCCAACTTCGACTATTATCCCAAGAATACCTTCTCCACCGATGAACAAATCGATCAAATCCATGCGATCTTGAGAAAAAAGCCCAGCTGCATTTTTTACTCGTCTCCATGGATGTTGAGGAATTCTTGGCACGGGGATTGTCATGTCTTGAACCAGGCTCCCTCTTAATTGACCCGGTTTAAGCCTGAACCAACCGTCCTCACTAAATACCTTCCCTCGTTCAATGTCCAGAACCGTGGTGTCAGGCGTCACAACCTTGAGCCTGTCGATGTAGTCTCTGGTAGGTCCATACAAATAGCTCAGGGATCCCGACGCATTGCAAGCCACAGTCCCGCCAATTGTGCACGAATCCTCTGATGTCGGGTCAGGAGGATAAAACAGACCCTTGTTTTCGACCATTCGTTTATAGTCTTTGAGAATGATTCCGACCCCTACATTACGGATGTCTCGCTCGTCTACTTTATCGAGATCCTTAACACTTAGAATTAATCCCCCTGACGGGGCTGAAGCGCCGGTTATTGAGGTTTTCCCTGAAACTACAGTCAATGGGATGTTCAACTGATTGGCTAATTTTAGGGAGTTAACTACGTCAGCCTCTGTCTTTGCTCTAATCAATCCGAGAGCTGTTCCCAAAAACTTGGATTCGTCCTTTAGATAGTTTTCAAATCCGTCTAAGGACAAATTGAGGCCCAACTGAGAAACAGTAGATAGGATTTGCTTCTTGTTATACATGGGATGGTTTATTCAGGTTCTCAGTATCAAATCACTAATCTTGCTCTACATAAAATATATATCCGACTCCTTGCACGGTTTGGATGTACTTTGGGTTGGAAGCCTTGTCCTCGAGTTTAGATCTCAAATGCTGTACATGAACATCAATGGTTCGGCTATCGGAGTAAAGGTCACCTCCGGGCCACACCTTTTCCCGAATTACACTTCTCTCAAATACAATTCCTGGGTTTCCAGCAAGGAGGACCAATATAGCAAACTCTCTCTTGGTTAGATTTATAGGGATATTGTCTTTCCAAACCCTATTGCCTGAAACATCGATTTTCAGTTTTCCTATTTCTATTACTTGGCAACTTGGTATGGTCGTTCGACTTGTGCGTCTCAAACATGCCTTTATTCGAGCTTCCAATTCGAGATAGTCAAAGGGCTTAACCACATAATCATCTGCTCCACATTCGAACCCTAGCACTTTGTCCGGCACCCTGTCCCTCGCCGTAAGCATTATTATTGGAACATCTGATTTTTCCCTAATTCGCCGGCACACCTGAATACCGTCAATGTCAGGAAGGGCGAGGTCTAACATCATCAGATCAAATTTCTGTGAATTGAAAAGACTTAAAGCTTGTTTAGCATTTTCTGCTACTTGGACCTCGTAACCATCTAATTCAAGATTATCCTTTAATATCAGAGCTATATCAGGGTCATCGTCAACAATTAGTATTTTTGTGTGACTCATTTCGATGGCCTCAATGGAATTTCAAATAAAAATATTGCTCCATTGTTTGTGGCGTTCTCTACCCATATGCGACCTCCATGAGCCTCCACCAATCCCTTACATATCGCCAGACCAATTCCGGAAGACCCCTTTTGATAGGAGGCAAATTTTTCATCTTTCACCAGGTAGAATTTGTTAAATACATTTTCCTGATGCTTGACAGGAATACCCGGACCTTGATCCTGAAACGAAATCTCAACAAATTTTTCATCTTTAATTCTCGATTTTATCATTATAACACCATTGTTCGGGGAAAACCTGATAGCATTTGATAAAAGATTGGTCATCACTTGAAAAATTCTTGTTGAATCAAAAAATGACTTTATTTCAGTTCCTTCAAAAGTAATAGTCAGTTTTTTCCTTGAAGCTTCAAGCTCGAACGATCTGATTGCAGCTTCTATTAAATCTTGGACCGAGGATTCCCTTATATCTAAATCAATTTGACCATTTTCAATTTTTGAATAATCCAGAAAATCAAGCACAAGTTTCGTTAAGTGATCGGTATTCCTTTTAATTATTTCCAAATAATGTGAAGAATCCAGTGTAGACTTTCGGGAAATAATGTCGGATGCCCCCTTAATGGCCGTCAATGGTGTGCGTAACTCGTGAGATATGTCGGAAAAAAAAGCTGTCTTGGCTTTATTGAGATCCTCTAATTCCTGGTTGGCTCTTTCCAGTCTTTCCTTGGTGAAAGACAAATCGCGTGTAGCTTCTTTGATTCTGGCTTCTAACTCATCGCGTTTAGACTTGAGTTGATTGTCTAATGTGTAACAAAAGTCCGAAATTTCTTTGAGTTCATCCCCTTTTTGTTTTCCCTCCGGAATCCCGTCAGATGCAACGATTTTTTGTATCGCTTTGTTGATCTCCTTGATCCTATTGAAAACCAGTGAGGCCGAAACAAGATATAAGACTCCTACTAACGAAAGCGCCAATCCCATGCCTCCGCCAAAAACCAGCACGGTATTCTTTCTTATTGCCAACTGAGCCTCATCCATTGGGACAAAAACACTTAAACACCCCCCTACAGAGCCGAGCTTATTATACTGATCCGAATGACATTGTATGCAATCGCTTGTTACAACAACCGGCGCAAGATAACGCAGAGTCGGCTTGCCATTTACAAGATCAGTCTGAAAAATGCCTTCATAAGGATTATTCCTGAAGATTTCCAAGGCTTTTCGCTCAATGTCATCAGGGGCGTTTTTAGGGTTGAGGTATAGGTCACTTGTGAGCTTGAACCAAAAAAGATCGCTATTTCGCGCCTTTTCTGAGAGCAAAGTAGTCAAAATCGATGGTGTGATCTTCGTGTAAACAATTCCACCCTGTGAAACGACGTCAGGATCTTTCAAATAGGGATTCGAATCTAAGCGATCCGATTTTTGAACCAGTATTCCGTTGTGCTCAGAACACCAATGACGGGTCATGGAGATTTGTTTGAATAGTATTATCGCCTGCTTCCTGACCTGCTCCATTATGTGCTCATTCTGAAGATTCCAGAACCATGTGAGCAAAACTCCAAAAACAATTACTGTGGCTAAAGCGCTTATTAGGAGAAACTTGAATGAAATGCCAGCGCCTGAAAACAATTTTGGTCTTAACATCATGAAAGATCCATCGCGAAAGCCTGGTCGCGTGTACTAAAACAAAACTGTAACAAGAACCATAACACGCGTCAATCCAGACCTCTGCCAATTACACTCATGAACCTCTAACTCGCCATGCCGTTTGAACAAAAGCACGAGAATGGGGTGAGAAAACCTGGAGCGCGTTCCCACATTCCCGAAGGTTGTTAGGTAAACTCAAATCACAGACAATGAAAAAAGTCCTGAAAAGCCATAATACTAAATCGTCGATGGCCCCTAATATCGAAAATGTTAAAAAAATTCTTTCAAATCAGACCCAACATCCGCTATCTTGGTGCGGAGTCTTTGTTTCAAGAAAATAAAAATTACAAATTCTTTACACAGTTTTACAGCAAATTTACGGGTTAATAGACCATAATCTGGCTATAAAGGTTGCGTCATATCATCACAATCTCTCAGATCAGATACGTGATGATGGGCAAACGGTCGAACAAACAACTGTCAACAAGTTAGTCTCGGGGGAACCCAAGCCATAAACTGCTATAACTTGAGCCATAGGGAGTTTGAGTCATGCGAAGAATTCTATTAATGGTCGCATTGGCGGTATTTGCTAGTTCTTGGTGGGCAGACGCCGCCGTAAAGGTTGATCCAAAGCTTTACGGTTCGCCCGAAGGGCAAGTGTGTATCAAGTGTCATGAACTAAAGACGCCTGGGCTTTTTAAGCTATGGCGGATGGGCCGTATGGGGCAAGCTGGAGTCAACTGCTACGATTGCCATAGAGCCGAAAAAAAGACGGATAAGACCCCGGGTGATATTGACGGACATGATCACCGTGGATTCTGGATCGCAACAATAGTATCACCCAAGGATTGTTCGAAATGCCACAAGGAACAATTTGACCAACAGCAAGGCTCGCATCACGCCAAGGGCGCCGACATTCTAAACTCCCAGGACAACTACCTCGGATCAGTGGTTGGAGGGCCCGCGGCTGTTTCTACCGGATGCCGACAATGTCACGGTTCAAATGTCAAAGTGCTTCCTAATGGACAACTTGACCCTTCCACGTGGCCCAACACCGGAATAGGGAGGATCAATCCTGACGGAAGCAAGGGCAGCTGCGCAGCATGTCACACTCGTCACAGATTTTCAATCGAACAAGCCAGAAGGCCCGATGCTTGTGGAAAGTGTCACCTTGGACCTGACCATCCACAAATTGAGGTTTATCAGGAATCCAAACACGGCATTCTCTATCAGGCTTTCCGAGACAAGATGAACATGGATCGGAGTGAATGGATCGTAGGAGTCGATTACCAGGATACCGCTACATGCGCTACATGCCATATGAGCGCAACACCGAATCAACCGGCTACTCATGAAGTCGGGGCTCGTATCTCCTGGACTCTCAGACCAGCCATTTCCAAGAAATTGACACAATGGAAAGATCGCAGAGACAGAATGCAGGACGTCTGCAAACAGTGTCATGGTGATTTCATGGTAAATAGCTTTTACACTCAGTTTGATGATCTGGTTGATCTTTACAACAATAAATTCGCAATTCCCGCCACTAACGTTCGTCAGAAGCTCATGGACATGGGCAAGCTCACGAAGGCTGACTTTGATGACAAGTTGGACTGGATTTATTACGAGCTGTGGCATCATGAGGGGCGAAGGGCACGGCACGGAGCCTCTATGATGGGACCTGACTATGCATGGTGGCACGGTATGTACGAAGTAGCCAAACATTTCTATAACAACTTCATTCCTGAGGTTGAGAGAATCATGGGTGGAAAAGATCAGGCTGCCCCCATTCTGAATGAGCTGGTTTACAAGGATCCTCTTCATAAATGGTACAAAGACGGTATGAGCAAGGAAGAGCTCCAAAGAATCGAAGCTTATTATCAACAGCGCTACGGCGGCAAAGAGGTCAAGTAGTCATTGGCCAACCTGTGGGTTTTCAATACAAGGTCTGAGTCATGAAATCAAAATATTTGATACTTCTACTCACGGCGCTGGGAATCATGGGCTACTGTTTCAGCTTGGCAGACAAATCAGCATTAGCCCAATCCCAGGATGCTGAAGCCTTGAAGGAAATACAGGCTCCAACATCTGAGAAAGAATTTCCAGTGCCACTAAGGCCTTTGCCAAAAACTATTACACCGTGCAGGGCATGTCACGGCCCGGAGAAGGATTTTCCCGTCAATTTCAAACGCCGGGAAGACCTCTTGGTCCACACGAATATCCGTCTAAACCACGGAGGGATAAGGTTATGGTGTTTGGATTGCCATCACCCGGACAACAGGAATTATTTACTGCCGTTGAGTGACGGTAAGGTTATCGAATTTGAACAATCTTACCTACTGTGCGGTAAATGTCACGGAACGATCTATAGGGACTGGCGTGATGGAATACACGGCAAACGCACTGGCTCATGGAATGGCGTTAAGAATTACTACCTCTGCGTAACATGCCATGACCCACATAATCCAAAATTCAAACCCATGGCTCCTATGCCTCCGCCTAAGAAACCTTGGACTCCGGTGGAAGTTCAAGCCAGGCATTAAGGTTTGCCACGATGAGACATAAAAAATCATCTGAGTCAGGCTCATCGCCTGGAAACAGGCCTCCGACAGATCTCGAAAACTCGTCGATAAAAAAAACCAACAGCGAGCTGCTTGATCGGCGGACGTTCATGGCTGGAGCGGCAAGCGTCCTCGGAATGTTTGCGGTTAGTTCCTGTTCATGGCAAGAATTCATCCAAAACAATTTTCAAAGGATGACTAAAGAAGAAATCGAGCAAACCGTCGAAAGGCTAAGAAAAGAATACAAAGAGAAATACGGCAAGGATTTTGTGGTTGGGACTGAGGGTCCTTTAGAGGCCACTCTCTTCGGTTACGCCCTGGATATTCAAAGATGCATTGGCTGCAGGAAATGCGTCTATGCCTGTGTGGAAGAAAACAATCAGTCCAGAGATCCCCAGATTCAGTATATACGGGTCCTACGCTTCAAAGACGGCGACATGGACCTCGAACATTCTACAATTTATTACGATCCTGAAGAAGTCCCGGAAGATGGCTATTACTACATGCCGGTTCAGTGTCAGCATTGCGCAAATGCTCCATGCACTAAGGTATGTCCTGTCAGAGCCACATGGACCGAGCGTGACGGAATAGTAGTTGTCGATTACAACTGGTGCATCGGTTGCCGTTATTGTATGGCCGCTTGCCCTTACATGGGTAGATGGTTCAACTTTGCGGAACCAGTGATCCCCGCTGAATCAATTAATACTGTGACACATTACCTTGGAAACAGACCAAGAATGAAAAATGTGGTTGAGAAATGCACATTTTGCATTCAGAGAGTCCGGGTAGGAAAATATCCCGCCTGTGTTGAGGTGTGTCCAGTAGGAGCAAGAAAATTCGGAAATCTTTTAGATCCTGATAGTGAGATCAGCAAGATAATTAGGAATAAAAGAGTCTTTCGTCTGAAATCGGAATTGAACACTCAACCAAAGTTTTATTACTTCTTTGCAACATAACGCGTGAGGGCCCAGATGAAGAGTTTCATAGTCCAAGCCGTTAAAAGGATATTGGTCGGACCGCCGCTTTATTATGCCTGGATGACACTTCTGCTCATATTTGTGGCTATAGGCATAGGAAGCTATATTCAACAATTAAAGGTCGGATTGATAGCCACTGGCATGACGAGTTACGTTTCGTGGGGCTTTTATCTTGGAAATTTTACATTTCTGGTCGGAGTGGCCGCTGCTGCGGTGTTATTGATCATCCCTGCCTATCTATATGATTTTGGGCCTATTAAGGATATTGTCATTGTTGGAGAGATCCTGGCAGTAAGCGCTCTGCTGATGTGCATGATGTTTGTCACGGCGGACCTGGGTAGACCGGACCGTATTTGGCATCTGATACCGGGAATTGGGATTCTCAATTTGCCTTCGTCTTTGTTAAGCTGGGACATTGTTGTTCTCAACGGATATTTGTTTCTCAATTTGTTAATTCCAGGATACATCATCTACAAAGCTTACAATGAGAAACCCGTAAATTATAATTTCCTTCTGCCTTTCATTCTTCTTTCGATTCCATGGGCTGTAAGCATTCATACCGTTACAGCTTTCATTTACAATGGATTGGCTGCTCGACCTTTCTGGAACGCCTCAATACTGGCTCCCCGTTTTTTGGCGTCAGCATTCTGTTCCGGTCCGGCGCTAATAATCCTTCTATTCCAGATAGTGAGGCATTACACCAAATTTCATGTCAAGGATGAAGCCCTGCATAAGATAGCGGAAATGATAGCAGTCGCAATGGCTATTAATCTTTTCTTGCTTGGAGCAGAGTTTTTTAAGGAACTGTATTCTGATACTCATCATCTTTCACCCCTGAAGTATTTGTATGCGGGAATGGACGGAAAAGGCAGGCTGGTTCCTTGGATTTGGACAGCGTTCACCTTCAATGTCATAGCGTTTTTCATCTTTCTCATACCATTTACTCGAAAAAGGTTTCTGACTCTCAATCTTGGATGTGTACTAATCATAATTGGTATATGGATTGAAAAAGGAATGGGTTTGATTATTCCAGGTTTCATCCCTGCGCCCCTTGGAGAAGTCTGGGAATACGCGCCGACCACTTTAGAAATTCTGGTCACTTTGGGAATTTGGTCATTAGGACTCCTCATCCTGACAATTAACCTAAAAATAGTGCTTCCAATCGAAACAGGGGAATTCACGAAACACACTGCCAGCAATGGAGCTTTAGCTTCAGGGAGGGCATGAAATGAGGCGGTTAGTATTCTTGCGAACTCCTAAGCTTAACTCGTTTACGTCTCATTTGATCGTAATAGCAATAATTCTTGCGTGCGTGAGTCCAATTCAGGCGCAGGCGCCCAAACCCAGCAAAGGACCAACAAACGCAATAGATCAACATGTTAACGTCTTGCTAAGAGATCTGAACAGTCCCAATCCTTCCGTAGCGACTAACGCCATTTCTGAACTCAGAGACATGAAATTGTCTTCAAAAGATAGCTTGCCGGCTTTGATTTCAGCCCTGAAGAGTCAATCCGAGTTTGTGAGACTCGGCGTGATCAATACCATTGCGGAGTTTGGAGCGGAGGCCGAACCGGCAATGCCGGCTCTTGTAGCAGCCTTGGCAGATAAGGACTCCCTAGTGAGGGAAGCGGCCATATTGGCCATAATGGCCGTCGGAAAACCCTCGAAAAATTCCATTTCAGAACTTGCCAATTTATTAGGCGACGATAACAAAAAAACTAGGGACGCCGCAGTAACCGCTTTGGCAAGCTTTGGTCCTGAGAGCCTTCCAGTATTGATCAAATCTCTGGAAGGAAAGAACCCGCAGGCATCAAAATCAGCGTCCGAGGCTTTGGCAAGGATTGGGGCGCCCGCCGTGAATCAACTCGTGGCGATACTGAAAAATGGTGGAATAGGAGCGGAAAACGCGTCATCAGCTTTGGTGGCAATAGGAAAGCCCTCTGTGCCCCCATTGATCAAACTCTTGAAAGATTCAAGTTCAGAGGTTTCGAAAAAAGCGGCAGAAGCCCTTAAGGCGCTTGGCGCCATAGCTACTCCCGATTTAATTGAAGCGCTACGCTCGAAGAATTGAGCGGCGGCTCATCTTAAAATGGACATTTTTCAGTTTCTTATAAAACCAATGGGTGAGAGGAACGGAACATGAAACGCGCCGTCTACTTATTGATAATAGCTGGAATGATTCTCAGCCTTTCCCTATCCTTGAAGGCAGCGGACCTTGGGCCGAATTCAGGACTACAGACTTCACAAACAAAGCCTGGCAGTCTCGATCCAAAATGGAAGGAGTTCACAGCTCCTCCGATGGCTCCCGGGGAGAAACCGGATGCTCACAGGGTCCAATTTGGCAAACAGGACTGTATGGAATGCCACAAAAGAGAAACACCTGCTAATTACAACCAATGGCTCGCTTCAAGACATGGCATAAACAACGTCAAATGCGGTATTTGCCACGGTGACGCTTTAAATTACAGGGCTAGACCCGACAGGTCAGTTTGCATAGGATGCCACTCGGAACAGGTGCACAACCTACCTCCTGCAGCTTTGGTAACAAACTGCTCATTCTGTCATAAGGCCCATTGGTTTACTGCTCACAAGATCCAGCAATACGAAAAATTCTCTCCTGGCCGGGTAGATCGTTTCAACGTGCCGGGGTTTTGATTTACCCAAATAATGAATTTGCCTTGGAGGAAGATTGATGAAAATATCCAGAAGAGAAATGATCAAATTGTCTGCTGCCGCATTCGCTGCTTCAGCATTGAACATACCTTTTGCAAAATCAGCCTCGGCTCAGGAAGAAATTGAAGTTGACAAGTGGATTAAAGGCACTTGTAGGTTTTGTGGGACTGGATGCGGAATTTACGCCGGGGTCCGAAACGGTCAACTGGTTGGTTTGCGCGGCAATCCCAAAGCCGTAACAAATTTCGGCTTTTTGTGTGTCAAGGGTTTTAAGGGTTACACAAGCATGTATCACCCTGACCGCCTCAAGTATCCGATGGTTCGGGGAGAGGATGGAAAGTTTAAACGAGTCACCTGGGACGAGGCTCTTGATAAAGTAAGCAACAAGTTCAAGGAATTACACCAGAAATTCGGGAAGGACTCTGTAGCTTATTATGGCTCAGGTCAATGCATGACAGAGGAAAGTTACACATTTAACAAGTTATGGAAGGGCGGCTTCAAATCCAACATGGTTGAAGGTAATCCCAGGCTTTGCATGGCATCAGCCGTCGGTGGTTACATCACAACATTCGGAACAGATGAACCCGCCGGTTCATACGCAGATATCGAAAAAGCCAAGACTTTGTTTCTGGTCGGATCAAATACGGCTGAGTGCCATCCTATACTGTTCAGACGAGTAGCCCGCCAGAAAATGAAGGATCCTGACAGCATCAAGGTTATAGTCTGTGAACCACGATTGACTCCTACCGCTAGAATTGCGGATGTATGGCTTCCAGCAGATCCTGGAACGGATTTGGCCGTTTTCCATTGCATGGCCAGAGAACTGGTGAAAAATGGATGGCTTGACAAATTCTTCATAGACAACCTTTGCAGATTCCACACTGGATCCCAGGTAGTGGATTTCAAGGCCTACACCGATTTCCTCGAACAATTTACTCCTGAGGCTGTTGAAAAAATTACTCGATGTCCAGCCGCCAATATTAAAGAAGCAGCTCGATTGTTTGGTAGCCATGGTCCCACGATGAGTCTTTGGACCATGGGATTGAACCAGAGAACAAGAGGTGTTTGGGCAAACAATCTGATTCACAACTTGCATTTAATTTCTGGAAACATTTGCAAAGAAGGGGCAGATTCATTTTCCATCACCGGGCAACCAAACGCCTGTGGTGGGGTTAGAGAAACCGGCTCACTGTGTCAATTACTCCCGGGGACTCGTTCAATAACGGACCCCGTTGCCAGGGCTGATTGCGAAAAATCATGGAAACTTCCTCCTGGCACAATTGATCCAAAGCCAGGTTTTCACACGATGGAAATGTTTGCAAAGCTTGGAGCTGAAGACGATCAATCAAAACCACTCAAGGCAATGTTGGTATGCACGACCAATCCCGCCCAATCTCTGCCGAATGCGCCGAAATATTTTAAGGGCATGAAAGACGGTTTCTTGGTCGTTTTGGACATATTCCCTACAAGAACTACGCAGCTGGCGGATGTAATCCTTCCTGCGGCATTCATTTATGAAAAAGGAGGAGTTTTCGGATGCTCCGAGCGGCGAAGTCAGCTGACCTCAAAATGTGTTGACCCGCCCGCTGAAGCCAAACCGGATATTTGGATCGCTGCTCAAATAGCAAAAAGAATGGGACTGGAAAAACTCATCCCATGGAACATGGACGATCCTACTGCCGCATACGCTATGGCATGGGATGATTACAGAGAATGCGTCAAATTAACCGAGCATACTCTGTATGGAATGACTCGAGCACGTTTGTTGGAACTAGAGGAAGGTCTACAATGGCCGTGTCCCAATGAGAAAAGCCCTGGCACTGCCAGACGATATGTCAGAGGACACGACCCGATTCTGGATATGCCTGAGATTGTAAAAGTCCCTCAAAACGCTATGATCTACTTCTATGGTGACAAACAGCACGAAGGAAAAGCTAACGTATTTCTAAGACCTTATAAAGGACCCGAGGAGCCGCCCGACAAGGATTATCCGTTCTTCCTGACTACCGGTAGGACAATTGAACAATGGCATTCGGGAACCATGACAATGAGAGTCCCTGAAATAGCCAGATCCAAACCCAATGCCTATGTCGAAATCAATCCAAAAGATGCTGAAGCTTATGGCATCAGTAATGGTGATATGATCAAAATTACAAGTAGAAGAGGGTTCAACATATTACCGGCTCATGTAGTCAAGAACTCCCTACCGGGTATTCTTTTCGTACCTTGGTTTGATCAGGATTGGGATCGAATGATCAACAGGGTAACAATTGACGCTTTTGATGAGGGTTCCAAACAACCCGAATTCAAGATATGCGCTGTGAAAATAGAACGAATCGGAGATCCAAAGGATGTATCCGATATGATGGTAATCCATGATGTCAACGCGACTTTTCCTGTGAAGGTTTAGCAGCAGCCCCTTTTTTAATTGGAGAACTCGTAGACCTTCTAAGGGGCCTCCAATATCCTGAGTTAGTCGTGAAGGAATTACCGTTTGGTCATAACAGGTAGCGCAATATTTGTGAGCCCCAATGATTCTGATTTAGTATTAAGGCGATTGCGTGAATTCCCGCAGGTGACATTTCAGGTGGCCTCCGAATCCGGATCGGAGCTGATAGTTAATTTTGAAGCGGAAAACCAGGACGAACTCGAAATTTTATGCAAAAAATTGAGTGATGACATCCCGCAAATCATCGATATCGGACACATTTACATAAATTTTGAGGACGAAATAGACCATCTGAAAAGCTTAACCTCTGATTGATGATCAAAGTAATTTTTATCAACCCAGTCCGGTTAAGTTTATTCACGTTCTTGATCCAACTTTAGTAGTTTAATGATTCACGGTTTATTTGATTTTTTCAGAAAAATACTCGTCGATCGTCGTAATCCCTTCATTAGTGATTATGAGATTAACCGCTTACGTCCGCCTGGCGCTGTGGAGGAACAAAAATTCATGGCGTTGTGCATTCGATGTAATCGTTGCATGGAGGTCTGTCCGTACGGTTCCATAAAACGGGCTGGTTTAGGGGCTACAATAGGGACTCCTCACGTTTTCCCTCAAGATAAGGCCTGCTATTTATGCATGGCATGTTGTCGGCTTTGCCCGACCGGAGCTTTAGACAAGGATCTCAAAGATCCCTCCAAAGTAAAAATGGGCAAAGCCAAGATCGAACCTTCCATTTGCTATAGCCACCTTTTTCTGGAACACGATGTGATCCCCGATGAGTCTCTGGAAAAGATCGGAGCGCTTTGCAACACCTGTTACAATGTTTGCCCTTTACGAGACAAGGCCATAATTCTCAAGGACAACTTGTACCCAGTAATTCTGGATGACTGTGTAGGATGCGGCATATGTGTGGAGAGATGTCCTACTAGACCCAAGAGGGCTATCAATGTTATTCCTGCAGGTATGGGACGAGTTGATGAAGCTGGTTTCTATTTCAGGAAAGCCAGAACGCATTTTGACTCGAGCAGATCCAAAGAGCCTTCATCATCCCAACAACCTCTCAGTGGCGAAAGTTTGCTGGAACAAAAATACAACATTGATAGTTCTGGTAAAACGCCTAAATTTGATTTTCCGTATGAACAACCTAAGGTTAAAGGGGATTGGGACTGATGTGCTTACCGTACAGAAGGGCCACCCAAATTTTTGTTTTCTGTTTGATGTTTGCGGTCCCTATTTTGAACATATATGAACTATATTTCATCACTGGAACTTTTTTCGCTATTAATTTCGGCGGACTAGGAGTAGCTGACCCGTCTGTAATCCTTCAGGCCATTTTTGCTGCAGGCGATATAACGATTCCTGTGTTGGCTTCGGTCATATTTCCCTTGTTCATAGCAATCTTACTAGGTAGGTTCTGGTGTGGATGGTTATGCCCATTCCTCTTTGTATCAGAAGGGGTTGAATGGTTAAGAAATTTAATTGGGCAAAAATTTTTTAAGAAACCATCTTCTTATGTTCCCATAAGAAATTCGTTCAAAGCGAATGTGATCCGTTTTTCATTTCTTTTGCTAGGCTGTGCTACTGCAGGAGCAATAGGAATTCCCGTGCTAAATTATATTAACGCTCCTGCTATCATGAGTACGGAGGCAATGATTATTGTCAAGGAAAGGGTATTATCTCTTGAATTCGGATTTATTATTGCTCTACTGGTGATCCAGTTTTCAGTGCTGCCTAAGATATGGTGTAGAGCCTTTTGTCCCACCGGTTCAGTTTTATCCCTTTTCAGGACTTCCATTACGATGAGAGTTACATCAAGCTCTCGAAATCCAACCGTTCCATGCTGCAAAGAGGAGTCTTGCGTCCGTGTTTGTCCCATGGGTTTAGAGCCTTACAGAGAATGTGGAAACCTTCTTTGCGTCAACTGTGGGAAATGCGTGGATTCCTGTCTATTCAACAGGCTAAAATTCTCTGGTTTCGAGATTAAACGTAGGGCCGAAAAAATGTGAGGAACATTTGAGGCGCTTTGCGCATCCCAAGATATTGGGAAAAACGCCTCAAACGATTGCAGTTGAAGAAATTTGAAATCATTAAACTGTCACTCCCAGCGCAAAACCATCATCGATCGCGTTCCCGATTCGTCCGCATTTCTTTGCGTCGCCAATTACGGCTATTTCGACATCACTATCTTCCAATAGTTTAGCCAGGGAATTCTCTGGTCTTGATCCCATAGCAAGCACAACCGAATCCGCCTCTATCGAAACGTCGTTTCCTTCCGCGTCGGTGTATACAACCCGGTTCTCTGAAATTTCCTTCATCTTTGCTTGAGTGACAAGTTTGATTCCTCTTAGGTCAAGTTCTTTCATTATCACCCAACGAGTAGAAGGGCCTATGTCCTGACCCATTCTCCTGGCCATCTCTATTACCGTGACGTTTTTAATTCCCTTGAGCGCCAATTCCCTGAGGGTTTCCTGTGTCTCAGCCTGATGAATCGTCAGAAAATAGACTTGTTCTGGAGAAATGGTTCCCTTTTCCGCAAGAAATAGGGCAGTTTCAAGACCCACCGAACCACCCCCGACGACAACCACGTTTCTTCCAGTCTGAACGTTACCGCGGAGCACATCCCAGCTTTGATAAACATAGGGCGCCTCAACAGCTTCTATGGGTGGTTTGAATGGAGCTGCGCCAGTTGCGACTACCACTAAATCAGGTTTTTCAGCTGAAATTAGTTCAGGAGTGACTTTGGTGTTAAACCTTATTTCAACACCCCGCCTCGGCATTGTAGCCCTGTAATAGTCTATTATGTAATGGAAGTCAGTTTTCTTCGTAGCGCTCGCTGACCAAAAAATCTGTCCCCCTATGTCGCTATCTTTTTCGCAAAGTATGACCTCGTGTCCTCTTTCAGCGGCAGTCACCGCAAATTCACAGCCGGCAGGACCTGCTCCGGCAACCATAATTTTCTTTCTCTTGTCCGCCGGTTTAATGACGACCTGACCCTCTTTCCCAGCCTGAGGATTAACAAGACAGCCCACAGGCTGAAGGGCGAAAACATGGTCAAAACATTTTTGGTTGCAAGCCACACATCGCCTAATTTCGTCTGCCTTTCCAGCCTTTGCTTTGTTTACAAATTCCGGATCAGCTATGAGGCCTCTTGCTACTCCAACTAAGTCAGCGGCGCCTTCTTTAAGAACCTCTTCTGCCACAAACGGGTCATTGATTCGATTACATCCTATCACGGGAACCGAAACGTTTTCTTTGATCCCCTGCGCGAGGTAAACATAACCTGCATGCGGTAGGTCCATCGTAATCTGCGGAACTCGACTTTCGTGCCAACCACCAGTAACATTGATGCAATCAGCTCCGGCCTTCTCAACTTCGGCTGCAAAGACTTTGGACTCAGTGTTGGTATGACTACCTGGAACAAAGTCATTGCCCGCTACCCGAACCAAAACCGCCATGTCAGGACCAGCGGCCTTGCGAACCTTGCTTACTGTTTCCAGACCAAAACGCATCCTGTTTTCCAGCGGCCCCCCGTATTCATCATCACGCCTGTTAGTTTTGGGCGACAGAAATTGACAGATCAAATACCCAGCTGACCCAAGCACTTCTACCGCATCAAAACCCGCCTCTCTAGCCCGCCTTGTGGATTCCACAAAGTCTTGCTGAACCCTGTATATGTCCTCCAATGTCATTGCCGTCGTTTTTTGTCTTGTGAAATAACTGGTAAACTCTGATGGGGCCAGTATAGGCAGACCCTTCAAACCACAAAAGGAATATGCTCCAGCCATGTAAAGCTGAACGACGACTTTTGTTTCATATTGGTGTATGCGATCCGTGAATTTTTTGAGTCCCGGAATATATTTATCATCCTTTATGGCCAACATGAGGTCGATGCCTGCCGCCTGGTCATTTATTTCTGCTCCACCTACAATAATTAGACCAGCTCCACCCGCCGCTCGCGCTTCGTAGAAATTTATGAACTGATCTGAAATTTCTCCGTTTGGAGTGTAATTGAGATGCATTGCAGTCATAACCACGCGATTTGGAACGTTTACCGGTCCTATTTTTATCGGTTCAAAAAGTTTCTTTATCAAAACAGCCTCCTGTTGAAGCAAACCTCAATTTATTTTCAGTCCTTGGTTGGGCTCAAACTCACGCGCCCTTAAAGACTCCCTGTCTTTTCTGAACATAAGCAGCCATTGCTTCGAATATGTCTTCAGATGGCATAATCATTGATGATCTGGCAGCGTTATATTCAAGAGATTGCTCAAGCGCTCCATAATCGCTGAAGAGGAAAACTTCCTTTGCGCCCTGAACAGCTAATGGCGGATTGGAAGCTATTTCGTTTGCCATGGCCAGAGCTTCTTTCTCAAGGGTCTCCTGGTTGCCGTAAACCTCGTTGACCAAATTGATGGAAAGCGCTTTTTCTGCCCCGAATCGATTACCTCTAAACGATATTTCCCGCGCATGTCCTCGTCCAACCACTTTGGTTAATCTTTGAAGTCCACCGACATCAGTTATTATCGCCAAACGAGCCTCGGGAAGAGCAAAGGTCGCGTCAGATGAACATAGACGAATGTCACAACAGACCACCAACTCCAAACCTGCCCCCAAACAGTGATTCTGTATGACTGCTATGGTCGGTTGGGGAAGCCTCTCAAGGCGGGTATGAGCAGCTTGTATTCTCTTAACCATTTTGAAAAACTCAATTTTCTGTTTAGCGCTCGGTGCCGCTGTAACCGTCTTGATCAAATCATTGTCGGGACTCAAATCAAGACCGGCGCAAAAGGACTTACCCTTACCTCGGACTATGACTACTCGAGCCTCTGCATCCTTTTCAGCTTCCATAACAGCTCTGTGGAGAGAATCCCAAACTTCCAAATTCAATGCGTTTCTCTTGTCCGGGCGATTCAGGGTAATATAACCTATGGCCCCTTCCCTGTGATACGTTACCAGCCTCATTTGCTCTAATTGATCGCTCATATTTCTTGAATCTCCTGATAACTCTGAAAAAATTTGTCTGATAGCAAAAACTCTCAGGTCTCATCATCGTCAGATGAAAAACCATGAATTGAAGGACTGTTGATGGTAGCTCCCCTCTTTGAAAGAAGTTCCTTTTCCAGGGCATTTTTCACTCTAAGATCAAGCACATGTCTTTCTAGAGATGGTACCCTGCCCGGATCAGCGCCTGTCAATTTGAGGCACTCCAGCATAGTCTCCTGAAACTCCAAATCTGGGGATTCCGGAATTGTCTCCAATAAATTAATAGCCTGCTGGGCTTTTCCAAGATGAAGAAGCAAACGAACTCTTTTTAGAACCCCTGATACAACGTTTCCTGACTGATCTACATAGTAATCTAGAGCCAATTGATGCTTGCCTGCAGCAGACAAGGTGTCTGCTAGCGCCCGCAATGCAGGCGGCTTGTCAGCAACCAATCTTCCCAATTCTCTTACCTTTTCATATTTTCCCAGCTTGGCCCACCGATGCGCCAACGTCAAAAAATGACTTGGTGTCTTGAGTAATTCATGAGGATCAATGTCACGCAATGTCAAATAGTAAAGGATTTCGTTTTGATCCCGTAAAACATCTAGATCATCAAAACAGTAGTGATTTCGTATGTTGAGACGTCGAATTTCTTCCATTGAACCAATGCTCAAGGGTCTAAAAACTTTGTGTATTTTGGCGTGAATTTCTACTGTTTTCTCGGCAAGCTCAACCTGATGGTAGTCATTTGGAAACGTAAAGGAAAATTTTACTTCCGCTCCGGCTTTTACCCCAGTAAGTCCTTTTTCAAAATCGGGTAATAACAGTCCATGCCCTAGCAGAACATCCCAATATTTGCCTGAGATGCCTGTGAATGGCACTCCATCCATGTAACTCCTAGAATCAAAAATTATTCTGTCAAATGGACCGGACTCTTCATCAGTCTCTCTGAAAAAATTCAATGCTTCTATTATATCTTCAACGCTAGAATCACCTGAGGAAGCCTTGCTGACATAGCCTTCCAAGAATTGAACAAGCAGATCAAATTCTTCAATCGCAGAGCTCGCAAGGGCTCCAAAAGCGTAAAACTGGAGTTCATCCTCCAAATCCGCTTTATTTTCCAACAAAAAATCTATTATTTCAAAGACTCGCTGCTTGTAATAGACGTCCCTTTCTAGCCCTTCGTTGGACAACGCCCACAAATTCCGAACTTTTCGGATTTCCGAAGAGCGCATGTCTGACGTTTCAAAATTTTCTCCAACCGATAAATATTTAGGCTTTCTCTGGTCCAAAGGCTTTATGGCGTATTTCTCGGGATTTTTTTCGTAAGCGGATCCGAAATAAAGTTGCATTTGCTGAGATCCTGAATTCAACTCAACAGGAATGCCAAGCGATTTCACAAAATTGATGGTGACTCGCGCATCATCGACCGTTTCTCCGGGAAGCCCATATATTGTGAAAAGTTCGGCATTCAAGCCTATTTCTTTGGAATGTTCGATGTTTTGTCTCAACTGATCCAAATTCAGTCTTTTGTTAATATTTTTAAGCACCTTAGGGCTAGCCGATTCTAAACCAAAGGCTACCGTATCAGCCCCAGCCTCCTTAAGAGCATCCATTAATTCCGGGTCTATAAGATCACTGCGTGTCTGAAACCAAAACGGAGTTTGAATACCCAACTTTTGTTTTCTCTCTACAAATTCTAGTGTTCTCTCTCTATTCTCGGTAAAATTTGGGTCGGCAAACCAGAAACGCTCAATTCCTTTGCTACTCAAATACTTCATTTCATCCATTACTCTGCTCAACGAGTGGTAACGAATCTTGCCTTTACAAAGAGAAGGAGTAATACAAAAAAAACAGTTGCTCTTGCATCCTCTAGATGACAGAAGAATTGCCGTATCCTTACCGTCCAGATTGATGGTCTTGGTCAAATACGGAGATGGGTAGACATCAAGATCATCAGGAACCTCAACCTTGCCTGTCTGATCGACAATCCGTGCATCTAGACGATATGTTATTCCATTAACATCATTCAAAGATCTACCTGAACTCAGCGCACGCGCCACTCCAGCCATTACCACTTCGCCCTCTGCACGTACTAACAGGTCAATGTCATCAAGATCCTCCAGAGCTGCAGATGGAATAGACGGAACTTGAGGCCCCCCTAAAGCTAATATTATCTTTCTGTGCCTTGTCTTAATATATCTGCTCAAGAACCGGATTCGATCTATCGTGCTCTGATATGTAGTGAATCCTATCAGGGTTGGATTCAACCGCAATATCATTTGGTCAAGCACCTTAAAACTAAGAGGCTTGTCACGAAGATCATCCAGAATTACGCCTCCATGACCCTCTGCTTTCAAGGTGGCCAGTATGTAGCCCAAAGAGATAGGAATACTTTCCGAAGATTCCCAGCCAACATCATGATTCACATTTATGAATAGAAAATTCACCGCTCACCTTCTGGAATCAATATTGAATATTAACAGGCCAGTTATTCCAAATTTTTATTAATAGCATATTGACCAAGGTTTTAGCGAACATATATACTTCACAAAATTCTCAATGACCATCGGTTGAACACACCACTGGTATTTAGTTATGTTCCAAAATCTTTACGGCCAAATTAAATGAAAAAAATAAAAAGCCCATATTATGGAATGTTCTGGATTGCCCTATGGACAATCGCCCTCATATGGTTTCTTAGCTCAGGAAGATTTAACAATACCGAGAGTATTGGACTCATTCTTGTGTGGCTAGTCATGGTTGGAGCCACCGCTTTTGTCCTGTACCAGCATTTTCGGGCATCCAGCAAAAATCCCGTCAAACCCAAAGCCTCTCAGTCCGGTAAGCCAAACCTAAATGCCCCATGTCCTTGTGGATCAGGTAAGAAATACAAGAGATGTTGTGGAGCCTAGTAAAATTTCAACAAGCCTCTGATAGTAGTCTGCCCCAGTCCAAAATAATAATGGATGAATTATACTGAAGGTCTACCTGGAAGGCCTGTACGCCGTTTCGATAGTTCGTATCACTTGTTCCCTAGCTTGCTCCATAGACCAACCACCCTGCATCAGACAGGTTAAATAGTGTCTTGCGGTCATTTGCATTTCAGCGTCTGATCGAGACCTGGCAATCATCATGGGAAACTCTGAACAATCAGACCGCGGACGAGCTCCAACACCTACTCCAGCGGGTGGCGCAGACGCAACTGGTCCTTGAGCAGGGGGCGACATCACAGGCGGGGCAGGCTGAGAAACAACCGCTGGAGCCCTTACCGGTCCAGGTTTGGCAGGAACATTGTTATCACTTGAAATAGGAGCTTCAGGAACCTGACTGGGATTTATCGCTCCTGACTCCATTTGAGGTCTGAAAACCCCGGCATTTGAACGGAACGGTTTTTTTTGTTCAGACTGCGTTGCTGAAGAAGGGGGTTTTACAAGGCCCCCCGAAGATTCAAACTCCGGAGCCTCTGGAACCATGTAAGGAAAGTCCTGACCCAAACATATACCGGCAGACAGGATCATTGCAATTAAAACTAATATAATTAGAGTGTTAACTAGCCTATAGAACATCTTTCCCATCGTCAGAACGATTGGCAAATTCTTATATCACAATTCAACACCAAAAACTACTTCTGTTGATTCGCGAAAAATTCATTCGAAATCAATTCTCATTGAGCACTGACCGGGAGGTTTTTCCTTAACCCCATAATCCAGTCCTTCGAGAATCCCATTTCTTTACTTTTTGCATTTCCATGATTAATAAAACTGTGAATAATTTTTAGAGCAATTACTATCAGCTCCTTTGACAGCGCCACTCAAAACACATACAACTGCTAGGAAAAAATTTGACAGTTGATTCCATATTAATTAACTTCGCTACAAGGACATCTAACGTAATAAGACTTCAACCAGACAACCTCTGCACGAACAATCTTCATCACCATTAAGGGCCTCATCACAGGAGAACACCATGTCTATCGCAGGCATCAATGGACGGAAGAAAATTTTAGCCGTTGATGATGAACCGGATATTCTTGAAGTGATAAAGGAACAGCTCCCGGATTTTCAGGTTGTGACTGCTGGAAACTTTGACCTAGCCCTCAATCACATACTGAATGATGATTTTGATCTCGTAATTCTGGACATCATGGGCGTGAAAGGATTTGCTCTGTTGGAGGAATGTCGAAAAAGAAATTTGCCGGCAGCCATGTTGACAGCCCACGCTATTAACATTGATAGCCTTAATCGTTCGGTAAGGCTAGGAGCCGTTTCATTCATACCAAAGGACGAATTGGCAAGATTACCTAATTTCATCGATGAAATTTTTGAGAGCTTGGACAAACCACAAAAGCACTGGCCCGCTCTATTCAAACGCTTAGGGCCGTATTTTCGTGAACGCCTTGGGATAATTTGGGAGGATCTGCAAAAACCTCCTATGCCTCCCAATTATTAAATTTTTTTCCGTTTGCTGTTGTTGGAAACTGGTCAAAATTTGGAAAATTCTCATTCAAGATATAGTCGTCACACCTTGTTGGGTGTAATTGGAAAATCAGGACAGTCCAGGATAGAATCGTCTCGCGTTTTGATTACCGGACAAGGGGCATTGGGATCGCTTATATCAATACTCTTGGCTCGCGCAGGTGTAGGATTTTTACGAATAGTGGATAAAGATAGCCCAGAGTTACATAACCTTCATCGTCAAATATTATATGATGAGTCAGATGTTTTAGAGGGGCTAACTAAAGTTGAAGCTGCGCGCAGGCATCTTTTCAGAGTGTCGTCTGAATTACAGATTGAAGCCATCAATGCTGAGATAAATGCTCACAATGTTGATTCTCTTGTAAACTCCGTGGATGTTGTGATAGATGCCTTGGACAATACCGAAACTCGCTACATAGTAAACGACTCTGCCTTATCTCATGGGATTCCTTTCATCTTCGGCGGGGCAGTTGAGACCGCCGGAAATGTAATGACCATTATTCCTGGAAGAACTCCTTGCCTCAGATGCCTTTGGCCTGATCCGAAAGAGGTCTCTGATCATCAGCGAGCTTCTACGGTAGGAGTGTTATCCTCTATTGCTACTACGGTTGCCTCAATTCAGGTGACAGAAGCAATCAAAGTTATCGTTGAAGACTTCGACGACCTCATTCCCGGATTAATGACAATAGATGTCTGGAGAAATCACTATCAGGTTGTTCCAATAGGCAGAGACCCGGAATGCGCTTGCGCACAATTTAAATCATCGATTAGCATGCCAAATTTCTAACAGAAAACGACATGATCACCAAAATTCCAATTACAGCTTTCATACTCGCCGGAGGAATAGGATCAAGACTCAAACCAGTCGTTTGGGATAGACCCAAACCGTTGGCTCCTATTGGGCAAAAACCCTTTCTGGAAATTCTGATTAATTCCATTTTACGCAAGGGAATCCAAAGTATTGTCCTCCTAACCGGCTTCATGTCGGAACAAATAGAAGATTTTGTGTTGAAATACAGCTCAGGAGACATAAATCTTGTTATATCCAGAGAGGAAAGGCCTCTAGGGACTGGAGGGGCCGTAAAGAACGCTCAGGCATTTGCGACAGACCCAACCCTTCTTGTTAACGGCGACACATATTTTGAAGCTGACATCGCAGGTTTGTATAATTTTCACGGAAAAAACAATGCGGATGTCACGCTTTCTTTATGTAAAGTTCCTGATGTTGGAAGATATGGATCCGTAATAGTTGGACCAAGAGGAATCATATTGGACTTCCAAGAAAAATCCTCTTCCCAATCCCAGGAAGGTTTTATAAATGCAGGTTTTTCTATGATGTCTTACAGCCGCATCAACAAGTTACCCGATGGAAAAACTTTCTCAATGGAAAAAGATGTATTCCCATCGTTGGTGAACTCCCGCTTGATGTACGGATTAGAACAGCAAGGTGTTTTTTTTGATATAGGGACACCGGAGAGTTATACAGAATTCGCCAAATATATTGAAAAACGTGAAAAAAAATCACCGCGGACTTGATAATGCTTCAACAAGCTTTAATATAAATTATTATGTGTCTAGGAGGCCTCTATGTGCACAGCAAGTGTTGGCAACCTGCTTGTCTATGATAACGACTTTCAAGAACTCATGAACAACCCGGTGATGGACATCATACACAAACAGGTCGTAATGACCTTGTATTCATTGGATCTGAGTAAAAGACTTCATGAGTATCAAAAGCTCTTGCCTGTTTATTTGGGAATGAGTCTTGAGGAATGCAACAAATTGCTTGAAACGATCGAACAGGCAGGAATAATACACAAAGAAAACGGTGTGATCAGGCTTACTCACCCTGTAAATGTTGATTCAGCGGAATCATGTGGTTGCGGTCACTAAAAGAAGTTTGTCCTTACAATTTATCACGATACTTCTTTTTAACAATCTGCATTAGTTCTAGAAAAAACAATCAATTAACTGCAATCATTCCTGAAGGCTTATTGTCTGCTGGAGGAGATGGAACAAAGTTCTCGAGCCCGTCTGAAACAACGGCTCCGTCCCTAATTCTTATTATTCTATCGCAAGCAGCTCCAATTTCGTCCTCGTGCGTAACCAGGACAACCGTAAATCCTTGCCGAGCAATGTCACGAAGTTGACCTATTACAATTTCTGTATTTTTTTGATCCAGCTGACCAGTAGGCTCATCACCTAGAATTAATGACGGATTATTTACCAGAGCTCTAGCTATAGCGGCACGCTGTCGTTCACCGCCTGACAGTCTGTTTGACCAGTGATCCACTCGATGCGATAACCCTACGCGATCAAGAGCTCGTAAAATTTTGGCCCTCCTGGACTGTCTGTCCGTTTCAGCATAGATAAGTGGCAATTCAAGATTCTCAAAAACTGTTGAATTTGCAAGAAGATCGCAACTCTGAAAAACGAAACCCAGCTCACGATTACGAAATAGAGCTTGCTCCTCCTTAGAATATTCAAGAATGTCTTGTCCCTTGAACAAATATTTTCCTGCGGTAGGTGGATGCAACAACCCAAGCACATAGAGCAACGTTGATTTCCCAGAGCCCGACGGCCCCATTATGGCAACCATCTCGCCTTTGTATATTCTTATGTTGGCTTTCCTGAGGGCATGGATCACCCTGTCCCCATCAAAGTAGTCTTTAACCAAATCAATAGTTTCTATTATTAATTCATTTTCCATTAATCATTTCTCTTTAACTTTTTTCTACGCTTGTTTTAATTATAACCAATTACGACAGTTTGTAAAATAATGTTTGATTTTCCCAAATCATAAATACCGCAAAATTGGGGTTCAAGTGTGTTAGCAAAAAATTTGTTCTATGTGGTATAAAGGAGTCATGTTCGAAATACAAAAACAAAAAGAGGGTGTTCGAGGTTCCTTTGTCAGGCTGGTAAAACTCAGCTCTGAGGATTACACAGTTATAGTACGATCTCCTGATGATGGTCGTTTACTCAACAGATACATGGGACCTGATCTTTCTAAAGCAGAGGAGGTTTTTGTTTCTGAAGTGGAAAAGCTCTATTAATGAACTTTCGGCGCGTCCGGACGTTCATCGTGCATTTGCGAAGATCTTTCAATTTCAGGAATAATTTCCCTGACAAAAATTTCAAAATTTTTTTATGAAAGGTTTTTTATGGCCAAACTTCGTCTTCAAAATGAATGGAAGATGTGGGGTAGTTTGGCTCTGTTTCTCCTGTTGATCGTAGGATATCTTTGGTATGCCAGCAGGCCTCCTACCGAAGGGGACGAACCATTGTGGCGAGTCACAGGAGTAATAGACGCCTCGACAATCAAAGTTCGTGGTTCTGGACAAGTCATGGACGTTTCTCTCGCTGGTCTCCAAATCCCACAATCACAACAGGAAGCAGCGAAAGAATTCCTAAATAAGACTCTCAAAGATCAATGGGTTCGAGTCAAACTACTTGGTCAAGATACTGGCCAGGTAAAGAAAGCCCTTCTCTTCATCTCCGGCGAGGATGTTAACGCTCGTATGATTCGATGGGGTCTTGCCCAGATAAACCGTGATGAAAAAGATTTCGACGTCAGGCCTTATATGGAATTAGAACAAGAGGCCGAAATGTCTAAACGAGGATTGTGGAACAAGTAAGACGCAGGAGCGATTAATAATGAAGGTTCTTTTAATCGGATCAGGTGGCAGAGAGCACTCTATTGCCTGGAAGCTCGCTCAATCCGACCTTGTCGACACGGTAATTGCCGCTCCTGGCAATGTCGGAATTTCAAATGAGCCCAAATGCAAATCCGTAAATGTTGCATCCGAAGACATTTCTGGTCTCTTAAATCTAGCGTTTACCGAAAAAATTGACCTCACAGTCGTTGGGCCTGAGGCTCCTCTATGCGCAGGGCTCACCGACTTGTTCGCCTCAAAGAGCCTGAAGGTTTTTGGGCCTTCTGCTAAGGCCGCCATGCTAGAGGGTAGCAAAGTATTCGCAAAGAACTTGATGAAAAAATACAAAATACCAACAGCAGATTTCGAAGTTTTTGACAGTTTTGATAAGGCCAAATCGATGGTTTCAGACTGCCATTTTCCTACTGTGATCAAGGCAGACGGCTTGGCGGCAGGCAAGGGCGTTTTTGTTTGCAAGAACAAAGATGAGGCGCTAGAGGCGCTTCATTCCATCATGAACAAGAAAATATTTGGCGTATCCGGAAATAAAACCATAATTGAAGATTGTCTCGAGGGAGAAGAGGCTTCGTTTATTGCATTCAGCGATGGTAAAACGGTTGTGCCGTTAGCCGGGTCTCAGGACCACAAGCCCATTTATGACGATGACAAGGGCCCCAACACAGGTGGAATGGGAGCATATTCTCCAGCCCCTGTGATAACTGACGCTCTACATCAAAAAATTATGACCGACATAATGATTCCAACCGTCAGAGGCCTTGAATCAGAAGGGTCTCCCTTCGTTGGTTTTTTGTATGCCGGTCTCATGATCAAGGGTGATGATATAAAAGTCCTCGAATACAATGTTAGATTAGGCGATCCTGAGGCTCAACCTCTGTTGTTCAGAATGAAATCGGACCTTATTCCCTTGATGTCTGCTTCCCTTGAAGGACGCCTGAACGAAATGAACATCGAATGGATGGATGAAGACTCTGTTTGTGTAGTCATGGCATCCAAAGGTTACCCAGGATCTTATGAAAAAGGTCTGCAAATTACAGGCATCAAAGAGGCCGAAAAGATTGCCGGCGTCAAAGTGTTCATAGCCGGAGCTAAAGAGCAAAATGGTCGTTTGATTACTGATGGTGGACGCGTTCTAGGAGTCACAGCTCGCTCCAAAGGAATAGAGGCTGCAATTAAAAAGGCTTATCAGGCAGTAAACTTTATAAAATGGGATGGCGCCCATTACAGAAAAGACATAGGCAAGAAGGCTCTCATGAGATTACAGGATCATTAATTTCAACCTCACGTGCGAAAAACCTAAGGGGGGGTAATCGTTCCTAGCTCTTCTGAAGTCTCAGAAAGTCAGATCCTTTGAGAAATCTATGACGATAAGTCTTGTTGAAAACGAATTTTTGAGTTAATCAAAACCACTCGGTAATCTGCCGAGAAGGCTTATGGTAGATAGGATCGGCTTGGAATATAGGCTGCAAACCAAAAAATAACTGATTGACACGTCAATCGAAAAATGTTACCCCTTTCACATGCTTAGAAATGATAGTCTTTCAGAATCTCGAAAAGATAAAGAAGCGGTCATATTAGAATCTGCCTGCCGTGTAATTCGCGAAAGAGGTTTTCATCAAGCGCGCATCACTGATATAGCACAAACTGCTGGAATAAGCTATGGGTTGGTTTACCATTATTTCAAGAGTAAGGCCGATCTGTTTGATGCTATATTAAAAGAGTGGTGGACGGACCTTTTCGCCCTCATGGAACGGTGGGAAAATCAAAAAGCAACCGTTGAGGAACAACTAGGGGCCTTGGTAATATATTTTCTGGATCAATACCAAAAGAGGCCAGACCTGGTTCACATCTTCATCACGGAAATATCAAGGTCACCCTCTAATTTAACTCCTGCGAGACTTCACTGGTTCAAAGTATTTCTATCCAAGATAGAAGGGTTGATGGCTCGAGCTCAGAATCAGAAATTACTGCGGTCAGATATCAAACCTCGTTACCTGACATACATATTTCTCGGGGCAATAGAAAGTTTTATATCTGCTATGGTTCTGGAAAACCAACCCTTGAAAAGCCGAGCACAGAAACAAAGAATCGCTACAGGATTGTTGCAGGTCTTTTTGAATGGAGCTAGGCCTTTAAAATCACAAGATAATTAGAATAGGAGATTGTTATGAACCTTACGTCTGTTGAAGAGGTTTTCCAAAAAATGCCCCAAGTATTTAACGCAGATGCGGCGACCGGATTGGATTTGGTATTTCAGTTCCACATTACTGGAGATCAAGCGGGTGATTGGAATGTTGCAGTAAAAAACGGAACATGCGCTGTTGAAAAAGGCGTACATGCTAGTCCTTCCGTGTCGCTTACGATGGCGGATCAAGACTGGTTGGCTATGTGTAATGGAAAACTAAACGGTATGACAGCTTTCATGACAGGCAAGCTCAGAGCTTCGGGCGATATTATGTCGGCGCAGAAAATCCCCTCATTGTTCCCCCTGTAGAATCTTTTTCAGTATCCGGTTCATGGGCGCATTTTTCTGCGCCCTGAGCCGATTACTTGTTGATTACCCTTTCGAAACTGAAGCCTCTTCAAACGTGGCTACCTCAGTCAGAACTTTAACCGAGGCTTCAACTATGGACATCGCAAGCGCAGCCCCAGAACCTTCTCCTAATCTCATTTCCAAATCCAGCAATGGCTTTTTGCCGAGTTTTGATAGAGCTGCCGTATGCCCTTGTTCGACACTATTGTGAGCCGCAATCATATATTGCTCGCTGATGGGACAGATTGCCTGCGCTATGAGAGCCCCAGCCGTTGAGATAAATCCGTCGACAACTATAGGCTTGCTCAGCGAAGCTGCTCCAAGAATCAATCCGGCTATGCCCCCTATTTCAAAACCTCCTACTTTCGACAAAATATCAATGGGATCAGAAACTTGAGGTTTGTTTGTTTTTATTGATTTTTCTATTACAGAGACTTTGTGATTGAACTGTGCCTCATCGATGCCAGTACCACGACCAGTAACTTCTCGGACAGACGTCCCTGTAATCAAAGATGTTATGGCGCTACTAGGCGTGGTATTACCAATCCCCATTTCACCCGATCCAAATATGTCGTATTTTTGTCCCAAATCAAGAGCAATTTCTATCCCCGCCTCGATCGACGCTACGGCCTCGTCTCGAGTCATTGCAGGCCCTTCAAGCATGTTCTTGGACCCAGAAGCTATTCGCCGAGACACGATAAGTTTCTGATTTTCCAGATCACTAATGTCTCCTGCCACCCCCATGTCTACTACTACCACATCAGTGTTAGAAACCCGAGCCAGCGCATTGACTCCAGCTCCACCGTTTACGAAGTTTCTCACCATCTGACAAGTCACTTCTGCAGGATATTTGCTTACTCCCGACAAAGCTACCCCATGATCAGCCGCCATAGTT
The DNA here is from genome assembly GCA_937930835.1 of uncultured Desulfomonile sp. GTDB lineage: Bacteria > Desulfobacterota > Desulfomonilia > Desulfomonilales > Desulfomonilaceae > CAITZA01. The sequence goes on from CALGLN010000001.1 coordinate 77,207, forward strand.
ACAATAACTTTTGCTTTGATCTGCGGTTTAATGGTCCTATAAATCCCGGCCAAATCCATGGCAAGATCCATCAGGCGCCCCAAAGCCCAATGGGGCATTGTCAATTGATCAAGTCTGGTTTTAGCCAAAAGTCTTTTTTCAGAGTCTTGAGGAACTATTTTACTCACTGTTTTATCTAATAACTTCATTAAATGGAGCCTTTCTTTATTTTTACTGGAATGCCGCAGGATACGAGAAACACCTCGTAAGAACGACCCGCCAAGATTTGGTTACACCGACCCAGCAAGTCAAGAAAAAACCTGGTCTCAGGATCGTTCGGGACCACACCTAAGCCTATCTCGTTACTAACAAAGATTACATCAGCTTTTATTTGATCACATACATCCAACAAATGTTCAGTACATTTTATTAATTCCGCTTCAGAAAAAATAAGATTTTGTTCAGTAGCCTGAAATATTTGATTGTTGATCCAGAGAGTCACACAGTCAATCAAGAACAGATTGAATTGATCATCTCTTTCCATGACCTGCGCAAGGTTTATTTGCTCCTCAATAGTTGTCCAAATTTGATCATCTCTTTCCTGCTGATGTCTCTTGATTCTCTGATCCATTTCCTCGTCAATCGAGGGACAAGTAGCTAGAAAAGCGCGAGGACCAATCAATGTTTCTCCATATTTCAGAGCAAAATCACTTTTGCCACTTCGACGACCACCTATAACTAAATAAATTTTGCCCATTCTCTATTGAATATCCTCTGGAATGTTCTCAACAAATTCAGTAGGGAATATCTGTTGCGATATTTTAAATGTCATCTTCATTTTCTGCGACTCGATTTGTACACGATTTTGATTAATTCGACAATCATTGGGTTTTTTATTTGTGTAATGACGGCTATGGATGCCCAACGATTTCAGGAAATGCTCTTTATCGGGGCTGTCCATGTATGTTTTCGTAAAATTGCTATCTTTTCGAGCTTTTTCTTGACGTTAGAAGTTGATTTAGAAGCATTCTAGTGTTAGTTTAACGTGTAATCAAAACTTAGCTGACCGGAGTTGTAATGAACCTTAGCGAAATTATAGATAACGCTGCTAGCGCAAGACCCGATCATCCAGCGTTGGCGTTTGAGGATCAGACTATTTCCTATGGCAGTCTTTTATCCTCTATAAACAGACTGTCGAACGCTTTTATTAAGGCTGGAATAACAAGAGGCGACAGAGTTCTGACCCTTATGGGAAACCGTCCAGAATTTGTGATTAGTTATTATGCTGCGATGAGAGTGGGCGCCATCGCTGTGACACTGAATCCTCTGTCCACGGCCTATGAACTGAGTCATTACATGGCTGACTCTAAGCCGACAGCTGTAATTTGCGGTTCTGAGCAACTCCCAAAAATAAATAGTATCAAGGACGCATTGAGTTACCTCAAATTAATTATCACGACTACCCCGACTCAAGGAGCCGTTCCTTTCGCCGAAATCCAAAGAGATTTTTCTGATAAATTCACAGCCGTGAACATGGATAAGAATGACCCTGCTGTCATAATTTTTACGGCAGGACTTTTAGGGAAAGCCTTAGGCGCCACGTTGACCCATTATAACCTTGACACGAATTCTGACTTGCTCAGAGACATCACCAAAATGGGACCAGAAACTCATGGTCTGGCTCTGATTCCTCTGTTTCACGCGTTTGGCGCTTCGACCAACTTGCTGGGAACTCAGAAAGTTGGTGGGACTGTTTTCCTGGTTGAGAAAGTTGATTTCCCAAAGTTAATTCCATGGTTGAAAAAGGCTCAGATCACGTGGTGCGGTCTTGTGCCGATGGTTTATTATGGGCTCCTGTATCACCCCTCCTGTAAGGACCTGGATCTGACATCAATCAAAATTGCCATCAGTGGTGGGGCTCACCTTTCATATGAAATTTACGAAAAATTTACAGCTCGTTACGGCATAGATGTATATCATGGCTACGGCTTGACAGAAGCCTCTCCAGTAGTTTCATGGAATAGCATAACCATACCAAACAAGCCTCATACAGTTGGTAAACCAATACCAAATGTCCGAATAGAAATTCATGATGATGATGGAAAACCATTGCCGGCTGGCTTGGAGGGCGAGGTTGTTATTCAAGGTCCGAACGTAATGCTGGGTTATTTTGGAAAGCCCAAAGAGACAGCGACTGTAATAAGAAATAACTGGCTTTATACCGGTGATATTGGAAAACTAGACGAGGATGGCTACCTAACATTAACGGGACTGAAAAAGGACCTGATCATAACCTCGGGTTTTAATGTTTACTGTCAGGAAGTAGAAGAAATACTCATCAGGCATCCGCATGTTTCTGATGTAGCCTTGGTTGGGGTAGACGATCTCATGAGAGGTCAGGTTATAGAGGCTATAATAGTTCCAGAGCCTGGCACAAATCCTGAGGATCGAGAGATAATGAGATTCTGTAAAGAATATCTTTCAAGGTATAAGTGTCCTCGAAAAGTGACTTTTGTCAAAGAAATCTTGAGAGATTCCAATGGCAAAGCCTCAGGCTGGCGATGAGGCGTTCATGAGAGATTATTCCATAGTGCTTGCTGCGGATTTAGCAACCGCAGAGCAGGTATCAGAAATAGTAAAAGAAGTGGGCCCGGTGATTGATGGTCTTAAAATCGGGGTTCCGACGATATTGGAATGTGGAGTCCAAATATTACCCAGACTCTCCGATCTGATAGAGGAGAAACCCCTACTTCTGGACCTAAAGGTGGCAGATATAGGATTCAACTCCAAGGGCAAATGGACTGGGACGAATTCCAAAATAATATCCAGACTGAAAGGATCTGGAGTCACCCACATCACTGTTCATGGTTTTCCAGGTCCGGCATCTATAGCCGAATCCATACACCAGGCCCATGAAATCGGCATAGAGGTTTTGCTTTTACCTACCATGAGCCACCCTGGCGCTGAATTATTTTTTTCTCACCCTTTCCAGGCAACTATTTTAGACAGGGTTTCTGAAACTAGCGTTCAAAAACCGATGGAAGTTATTGCCTCCGCTAATGACGTCACCGAGGCAATATTGATTCTAGGGGAAACGCTCGATGTAGACGGTTACATTGGACCCGCCACTAAGCCGCAGGATCTGGAAAAATATCGCAAAATAAGTTCCAAACCGATTTGGTGTCCAGGATTTGGAAGACAGGATCGTCTTGGCAGAAATATCACTCAGCAATTGGAATCATGGGCTAAAATTGTTGGTCCAAGTTCGGCGGCAATAATTGGATCCATGATTTTCGAAGCAAAATCCCCATACCAAGCAGCGTTAGACCTAAAGATCATTCGCGATAAAGTTGTCGAGTGATTGAAAACCTCTTATCTGTGGATAATTCCTATTTCCTATTTACATATAAATGAATTAGCTAACATTCTAGAGTCTTTTTTTCGTAAACCTGTTTGGAGGGCGCTACAATGACAACCAATAACGAACAAAAGATATCCATTCCAAAATCGTCAAGCGCAACTGATCAGTGGTCTTTCAAACTGCAATCTAAAACGGATGAATTTGATATACCCGGAAGCTTCGGAGCCACTTACCATTCTCACATAAAACAGGCATCGGAACTCTTTAACATTCTGGATGATCTGTTCAGGAACCAAAATCTGGCCGTGCTATGCACCCAGAAGGATGGCGCTCCATACGGAAATCTTGTAGCGTTTGCATGTGCTGAAAACCTTACCAAGTTAATTTTTGTTACCCCAAGAGCTACCAGAAAATTTTCCAACATGCTCTCGGAGCCACGTGTAGCAATGGTTATAGACAATCGTTCCAACGATCGCCTTGACTTCAGCAAAGCAATAGCCGTTACTGCTACCGGACGAGTCACTGATTCAAGTTCCACTCAACGGCAAAGATTACTCGATATATATCTTTCCAAGCATCCGCACCTTAAGGAATTTGCCCAATCCCCCAGCTGCGCAGTCATATGTATTGATGTTGACACTTATTATTGTGTGTACAGATTTCAAAATGTTATGGAGCTTCATCTGAGACAATGATTTTTAAGATATCCGATTTCTCCCTTGAGGCCTTAGATCGTATGAGCTTGGGAGGTAAAGCATATTCCCTTGCCAGGTTAGCTCTGGAAGGAGTCCGCGTCCCTACTGCTTTCGTCATTCCTTCTAACGTTTACAAAGAATACAACGACAAAACAGGCATTCGGAATAGGATAATGCTGGAGTTGAGTCGTAAGGATTTCTCGGAAATGCGATGGGAAGAAATTTGGGACGCATCTCTGAGAATTCGGAACCTATTTATTAAGACCGATATTCCTGATGATTTAAGAAGCGAACTAGCTAACAAAATATCTGAAGCTTTCGAGAACAAACCCACGGTAGTTCGTTCTTCCGCAATTTGGGAAGATGGCTCAAAAACATCATTTGCAGGATTGCATGAGTCTTTTGTTAATGTCATAGGATGTGACTCTATACTCGAACATGTCAAATTGGTTTGGGCATCACTATGGTCTGATAGGGCTTTAATGTATCGAAACGAGCTGGGACTCGACGCTTACACAAGTTCGATAGCTGTAATTATCCAGGAAATGGTTGGGGGTGAAAAATCAGGAGTGATTTTCTCCAAAAGCCCTGATGATAGCCCCCACTCGATTATAGAATGTGTATATGGTCTAAATCAGGGACTGGTTGACGGTTCTATTTCTCCTGATAGATGGATTCTATCTAACATCACAGGTGAGCTCGTTGACTTTCATCCTGCTGATCGCAGTGAATGTTTTTTACCATATGGAAAAGGCGGAACAAGGCTGGTAAAGCTTGAACCTCATCAGATCGTATCACCACCGCTTTGCGATAATGAGGTCAAAGAGGTTTTCAATCTCGGCAAATTCTGTGAGTCATTTTTTAGCAGACCTCAGGATGTAGAATGGACGTTTAGTAAAAACAATCTTGTGGCCCTACAGTCAAGACCTATCACAACTATCAAATCCGATTTAGAAGACGATAGAAGCTGGTATAAAAGCCTGGTAAGAAGCTTTGAAAATCTGAAACAATTGCGTGACAAAATCAATTCAGAGCTAATACCTGCCATGATTGAGGCTTCTGATGACTTGCATGAAAGAGATTTTACCTCTCTGTCTGATTATGACCTTTCTAAAGAAATATTATTACGTGATGAACTCAACAAAAACTGGATAGCTATTTATTGGCGTTACTTTATCCCATTTGCCCATGGGATAAGACTTTTTGGGCAGTTCTATAATGATGCGATAAAGCCTGAGGATCCATACGAATTTATGACCTTGCTGAGCCATACAAACATGTTGAGTGTGCAGAGAAACGCTGACCTGTCCATGTTGGCCCATGAAATGAAATCTGGGTCTTTTCCCCGAAAAGATCAAATTACTAATGATCTAAAGTTTCAGGAAAACAAGGCTAATAATCTCAGGACGCATCCCTGGCAAGGATGGTTATCTCAATATTTTGATGGAAATCAAGCATCTCCAATACTGACTAATTTTCTAGAGGAACTCCAGAAATCCAATACTGACGTTCCGAGAACGCAACAATTTAATGTAGAAGAAAGGATAGAGGATTTCCTGTCAAAATTTGAGGGCGAATCAAGGTCTCAGGCTTCGGAATTGCTTGAACTTGCCAGATATAGCTACCGATTGCGCGATGATGACAACATCTATTTGGGTAATATTCAAAGACATTTGGATTCTGCCGTAAACAAAGGAATCGAACGCCTGGTGGCGAAAGGATATGAACGCTCAAGACATCTCAAACCTGAGCAAGTTGCTCAAGCTTTAGCAGATCCAACGTACAGACCGCTCCCAGAAGTTGGCAACGAACTACATGATAACAAGGTTTTTGTTAGTAAAGTCCGCCAACTTCGAGGCCAACCGGCAGGGCCAGGGTTTGCTTCCGGATACGCTAGGGTAATACTCAAATCTTCGGATTTGTTTGATATTAAATCAGGAGAAGTCCTGGTTTGTGATTCCATAGACCCCAACATGACATTTGTGGTCCCTTTGTGCTCGGCTATTGTTGAACGAAGAGGAGGAATGTTAATTCACGGCGCTATAATTGCTAGGGAATATGGTCTACCATGCGTTACGGGAGTGCCCGATGCTTCCACAGTTATTAAAACAGGGGACAGAATTTCTGTAGACGGCTACTTGGGAATAGTGACGATAGACTGATCGAACCTTCAAACCTTTACAGGGCTTCGACTATAAAACCGCCACGCTTTATCGTATAATCCAAATCATCGCGGATGAGGTTTCTTCACTGCGAAATCACCATCTTTGAAAGCTTTTTCTATTGTTATTTCTGCTAGATTGAGAATCAAACAGAAAAAGTCTTAAATTTTATTCATGTTTTGAAGGGCAAGATATTGCTGAGAATATGGTCGAAAGTTACGATTGTAGTTGGGGCATTAATGGGAACTATCCCATTATTTCATGTGTGGGAAATGTACAGCGTGAGTTCAAGCAAAGGGCAATCATTACCTGGGGCATTGTTCTTTGAATTCGGGGTAATGACATGGTTCATTTACGGTTTGCTGAAGAAAGACAGGATTATTATGATTTGTAATGGAATTGCCGTATTGTTTGGCCTAATCTATATTTCCACTATAATTTATTATTCAATCTGATCTTCTAATTTCTCAATGATGAAATGTCTTTAGTCTGATGGAGATAATTCATGGGCGCGATCAATCTGGAGAGATCCATTATGGTGGGAAAACACGATTTATGTAATAGCTCCAAGCTATTTCTCATAGCTGGGCCGTGTGTGATCGAATCAGAGCTTATTGTAATGAAAGTAGCAGAGGAGGTCACACGTATTGGTGAATCCTTCGGTATTCCTGTCCTGTTCAAATCATCGTTTGACAAAGCAAATCGCACATCAATCGATTCTTTTAGAGGACCGGGGCTTGCCAAAGGTCTAGAGATTTTGTCTAAGGTTAAAGAAGTGTTCGGCATCCCTGTCGTGTCCGACATCCACATCCCCGAACAGGCTGGATGGGTAGCAGATGTCTTGGATGTTATTCAAATACCGGCATTCTTGTCTCGTCAGACCGATCTTTTGGTAGCAGCTGCATTGACAGGAAGAACCGTAAATCTAAAAAAGGGGCAGTTTCAAGCTCCGGATGACATCCAGCACTCTATTGGTAAGATCATGAGCGCTGGTTCCGATAAGATAATGATCACCGAGAGAGGTTCAAGTTTTGGTTACCATGACCTAGTTGTTGATATGCGTTCAATACCTTCAATGCAAAAGTATGGATTCCCCATCATATTCGACGCCACTCATTCATGCCAGAAGCCTAGCGCAGCTGGCGGCAAGTCTGGAGGAAATAGAGAATTGGTGTTCCCTCTTGCTATGGCAGCCGTTGCTGCAGGAGCAGATGGTGTCTTTGTCGAAACCCACCCCAACCCGGACTCGGCCCTCTGCGATGGTCCAAATTCTCTAGAATTGAGTCAGCTCGAAAGTCTAGTCTCAAAATTGGTTCAAATTCACTCAACTGCAAAACTTGATATCCAGCATCAAACCGAGAAATCAAAACAACTAGACTCAGTTGGTGATTCTGAAAATCGAGGGCTTTTGAACGAATTAGCTAAAATCAAACTCATCATTTTTGATGTTGATGGAATATTGACCGATGGCCGAATTATATTCGGCAATAATGACCTGGAGATTAAATCCTTTGATGTAAGAGACGGACATGGTATAAAGATTGCTAAGAGATTTGGTCTTGATGTAGCTCTGGTCACCGGACGAAGTTCCAAGGTAGTCAAGTGGCGAGCTGCTGATCTCGGAATTGACCATGTGTATCAGGGAATTTGGGACAAGAAACCTGTTCTTGAAAGGATTGTCCAACATTTAGGGATTGAATTTGATCAGGTAGCAGTTGTTGGTGACGATATTGTAGACATTCCCATGATGAGAGCTGTTGGACTGTCATTTACCGTACCCGAAGCGCCGGTCGAGGTCCGCAACGAGGCCAAAATCATAACTCGGCACTCTGGTGGACGAGGCGCTGCAAGGGAAGTGGTGGAAATGATCCTTAAAGCCCAAGGGAAATGGGCAGATGTTATGAAACGTTATTACAGATAAAAGAGCATAACATCGAAATCCTTCAAGACCATAAAATGAATCACAAAGAAATCGAGAGATGGTACAGAATTAAGAATCTGAGGAAGGCAACTCAAGCTCTTATTCTGATGTCAATACTAGCTCTTATTTCCGGATTCGCAATATCGAAGTATGCTGGTGAATCGGATAGTAATTTTAAAACCACAAATGCTTCATCAAGCGGTATCAAAGTTGAAAAATTCACATATTCCTCAGTTGGAGCTAGCCAATGGGACCTGGAGGCCGAATCCGCTTTGGTAGCTCAATCCATGGATCATGTCGAACTCAAATCTCCCAAAATAGTCTACCATGGTGGTGGCGGTGGAACAGTTTTTTTAAATGCGGATTCGGGTGAATTGAATAAGAAATCCGGTTCAATTAAGGCTCGAGGTTCAGTGACAATAAACTACAAAGACTTCAAATTCTTCACAGATGACATAAACTATTCTCAGGGCGCATTGGTCGCCCATACAGCAGATCCCATATTTTTGGAAGGATCTGACATGAAGTTGTCGGGCAGAGGGTTGAGGCTGTCTTTAGATCGGGAAGAGATAATAATTGAACAAGATGTTAAAGCCAGTCTTTTTAATGTCAAATGGGTTGAACCTGGAAAAAGGCTGCCCATGTAACAGCCTTATTTTAGAATAGCAATGAAAACTATTTTGGTATTGATTTTAGGATTGATTTTATTGTTTCAAGCTTCCCAGCAGGTTTTATGCAATGATTACCTGTCTCTTGGACCTGATTCAGATCAACCAATTAATATTACATCGAAACGTTTTTCAGCAAAAAATGTTCCCGGTGGCAAAGAAGTAAATTTTGAATCTACTGTAAAGGTCCAGCAAGGTGACTTGATTCTTACCTGCGATCGTCTGACAATTCTATATGATGAAAAACAGGGTTCAAATAATGGGACTAATCCAGTAAAAAAGGTACCCAAGGAATTGCAAACAGCTAGTGGAATCAAATCAATAATTGCTTCCGGGGCCGTCAAGATAGTTCAAAATGACAGGATGGCTACTGCGGGGAAAGCCGTTTTTGATAACCTCAAGAGGACAATCACTCTTTCGGAAGGTCCACCAAGGCTCTGGCAAGGCCCAGACGCCCTTACGGCTCAAACAATCATCATCTATCTTGATGAGAATCGGTCAGAGCTTATCGGAGGAGATGACACCTTGATTACGGCCGTAATCAATCCATCAAAGCAAAAAAAAGAAAAGGAGAAGTAGTCGCGAGCGCAATAGAATTGAAAGCTCGGGGCCTAGTCAAGGAGTACTCCGGACGGCGCGTTGTGGACAACGTTAGCCTGAGTATCACATCAGGGAGTGTTGTCGGTTTATTAGGTCCAAATGGAGCTGGTAAAACAACTACCTTTTATATGATCACGGGATTGGTAAAACCGGACGTGGGAGAGGTCTACCTAGATGGTCAGGACATTTCAGATTTACCTGTCTATTTACGCGCTAGACTAGGTATCAGCTATTTACCTCAGGAAACATCCGTTTTTAGGAAATTAACGGTGGCTCAAAACATAATGGCTATCTTGGAAACAGTGGAACCAGATAGAAAAAAACGCAATGATCGTTTGGAAGAGCTGCTTGCCGAACTAGACATTTCACGACTTCGTGATCAAAAGGCCGAGAGCCTTTCAGGAGGTCAGAAACGGCGCTTGGAAATCACTCGGGCGTTGGTTATAGACCCGAGTTTTATGCTTCTGGACGAGCCCTTTGCCGGTCTGGACCCTATCGTGGTACTTGAAATTCAAAAAATAATAGGAAAATTGAAAGAAAGAGGCATTGGAGTCATTATTACCGATCACAATACTAGAGAGACCCTGGGTGTGTGTGATACAATATATCTTTTAGATAAAGGGAAAATTCTTGAACAGGGAAATCCCCAAAAAATAGCTGCGAGCGAAAAAGCGAAAGAAGTTTATCTCGGAAAACAGTTTAGCATGTAACTAAATTAGAATTCATCATGGCTCTTCAGATAAAACAACAGTTGCGTCAAATCCAGCAGTTGGTGATGACGCCACAGCTTCAACAGGCTATAAAGCTTCTTCAGTACAATCATCTGGAAATGATAGGAGCTTTGGAGCAGGAATTGAAAGAGAACCCTGTTCTTGAAATAGGCTCTTATGATGAACCTCTGACTAGCCAGGATGAACCATTTCACAATGATTTGAGTTCACTAGAGGAAATGGTTGCAGAACCGAAGCAGTCTGAGGCTGATTTTTTTGACGTCGACTGGGAAAATTACCTGGAGACCTATGGCGCCGATTACATGCCTAAGCAGAGGGATTTTTCCGAATTAAATCCTCTCGAAAATATGACCACTTATAAAACTAATTTGTTTCGATACTTGCTCGAACAGCTTCAGTTCAGCCGGATTGAGGGGCTGAGTCGTAAAATTGCCCTGGAAATAATTGGAAACGTCACAGACCAAGGTTATCTGGACATTTCGATGGAAGAAATATCACGAAATTTGTCTGTTTCAATTGAAGAAGCGGAACAAGTTCTGAAGCTCGTTCAAGAGTTTGAACCTCGTGGAGTGGCGGCCAGAGATTTGCGAGAATGCTTGCTCATTCAGGCAAGATACATGGAACCCCCAGACTCTAACGTGATCAACATCTTGGAAAATGCATTTGATCTTCTTCAGTTAGCAAAATTTGAGCAGATATCGAGAAAGCTTAAAATTAGCATTGAAGAGGCGCAAGAAGCCGCTAAAATCATATCGAAGTTTGAACCAAAGCCTGGTCGTCCTTTTATGGGTTCAGAAACTATTTACGTAGAGCCAGATATTTTCGTATTCAAAATGGGAAAAGATTACTCTGTCATTGTCAATGATGACGGCCTTCCAAAACTCAAAATCAGCTCAATGTTTCAGAAAGAACTCTACAATGGTTCTTCTAATCCCAAAGCAAAAGAATATATACAAGAAAAGATGAGGAGCGCTATCTGGCTTATAAAAAGCATTCACCAGCGCCAGAGAACAATTTACAAGACCACTAAGTCCATAATCAAATTTCAAAGGGAATTCTTCGACAAGGGAATAGATTACTTAAGGCCATTAGTGTTAAAAGATGTAGCTGATGATATAGAAATGCACGAATCGACAATTAGTAGGGTAACTACTAATAAATATGTTCATACTCCTCGAGGTGTTTTTGAATTAAAATTTTTTTTCAATGCAGGCATCAAGCATGGTAATGACGCAATAGCTTCGGAATCCGTTAAGAATCAGATACTTAAAATCGTTAAGGGAGAGGACCCGAAAAAGCCGGTAAGCGACAAGGAAATAGCAGATTATCTGTCTAAATCGCAAATCATGATAGCTCGCAGAACTGTGGCAAAATATAGAGATATGCTCGGAATCCCTCCGTCTAGTAAACGTAAGAAGAAATTTTGAGTCTCTCAGTTTGAATTTGGGAGATCCTTCCAAGGAGGTAATGTTTTATGCAACTTGCAGTAACTTTCAGACACATGGAGCCGTCAGACGCCTTGAAAAATTATGTTCAAGACCGAACAATGAAGCTCACCAAGTATATTGACCGTCCATTAGAGAGCCAGGTTACGCTAAGCGTTCAAAAATTCCGACAAATTGCGGATGTGGTGATAAATGCCGATGGCCTTAGAATCGCTGGTCAAGAAGCCCACGAAGATATGTACGCCGCCATCGATCTGGTGATGGACAAGATAGAGAGACAGGTCAAGAAATATCGCGAAAAAATCAGAAACCATAAACCAGTAGCCGGAAAAGAGATCAGATGGAAAAGGGAAGTCTATCAGCAAGAAAGCTTTGAAGATGATAAAGAGCCCATCATAATCAAGACAGAAAATTATTTCGTTAAGCCAATGTCGGTGGATGAGGCCGCAATGCAGATGGATCTCTCACAACAGGATTTTCTAGTTTTCAATAACGCTTCAACCCAGTCGGTAAACGTCATCTATCGTAAAAAAGATGGGAATTATGGTTTGATAGTTCCTCAAAGTTCATAATTTTTCCGGAAGGATTTCCAGGTTTCTGGAGGCTTTCGAGCATCAAAAGAAGGTCCTTGAGACTAAATTGTAACAAGGACTGGCAAAACTAAAACCAATGTCTCAAATTCAGGGCGTCTTCAAAGACGCCCTTTTCGTTGAGAACTCCAGCTTTATAACATTTTGCTAATCGTTTGAAAGTCAATGACTCTTTCAGGTCTAAAAGGTAAACTTGACCTTTTTAAATAAAATTAATTTATACAATCAAATTAAATATGTTACCATAAATGTTCAATGAGTAATTTATCGTGACGAGCATTTAATATCGAGAGTGTCATCTAATGAGGATTCTAGATTTCCTCCCTGACGAATCAATTATAGTTTCACTCAATTCCGTTTCTAAGGTTGATGTTTTATCCGAATTGGTTGAACCAATCCTGTTGTCACATCCCAACCTCGACAAATCAGAGTTGATGAAAACCTTAATTGAAAGGGAAAAACTTGGCAGCACGGGATTGGGAGGTGGTGTAGCTATCCCCCATGGAAAATGTGAAGGTTTGAAAAGATTGGCGGCTAGCTTCGGAAAAAGTTCACGTGGAGTCGATTTCAATTCGATGGACAACAAACCAACTTATCTGTTTTTTCTTCTGCTAGCTCCCAAAAATTGCGCAGGTGAACATTTAAAGGCTCTTGCTAGAATTTCTCGCCTTTTTAAAGATCCTTTGTTAACCAATAGCTTGAAACAAGCTGAAAGTGTAAGTCAAATTGTAAAATTGATTGAAGAGCATGATCTGCGTTATCCGTAGCGTTGGAACAACTTAAATAGTTGAGTCGGCCTTGTATGCGCATAAATCACCGCACATTGTGCATGTTTCGTGATCTTGTTCACAAGTTAAGGCTCTGATTTCCCTAGCTAGTTCTGGATCTAGAGCTAATTCTATTTGGCTTGACCAGTCTCTTTCACGTCTGGCCTTGCTCATCTTAACATCCCATTCCCATGCCCCAGGAATCCGTCTCACCAAATCAGCAGCATGTCCAGCTGCTCTAGCCGCTAACACCCCCATTCTGACATCCTGAACATTTGGCAAACCAAGATGTTCTGAAGGTGTTACATAACAAAGGAAGTCAGCTCCATTGCAACCCGCTATTGCTCCCCCAATGGCCGATGTGATGTGATCGAGTCCTGGAGCTACATCCGTTACCAGAGGCCCCAATACATAAAATGGAGCTTCGTCACAAAGACGTTTTTGAAGGATCATTTGCGTAGGAATTTGATCTATTGGAACATGGCCCGGGCCTTCAATAATTGCCTGAACTCCAGCAGCCCTAGACCTACGATTCAATTCACCCAGTGTCATAAGTTCTTCTAGCTGCGCCGCATCAAGTGAATCAGCGACAGCTCCAGGTCTCAAACCATCTCCAAGGCTTAAAACCATCCCATATTTCTTACAAATATCAAGAACCTCATCGAAACGATCATACAGAGGATTTTCCTTGCCATTAAACCTCATCCATCTGGCTATGAAACTGCCTCCACGACTGACTATCCCACATACTCTAGGGCTATTTTCTAACCTTGCCAAAACGGAAAGAGTTACACCGCAGTGAACGGTCACGAAGCTTATCCCGTCTTCCCCATGTAATCTAATCGCGGCCAACATTTCATCAGCCGTCATTTTCTCAGCGCCACCTTTTTCTCGCACTGCTTTGACTATGGCTTCATAAATAGGAACAGAACCCACAGGAATTTTTGACGCCTCCACAATTTTTTTCCTTACAGAACGTAAATTACCTCCTGTCGACAAATCCATAACAGCGTCTGCGCCCGCTCTTACGGCTGCCTCTAGTTTCCTGAGTTCCATCTCTTCATCATTAACATCTCCGGAAGTGCCTATGTTGGCGTTGACTTTTATTTTAAGTCCCTTGCCAACTGCAACTGGTCTTCCGTTGGGTGGCGCTTTGAAAACCACAGCCCTGCCATTTGTTATGTTATCGCTTAAATCTTGAGGATCGAAACGCTCAGATTTAGCCAATGCATCAATTATTGATTCCAAAATGTATTACTCCCACTGACCATTTTGCTGTTAGTATATGAGCCCGAAACTGTAATGTCTATACTGTCAGATAAAAAACTGGACACAAAAAATAGTTAAAAAAGGAACTTCCAAATGGCTCTACGAACGTCAGGACTGAGGGCCCTAATTGGCTGCGCCGCTTCTCTGTTTTGGTCAGGGGCATTCATTTTTGGCTTTCCCGGTGTGATGGCCCCCTATTGGAAACACCAGTTCGGCGTTTCTCAGGGGGCAATAGGATCCATCCTATTCTTTGTTCTCGCTGGTGTTGGAATATTTATGTTTTTTGTGGGCAGATGGCAGGATCGATTTGGACTAAAGCGAACCATTACCTTGGGAGTTGCTACAACATCAGTTAACGTAATCATTCTCAGTTTTGCTTCAAATTTTTATATGATTTATATTTTCGCTTTTATCGCCGGAGCGTCATCTTGTTTGATTTACACGCCGGCACTAACGAGTGTTCAAAGGTGGTATCCGGAAAAAAGAGGTCTTGTCGCTGGAGCTGTAAATGTGACCTTCGGTTTATCTGCAGCCCTCATGTCGCCTGTTTTTGTCTTCCTGTTAGAGTCGATCGGTTATACCAACATGATCTATACATTAGGCGCGATTTCCTTAGTTACTGGTGTATCTTCGGCACAACTCACGGACGGTCCACCTCTTCAGACGCTCTCCGCAACATTAACCGAGAAACAGCCATCTAGCCTTAAATCAACATATCCCCTTGAACCCATGAATCTAAAGAAAATCGTAAAGACCAGAAGCTTCCAGTTCTTGTGGTTGACTTGGGCGCTACAAGGGGCTGCAGGCATTGCCATGGTGCCGCTTTCCACGTCATATGGCATATCTAAACAATACCCCATAGAATTATCGGTTGTCATATTGATGGCTTTCAATCTTACAAGTGGAGTGATGAGATTAGTTAGTGGGATTATTTCAGATTACGTAGGTCGTAATATTACGATGAGTATTAGCTTTATGATATCTGGCGCCGCATATATTGGTCTTATTAATGCCAACTCCCTATTGTGGCTTTCAATCTACGCGGGACTCATCGGTTTTGCATTCGGTTCCTTATTTACAGTGTCTGCGCCGTTGGTTACAGATTGTTTTGGCATCCAAAATTTTGGAAGTGTTTTTGGTATTGTCTTCACTGCATACGGTTTTTTCTCCGGTCCTTTAGGACCTGCCTTGAGTGGATTCATTCTCGATTTTACTAAAAACTTCTCGATTGTCTTTGGTTACCTAAGTGCTTTCAGCTTCATGGCAAGCATATTGATCCTGTTCGTTAAACCTGTTTTCCCGGAAAACGAATAAAGATATTTCCATCTGGAAAATAGCTTCTTCCCTTTGTGATCAGTCTTTTTGTATTACCAAGATTCCATTCCAGAATGTTGGATGACAATTATGCCTGGTCTTGACATCGAGAAGAGTTCTGTAGCTGTTCTTGCTGGCTTTAACGAAATCAAAAGTAGCTTGATAGGGTTCAGCCCAGTTGGTGTCATCAACTAATATAACACAGTTGTGACTAAAGAAGGGTTCAGCCACCTTTAGGCCTTCATACTGATTTTTATAGCTATGATTACCATCATAGAAATACAAGCCAATTGGACCACTGTGGATTTTTCTAAAATAGTCAATGTAATCCATGTCATAAAAGAAATGGTTCGCACTCTTAAGCCGATTAAATCTGCCAAGAAAACGGTCTTTGGGGCCGCCGAATTCCGAGAAGTTATCAACACCGATACAAGTTTTTTCCGGATTAGTAATCAATGATGATAAAAAAGAAAACCCATGCCATACTCCGACATTAACGAAACAGTCGTGATTTGAAATCGCTTCAACTGATCGGCTTATAAGAGCGGCTATGGCCAGTGTAGACATTTTTGGAGTGTCTTTAAGCGTCAAGAAACTACGCCTCAATTTACTCCCCCCCTCAGGAATGATTGTGTTCATGGCTTCCAAAAGCATTCCAAATTTCTCCGGAATGCCGTTTTTCCCATGCGTTAGAATGTGTTTCAGCCTTTTCTCGTAAAAATCATCGCTGACCGGAAACTGAAAATCAGGTTTTATAAATCTAAAACCCAAGTTTCTTAAAAAATGTTCATAGATCATATTAGCCTATTATTTCTAATAAAGGTGTTAGGATTGATTAAATGATGCTAGCATCAGTCAACATGTATTTCAATTTTTGCTGCGTCCTGTTCGGGAGTAACAGCAAGGATTTTGTGATTTCCAGAACCTGCCCTCCAATAAAACTCATAAGGCGCATCGGTTCGAGCTACCTCGACCCCATCGACAACCCAGATTATGTAAGGAACCACAAACTGTGGAACTGCTTTTAATGCTATTTGTAGATTATTGTCTGGAGGTATTACAAAGCGGTCTCCGTCATGCGGGCTTGTTATCGAGATCCTTGCTCTCCTGTTGGGGCCATACGGTATACCAGGTTGTTGGGTATTCTTCTCCCATTCATTCGAATTTCTGCTATCCTGAATCTGCTTCAGCCTGAACCTTCCTACTCCAAGATTTAACTCGCGCTTATGAATCCAACCGGCGTATTCAGCGTCGAGGAAAACAATATCATCTCTCAAGAAATTGTCCTCAACAAACGGCGTCGCAAGAAAATCTCGTTTTATTTGAACGTTTTTCGAACCATACAGGTTTGAAATAACGTCCTTCAAGATCGGCCCACATGCATTAGCGCCAGAAAGACCTGATGATGGCCTACCATCAAAATTTCCTGCCCAAATCCCAATTACATAATCGCTTGTGTAGGCTATTGCCCAAGCGTCTCTGTACCCATCGCTAGTTCCAGTTTTGACTGCCACTGGAAAGCCAAAATCAAAAAAATGTGGATTACCGAACATCAGTATTCGAGCATTATGATCACTCAGAATCTGGGTTATTTTGAATGCTATTTGAGGTTCAACAACCCTCCTACGTATTATCGGCTCATCAAGGAATATCCTAAGTCTACCAAAATTGCCTTTGCTGGCCAGACATGCGTACGCCTGGACGAGGTCAAAGAGCTTCACCTCAAGGTTTCCGATTGCAATACCATATCCATATTGTTGATAGTTTTTGGTCCTGTTATTGACAAGTTCAAGCTGTTCAAGCAATTCAAAGAATTTGCGTATCCCTATAGTTTCAATAGTCTTCACAGCGGCCAAATTCAGCGAGGACCCAAGAGCTTCTCTTAGAGTTACAGGACCATGTTCAATTCTGTTAGCATTGAGAGGAATATAATCTCCAATCGGTGTTTTGAAAGTCTTTGAAGTATCTGGAATTATGGAACTTACCAGATACCCATCAGTAAAAGCCTCAGAATATAAAAATGGTTTTAACGTGGAACCAGCGGACCTCATTGAGATAGCCCCATTGTTGTATCCGCCATTAGTCATTCCATATCGAATACTTCCCATGAGGGAAAGTATCTCAAGATCTTTCACTGAAACGATTATTGCCGCAGCCTGTTTTATGCCTTTTCCAGCAAGTCTGGTTTCATGAGATACTAAGATCTCTTGTAGATTTTTCTGAACATCATGATCTAGAGTTGTTTTTACAAACTTGCGACGATTTTGATTTTTCGATAGAGCCAATTCTGTAAAGTGTGATGCTTCCCTTGGAATGCGTCTTTTGCGGAATCTAATTTGACTGCCCTTGTTCCTGTTTGCTTCTTCAAGTGAAATGAACCCACAGGAAACCATTCGATCTATGATCCTATCTTTTTCCTTTATCAGAAGGTCTTTTCCCTGAGGTTTTGTCGGATCGAATCTTGAAGGGGAACGAGGTAACGCGGCTAAAGCCGCAGCCTCAGAAATACTCAACATTTTCAGATCTTTGTTATAATAAACGGTTGATGCGATTCCTACACCCTTAAGATATCCTCCCATAGGCGCTAGATTGAGATTAAGCTCGAGTATTTCATCCTTGGACAATTGCCATTCCAGCCTGATTGCGCAACAAAACTCAATGAATTTTGATTTAAGATTTCTAGGTCTTGGCTCAAGCATCCTGACGACTTGTTGGCTTATCGTTGAAGCTCCAGATACTATTTTACCAGAGATCATGTAACTATAAATTGCTCTCATCGTAGCTATTGGATCAAATCCGAAATGGTGATAGAAACGCTTATCTTCTGCAGCTATAAAGGCGTTTTTTACAAGATCTGGAATTTGGTCATGCATCAACCAGATCATATATTCGCCTTGTTCGTTTGGTTCGAGTCGTAGAATTCGGGAGTTGCGGTCAACCACCATTGTGCCGGCAGATTTTCTCTTCTCCGTCAGGGCAACTCGATAATCTGGACTTCTCAGGAGGGTAATGGAGAGGCAGATCGAGATAAATACCATGAAACTTAGTAAGATTATCAAAAAAAATTTGAAAAAGGTGTGTTTCACGGTTTTGTTGTATTAATTTTTTGGATTGATCAGCCCTAAAATTTTGGTGATTGTATCAACCGGGACAAGCACCTATCAGGTGTTGTCACTTACTTTGGTCATCTAGATTTCTTAGCTTGTTTACCGCTTGGTATACTACATTTGCAGCATGGTCAATCTCCTGTTCAGTGTTAAATTTGCCCAAACTAAATCTCAGTGCTCCTTTTGCGTATTCGATGGGGACCTTCATAGCATCAAGCACATATGAAATTTCGATATGATCAGAATGACATGCAGCACCGGAAGAAGCTGCAACCTCCAGACCGATTTCCTCCAGAATCCGGTTTGCCTCTACGCCCTTGAAGGATATGTTCAACGTGTTGGGCAGGCTTCTCTGAGGGTGACCGTTAAGTTTTAAATCAGAAATTTTTTCCATCAAACTCTTTTTAAATCGATCTCTAAGCTTACCGATTTTTACTAAATTGCGCTGGAGATCTTTCTGAGCTATCTCGCAAGCTTTCCCAAGTCCCACTATACCGCACACATTTTCAGTTCCGGGCCGTCTTCCGCCCTCCTGACCTGCGCCATATAGCAGATTCCGCAATTCAACTCCTTGCCTCACATAGAGCGCCCCAACTCCTTTGGGCGCATAAAGCTTGTGTCCAGCTACTGTGAGCATATCCACCCCCAATTCATCTACCATGCACTGCACTTTTCCCACAGACTGAGAGGCATCCGTGTGAAATGGGATTTGATTGGCTCTTGCAATTATGCCTATTTCTTTGATCGGCTGAATTGAGCCCACTTCGTTGTTTGAATGCATTATCGTAATCAGGATTGTGTTCTCGTCGATGCAAGATTCGACATCTGAAGGATCAACACATCCGAATTCATCTACCTTAAGATAATCCACTATCAATCCCAGTGCTTCAAGATGCTTCAATGGCTCCAGAATTGCTGGGTGTTCTATTGCGCTAGTAATTATCTTCTTCCCAGAAAAATCTCTATCTCCTAGGATCCCTAAGATTGCGAGATTATTAGACTCTGTTCCACCACTGGTAAAAATTATCTCACTGTCCTTGCAACCTAAAAGTGAAGCGACCTGCCGTCTAGCGTTCATGATGGCTCGTTTTGGCTCTATCCCATAGAAATGAGAACTTGACGGATTCCCAAATTCATCCTCAATAAATAATCTGATGACTTTGGTTACCTCCGAATCCACTGGCGTGGTGCCGTTGTAGTCGAGGTAAATTGGTTTGTCCATAGGGCTTGACCTCGCAACAATAACAACAAAAACTGAAATTGCTACAATACGCTAACATTACAACGCAACATTAGGCGCCGTTGTGTTCATAATATCTCCGAAAACTTTTAATTTTCATAATTACAAATTTTCACGATATATCAAGCTGTTCCAAATTTATCATGAGCATTTTGACAGAGGCCAAAATTCTCTTACAATTTCTGTTGACAGCTGGAAAATTGCTAGATGAATTGTATGCTTCAAGAGTTAGCTCATTAATTTGTTGGATATTTTCAAAAAGCTTACTTAATTCTTCGTTTGTCCCCATATTCCTAGCCTTTCTTCCTAAGATCCTTGAATCTTTTAGCTTTAACTTCGTATCGCGGCAAGCTACCTTCTGGAAATAATTCAATCTTGTAACCCAGATTGGTTTTCAGTCTCAATTCGGTCTTTAAGCGAGATTCAAGATCCTTAAGATCTGACCCCGAGGTTACCAAGGCCTCCACTCGAAGAAATATTTCGTCGATATCTCCCTTTTTGTCTACTATCACCTCATACTCATTTCCCAAAGCAGGTATGGATCGAACCACGTCCTCAATTGCGGAAGGGGCCAAAAGCACTCCTTTTACTTTGGTAATATCATCAGCCCGTCCGATTACTCCTCCCTTCAGGATCCTGAATGTTCTACCGCAGTCGCATTGGTAATCCGCATATTCAACAATGTCCTTGGCGTCAAAACGAATGCATGGTTGAGCAATTCGATCAAGAGCAGTTATTATTAGCTTGCCCTTCTTACCAGGCTCATTGATTATCTCCCCTGTTTCGATATCTTCCACTTCGACCAAAAACATGGCCTCATTTATGTGCAGTCCGCCGGGTTGACAAGCGCACTCAAACCCCCAGGCTCCGATTTCAGTCGCCCCTACATGATCAAATACTTTGGCTCCCCATGCCGTTTCAATCCTCTTCTTCGTTGCAGGCACTGAAGCTCCTGGCTCTCCAGCACATGTAATCTTGGTTATAGACAAATCTTTGGCAGGATCCAATCCAAGTCTTTTTTTGGCGGTATCCGCCATTCCAAGCACATAGGTCGGGGTAGCCATTAATGCCGTAGCGCAGATTTCCTTCATTTTTAGAATTCGCGCCTCCGTATCTAAAACGCCACCTGGAACCGTTTCGCAGCCAATCTTTTCACTTGCGTAATGACCAGCCCAAAAAGCCACAAAAACATTGTAGCCAAATGGTATGAAAACTCTGTCAGAGGGGCGGTATCCTTGGGCCCACAAAAGAGTTGCCCAACATTCCGACCACCATTCCCAATCCTGCCAGGTGTCAGGTTGATACACTGGCTGACCCGTCGTCCCACTAGTTTGTCGAAACTCCGTAACTTCTTCCAGAGGGACACATAGAATGTCTCCGTATGGAAAAGGCTCTTTACGTTGTATCTCCCTCATCATGGACTTTTCAACCTTGGGAACCAGATGCACATCGTCTAGTGTTTTAATGTCCCCTGGTTCCAATCCTATTGAGTCGTACAAACTTTTATGAAATTTAGATCTTTCAAAGCCCCATTCGAGGATTCTTTTGAATTTTCTAAGCTGAAGCTTCTGCATTTGCTCCAGTGGCAAGGTTTCTATGTACGGATTCCAGTATGGAACATTTGAATCCATGTGAGGTCCCTTCCTGATGTTTCTTGGAAATGTTTCTTCTAAAAATGACAACCCTGATGGTTCGAAATCGCCAAATATTTTTTTCAATACATTAGATCAGGTAAGAATGTCACAAAGTCTGGAACAAACACCATGAAGGCAGTTCCCAGGATAAGGGCAATCAGAAAGGGCAATGCCCCCAGAAATATGTCCTCCAGAGGAATGGTCTTGTCAATTCCATTCACTACGTAGACATTTATTCCCACCGGAGGTGTTATTACTCCCATTTGAGTAACCAACACTATAATCACTCCAAACCATATTGGATCATAACCGAGATTTGATATCACTGGATAAAACACTGGTATGGTGAGCATTATTAAGGCAAGGGCATCAATGAAACAGCCTCCAATCAGGTATACCAGAATAATCATGAACACAATTGCATAGGGCGGGAGACTTAAACCGGCTATCCATGAAGCAAGGTTGAAAGGTATACGAGTCACCGCAAGAAAATGACCAAATACAACAGCCCCTGCCACTAATAACAGAATCATACAAGAGGTCCTAACAGTTTCATAGCAGGATTTTACAAAAGCCTCCCAGGTGAGCGTACGTCTGATAAGGCAAGTAACCAGGACTGCAAAGGCGCCCACTCCACCGGCTTCTCCAGGAGTAAACCAGCCTACGAAGAGGCCCCCCATCACCACGAGGAATATTATGATCGTGTCGCTCAGTTGCTTGAGTGATCGCACTTTTTGTTTGAATGTTACCTTTTCACCAATAGGTCCTTGGTCTGGATCGATCCAGGTATAAATATATATGGCTCCTATGAACAAAATAGCTATGAATATCGCTGGTATTATACCCGCCACAAATAGCTTACCAATAGATTGTTCTGTCAGAATTCCGTAAACTATCATGACAACACTAGGGGGCATAAGCATCCCAATGCTTCCCCCGGAAGCCACTGATCCTCCAGCTAACCTATTGCCATATCCGTATCGCTTCATTTCAGGTAAGCCGACTACGGCAAATGTCGCAGCAGTACCCGGGCTAGATCCGGAAACTGTTCCAAACGCCGTACATGCAGCCACGGTGGCTGTGGCTAGCCCCCCCCTATAACTTCCCAAGAATGCGTAGGCGCAGTCATAAAGTTTTTTTCCTATACCGGCATTGAATGCCAGCTGCCCCATCAATACGAACATGGGGATTACCGTCAGCCCGTATGAAGAAAAAACGTCATAAAAGTCCCTCGCAAGAAGATTTAGGCCTGCTTTAAACGAAATTATATAGCTGAATCCTGCAAACCCAACTAGAGTCATTACGTAGGCGACAGGCATTCGAGTAAAAAATAATGCGACAAGTAGAATGATCCCGATTACTCCGATGGCTGCTGGACTCATTCTTTCACCGCCTTTCCGGTAAAATGAATCATGTCAGCAAACATCGCTAGAGACAAACAACCGAATGAGACTGAAACCATGTAAATAAATGGGCTCTTAGGAATCATGATTGTCGGAGATACCTCACCCTTATTTGCCAACTCCGCTGCATAAAGCCACATTTGCCAAGCAACAATCCCAAATAGTATGGTTCCCACAAGCATGTTGATAGCGTCAACTCTAGCCTGTGAACGCGGTTTCATCCTTTGCACGAGAAGGTCTACTCCCACATGGCCTTGAGTCGCGTGAGTATAGGGCATTGAGAAAGCCAAACACAGCACCGCCAAAAACCCGATAATGTCCACAGCGCCAAAAACAGGATGCCCTGAGCTCCGTGCAATTACTTCTATTACTGTTATGAGCATCATGCCAACTAACGCTATTCCGGAAATTAATCTAAAAAGTTTTATGACCCAATCCAAAAGCCTCTCAAAAGTTTCCATTTGTTATTGCCCCAGAAATGTTAATTAACTTGGGTTGTTGGGCGCCTCCGACTAAACGAGGAAAGCGCCCAAACATTTATGCCGACTTTTTTATGACAATACTATTTGTTGGATTCTAAGGCTTTCTTGGCAATGTCTAATGCCTCTTGACCCGGTAAATTCTTTGCCTTCATTTCCAATACGAACTCACTTAAGACAGGCTGGACCGCCTGTTTCCACTTGACCTGTTCAGCTTCATCAAGCTCAATAATCTCTTTGTTTTTCTCCTTCAAGAAGGCCATACCTTCATTGTCGCTCTCACCCCAAGCAGCTATGTGTTTCGGTATCCACTCTTCATTAACCTTTAATATGATCTGCTTTACATCATCAGGTAAGCTGCTCCATTTTTCTTTGTTCATGACGACAAAAAAAGTTGTTGTATAAGCCGCAGGAAAATCGAGCGTGCAATAATCAATGACCTCACCAAGCTTCCAACCTTTGTTTGATTCCAACGGATATAAAGCCCCATCAACCACGCCTTTTTGGAGAGACTGGTAGGTTTCGGGCATTGGTTGCGCAACCGGGTTCGCTCCAAGAGCCTTTGCCACCTTTGCGCTTGTCCCATGACTTCTTAAACGTAACCCTTTCAGGTCTTCGAGCTGCTTCACCGCTTTGCCTTTGGTATGCAGCAACCCAGGACCATGAGCATGCAGATACATAACCTGTGTATCAGTCAAGGCTTTGTCCTTAAACTTGTCATAGACTGCATTAGCGACCTTTGTAGCTTGTCCGGCGTCCTTATAGCCTAGCGGTAAATCAACAACCTCCATAATTGGAAATCGACCGCGAGTATAGCCAAGAACTGAAAAGCCAATGTCTGAGATTCCATTTACGACACCATCATAAACTACATCCGCTTTGGTGAGGGTTTGTCCAGGATAGTATTCGATTTTGACCTTGCCATTAGTTCTTTTCTCGATTTCTTTAGACCACTCCTCGGCTAACTTGCTTTGAACATGAGTAGCCGGAAAAAAGTTGCTGTAGGTTAGCTTGATTGGATCAGCTTTAACTTCGGGAATCCCACCAAAAATCAACAACCCCATTCCTAACAGAATAATTGTTGTCACCATTGGCCTCAATCTCATGGCTACCTCCTGAATCCTTAATGATTTTAGCTAGACTTCTCACCAAAAATGAGAGGTCCTTGGTTGCCGAAGATTTGTTTAAGGGTCCTCTGATTCCGTGAAATCATTTTTCCAAAGGCTCATTATCCCAATTGTGTGTCTTCATTAAAAGAATCGGGACTCGGGATATATTATCGAGGTTAAAATCAACCTTACTTTCTTATTACTTTTTCCTCGCTGAATCCAAAGCTTTAACTGCTGTGTCGAGCGCTTCCTGGCCTGGAAGGTTTTTTGCCTTCATATCACTGACGAATTCCGTCAAGACCGGCTGAACTGCATCTTTCCACTTCGCGGCCTCGGATTCCTCAAGGGAAATAATCTCCTTTTTCTTTTCTTTCAAAAATTCAACACCCTCTCTGTCGCTTTCATCCCAGGCAACGATATGTTTGGGAATCCATTCCTGATTGATTTTAGAAATAGTGTCCTTTACGTCTTGAGGCAAAGCTTTCCACTTGTCCTTGTTCATGACGACAAAGAAAGTTGTGGTATAGGCGGCTGGGAAATCCAGGGTGCAATAATCAATGACTTCACCCAACTTCCATCCCTTGTTAGATTCCAATGGATACAGGGATCCGTCAACAACCCCTTTCTGAAGTGATTGATAGGTTTCTGGCATGGGTTGAGCTACAGGGCTAGCTCCAAGGGCTTTTGCTACCTTTGCGCTTGTCCCGGTGCTTCTCAAACGCAAACCTTTGACGTCCTCAAGCTGCCTCACCGCCTTGTCTTTAGTGTGAAGAAGCCCCGGACCATGAGCATGGAGATACATGACCTGTGTATCAGTTAGGGCTCTGTCTTTAAAATTGTCATAAACTGTATTTGCTACTGTGGTTGCCTCTCCGGCATTCTTGTAACCCAAAGGCAAATCTATGACTTCCATTATCGGAAAACGACCACGTGTATAACCCAATACAGAGAACCCGATGTCCGAAATACCGTTTACTACCCCATCATAGACGACGTCAGCCTTTGTGAGTGTTTGCCCAGGATAATATTCTACAACAACTTTGCCATTAGTCCTCTTCTCCACTTCTTTGGCCCATTCTTCTGCAAGCTTACTCTGGACATGTGTGGCGGGGAAGAAATTGCTGTATGTGAGTTTAATCGGATCAGCATTACAAATTGACACCCCACTGTAGGAAACTAGACCAATCCCTATGAAAAGAAAAACTACTGCGGCAAGTCGCATTCTCATTGGCTACTCCTTATTTTTAATTGGATGGAAGGATTGTGAACGATCCCCAAACCGGATCTGTTTGCATGATGTCAGATCGACAATTCTAAAACTACCCAAATAGTGGGCTCTCGTCAAAACATTCCGACATCAAATTCTCCCATCCAATCAATTATCCGTCCCTAGAAAACGGAAAAACTCAACATGTTCGTCGAAAGAGCCGACTCTCATTAGAGAGAAACATCAATATATTTAACACATTAACCTTAACCCAGCTTCTCGAGAATGACGCTAAGCAAACCTAAATAATAAATCTAGCGTTTTGCCTAGACGATTTTTTCACGATCGATTGTTAACTATAGGACAGTAGCCAGTCCAAATTCATTTTCACAACAAAACCTCTCAGACGATTAAGTGTTGATAAAATGAAGGTTTTGACCTATATTCCATTAATCGAAACTCAATCAAACCGTTTCGACCTGTTGCCGCAACTCCCTGCATTTTACAATAATCAACCTGATGAGCGCGCCTTGATCCTTGTCCCTAGCCCTAAAAACCTTTTGCGATAAGCTTGGACGAATTTGTGATCAACGTGTCCATTTTCCTTTTCGAGGGTTCATGATGAATAAAACTTCGTTCAAAACACCGATTGATAAGCGTTATTTTGAAGACTACGTGGAGAATTCTGTGCATGAGTTCGGGAGTATTTCAACTGATGAAGACGAAATGATCTCATTCGCTCGACGTTTTGATCCGCAACCTTTTCACACCGATCCAGAGGCTGCCAAAAAGTCAATTTACGGCGGGCTCATAGCGAGTGGTTGGTATTCCGCCAGCCTTATGATGAGACTATTTGTAGATCACTATCTGTCTCACGTGGCCAGCCTTGGTTCCCCTGGGGTGGACGAGTTGCGCTGGCTAAAACCCGTAAGACCGGGCGATACAATTTCTTTGAGGATTACGATTAGCAAGACCAAACGATCAAATTCTAAGCCCGACAGAGGCCTGGTGCACTCATACGTCGAAGCCTTAAATCAAGATAGAGAAGTTGTTATGACCATGATGGCCGTTAATTTCATAAGCCTGAGAAACAACACAATATCTCAATAATCGGGAGATCAAGGAAAAAGATTAAAAAATTGTCTTGAAGACTCAGATAGCAACAATATCTTGATAATGAACGCTAACGTTCAGTGTCCAGCATACCTGGGGCCTGACAACTATCATGGGCATAGTTTCGATAAATGACATTACCCCCTCACAAGAGTAAGCCGTTTGAGATAGGTTGATAACCATCTGACGGGTATACCTTGTTTTACAGACGAGGTTCCAAGTGCTAGTATTACGACTGTACTAAATACCGATTTCTTGAAGAGGCCTTTATCATTTTCGATTGACGACTGCCACAATTCAAAACATTTCAGATGTCTCTCTTCCTCTTGTTATTCCCCTTAAAAATGGGATTCAACAAGAAGTCCTGCGTTGATTATTTCCTTCAAAATAGTCAAAAACTTCATATTAGATCCTGTTTCAAGGTTATAAGCGCTTGACACAAAGGTTTGTGGACATATATCTAATACATGGTAATGTTTTTTTCCAGTATCGCGCTACTTTTAGCCTAAAAAATTCGCGATTATCTGGTTTTTACATTGTTTTTTTAGCTCATGAACATGAATAGAGGTCATCAATATGGCTGACGAAACTGAAAAAAGAGATGATTTTGATGTTGAAGACGAACATTCGAAGGCTAATCAGATCAACTTCGAAGACATTCCCAACGTGATGCCGTTGCTCCCTGTCAGGGATGTTGTCATATATTCGTACATGATATTGCCGTTGATGGTTGGCAGGGAAAGATCTATCCAAGCGGTGGAAAATGCTTTGGCGAACGACCGTCTAATATTTTTGGCCACTCAAAAGTTTTCTACGGAAGAAGATCCTGGACCAGATGACATTTACCCCGTTGGAACGGTCGCAATGGTTGTAAAAATGCTAAAGTTGCCCGATGGAAGAGTTAAGATTCTGGTTCAGGGCTTGGCCAAAGCTAGAATTAAAGCATATGTTCCCTCAACAAACTTTTATAAAGTCGAAATTGAAAAAATTCCCGAACCAACAATTTCCAAGGTAAGCATAGAAATTGAAGCCATTATGCGGACAGTCAAGGAAAGCTCGGAGAAAATTCTTCAGTTAAGGGGCATAATATCGCCTGACGCGGTAGCCATCCTGGATTCAATTGATGATCCTGGAAGGCTAGCTGATCTTGTGGCTTCTAACCTCAAGCTCAAGGTGGAGGAATCCCAAAGCATTCTCGAAATTATAGACCCTGTTGAAAGATTGAAAAAGGTAAACGAGCTTTTGTCCAAAGAGCTGGAATTGTCTGCAATGCAAGCCAAAATTCAGACTCAGGCCAAGGAAGAAATGGGCAAAACTCATCGGGAATACTTCCTTCGAGAACAACTGAAGGCCATACAAACTGAACTTGGCGAAATAGATGAGAAAACCAAGGAAATCGAGGAGTTTAGATCTAAAATAGCAAAAGCTAAAATTCCTGCTGATGTGGAAAAGGAAGCAGAGAAACAACTCAACAGATTGTCTCAAATGCATCCGGATGCTGCAGAAGCCTCAATAATCCGAACGTACCTTGATTGGATCGTTGAGCTTCCTTGGTCCAAGTCTACCAGAGACAAGCTCGAAATAAAAAATGCGAAAGAAATTCTGGATGAAGATCATTACGATCTTGAGAAAATCAAGGACCGTATATTGGAATACCTGGGTGTTAGAAAACTCAACAAGAGTATGAAAGGACCTATTTTATGTTTTGTAGGGCCTCCAGGTGTTGGTAAGACTTCTCTAGGAAAATCTATAGCTAGAGCCTTGGGACGCAAATTTACTCGAATCTCGCTTGGCGGATTGCGTGATGAGGCTGAAATCAGAGGCCACAGGAGAACCTACATCGGAGCGCTTCCAGGAAGGATAATCCAGGGACTTAAGACTGCAGGCTCTAACAATCCCGTCTTCATGCTCGATGAAATTGACAAGGTTGGAGCTGATTTCCGAGGTGATCCGTCAGCGGCTCTTCTGGAAGTTCTGGATCCAGAACAGAATAACGCTTTCAGCGATCACTACCTCAATGTTCCGTTTGATCTGTCAAAGGTAATGTTCATCACCACAGCGAACCTGGCCGATCCCATAATCCCTGCGCTCAAAGATCGTATGGAAATTATTGAGCTATCCGGATACATCGATGAGGAAAAACTTAAAATCGCCAGACAGTATCTCATTCCTCGACAAATTAAGGAAAACGGAATCAAGGAAGAAGATTTCGTAGTTACGGATGAGGCGATCCTCAACATTATCAATCAATATACACGAGAAGCCGGATTGAGAAACCTTGAAAGGGAAATTGCCCATCTATGCAGAAAAATTGCTCGGAAAATTGCTGAGGGAGAGAAGAAAATCCCCAGGATAACGGCGAAAAATCTGAATAAGTTTCTGGGTGTCCCGAGATTTCTGCCAGACCACGAAAAAAGAGAAAACGAAGTTGGCGTGGCCACTGGTTTGGCTTGGACTCCATATGGAGGAGATGTCCTACACATCGAAGCCACACCAATGGAAGGCAAAGGTAACCTACTTCTTACAGGTCAACTTGGTGATGTGATGAAAGAATCTGGTCAGGCGGCAATGTCATATTTTAGGTCCAGAGCTTCAAAATTTGGCGTCACACAAAAGTTTTATTTTTCAAAGGATATTCATGTTCATGTGCCAGCAGGAGCTATACCAAAGGACGGGCCGTCGGCTGGAGTTACCATGGCCACAGCTATCGTTAGCGCCTTCACGGGAATTCCTGTAAGATCAGATGTGGCTATGACCGGAGAGGTTACCTTGAGAGGTCGGGTGCTACCAATTGGAGGATTAAGAGAAAAATCATTGGCCGCTCTTAGGGCCCGTATTTCTATAATCATAGCGCCTGAAGCAAATGAGAAAGACCTTGATGAAATTCCAAAACACATCAGGCGACGTCTGGAATTCAAATTTGTCTCTCACATGGATGAGGTCTTGAAGCTGGCATTGACAGAAAATCCAGAGAAATCAGATCCAGAACAAAAGGGCCAAGCTAATTCTGGAAAAAAAGCCTCGACTTCCTCAAAAACTTCACCGAACAAACCTAAAAACAGAATCAACAAAGCCAGCGCTATGAAGTAGAGTTTTTCTCAAAAAACAACCAACGGGAAATCATTTTATATAAACTTGATTTCCCGTTTATTTTGAACCAATTTTTTTTAACTCCTGAACCTTGTTTTCAGTTTGTTCTGATATTTTTAGCATTTCAGCTTCTATATTCGATCTAATTTCTTCATATTCTTCGTTGGACAGCCCTTTGGGCACAAAAGTAGGTTTTCCGAATGACATTACTATTGTGCTGAAAGGCAAAGGAAGTATCATAGAATCCCAAGATTTGAACTGAATTTGTTTCGTAGCCCAACTCACCAAAGGCACGACTGGCTGAGAAGTCTCTCGCCCCACGATAACTATACCCATCTTCACTTTTCTAGACGGACCCCGAGGCGCATCTACAGCCAAACCCGAGCAGTAATTCCGCTCTTTTATCTGCTCTATCATTTCTACCAAGGCCTCTTTACCACCTTTTGAGGATGAACCCCTCACAGTGTCATATCCCATGCGTCTGATTGACCGATCAATTATTTCACCATCGTAGGAGCGACTTACCATTACTACACCGGGATAGCGCCTACAGTAATATACAGGAAAAAGCATCGTACCATGAAAACATGCACAAGCGAATGGCATATTCTTGCATATCTGATCTTCGTACTCTGTGTTAAGGAATATCTTTTTTGATGTCAGGTCAACAATTTTAAAATAGTAGCTTACCAAACGGGGCACTAGAAATAGCACTGCTCTAAACCAAAGCTTTTGCCCTTTTTCTGCTTTACTCATCGTTCGACCTGGCCCTTAAAGCTTCCAAAGCTTCTGAGGCAGCTTCCCTCACATCTTCATCTTCGTCAGTTAAGGCCTTTTCTAAAAAGGGAATCGCCCTGACGTTACCAATCTTCCCAAGTAGTTCTGCAGTGTCTCCCTTTAGCGCAACATCTTCTGCAGATAAAAGTTCGCAAAGATTATCTATCACCGAGTCAAAAATTCGCGGGTTTGCCTCAAGGCAGGATTCAATAGCTACAAGAGCTCCAATCCGAGCAGAAAACTCTTTTTGTTTAAGGATCTCAACTAGATATTGAGGCACGTTTTTTTTGCATACCAGTTTGGCGGCATCTTCTGCTCTGCCTGATTTAATCATGGATTCGATGATTACTGTCAAAGACCTTTCGTCACAACATTCTATAAGTTTCTTGGCTAAGTCTTCCTCAGTTATGTTTCCGATTATTGTCAATTCACCATTTACTATTATCATTGGGGTTGATTTGCATCTGAACTCGTCTGCAAGATCTTGAAATTCCAGAGCATCAGCGATGATTACGGAGGTTTTGTCGCTCCAGCGAGCCTGTTGAAGAGCCGCTCTAACTGTCTGTGGACAATGTGGACAGGGAGCAGCCATGAGAACCAATATTTCAAGCGGAACATCGAGAAGACTCAAAGCTTTACCAAGAAGCGATTTCGGATAATCTACATCAGAGCCCAGCCAGGAAATCGCTTCAAGGAAAGGCCCAAGCTCCGGTCCTTGAGGTAATGTAAGGTAGTTTATCCTTCGAGTCTCGTCACTGGTTACGGTAATCGAGGGCTTACCCACAACAACGGGCTCAGAAGTTTCCTCCAGAATGATTCGATTCATAGAAACACCGCTCACTTGACGAGCAATGTCAAATAATTCTCTTTCAAATAAACTTTGGCTTCCAGTTCCAAAAACCAATAGCTTAACTGGTCTGGTCAAAGACGAAGAAACTTCCTGAACCCGAATTAAATCGCTATCTGATAGCAAGCTTTTCTCCTTGAATTAGAAGTGATTAACTAATTTTTTAACGAGTCCCTGGAACAAACTGCTGATAAACAACACCAGAGTCAGGTGACAAATTGTAAGGCGATTGAACTCCGCGCACTGGAGCCGGCATGTAACTCCAGAAATACCCGCCAATTCCGCTCACCCCATCAGCTATCATTGGAAGCACACCCGGAAATTGCTGACTTCCTGATGACTGTTGATTACTTGGAACTGTAAGAGCTGGCTGGCCGTAAATATTCATAGGCCCCTGGTAGCTTCTGTCATAAATTTCAGCGCCTTGACTAAACGCAGACGCCGAGCCTAATAGAACCATCGCCGTCACAAAAAAACCGATTTTTTTCATGATTATGCCTCTACGTTATAGTTTTTATAAGAATAAATGATAACACAACACGCTAAATTTTTGAAGAATTGTGACTGATTACAAGTTTTGTATTTTTTAACAAACGCTTTGATGTTATTTTCATGTTGGTTGGAACGACAATCTATTTGAGCAGTCATAAGGAGATAGTAATGCAATCTTGACTTACATCTCCTTGCTTCCCGAAAATCAGACAAAATATAATTCGTAAGTTGGGGATTAATGATGAAATCTTGGAAATCGATAACAGGCCTTGTAGTTGCCGCTACAATAGTTTTGACACCGCTGCTGATTGGAATTTCTGCAGTAGAAGCTAGAAAAGGAGGCGGTTTTAGTAAGAGTTCTTCGTGGTCTTCTTCCACAAAACGAACGTGGGACCGGAGTGGCGGTGGAATTTTTGGCTCAGGATCCAAATCGTCCGGCGGCTATTCAAAACCGTCCTCAGTTCCTAGCTCATCGACCTATACTAAACCGTCAGCCGTCACTTCACCGGTTCCTACTGGTTCAAAGACGCCTGCGCCGAGTTCCAGTTCGAGTGGCTACTCCAAGCCCGCCGTTCAATCTCCACCATCAACTTCTAGTTCCGGAGGATACTCCAAACCACTCGGAGCCGTGGGAGCAGCTGGCGCAATCGGAGCAGCTAGCTCAACTGGATCCGCTTCTTCGTCCGGATCTTCAGGATCTTTTTCAGGCGGTTCAAAATTTGATAAGCAAACAATCGGTGAACTACGGAAAAACTCTTCTCAAGAATCATTGAAACGTTACCAGGAAGAAAAATCAAAGTTCAAAAACCCCGAATTCAGTTTGGATAAATCGAAATATGATTCCAATCCACTCTATCAGAAGGGAAAAGTTTATTCTGGTTTTGATTATGGAACGCACTATTCCAACAGAGACAATTATTATCGTTCTCAAAACTATCAACCTCCACGCTATGCATTTGGAGGCGCGCCAAGCTTCGGGATATTCGACACCCTCTTCTTGTTTTGGATGCTCGATCATTTGGGTAACAGGAACGTGGCAGCGACCGCCTATCATCATCAAAACGACCCGGGTTACCAGAAATGGAGACAGGAAGCGGATCAATTGGCCAAGGACAACTCAGAGTTAAAAGCTAAGTTGGCCGAGCTCGATAAACAGGTCAAGGGCATGGAAGGAACCCCAAAGGACTCTTCTTACCTCCCTCCCGGTGTGCCCCCTGAGGTGGCTCTCTCCGCCGCCGCATTGGCTACAAAAAATCCTGAAAAACCATCGTTACGATTTGCGTCAGGCCAGTCAGGAGGTTTGTATGACAAATATGCCAATCTTTTCAGGACAAAGAGCGCTGGCCTAGACGTTCAAGCAATACCGACGCCCGGAGCCCTGGAAAACCTAAATCTTTTGGCTGAAGGGAAAGCCGACATGGCAATAGTGCAGTCGGATGTTCTTGCAATGTCAGCCAAAAAGTTTCCTGACAAGAAACTTGTTACAGAACAGGCAACTCTGTATCCCGAGTATGTTCAGCTAATCGCAAACGCCAAGAGCGGAATAAAATCAATAGGGGACATTAACACGGCGAAAAACGTTGTGTACGTCGGCCCCAAAGGTTCCGGAAGCGCTTTGACATGGGAAGGTCTTGCAGATCAAAACGAAAAATACAAAAATATTAGAGTCCAATATGCGGATTTCTTTAGCGCTCTGGAAGAAGTCCAAAAAAATCCTAATGCTTTAATGCTCTTTGTTGGAGGACTCAATAGTGATTTCCTCAAAAGGGCTGAAGAAATTGCTAAAAAAAATGGAACCTTAACTTTGGTTGCGCTTGATGATGCCGATTTGGACAACAAACAGGACCAGCACGGTAATCCAATCTACTCCTTTGTAAAGATTTCCAAAGATGTCTATCCTTATTTACAGAAGGGTTGGATATTCAGTCACGAAACGAAAACATTGGCAGTCCAAGCAATTTTGGCATTAAGAACCGAGTGGGCTGAAAAATTTGGCCCCAACGCAATGGAAGCCTTATCTTTGGCCATCTTAGAAACTAAACCAGAAATTGAAAACATAGTGAACGCAACAAAATAAATATTTGTAATTACAAAGGTTGGCATATATGCACGAAAACAGGTAGATAAATTCGACAGCACGGGAACCATGAACCATAGTCAAACGACATCGAATTGTTCCCTTGGTAAGAGTGTGATCAAACTTTTGTTGCTTCCGGAATGGAGGAAAAATGTGCGCAATGTGGAACTTATTGCGAAAAATTGGTCAAAAGAAATTTGATACTGTAAAAGAATCGATCTCGAGAATCAAAGATGAAAGAATCGATCTAGATCTCCCGCTAGGATTGAGATTCAACTGCATTGTTGAGATTCCCGAGGTTGATTTTATTTTAGCCGGCGATGAACTTGAAATAAAACATCCCGGACCAAGTAATTCAGTGATCTCTTACGGAAACTTTCCGGTAGGGGAATCTATGCTCCATCGTTTCTATTTAGATCATTCAGAACGGGTATACATGCTGCAAGTTGTAACCGATTCTCGGAAAATAGTAGAAGAAGTTAAGTTGTTTATGTCCTATGATGAGGTCTTTCCTCAGGATTCGGAATCATGGAATTTTTGGCTAAGTGATGAGGACGGATATATAGGGTTGAACATCTTCGACACAAAAAATGGAAAACGTTATTTCCGTGTTTGGGAAAATTCTGATGCCACTACAATTGTCGAGCAGGACAATGCGGGCAACCAAATTAACAGGATTCCCCCTGTCAGCTTCTTGGAAAATTTACTGTTTGATCCATATGGTCAGAACAGCGAAACGGTAAAATACGACAGCATGTTGTATGGCCGAAATATTGATGAAAATGTTGACGAATATCTTTTGGTATCGGCAGCGCAAGAAAGAGATGGAGCGTCAGTTCAGCTGATGGTGGGAATTCCACTGGAACCTGCATCTATAAAAGTTATCTAGGTATGACATCACAAGGAGGACAAAAAATATGGGAGGAATTTTCGGATTCCTGAGCAGCTTTGGCAAGGAAAAATTTGGACAAGTTGGTCAGACTATTACTCAAAAAATAGTGGCTTGGGACCCAGAAACAGCTTCACAAGCTGAAATCGAAGAAATGATTAAAGAACTCGATAAAATAACTATCGAGGCTGGCAAAGCAAAGGCCGAATATGAAAGAGAAAAGGCTGAAGCAGACGCCGCACAAAAAAATTATGACAAGTTTCTTGCTGCAGCAGAATTGTTGAATAAAAGACTCGAAGAATCTCAGTCATCAGGAGATTCAAACCAAACCTTACAATTGGAGAGTAGTCTTAACAAACTCATCAATGAACTGGAGGAGCTCCGCCCGGAAGTAGAACGAGAATATGCGGAAGCGGAAGAAGCGGCCAAATATTATGAAGAGGTAAAAAATTTGGCTGAGGTTACCGCTACCAAAGTCAAAAACGCACGGGCTATGCTGGACAAAGCCAAACGTGACATGAAAAGGGCGGAACTTGAAAAACAGAGATCCACTGCGCGCGCCGAAAAAGCAGAAAAAGTGGCTGGTTTAAGGTCAGAATCCTCTAGTCTGGGAGTAGCATTGGCAGCAATGAACAAACAGGCGGAGGATGCTCGAGCTCTAGCCGCAAGCGCCGACATGAAAGCCAAGCTGCTAACTACGGATAGGGATTCTGCAGATGCGCATATAAAGGCTGCCCTTGAAGAAGTGACCGGAACACAACCTACAAAATCGGTAAGTTTCGCTGATAGACTGGCCTCTCTCAAAAAGAAATAACTACTTTGGACGCGTCCACCAACTCGTGGATGCGTCCAAATTCATTAATCTTTTGCGTTAAGCCGCATAGCCGAAATTCCCTCTTTAGTTTTGAGGTGTTTTACAAATTCGTCTGCTTTTTTTTCTGACTCAAAATCTCCGAGATACAGCCTGTAGATTATCCCTGAGTTTGGACGAGCTACTGGTTTCAGAGTGACCTTATACCCTTTGGCTTGCCATTTGGATGCCCATTCCTGAGCTATTCTTGGATGGCTGAAGGCTCCAACCTGGACTACAAATCCCTTCGAAGATTCCTTTTCCGGTTTTCCGGTTGTGGTTACCAATCCGTCATCAGTATCAATTGGGGCTGAATTAATGTGGCCTGACGAGGCAGGGACTGAAAAAGCCTTCTCATCTTTCTGGACGCTGGTGGAGCCTATGGGACTGACCTTCCCTTGAGGCCCCTCCTGCCCAACCTTTCCCTCAATGAAACTGGCCTGACTCGTTGTTTTTTCTTCCTTATTTTTTAGGCGACTGTAAAATGTCACCTCTGTGGGAGGCTGACATGTTTTTGATTCTTTTTGAATCATGCTCATCTCAGGAAATACAGGATTGAGCTTGATGTTTTTTTGAGTTTGATTAACCGGTTCATTGGTTGGAGTTGGAGAGCTCAACAATCTTATATTAATAAATGTAAGAGTAATCATGACTATAATCGTCAGGACCACACCGATGATCATAGGACCATTTTTGGGTCCATTGTCAGTCTTTGGCGCATTTCTAACAGAAATTAAGGTACTGTTCCGCATGGCATTCTTATCCCTAGAAAACCTGTTCAGCGCCATCTTATCTTCACATTCTTACTGGAGATGAAACCCCAAGTATTGTCAAACCATTCGATATTACTAGCCTAATGGCTTCTACTAGAAACAAACGCGCCTTCTTTACCTCGGCATCTTCTGTCAGCACTTTGTTATCATGATAATATGAATGAAAAAGCTCTGCTAATTCCATCAAATAAAAAGTAATTCGATGAGGCTCCAAAGCTTGAGCTGCTTCGGAAAGCACATCGGGAAAGTCCGAAAGTTTTTTCATGAGCGCGATTTCTTCCGGAAGATTTAAGATGTTCAAATCGGCGTTGGTGTAATCAGCATCTATTCCTTTTTCTTGAGCTATCCTGAAAATGCTGGAGATTCTGGCATGAGCATATTGGACATAATAAACGGGGTTATCGCTGGATTGCTTTTTGGCTAGGTCTAAATCGAAATCCAGATGGCTGTCGCTGCGTTTTGTAAGGAAAAAAAAACGTGCTGCGTCTGATCCGACTTCGTCTAGAACCTCCCTAAGGGTTATAAATTCCCCCGATCGCGTGGACATCGAAATCTTTTGTCCATCTCGAATGAGATTTACAAACTGCACCAGTAAGACCTTCAATCTATCTGATGGAAAACCAAAGGCTTCAATCGCTGCTTTCACTCTTGGGACGTAGCCATGGTGATCAGATCCCCAAATATCTACCAACAGATCATATCCTCGCTCGATTTTTTCGGTGTGATAAGCAACGTCCGAGGCGAAATAGGTGGGCTCCCCAGTTGCTCGAACTAGAACACGATCTTTTTCGTCCTGGTCATCATCCATGAAAAACCACAAGGCCCCATCCCTTTCTTCAGCCTTGCCCAATTGTTTCAATTTTTCTAAAGCAGCCTGAAGCCTGCCACTCTCATGCAAGTATCTTTCGCTAAAATATTTGTCGTAGGAAACCCCAAATAAACTTAAATCTTCTTGAATCCCGTCCAAAATTCGCCTGCATGCATATCGGGAAGCCAATAAAATGCATTCTGGTTCATCAAGGTTCCTGATCTGTTGAGTTTCAGGAGAATTGGCAAATTCTACTGCCAATTCTTTCATATAATCGCCTTGGTAGTGGTTTTCAGGGAATTCAATTTCTTCGCCCTGTAATTGTCTAAATCTGAACCACAGGGAACGACCAAGAATATTCATTTGGTTGCCAATATCATTTACATAGTACTCTGAATCAACATTCCATCCGGCCGCTCGCAACAATCGAACCAGGCTATCTCCAACCGCGGCGCCCCTACCATGGCCGACATGCAATGGCCCGGTTGGATTGGCGCTCACGAATTCGACCAGCACCCTTGGACCCGACAATTCTTTTTTATGGCCGTACCTATCTTTATGCTCATGAACAAGCATAAGCCTGTTGTACCAACAGTTCGGCTTCATGAAGAAATTAATGAAACCAGGACCGGCCACCTCGCAGCGCTCTATATCCGTAGACTCCAAGTCTATGGAATTGATAAGCATTGCTGCTAGATCACGCGGTTTTGTTTTTAACTCTTTGCTCAAAACCAAAGCAGCATTGGTAGCAAAATCACCAAATTTGGGATCCTTCGACCGAGAAACATCAAATTCCGGCAAATCTTTCGGTCCCTTAGAAATTCCCCCGGATTTGAAAAGTTTAAACAAGGCTTTTTTGGTTATGTCCTCAACTAATTGTTTCATATATGCAGTCCCAGCCTATTCGCTTTTCTTGTCTTTTTCTTCATCAGATTCTTCGGTTACTTTCAAGGTGACATCTCTGGTAAAATCAGGACAGCGAGTACTGGATGAACCGTCCATTGAAAATTTCTTGTTACATGTCAATCTCCATGCACAAATCACACAAATTGTTTGGTCATTAGTCATCCTTAAACTCCTTCAGGTAAAATGTTCTTATCATTTTCATAAATTACGGTCAAGACCTTTAATACTAGTTTATATTTAATGTCGGCCCTCAATCTAGTAGAAATGTGGTCACGTTTTTGATACATTTTAATTTTAAGAGGCGACTATGCAATTTATTGATCCCGAGACAGCCAGATTATCACCAGGCGAAGCGATAAAAGCGTTATTCTGGAACCAACGTCTTAAATCGGAACAGATAGGCCTGTTTTTAAGACCATTGGACCGATTACAGGATTCATACGGCGCAACTGAAGTTTTTCACAGAGGCGGGTTGATCCGTTTTGACGAAATTCTTTTAGTTGTGACAATGGTGAGAACTCCGCAGGCTGTGGATGGGATTTTTGACGTTTGGTGGAATTACCATCAGCCCGGAGGGCCGGATGCATTCAAAAAAATGGCGGCCCAAGAGCGGCTGTCCAACTTTTTTTATGACGATGACGGAAAA
The DNA here is from genome assembly GCA_937930835.1 of uncultured Desulfomonile sp. Lineage (GTDB taxonomy): Bacteria > Desulfobacterota > Desulfomonilia > Desulfomonilales > Desulfomonilaceae > CAITZA01. The sequence continues at coordinate 116,156 of CALGLN010000001.1, forward strand.
AGGCTCATCGTTGACACAGATAATTCTTTCAGAAAATTTTTTGCCAACCTACAGGAAATATTAAGAAAAACCAAGCCATGGGCTGAAATCGAATTTGACCGTGCGCTCAGACGCTGCTGCGCTGAGTTTTATCCCAGGGAAAATCTTTGGGAAATTGTCAGGACTAAATCCGAATTGTTTGATTCACGATCAAAAATGGACCTTGACCTAAACATGTACCAAGGAACCATACCAGATGAATTAAAACCATTCTATTTGTTTTCTACGGAATTGGGCCACTGTTTGAGTATTATTCCCTCTAACCTGGAACATGAAGCCGAAATAAACGGGCCTGCCTTTTACCTCACGCCTGCGCCAATAAAAACTGTCTTGAGAGGTGGGATCAGATGGCTGCGTGGCTATCCGATAGCAGCCATTCCGTTCATTCCCGGCCATGGATTGGCGGCCCCACCAGAAGATTATGAATTCTAGCAGTAGCTCATCTATTGGTTCAATAACAAGATCAAGCTATTTGAGTTAAACAAAGAAATCTAATTCAGCAAGCAAGCTGTCAACTTCTTGACACATTGGCCAGTCATTGTTATTTCTTGATTAACCTATAACATGCCTCGCTCTTTAAAACTCAATCACTCTTTTAGACGATAGCACAGAGCGATGCAAAGGAGTGTATGTCCAATTGGAGGATTCTCTACCACAAACCCAAAGTCTAGTTCGCTGGTTTAAGAAAAAAATGGGGCTTCACAAAGTTCCTAAGGAGCTTCAACAGGTTATAGATGAGAGTGAGGAGCGGGGGCTCATTGATCATGATGAAGGAGATATGATCGAGGGCATTTTTGACCTCAAACAAACGGTCGCACGGGAAATCATGATCCCTAGAACTCAAATTGTTGCCGTATCTCATGATTGTCCCTTAGACCAATTGCTGAACACGATCATTCAGTCTGGTCATTCCAGGATTCCTGTTTACAAAGATAATGTCGATCAGATCGTAGGCATCCTCAATGCGAAGGACCTTTTGCCTTTTTGGTTGAGCCAGCAGAAAGATTTTGAATTAAGGAAAATATGTAGGGATCCCTTTTTTGTTCCAGAAACTAAACGTATAAATGATCTTTTAAATGAATTGAGATCCAAAAAATCGCATTTGGCGGTTATTGTCGACGAGTATGGCGGGACTTCCGGAATTGTAACTATCGAAGATATTATTGAGGAAATTATTGGGGAAATCCGAGACGAACACGACCGAGAGGAAGACGAATTCATATTACAGGAAGATGGTTCTACTTTAGTAAACGCTTGGGCAAACTTAGATGATTTCGAAGAGAGATTCGGAATACAGGTTCCTAGAGAAGGATATGACACCGTTGGAGGATTTATAATCCACCTGTTGGGTAAAGTTCCTCGCAAAGGTGAGGAAATTATTTTCGAGGGTCTGTCAATGAAAATACAGGCAGCCGATGCCAAACGTGTTTCAAGAATCTTAGTGACCAGACCTTCAGAGACAGAGTTAGGGGTTGTAAATGGGGTTTCGGAAACCTTCCCATGATCAAATCAGTATTAGCCGCGGCTATTAGCGGAGCTTGCCTAGCTGTAGCATTCCCACCCTTTCAATACGATCTTCTAGTCTGGACTGCGCTTGTTCCACTGCTATGGTCCATCCATAACTCCCAAAATCCTTCTCAAGCTGCCTTTTATGGTTGGGTTTCTGGACTTGTTTTCTTTTTGATCGATGTAAGGTGGATTTATGAAACTTTGACAGTTCACGGCCATTTGTCTGTTCACATATCTATCCTGATACTGGTCACTCTAGTCATAGTTTTGGCGGGCTATTTCGGACTCTTTGCTTTTTTTGCAAGATTCATTCAACGCTCTTCTGGACAGTATTGGTTAATTTTTCCCATTTGTTGGGTTGGCGTTGAATACATGAGGACCTACTTTTGGTCAGGTTTTCCTTGGGATCTTGTGGGTTACTCCCTATCACAACGAGGCAACTTGATTCAAGTTGTTGATATAACAGGAGTCTATGGCTTATCTTTTCTAATTGTTTTTGTAAATAGTGTCATTCTTGAAACCGTTCTAAACAGAAGAACATCCCTCGGTAAGGTTCTGGTCTTGTTGACATCAGGGTTGTTATTAGTCTCAGGCTGCTACATTTATGCACAGGAAAAATTTAGACACCATGGTGAACAGACTAATTCGAAACCATTTTTCACTGTAGGAATTCTGCAAGGGGCCATCCCTCAAGGGGTCAAATGGAGTGAATCTTATCGGTCATTTACCTTCAAGAAATATGAAGACCTAGCAGAACAGTCTGTCACAGCCGGGGCAGACTTGCTGATTTGGCCCGAGACAAGTGTTCCTGTTGTAATCGGAGGGGAGGATCTTGCCTGGATGGAAGCAGTCCAGATATCCCAAAAGCTGAATAAGCCCATGCTCATCGGAGCCCCATCTCAAACCAATTCTGCAGGAGAGATCAATTATTTCAACAGCGCGTTCCTGATTGATGGTTCTGAAATATTGGCAGATTATGACAAAATTCATTTGGTTCCTTTTGGCGAGTACATGCCGCTGGCATGGTTGTTACCCTTAGGTCCGGGTATGGCGGCGCGCGAAGCAGACTTTACTCCCGGAGTCTCAATGAAGGTGCTAAAACCTCCAAACACACCTCCCTTCTCCGTATTGATATGTTATGAGGCGATATTTCCAGATCTAAGCCGCATGGCTGTAAACAATGGAGCCACCTTTTTGGTAAACATCACGAACGATGGATGGTTTGATACCTCATCAGCCCCTTATCAGCATCTCGCTATGGCTAAATTTAGATCCATAGAAAACAGAAAGTGGTTGGTTAGATCAGCAAATACGGGGATCAGCGCTGCCTTTAATCCCCTCGGGGAACTTGTAGATTCTATACCATTGGGAGAATCAGGGTGGATCAATGTTCGACTTACTGATTCGACCAATCATGTTATTACCTTTTACACAAAATATGGTGATGTGTTTGCTTGGATATGTATTATCATCCTTATACTAGAGATTCTCTTTACTCTACTACGTAAAGAAAAATATACGGGCGTGAGAAATGACACCTTTTGCCACTAAGACTCTGGTTAGGATTGCGGCAGGCCTATTATTCGTTGGCCTTGTCGTCTGGTTGATGTACGCTTTGGAGTCTATAACGACAATGTTGATGGTTTCTTTCTTCATGGCCTACATCCTCAATCCTTTGACTCGTGGTTTGGAAAAATTCTCAATCAACAGGACCTTGGCCGCTATCATTTCTTTGCTGCTAGTATTTGCCTTTTTTGTGGGACTCTTTTTCATAATCGTTCCGGCAATCGCCAGAGAGATATCCTCATTTTCCCGTTTGGCGCCCAAGTATCTGGAAACACTTCAATCAGTTTTTTTTGAAATTACATCTGTGTTCGATATACACATTCCGCAGGACATGAACGAACTTTCAAACTTGATTTTAGAAAGAGGCAGGCAACTTCTACCTGGAATAACAAAAACCCTGGGACAAATTATTTCTTCTGTCTTCGCGTCAACACTTTCGATACTTAGCGCTCTGTTCCAGATACTGCTCATTCCCATAATCGCCTATTACCTGCTAGTCTCCTTTGAAAATATCAAGGCTGGGGCCGTAGAATTGCTCCCAACCTACACAAGAACCCCGATAATCAATAAATTTGTTGAAATAGATCTGGTCTTGGCAAGTTTTGTTAGGGGACAGCTCACAATTGCGCTGGTCATGGCGGTGCTGTACAGTACTGGGTTCATTATCATCGGGATTGATTTAGCCTTGGTGATTGGAATAGTATCCGGCATACTGTTCATAGTTCCTTACCTGGGAACGATGATAGGTCTGGTCTTCGGGTCATTAATGGCTCTCGCCAAATTCGGTGACCTTATTCATGTCTTCTATGTAATCGGCTGGATAGCCTTGGTTCAGGTTTTTGAATCATATGTATTAACACCCAGAATAGTCGGGCACGCAGTAGGTCTGCATCCTCTAGTTTATATTCTGGCTCTTATAATTGGCGGAAATCTTTTTGGATTTGTCGGCATGCTGGTTGCCATCCCCGTTGCCGCTGTCTCGAGAGTCCTTCTTATAACTGTTCTTGAAGAATATAAGCGGTCATATCTATATCTTGACAAATCCGGAAAGGACCTGATCGAATGATTCGCCCTAAGGCTCCCAAAAAAACGGTAGATGAGCTCAAATCTGAAGCAGGGATCTTGTTCGTTGTTGCAACTCCAATTGGTAACCTAGAGGACATAACCATCCGAGCTGTGGAGACACTTAGACACGTTAACTTGATCGCTTGCGAAGATACTCGAAAAAGTAGGGTTTTGATAAACCATTGGGGAATATCCACCAGATTAATGAGTTTGCACAGGTTTAGCGAGTCTAGAAAAATAGAAGCAGTGCTTGACAAATTACAGAAAGGTTTCTCGGTAGCCCTTATTACTGATGCAGGAACTCCGGCCGTTTCAGACCCCGGAAATAGGCTTGTAAGAGCTGCCCTTAAGTCAGGCTTTAAGGTGTCACCTGTTCCAGGGCCGTCATCTATAACTACTGCCTTGTCGGTCTCAGGAATGGATTGTTCATCTTTTCTCTACCTAGGGTTTGCCCCGCGTAAGGAATCCCAGAGAAAACTATTTTTCCTAGAAATTCAGAGACAACCACGAACCGTCGTATTTCTGGAAACAGCTACAAGAATTGTGGACACACTTAAAATCGCATGTGAACATATTGGGTCCAGAAACATGGCTCTGTTTAGAGAACTTACAAAGGTATTTGAAGAAATAATATTGGGGGACGCTTGTTCCATACTGGAATCGCTTGAATCAAGGAATTCTGTAAAGGGAGAGATTACAGTGGTCGTCGAGGGCTCTGCGGAACCTAGCCCATCAGTAGACATTGAAGAAGCTGTCTTGGAATTAATGGATGAAGGCCTCTCGGGCAAACGACTTGCCATTGAGGCATATATCAGATTCGGCTTGAACAAAACGACCGTTTATCAAAAATTTTTAGAAATTAAAAACAAATGCAAATTTCAGAGTCATGACCCATCATAATATCTCTTTGCCATCCGATTTCCGATTTTGAATTGAAAGAATTCAAAATATTCAGTGACAAGATGGTTTGCCCTTGTCAGGGGTCAATTTGGTAGCCTGATAGCCTAGGCTAGCCTTGATGAAACTTGAGAACAAGGGATGAGGATCCATCGGCCGTGATTTGAATTCAGGATGGAACTGACACCCAACAAACCAAGAATGATCCCTATATTCAATTAACTCGACCAATTGCCCATCTGGCGAGACTCCTCCCGCCACCAGCCCCTTTTCCTCTAATCTTGACTTAAATTCATTATTGAATTCGTATCTATGCCTGTGTCTTTCACTTATTGTGTCGGCTCCATAAATCTCACGGCACAAACTATCGCCTGGGATTACACATTCATAAGCGCCAAGCCTCATAGTTCCGCCTTTATCTTTGATTGAACGCTGCGTTTCCATCAGATGTATTACCGGAAAAGGAGTATTTGGATCAAACTCTGTGGAATTAGCGCTATCAAGTTTACAAACGTTTCTGGCGAATTCTACTACCGCCATCTGCATTCCTAAACAAATTCCAAAGTAAGGGATGTTTTTCTCACGAGCATATTGAACTGCCTTGATCTTCCCCTCAATACCGCGAGAACCAAAACCCCCGGGAACTAAAATTCCATCCACATCATCAAATTCATCCCCGACGCCGTAATTTTCAATTCGTTCCGAATCTATAAATCTCAGCTTAACTCTTGCCTTGTTAGCAACACCACCAGCAAACAAAGCCTCATTGAGACTTTTGTAAGATTCATGAAGATTTACGTACTTTCCTACTATGCCGATCGTGACCACCTTTTCAAGAGAGTTGACCGATTTTACAAAATCTCTCCATTCATCCAGTTGAGGGGCCCGTGTCCATATATTCAAGAGCTCAACGATCTTCTGGTCCAACCCCTCTTCGTGAAATTTCAATGGGAGTTCGTAAATACAGTCGACATCTTCAGCGGCAATTACTTCTTCCGGACGAACATTGCAGAACAAGGCAATTTTTTCTTTTACATCTCGCGAAATACTTTTTTCAGTCCTACAAATCAAAATATCTGGCTGAATGCCTACTTCTCTTAATGTTTTTACGCTATGTTGTGTTGGCTTGGTCTTTACTTCGCCTGAAGCCTTTACAAAAGGTAATAATGTCAGATGAATGTATAAGACGTTCTGGGGGCCCAAGTCAGCGCGTAGTTGTCTTATTGCTTCTAAAAAAGGTAAACTTTCTATATCTCCAACCGTTCCTCCAACCTCTACTATGGCAACATCTACGCCGTTGCCCAACCCCCTGATTTTATCTTTAATTTCATCGGTAATATGGGGAATTACCTGAACTGTAGCTCCTAAGTACTCGCCGCGACGCTCTTTCTGAATAACGGAGTCATAAATTTGTCCTGTGGTAAAATTGTTTTTTTGTCGTAAGACGGCGTGAGTAAAGCGTTCGTAATGACCTAGATCCAAATCCGTTTCAGCTCCATCATCAGTTACAAAAACTTCCCCATGTTGAAATGGGTTCATGGTTCCTGGATCGACATTGATGTACGGATCCATCTTCAACAACGTAACAGTCAGCCCCCTACACTCCATCAACGCTCCGATACTTGCAGCAGATAAGCCCTTGCCCAAAGACGAAAGCACCCCACCTGTTATGAATATGAACTTTGTGCTCTTATACATAAATCTCTCCAGACAATCAGATCTCTTCACCCGTTAGTATTTTGTAAATGTTTATGTATTTCTGGCTTACATTCCTTACCACTTCCTCAGGCAGTTGAGGAGCAGGGGGTTCCTTGTTCCATTTTATGGACTGTAAATAATCCCTCACATATTGTTTGTCTAAAGATGGAGGCGAGATACCAGGCTCATATTGATCCTGAGGCCAAAAACGTGATGAATCAGGAGTCAAAACCTCGTCGATTAATGACCTCGTCCCATCAATGATTCCAAATTCAAACTTCGTGTCAGCTATAATGATTCCTCTTTGTTCAGCCCATCTTGCCCCGAACTCATAGAGCTGCAAAGATGTGTCGCGAAGCCAATTGGCAGTATCAGCTCCTAAAATGTCAACCGTCTTGGAAAAACTTATGTTCTCATCATGTTTGCCAATCTCGGCTTTGGTAGACGGTGTGAATATTGGCTCCGAAAGCTTGTCTGCTTGTTTGAGCCCCGAAGGCAAATTGATCCCACAAATGGCCCCTGTCTTCTTGTAATCTTCCCACCCAGACCCAATGATATAGCCTCTAACGACACATTCAACAGGAAATGTTTTGGCTCTCTTGACCAGCATACTTCGTCCGTCAAGCTGATCACCATATTTTTGAAGAATTCCCGGAAACTCTTTTATATCCGAACTAATCAAGTGATTTGGAGCAATCTTGGCAGTCTTGTTCATCCAAAAAGAACTCAATTTGTTAAGGACCTGTCCTTTTTTCGGAATCGGATTGGGCAAAATTACATCAAAGGCAGATAGACGATCCGTAGATACGATGAGCAATCTGTCATCTAGATCGTAAATATCTCGAACTTTGCCACGGCCCATGAGTTTGAGACTATCTAGGTTTGTTTCTTTTATCGTTTTTTCGCTCATAATTTTTCTCTGTTCATAAACTTTTGGGATTCTTGAAAAAGCGATTGACAAATCATTTAAGCATTTTAATTTACCATGTAAGGAGTTGTCATGCAATCTGTATCGCAAGAATGTTGTAACAAGAAACCTCAATGTCTTGATTGTAGGATGTGCCTGGGATGCTCCGAGTCAAGGTGCGTATCCTGTAAAGGAAAAAATATTAACAAAGATAGAAAGAAACTGAATTTTGAGCAGCAAATAGCCTTGTGGGAGTCAATTAATAAGGTTGTTCAGGTTGACAGGTGATTTTTTTGAATTATTGGATATCAGGGAGATTCCATGCGTGATAACCCTTGTTGGGGCTGGTGGAAAAACCAGCCTTATGTTTAACCTTGCTAACGAGATTGTTAGCCGCGGCCTAAAAGTCGTAACGACTACAACTACAAAGATATTCGTTCCTTCAACTGATCAAGCCCCAATAGTCCATTTATCCAATCAAGAGAATTGGGATAAAAATATATTAAAAACATTGGAGACTTTTCATCATGTATGTTTCGGAAAACAAATAGACTCCAACACTAAAAAATTGTTGGGAATTCGTCCGGCTGATGTTCCCTTCCTGACAAAATTCTCAGATTTTATTGTTGCCGAGGCGGATGGGGCTTTAGGTCGTCCAATCAAGTGTCCTGAATCTTGGGAGCCAGCAATACCACAAAGATCGAACATTGTTATTTTTGTCGTGGGGATGGATTGTTTAGGGCAATCAGCTAATTCCCAAACAGTTCACAGGATAGATAAATTCCTTAATCTTTCAGGTCTTGAAAAACAACAGCCCATAGACTGTGACGCCGTTGTCGAGCTTGTAACCCACGAACAGGGAGCATACCAAAATGTTCCCAAAGAAAGTCTGCTCTACGTGGCCTTGAACAAGACTGATCTTTTTGCCAATTTAGTTGTTCCTCTAGACCTGGCAGAGAAGATAATTTCGGTAATTCCCCGCAAAATAGCTGGCGTCATTTTGACTGGCGTCTACGAAGGAAAAAGAAAAAATTTGAAGGTTAGCTGATATAAAATTGGTTATCAGAGCATGCGATTTGCTGTCATGAATTCAGAGCTTTCAAACAGCATTAGAGTGAATTGCCTTTTCTTCCTTTGACTCGTCCACTTCTACATCTACATCTAAAGTTCCCAGCTCTTCCGCCAGAAGATTATCATGATAATCCCCTGGATAATCTACCTCAAAATCAACCAGGAGATGTTTCTTTTGAACTGTCTCAAAAGGCTTTGAACTTAGCAACACCTCCCCATCAGGAGTAAAAACATCGAGAACGCACTCTGAATTCAGTGGCGCCCCGAACACCTGAAAAGAGCCGTCCATGTCAGTAGTTGTATCAAATTTGAATTGTTCACTTCTGCAGGCGCATTTTACAATTAGGCCCGAAGTGGGGCCATGATCAATCTCTGAAATCACTTTACCTTGTATCAGACAGCCTTCCGGAAGCATGACAATATCGAAATCCTCAAGCTTCCCACTCTTGACCGGAAGTACGATCGGACCATCTGAGTCCATGACGTAACCGCGCCTGTAAACATTTATTGAATAGATCCCGGATTCGTTTGCTTGAACCCTGAATGATCCAGTATCGGAATTTGTCCTACACGATTGGCCGACTTTATTCCCATCTTCATCTGATAAATAAACAACCGCCGTAGTTAAACCATTGCTGGAAGGATCGACCACACGCCCCGAAACTACAATTTTTTCCCTTTCCCGACGTTCAATTTCCTCAGGAGAAGGAACATCGACCGCAGAGGAAAATTTGAATTCCTTTGAAGGCAGTGTTTTTTCTTTCTCTGAGTCGGATGATTTCGAGGTTTTGGATTTGGATGAATCCCTAACTTTGAATTCTGGTATTGGATGATCCTGACCATCTAAAGGGGTTGGTATTGCCTCAACAGGCTCATGATCAGGGTTCTGTGGAGCCGGTCGGACAGACACTATACCATCGGGTAAAGGTCCCTTACTCATTCTATATGATTCTGGACCTCTCAAAGATTGCCCGAAGCTTCTTGAAGATCGCTTTTGACCAATTGGGCCAACAATTCCAATAGGATCAGCGTTAACCCTCGGAGCATCTCCTCTAAATCTGATCTTGTTGACAATTGTCTGAAGATGATGAAGTAAGTTGCTTTGGAATCCGAGGTTGATCATTGAAAGAACAAAAATGAAGAAAAGAATTAAATAGATTGAAGGATGAAGGTGAGTGATGGCATAAAGCCAATCTCTTTTGCTCTCGACCGAAACTGAAGACCCTCCCCATGACGAACTCGCAAGGCTAATCGTCCCTGCAATTACAATCCACAACATTATTGGAATAATTGACGCTCGTCCTTTTGTCATGTTCTTAATATGAGCATTTCCATTTCAGATAAGCAATGTTTTTGCTTTACAAGAGGCTTATGTGAGCCCATTCAAGCTAAAATCACTCCAATTTCTAGAGTCACAACGTTAAAAATGGTTCCTTCGCCGATTTTGCTCGACCTCTATCACTCACTCATACTAAAGTAAATCAAAAAATGAATGAACCAGACAAATAGTTGTCGATAAAAGATAAAATTCTATTGGTTAAATCACACCATTCATTTTATCTTCTTCGAAAAATCTGGCGATAATCATTTAATGAGCTAATATAATTATATAATTTGTTATTGACAATGTTTTAGGGCAAGAGAAAGCTAGCGCGCGTACAGTTCAGCAACTATTGCATAAATCAGAGAAATTTCAGACCCGTTTCATAAACCCCAGATCTTAAAAAATGTGCAAAAAATGAAGAAACTCTAAAGAAAGTTTCTTACCAGCGAATATTAAGATCGTTTGGGAATTTAATTCCTTTCCACAACTGGCCCCACATTTCTTTCAACCTAGGTCCAAGACGCTGACTTAGTCTTTTCCAATGAGTCCGTCCCGAATCTACATCATCTAGAATTTCAATTATGAGCTCTCTGAGATTGTATAACTGTTCCTTAGGAAGAAATGAAACTGCCCCCTTATCGATAGACTTTTGAAAACTTTCGGGATTCAAGGCATGGGCTGTTAACATAACTGCAGGGATCTTGTGCTTTCTAGACTGTTCCAGCAATTCGAATCCCCTCACTCCCATTATATCGAGAATCACAAGATCCAAGCCTCCTTGCCGGATAAGATCCCTCGCCATCTCGTATGTCAGGGCGGTAACAAGATCAGCCTCCTCAAGTTGCTCTTCTATGACCTCTAAAACATCCTGTTCATCATCCACAGCTAGGATTCGTCTGCCTGAAACGGAAGCATTTTTTCTATCTTTCGAGTTTTCCATGGACTGACCCTCTGAAATGAGTTTTCCTCCCACAACAACAGCTCAATGTTGATGTAATACCAAAATGGTCCTGTTTTGGATTAGATCTTGCCCTACAAACTTGAAACTCTAATGATCCATCTAACCGTTTTTTAAATTTCGCGACCGATCCAAAAATAAGTTGAACAAATCAGCGATCAACGAAAGCACCATCAATCCACAACCTGCCGACACAGCGAAAATAAAAGGATAATATGACATTTTGGTTGTCTCTGACAGCTCTCCCGTCAGCCTCATGGTGTTGGCAAAAGCCCCTACTTGCCAACTTGCCAAGCCAAAAAAGATGGCTCCAAGAATCAACCCTATCGCAGTAACAAGTTTTCGAGCTGAAGCAGAGAAATGTGACGAGAGAATGTCCACAGCAATATGACTCTTTTTTAATTGGGAGTACCCCAAAGGCAGCGATACCGCCAAGGCCCCAAGGAATCCGACTAGCTCATACGCAGGCCCAAGAGGCCTGCCAAAAAAACGCATCGCCATATTAACCACAGATATCCCCATCATCAAAAATAAAGCCAATGCCCCAATGACAGCAAACCAGTTTGCTAGGGCGTTATTTAACTTATTAATTTTTTTCATGAACTTTCTCAGGAATAATTTCTCATTTGTCACAAGTCAAAGTGATTATTTCAAAAATAAAGATCCGACCCTTCGGATCACTTGTTTTTGATTTTTGAATACTTTTCCTTCAGTAAAGTAAGTTCCGCCAAAAAGTCTTTACCTGGTAATCCAGCCTCTTCCGTTTTCTTGAGATAATCGTTAATTAAGGGAGCTACCTTTGTCTTAGCGTCTGCCAATTCCTCTTTGCTAAGAGTTATAAATTCAACATTTTGAGGATCCTGTTTTGACCATTCCACCGCTTTGGCGGCATGCTGATCAACATATGCGCCTGTCCACAAGGCCTGCTCTAAGCTGAGTTCGTCGAGAACCTTTTTCACGTCAACCGGCAGGGACTCCCATTTCGCCTTATTCATAACCACCGCAAACGGAACTACCCATAGGTCGCCATACGTCACAAACTTACAGTACTCCGCAAACTTGAGATCTTTAAGAACCTCTAATGAACTCACCAAACCATCTATTACACCCTTTTGCAGCGCTTCCGGAACAGCGGACATAGGCATACCCTCCGGCGCTGCGCCAAGAAGTTTCAATATGTCTACTCCAGTGCCGGCGGCCCGAAGTTTCACTCCCTGCATGTCTGCGATTTTTCGCACAGGCTTCTCGGACATTATGTGGGCCGGCGCGCAAGTGAACATCGTCAGAACTTTTACACCATCAAACGATTTCGGCTTGAACTTACTGTAAAGTTCCCACATGGTCGCGCTGGCAATCTCGCCACTTTCAAACATGAAAGGGAGATCCATAGCTTCAAACAGCTTCCATCTACCTGGCTGATAGGCCGTAGCCAAGCACCCGATATCCGCCAACCCTTTTACCACTCCGTCATACATGTTCTTGGCGCCCAACAATGTGCCACCTGGAAAGGTCTTAATCGTAACCTTCCCTCCCGTTCGCTTCTGGACCTCCTCAGCCCATCTTTCCATTTGAACACATGGAAAGGTAGTGGCAGGTGGGAAATTAGCGTATGTAAGTTGAATATTCTGAGCCATTGTTCGTTCAGCGCAGGTCAATAGAATCATCAAACCTGCAGCAATTAACACCATTAGCTTGGCCTGAAGTCTTAACACTGGCGTCATCTTGATAGCCTCCCAGTAAAGTTCCAGAAAATTAAAAGTCTAAAAAACACAAATACCAGTCTCAATTGTGAAACCAGTCAACTCCACCTCTAAATTCCAAAAATTTCTATCTATTCAATGTTTCGTCTGTGCTTACAAGCCTCAACTATAAATTATGGAGGACTTTTGTCAACTTGTAACATTTTATCATCTGTCAGACGGAGTCCTTCTTGCCAAGTTGATTGAATCGGTGAGAAAACACCAAAACAATAATGTATATTCTAGTTTTTTCTTTTAGCTTACTATTATAATTTATTTTTTTCTTGCATTTAAACAAAAATGTGATAGTTAAGAGTCCGCGTAAGGGGGCCTGGGCCTTCCTAAATTGGCGCCACAGGAGTGTATCGATGAAAAAACTTACTATTTTGGCTCTGGCTTTGACCGTATCAATGGCGGCCTTGGTCTTGAACGTTAACGCAGAGGATTTGGCCAGCCAGATTTCAGCCCTTCAATTGAAGGCAGAACGAGTTGAAAGCCAAATCAATCAGGCTCGTCAACAGGCTGATGCTCAAGCTGATCAGCAAATTAAAGCGCTGATTGGTCAAATTGATAATCTCGTCAAACAGAGAGTTCAGCTGGATTCACAGATTGCCAAACTGGAATTACAGGCCGATGAGATTAAGAATAGCGCAAAAGCTAACCTTTCCAAGCAGATCCGCGGATACGACCAGGAACTGTATTCCCTCAAGCAACAGATTTCTGCTTTGAATGCAAAAAAATGGGCTGAAGAAGCTCAAAAACTAAAAGAGCAAGAAGCGCCTCAGAGCGTAACGCCTGTTCCGACAACCAAACAGTAATTATCATTCGCGCAAAATTAAACTACGCGCCCGAGTATGAATATCGGGCGCTTCTCAACCAAATTCAGCGTGCCAGGAAATCTGACTTGCCCCAAAAGATACCTTAGTCGATTGATAAATCTAAATTATGACTTTACGTTTATATAAAAAACAAATCATCTTTTAATCATAGCTACTTTATTTAATTGATAAATCTTTGTGTTTGTGCTACGCTGCAGTTATAGATCCCCATCTAAAACGTTTTGGAATTTTCATGAGACTTCGTCACATCACAATTTTGATCTTATCTATTGTAATGCTGTCATCCTGCGCTTCTAAACAGGGTTTGATCAAGAGCGTGGCCTCGAATAGCTCAACCGATCAAAAAACTGAAAATAGACAAGATAAAAAAGCAGATATAGAAGACGAAGATGGAGCTTTTCACATTGTCGGTAGCGGCGAAACCCTGAATCAAATTTGTGACGTTTATGGCCTTAACCTCAAGGCTGTCGCCAAAATAAATAAACTAGATACCACCGCCAAATTGACAAAAGGGCAAACAATATTCTTACCAGCATCTGCTCTGTTAAGCGACTGGGATGAAAAAGCTGGTTCATATCAAATGCCTGTAGCAAAGAATGAAGCCAATCGAGACAAGACTCTGGCTACTTTGATCAGAGGAGCCAAGCATTCTTCAGTCCCGGCGCTCAAGTTCCCCGTTCCCAAGGGTGTTCTCACATCTCCCTTCGGTTTTCGATGGGGAACGTTTCACACCGGATTGGACATAGCCGCCCCGATAGGGCAACCAGTTGTAGCGTGTGCAGATGGAAAGGTAATTTTTACAGGAACGAGAAAACGCTTCAGGAGATATGGTAATACCGTCATGCTCGATCATGGAAAAGGCGTATATACCTATTATGCTCATTTGTCAGAGATAGTTGCCAAGAAGGGACAAACGGTTAAGAAGGGGCAAAAAATAGCTCTTGTAGGTAATACCGGCAGATCTACAGGTCCACATCTACATTTGGAGGTTCGAGTTAATAACCAATTGTACAATCCTTTGGCTTACATTCCAGAGAGAGAATTGTTCGGAACAAGATTGGCTCGAAGATTCTCAGAATCTCCTATGGGGCCAGTATTGGCCAAATGGCGCGTTCCTGATCTCATCACACTCAACAAATGAGTTCGCTCAAAGACCGGTAAAAAAGTCTAGAATTCAATCCTCGAAATTCGCTATACTTCAAATCATAAAAGCTGCGTGCGAACTTCCTGTTTTCAACTTCCAGAAGGGTGTAACTTTACATTCTGTCAAATTATTTTACACCAAGACCAAGAGCTTGTATCAAGTCATCTACCACAACTTGTATGAATTCAGGATCCTAAGCATTAAAACTCAATCAATTTTTTGGCACACAAATTGATGTGAATCGTGTTGGAGCTATCTGTGTGGGGTTTGGGGTTCAATTATATCAAAAAACAATACGTAAAAAACAATACGAAATGGAGCCTTACCTTTTATATTGACACAATTTTTTGAAAACTGTAGCATTGTATGTCTTTTTAGTATTAGACCACAGCATTCTAGAGTCTATCCCAGAACCAATCTTAAAGCGTGTTTCCGATATGCAAAGGTGTTTATTGGGAACAAAGTAAGCAAGGCAAGAAGTTTAAGGAGGTCAAAACATGTCGAAGTTAGTTAAACCCCACGGTGGAGGGGCGCTTAAACCATTACTTCTCACAGGAGCAGCGTTAGAAGAAGAGAAAAAGATAGCACAATCTTTACCTAAAATTTTTATTTCGTCACGTGAAACAGGTGACCTTTTGATGTTGGGTTGCGGCGCCTTTACCCCTCTGGAAGGTTTCATGGGCTATGCCGATTGGAAAGGCGTTTGCGCGGAATTCAAAATGGCTAATGGTTTGTTTTGGCCCATTCCTATTACCGTTTCAACAGATGATGAAAACGTTAAGGAAGGCGACAAGATAGCTCTGGTTGATACTGAAAGCAACGAAATCATTGCCACTATGAGTGTTACGGAAAAGTATCAAATTGATAAAAACTACGAATGTAAACAAGTTTTTACCACCGATGACATGGAACACCCCGGTGTTCAGAAGGTTATGGCTCAGGGCAAGTATAACCTGGCAGGGCCAGTCAAAGTTCTGACCGAAGGCGGCTTCCCAGAGCAATACGGCGAACTCTACGCCACTCCTGCAGAAACCAGAGAAATTTTTGAACAAAAGGGCTGGAAAAGGATTGCCGCCCTGCAGCTTCGTAACCCCATGCACAGGTCGCACGAATTTCTTGCGAAGATCGCCGTGGAAGTAATGGATGGTGTCATCATTCATCAGCTGCTCGGTAAGCTCAAAGCCGGTGATATCCCGGCTGATGTTCGCGTCGCAGCTATCAACGCTCTAGTTGATAATTATTTTGTGAAAGACACTGTTGTTACAAAAGGCTACCCCATGGAAATGCGTTACGCCGGTCCACGTGAAGCCCTCCTTCACGGCGTATTCCGCCAGAACTACGGCTGCTCACACTTGATCGTTGGTCGAGATCATGCCGGTGTTGGCGACTATTACGGGCCTTTCGACGCGCAGAAAATCTTTGACCAGATTCCTGAGGGTTCACTCGAATTAAAGCCACTAAATATAGATTGGACTTTCCATTGCTACAAGTGTGGTGGAATGGCTTCAATGAGAACCTGCCCGCATGGCAAGGCCGATCGTCTCCTTCTTTCTGGAACACTTGTGCGTAAAACCTTGTCTGAAGGCGGTGAACTACCCCCCGAATTCTCCAGACCAGAAGTTGTTAAGATCCTTCAGGAATACTACCAGGGCCTGGAAAACAAGGTTGAAATTAAGCTTCATGGCGCCGCAACAGGTGATGTGAAAAAATAGTAAAACCTTTTTTATTTAACTTTCCACACGACCCGATCACTAGTTAAAGATTTAATAGTGATCGGGTTTTATATTGTTATTCCAATGGTTATGCTTCAATTTGCAAGTGGGCTTGACGTATTATACATTATCAGCTTATGATGGCACGTTCGTAATTGCTGTTGGAGAACATCTTCGCAAGAACCAACCAACAGTTTTTTTGTGGATGGAATTATCAGCTCTTGCTGAAAACCATCTCATGATTATCTCTTAAGGAAAGTATTCCCAAGCGAGTTTCCAAACGTGCTTTGGGTAAAAGTGGAATCGGAATCCGATGAGAGACGTTTTTGAAAAATGTTACGCGTTTAATCGCGATCAAGAAGCCATAGACCTTGGATTTTACCCCTATTTTAAAGCCATACAGGATCTCAAGGGCACGCATGTAACCATCGATGGTAGAGATCTGATCATGGTGGGGTCTAACAACTACTTGGGCTTAACAACCCATCCGAAAGTCAGAGAGGCAGCCTTGGATGCCCTGCTGAGGTTCGGAACAAGTTGCTCAGGGTCACGTTTCCTAAATGGAACTCTCGAACTGCATGAGAAACTTGAGAGATCTTTAGCTGAATTTGTGGGAAAACAATCAGCTCAAGTTTTTACCACGGGCTTTCTGACGAACCAAGGCGTGATTGCTCCTTTGATATCACGGACCGACACGATCATTATAGACAGACTCGTACATGCGAGTATTCTTGAGGGGGTTAGATTATCCTTCGGGAAGGTCCGTAGATTTCGCCACAATGACATTGATTCATTACGTCGTAACCTCGAAGCATCAGGCGATTCGAGCGGCATTTTGGTAATTGTGGACGGTGTTTATAGTATGGAAGGAGACTTGGCGCTCCTGCCTGAAATTGTGGCGGTTTCAAAAGAGTATGGCGCTCGGATAATGGTCGATGACGCTCACGGTATTGGGGTCTTGGGGCAAAGTGGTCGTGGAATATTGGAACACTTTGGCCTCACCGACCAGGTCGATCTGGTAATGGGAACTTTTAGTAAGTCCTTGGCTTCTTTAGGTGGTTTTATTGCTGGCGACACAAAGGTGATCAATTACATAAAACATCACTCAAGGGCTTTGATATTTTCAGCAGCCATGCCACCATCAGCGGTGGCGGCAGTCCAGGCGGCAGTCGATGTTATAAAAACTGAACCCCAAATAAGGGAAAATCTGTGGCGAAATACGAAGTTTCTTTTGGATAAGATAGTCGGTTTTGGTTTTGATACAGGACCTACCCAGACACCGATCGTACCCATGATTGTCGGAGATGACGCAAGGACAGCTCTATTCTGGAAGCTTTTGTTCGACGAAGGACTATTTACCAATTGTGTCATTTCACCGGGTGTGCCTCCTGGATCTCAACGTATAAGAATGTGTCTAATGGCTACACATACCATGGAAGATCTTGAAAAGGTCGCCGAAATTTGTGGTCGAATCGGAAAACAAATAGGGATTATCTCTTGAGCAAGGGAGTAAATATGTCTACTTTGAAGCCGGCATTGAGAAATAAAAGATCAATGGGATTGTTAGCCGGCCTTGCATGCTTGGCTCTGCTGGTTACGGTTACCATTTATCAGATTGTCGTTAGCGCCCCCATATTGGCTTTGGCCGCTGAAGAAGCTTCCAGTATTTCGGGCAAGGCTGGAACAAGCGCGTCTGCGTTGTCAAATGAACAGATGGAGAACCGATTAAACAAGATAGAACAGACGTTGTACTCCATTAAGGTTACCGGGGAAAAAGCTGAGGACAGGAGCTATTTTAACAAAATGATCAGCGTTGAAGTCATACGCTATCTAAGACTTATGGTAATAATGCTCGTAGTGATTGCGATTGTTTTTCCTCTGGCCATATGGATACTTGGACGTAAGAGAATGTTGAACTTCTCTGGTTCGTCAGTCGAATTAGCCGAAACCCTGGTTCAGGTTGAAGAACGTCAAGCCAAGCTTGCACACATTCTAAAAGAAATTCAAAGTGAAGTAGATTACCTCCATACAATGTCAACGCCAGATCTTCAGAATTTAATTAAACAGGCCGAGAACTATTTGAAGCTAAGTCAACAAGAGTTAGACAAAACCAGCAAGAAAAAACCGTGAAACAAGCCCAGGATTCCTAACCCGCTCAGTTAAATTCAACGCAAGAAGAGTGAAACTAAATCGCTCTTCTTACCTGGTTGAATCACCATCAATTCAAAACTTCCCTGCTGGTCCTAAAATTTGGTCGCCTGATCCAGGGTGTTGATAAGGTTTTTTGCCGAATCTGAGAGGGCGCCTCTATTTTCGTAAAGAGTGTCCTGAACTGAGATATCGCGGCCATGATAAATTTCATTTGATTTTCTGTCTGGTTCGAGAATTGATCCTGAAATAGAAACTCCCATAAAAAGACCCTTGCTCCTCGAATATGACAAGATGCCGGACTCCCAACTCCAATTTGTCTCAGCTGCGGCTTCTCTTCCCACTGGACCGGCCGAAACTGATACATCCAGACCAAGGGTCAGCTTTTCTTCAAGAAGTTTTTGAATAGTCTTCTCGCTCATCATCAAGAAAATGAGATCAATTGATTGAGCGCCCATTTGCATGCCTAAACTTCCTTGTCTTATCGAAAAGAAAACAGGATAACTCCATTGCCCGGTAATTTCATCGCGTCTCAAAACGATACCGGAACCAAAACTAATTCCTACAAACGCTCCTAAATTGAAAACCCCAGGGAAAATAGCCAATCCTCTGCAACGCTGAAGAAGATCCTTGGGAATACGGCTATCAGGCATCTCCAATGATTGTTTTAACACATATTCGCATTGGCTAATTCGAGAATTAAGTCCATCCAAATCGGAACCATGAGCTTGGCTGTACAACACCATTGAAGGAATTATTAGGATAAACAGCAAATGAACAGAAGCATTGTTTAGAAATTTTGATACCATTTTTATTTTTTTGAAGAACCCTGCTTGTTAGTGTTTGAATGCCCTTTGATTCGTAAACATCATGGAAACTTTTGGTTCTGCTTCATTGCATGCCTGTATCGATTCATGGTCTCTTTCTGAACCACCCGGATGAACAATTGCCGAAACTCCCATTTTGATTCCGACATCAACACCGTCTCTGAATGGAAAGAAAGCGTCAGAGACCATGACTGATCCGATAAGACCACCTTTTAAGGTTTCCATCTCCTTAGTGAGCGCTTCTCGAACATCCTCATCAGTAATTTCATTAAAAGGTTTGCCATGACGTTCAAAGCATAATCGATCCCGTAGCTTGACCTTTGCTTTAATAACAGCTAGCTCAGCTACTCCGACTCTGTCCTGCTCGCCTGTTCCAATTCCGACGGTGCATCCGTCTTTCACGTAAATGACTGAATTAGAAGTCACGCCTTGTTCAACTGCCCATCCAAATATCATATCCTCGATTTCCCGCTCCGTCGGCATCCGCTCAATATAGTATTCCACCCCCTTGAAAGTAGCCTTGGCAGGAATAAGATCGTGGGCTTTTCGGATATTGTTGATAGGGGATTGCTGCACAATAATCCCGCCGTCATTTAGAGACTTAAAATCTACATATCGTGTGTCGCAAAGCCGTTCGAGCTTATCCATACGGGGTATTACAAGAATTCTAAGATTTTTTCGGCTGCGTAATATCGAAGTAGCGCCTTCCTCGTAATCGGGGGCTGCAACAACCTCGAGGTAATTTGATGAAACCAACTCCGCTGTTTCCTTGTCCACAGGTCTATTAAAAACGGCGGCTCCTCCGAAGGCTGCTATTCTATCGGCCATGTTGGCACGGCTATATGCCCTGACGAGCGATGAATTGGTCGCAACTCCTGAGGGATTGTTGTGTTTCATTATCGCACAGGCTGGTTTGGTCATCATAAACTTTAGAATATTGAGCGCATTGTCTACATCCGTTAAATTCGTTTTGCCGGGGTGCTTCCCCGCCTGAATCATTTCAGTTTCTGTCAGGGCGCTTACCATAGCGTTCATCGGCTCAATGAACTTGCATCCCCCAAGTTCAAGGTTTCCGGAGACAAGTTCATACATGGCGGCTTCTTGCCCTGGATTTTCACCATAACGAAGCCCCTTTTCGATAAGTTCTCCCTTTGGGTCGGGTATTTTCCATGTTTTTTTCCTGTAAATCAGGGTCTGGGAACCAAAGCTAATTTTCATTTCATCTGGAAAATGATCATCCATTACTGTCTTGTATTTGAGTTTCAAATTGTCCACTAGATTCCCTCCTGAGGTTCTTAAAAAAAATTTCACACAAGTTTATTCAGTATTGTGGAAAAACCTGAAATTTTTTAAAGAGTCGACAATTCATCTAACACTCTTTTTAGTATATTAACAGGATGGCAATTATGTCAAAATGTATCTAAATTTACGTGGCCCTAACTCAATTGCTGTTGCTTTGAGGTTTTGTTAGAACCTCTCTGACACCAGGTTAATTTGTTTTTAAAAATCGGATATAATCAAATCTGTCGGTAGTACGCTTCGCACTGACGCCGCCAAAATATTGCTCAAGGAGAATTTATCTTGAAGGATGTCGGATCTTTTGTCACCTGGATAGCTATATTCATCGCTGGTTTTTTGACCGGAGTTGGGTTTTCCGCTTGGAAATTAGATAGCTCAACCACCGTAGCTCCTAAGCCACTAGCTTCAGCACAATCTGCCCCAGATCAAATGTCAGAGTTAAAAAATAGAATCATCGGTCTGGAAAAGATGCTGATCGCTCAGCCAGACAATGTGGAGGCGACGGTCCAATTGGCCAATGATTATTTTGACCTGGGAAACTATGAAAAATCTGTGGAGATCTACCAAAAGGCCATCAGTCTCGATCCCAACAACGCTGACGTTATAACTGACATGGGAGTAGCCTACAGAAGAATGAAGAAGCCTGAAGATGCAATCACAGCCTTCAAAAAAGCCCTCAGTGTGAAACCAGATCATGCGCTGGCTCTTTTCAATATGGGAATTGTTTTAAAAGATGACGTGAAAAAACCTGAAGATGCAATTGCCGCGTGGGAAAAGTTCTTGGAAGTTGCTGGAGATTCGCCTCATGCCGTGATGGTGAAACCGTGGCTTCAACAACTCAAAGAATCTCTTAATCCGAAATAAACCCAACTTAAGGCGCTAGCCTCCTTCTGGGTCTAGATGATCATGTATTGTTCCGCAATAAGAGCGAAATGAGGAGCCAGTCATTCTTCAATCAAACGATTGATAAGAAATTCCGTCAAAGTAGTCAAACCGTGGGTAGGCATGTAGTTGCTTGCGGAAATGTCGTAAAGAATCTTACTGTATGATGGGAATTCTTCGTCTGCCTGCCAATTTATTAGGGCAACCGGCAATCTCGGGAAAAAATTGAACCTAAAACCTACATCCCCCATGTCAAATGGTTTCCCTGCCCATTTCATGGCGCGACTGATGCGTTCACCATGTTCAAGATCAAAAAACTTGGTGAGATTTTCCATAGTGGTCTTGGCAAAATGAGCTCCCAGGACGGCGCCATGCTGAAGTGAGCGACAGTCTATCCACTGATTCATGACTCGTACCGCCGTGCCCTGGTTCTCCGCTGCCGAGAGCAGATGCTGTAGAACCAGCACCTTCATTGGTAGCGTATCTACTACCTCATGTTCCGCTCTAACGCGGTAGGGTACTAGATCCAGCACGAACCAGCTTTGCAGAAAGGGAATAATGATCCTCGGGATCCCATCGCCCCCTCTGTACTCGGAATCAGTAGTCTCTGCAATGGTGATTGGGTCTACGCGCTTGATGCGATTCAGCATGTCGGCATATTGCTCTTTCAAACCTTCATCGTTTATGCCGGTCCTTGATCTTTCCAACCAGACGGAATACTCATCAAGCGGAGACATCTAATATTCCTGTGCTTCAAATCAGAAAATATGTCGATAATGGCATTGTGATGGACTTGGCTTGAAAAAGCAACACCCGCTTTCCGACCAAGAGTCAAATCCAAAACCTATCAGCGCTGAAAACAAAAAAGCCCTCAGATTTACTGAAGGCT
>CALGLN010000002.1 GCA_937930835.1 uncultured Desulfomonile sp.
TCCTACGAAATCCGGAAAACGAGTGATGTTTCTTACTCTCGAAGACGAAACCGGTCTTTTTGATGTAGTGGTGTTTGAGAATGTTCAGAAGCGATTTGCCCGAACCATTTTGACGAGTCAGGTTTTGACAATTGAAGGTAAACTCCAACGAAGCGGTGTAAATGGCAAAGCCATCTCTGTAATCATGCGCCGGGCCTTCTTGGACCTATGTGGTCCATTGAATGCAATCCTCGAAAAAGTCGCCGTCCCGCTCACTAATGAAAAATAAAAGCAGTCCCCATAAAAAAACAAAAGCCCGCGTTAAAAAGGATTGCTCCGTCAACGTAGGCTATCAAATTGGAGATCCTAAGCCCCGGGGGGGTGAGGCCCACGATCTCCCTGCTGAATTTTTAGCCCGACCAAGCCGTCATTGCAGCAGAATCTTCTTATTTTTTTCAGTAATGAACTAACCTGGTTTCTGTTTTTTCATCTCGGCCGGATACTCCAGCGAAACGTATAGCACATGACACATGCATAATATTGCTTGATTCCTCAAGCCATGCGTGATCTGGAATGACTACCAGCATTAGTTTTTATACGTTGTCTGTAGTTCAACTTAGCCCATTCATTCGCCACTAAGGCTGTTCTTACTGCGGATAAATCTCAGGATACAGCAGTCGCGCGCACTTGGGGCAGAGGCCATGACTAAAATCAGCTTTTGGATGCCCGATCAGGTATTTTTCTATGGGACTCCATTCGTTTTCCCCCATTCTAATGCTCTTGCAGTTGGAACATATTGGGACTATCCCTCTAAACACCTGAAGTTCCT
Organism: uncultured Desulfomonile sp.; assembly: GCA_937930835.1. Lineage (GTDB taxonomy): Bacteria > Desulfobacterota > Desulfomonilia > Desulfomonilales > Desulfomonilaceae > CAITZA01. Next base: position 809 of record CALGLN010000002.1, read on the forward strand.
CTAAGTAATCGGACAGACGTTTGTTTTCATCTCCAAGCGCTTGATTTGCAACAATGAGTTCCAGATTAGACTCAACCAGTTTCTTGAAGATCAGCATGAGTTTCTCGACATCCTTGGAATAGGCGTTTGCTTTGTTGTCTAGGATGCAAATTGTTCCAAATGGCTGCCCGTCGGGTAACAGTATCGGAAACCCCAGGTATGAGATCATCCCGAGTTTGATATCCGGGTTGTTGTTCCATTCGGGATCATTCAACGCATCGGGCACTAGAAGCTTATCACGACTGTTGATGACTGTTTCGCAATAAAGACCTGACCCCTCTATCTCTTCCTTTTCTCCCCTGTGATAGGGGTTCCATTCCCCCTGGCTGGCGATGAAAACCTCTATAAACGGCATGTCCAGGCGCATGATTAATGCTACCGGCACTGATGCCACATTGGAGAGCACATTTATCATCTCCTGCCATTCTTGCACAATTGTTTCGTTGATCTCTATTAGTAACTTCTTTGTTATCATCTAGTTCCTCGGGGAAGCTTACATGTTTTTAGCTTCTCAGATTTTTAGCTATCAGACTTCTTGCAACCATTATACTTTCGTTAAAGGTCCCTAACTAATGTTTTATTGAAACTAATAGCGGCTTCTCCTCTGTTAGAACATATAAACTTTCAGATATGGACTGCAGCTCATGCCCTCATTCACAGGCTATTCAAACTTTTTAAGGTTTGTCTTTGTCCCGCAGTGGCCTCGATCCACCTTGCGATCAGTTGTAAAGTATGGGCCGTACAAAACAAAAGCCCGCGTCTCCGAGGGTATCGTCAACGTAGGCTATCAAATTGGAGATCCTAAGCCCCGGGGGGCGAGGCCCACGATCTCCCTGCTGAATTTTTAGCCCGACTCCGCTCTTTTTGCAACAGTTATTTTTTAGAACAACTTACTTCAAAGCTAACCGCTACAAAATAAGACCCATGGATAGCACTAGCGCAGGTTTTGTACAGAAGATGACAATTTGTAACGGAGGGTTCCTGAATTCACAAGTTCTGCATCTCCTGAGATTCGAGCAACAAAGATAGTTTTTAACTCGACAATCTCTGCTTCAGATAAGTATATCGCCGCAATGTCCTGTTATTCTTCACTGCTATCGCTAATGCCTTCTTGCTTCCAACTATCACCACCAGCTTCTTCCCTCTGGTAATTGCCGTATAGAGCAGGTTCCGCTGCAGCAGCATGTAATGCTGGGTCATGATTGGAATGACGACACACGGGTACTCCGAACCTTGTGACTTGTGAACAGACACCGCATAGGCCAGGACCACTTCGTCAATCTCGCTGAAATCGTAGGTCAGGTCTCTTCCATCAATCGTAATTATAGCTTCCTGGTTTTCAGTATCGATCCGTGAAATCTTCCCGATATCTCCATTGAAGACTTCTTTTTCGTAATTGTTGCGGATCTGCATAACCTTGTCATTGACACGGAATGTTCTTCCGCCTCGGACCAGGGCATCCTCCCTGGGATTCATTGCCTTCTGCAATTCACTGTTCAGATTGCTGGTCCCGATAATTCCCCGGTTCATAGGTGTCAGTATCTGGACATCCTCCAGCGGATCAAAACCGAATGCCTTCTGAATCCTGCCGCAAGCCAGTTCGAGGATTATTTTCAAGGCCTCTTCGGGCTCATCCTTTTCAATGAAAAAGAAATCGTTTCTTCCGATTTGCGACCTGTCAAGATTGGGCATGGAACCACTGTTAACAAGGTGAGCGTTAATGATTATTGAACTGTCCCGCGCCTGCCTGAAGATCTCGTTGAGCATAACAACCGGAATTGCCCTGGATTGGATTCTGTCCTTCAGCACGTTTCCTTGACGACCTCAATCGAATTATCGCCGTAATGCCTGAATATCTTCGTGGATTAAGCCGGACTGACACCGTGTAGATCGGAAGAGCGTCGTGTAGGGAAA
>CALGLN010000003.1 GCA_937930835.1 uncultured Desulfomonile sp.
TAGCGCCACATTTCGGGCATGAGGCGTCAAAAATTGCGTCAAATTTCCAATATCTTGGGTCTTGTCCTGGGCATTTCATGGTCCTTCTCCTTGATAGCTTGTCAGGGACAAGCCTATCCTTCGGGCGCCTGATCCTCTTTCGGGGATTCAGGCGCCGTGGTGCGACAACAGTTTATTTAATTAGATAATTAGTTAGTTACCTTGATTCAGCAATTCGATAAGTGTCTTACTTGAAATTGGCCATGAATCAACATGCCTATTTATTAATTTGCGCCTAAAATTGCTTTTAGGTCTTCATCCGGGGTTGTTATGGGCTTAATGTCAAAAGTCTTTACCAGCACATCCAGCACATTCGGAGTGATGAAGGCGGGCAGGCTCGGACCTAAGCGAATGCCCTTGATTCCGAGGTGTAAAAGTGTCAGCAGAATTGCGACAGCTTTTTGCTCATACCATGACAACACCAGTGATAGGGGCAGTTCGTTGACGCTGCAGTTGAAGGCGTTGGCTAGGGCTACAGCTATCTGAATTGCGGAGTAAGCGTCGTTACACTGTCCGATGTCAAGTAGTCTCGGGATACCACCAATTTCTCCCAAGTCTTTGTCGAAGAATCTGAACTTACCGCAAGCTAGAGTGAGGACTACGGTGTCTTTCGGTGTTTTCTCGACGAATTCCGTATAATAATTCCTCCCTGGTTTTGCTCCATCGCAACCGGCGACCAGGAAGAAATGTTTGATTGCTCCACTCTTGACAGCGTCAATAACCGTTCCTGCCACTGACATGACGGCGTTGCGTCCGAACCCGCACATGACGGCCTTACCGTTAGAGTCCGCCGTGAAACCGGGCATTTCCAGAGCCTTATTTATAACCGGTGTAAAATCCTTGTTAGCTATATGTTTAACGCCAGGCCAGCCAACCAGTCCTGTGGTGAAAATATTGTCCTTGTAAGAGTCCGCCGGTCTCTGAATGCAGTTTGTGGTCATCAGGATAGCGCCGGGGAATTCCGCGAATTCCTTCTTCTGATTCTGCCACGCCGTGCCATAGTGTCCATAGAAATGCGGATATTTCTTTAGTTCAGGATATCCATGAGTAGGCAACATTTCGCCGTGGGTGTAAATGTAGATGCCTTTGCCTTCAGTCTGCTTCAGAAGAAGTTCAAGATCTTTCAGGTCATGACCGGATACCAGGATTGCCTTGCCTGCTTTTGCGCCCAGAGGAACTTTTGTGGGAACCGGATGACCGTAAGTCCCGGTGTTGGCAGCGTCAAGCAATTCCATAACCTTGAGGTTTACTTCTCCGCACTTCAAAACCAGGCCGACCCAGGCATTGAGATCTAAATCCATCCTTAGTGTTGAAGCAAGAGCCTCGGCCACGAACGCATTGACCTCATCACTGTCCTTACCCAAAATCGATGCGTGATCGGCATAGGCTGCCACACCCCTGAGACCGAAGATAAGGGTGTGCTTGAGTGAACGGATATCAGCATTGGTCTCACCATCGTCCATAAAACCTCTGGTAGCGCCTTGAGCGTACAGGCCTTCCTTCGTGGATTCAGCCTTAAACGTTGCAGCGTCTTCGGTGAAATCAACTTTGCCTCCAGCCGCTTTGACTCTATCTTTCAAGGAGTCACGTAGTTCGACGGCTTTGTGGATAAGTGGAACGAATCTGTCGTCATCAAAGTCAACGTTGGTAAGGGTCGAGAAAAGTCCTTCATTCATGAATCGGCCAATCTCACGATCAACAATGCCAACCTTGGCCGCTTCGGCTACGTAGAGCGCCAGTCCTTTAAGGGCATGGGTCAATAAATCCTGTAGAGCTGATGTTTCCGATACTTTTCCGCATACTCCCGAACGGGTGCATCCTGTTCCTCCCGCAGTTTGCTCACACTGATAACAAAACATTTTTTCAGCCATTGGTCCCTCCTTCTTTTTGTAGAGTGGTTGATTTCGCCACGTCGTCTTCCTTTTCTACAAATATGAATCCGATTCGAAATTCACACATTGACTTAAGTCAAGACGTCGCAGTTTTTTTAGTTTTGGGAAAATTTTTTGCCGGAGAATTTTATTTTGAGGGGTCACCATGATCGGAGCGTCTGAGATCAGATGACCTCCCCAAGAGCTGATAGTTGATTTAACTTCTTGATATAACTGACTAACACGGTTACGAAGAAAGGCTATAGATTATATACTCTGTAAGGACTATTGGTACAGGAATTCGGGTCTGGCGCGCTTGATTACTTCACCGAGACGTTCACCTCTAACATTGTTCATCATGTGAAAATCTATGATTTTCTGGACCTGGTCCAGAACTTGTTCTCTGCTGAAGATACTGGCTAACTCGGCGCCTAGTTGAGGACGACGACCAAGCTTGCCACCCACAATTATCCTATATCCGTTAGAGCCTTCAATCAACGCGCCTGTTGGGCAATGCCTGGCGCACTGAACGCAATGCAGACACTTTGTGAAATCAATCTGAGGCGTAGGGGGATTTTCTAACAGCGTGATCGCGTCTTCCTGACATGCCTTGACACATTCACCACATCCGCTGCATTCAGCGGACGAGAGTGTTGGAGTGGTGGCCGCTATAATGCCTATATCCGCAATCTGAGGCCTTGAGCATGCATTAGGGCAATCAGATACAGAAACCCTGAATTCGTGGTGCAATTTGAGCGCCCCTTTGACGCGCTTCTTCAGGAATTCCTTGAAATTGCTATTATCCAGGATGGCTTCGAGTTTCTGAATCAGGTCACCATCTCGGCTTACCCTATTCGGGCATCCACTTGGGCCAAAACATGTTTCTAGCTGGTAACCTTTAACTTCATCTTCCATACTCTTCAAATATTTCTGTTGGCAAAGTCTAACATGTTCCAGGGTTACAGAAGATGAATTAAGACGCGCCGCTTCTTCTTCAACGCGTTTTCTCACCCGTTTTCTGATAAAAAAAGGAACTTTTGAAACAGCCTCTTCAGCCTGTCTCGTCCATTTCATTTCGTTTACTCCGCTAATAATAGCCTCAACAGAACGAGCCGATCCCTTAGAGAAAGATTTGATCGGCTAAGTAGTTTGTTGACTGATTTGAACTTCTACCCCATTATTTTAGTGCTACTTAAAGAAAAAGTCCAGTCGGACAACGATTGTTTGTATTCGTGGGGCGTATTTTCCTATTTTAACGAGTAACAATAGTTGAGAATAAAGGATTGACATGAGCGATCAGCATTTGAGTCAAATTCCGATGTTTGACGGATTATCTGAAGCCGACCTAAAGGACTTGTTATCAATCGTGATAACCAAGAAGTACAAACGGGGTGGAACGATTTTTAATGAAAACGATTCGGGGGACGGTTTTTACGTGGTTAAAGCCGGGAGGATAAAGATCTTCAAGATTTCCGGGGAGGGTAAGGAACAGATTCTACATATATTTGGACCGGGTGAGCCTTTTGGGGAAGTCCCTGTTTTTGAGGGAAAACGCTTTCCTGCTCATGCTATGGCTCTTGAAGATAGTGAAGCCTATTATTTCCCTCGAGTGTCGTTTGTCGACCTGCTCAAGAACAAGCCATCTCTGGCCTTAAGCATGCTGGCGGTGCTCTCGCGCAGGTTAAGGGTATTTACGGCGTTGGTGGAAGATTTGTCTTTGAAAGAAGTGCCTACCAGACTAGCTGCGCACCTGATTTATTTGAGTGAAAAATCCCCTGATGGAAAAGAGCTATCATTGGACATATCCAAGAACCAATTGGCCGGGTTGCTGGGCACAATACCCGAAACCCTTTCCCGTATTTTGGCCAAGATGGTTAAAAATGGGCTGATAGAAGTTCAAGGACCAAAGATCAAGATAACGGATCACCAGAAACTTGACGATTTAGCGCAAGGCCTGAGTAGGCTTTAGAGACGGACGCCGATTTTGGTTATTGAGCAGAACGGTTTATATATTGTGTAGTTTTCCCAAGAATCGCAATTCATTGGAGTTTAGCCTTACATGCCTGCTGAGAGATACCTCACAAATCTTTGCGAGTTATATGACACTTACAACAAACGCGAATACGTCCACCCTGATCCACTTGAATTCCTGTATGATTACGATGACATCCGGGACAGGGAGA
>CALGLN010000004.1 GCA_937930835.1 uncultured Desulfomonile sp.
GCAAAGGTGTTTACAACCAGGTCTCCTGAGCGAAAGCCAACGGAATAAAGGGCTGTCTTCCATCTCCAATAATCATGGACTTTCCCTACCGGATCGTAGATGGGGCCGGGAGACTGATGAATTCGAGCCAGATCCGTGATGGGGACGGTCAGAAAACCTCCAAATGGTGGCCTGGCCTTTTGGGCTTCTGACAAATCTTTTTTCTTGGTTATGGGGAGCTTTTGGAGGTCTTCGATAGTTTTTATCGAATCCGGCGTAAGGCCTTTTTGCTGCATAGCGGCCTTCAGAGGGGTCCCTGCATTGTATGCGCAGGCTACTACTTCTCCCAAAAACCTCTCCTGATAGATCTTTCGTTGGGCAGCGTCAAAAGCTTCTTCCGAATGTAACATCCCCGAGTTTCTGTCAAGCTGACTCATTCATCGCCTCCATTCATTGACTTTTTGAGAAAATAAATACGGCATTTATACTTTGTTATCTCATCAAGTTGAGTTTGTCATCCAAAGTTTTCGCAGACAAAACAAAAAGATGTTTTCGTATACGGCCAATGAATCTTGCGGGAAACAATCTTGAAAAGTTGTTGGAATATTAATTGACGTTTCATTATGCCGAACGCGTGAAAGCCCCTGTCGATTTAACGGAACGAATCTTGATTGTAAGAAGATCCAGTCCGTGAAGGAAAATGCTTTATGGCTATTTTATATTGTTTTATCAAGATCAGTAGTGGATTTTATCTGCGCACGGGATTAACCGTGGTTGTAAGTTCACACAGGTAATAGCTGTTGACAGTAAGGAGCTGCGAACATATTATAGTCGAAAGCGATGCTCCTTTAAATCATCGATATCTTCTCATTTTCTGATATGAATTCTGTTAAGTTTTGTCGGCCCTGACGTTGGCCTTTTGGTAATATATTTCATTCCAATGAATCGTTAAAAACATTTTGTCCTAATGGACTGTTCCGTATGACACCGATGTTTTTTTACTGTGCGTTATAGTTCCTTATGTAGCGCGCATGACCGAATCGTAGCAGTGATTTGAACAATTAGCGCTTTTTGGAGGGTTGTATGACGGTAAGCAAATGGATTCACATGGGAGTGGTACTTAGCCGACAAGCCGAACAATATCCTGACAAGCTTGGATGTCAGGACAAGAACCGTGATTTCACATTTTCACAATGGAATGAACGAAGTTGCAGATTTGCCAATGGTCTGAGTGATATCGGATGCAAGCATGGTGACAGGTTTGCGGTTATTGCTTTTAACCGTGTTGAATGGATGGAGATTTACGCCGGAAGCGCCAAAGGTGGGCAGGTTAGTGTTCCGATAATGTTCAGGCTTGCGGGTCCGGAAATTGAATACATCGTAAACAATGCCGGTTGCAAGGCCATCATAGTTGAGAAGCCATTTGTTGAAATGATAAACGGTATCAAGGACCGGCTTCCGGTTCCAGCTGGAGGTTTCGTTTACCTTGGGGAGCCCGGAGAAAAGGCGCCGGATGGTTATATTGAATATGAGGCGTGGTTGGCGTCGTCTTCCGGAGAAGAGCCTGAAATAATGGTAGACGCTGAAGATCCATGGACATTCATGTATACCTCTGGAACCACAGGCAAACCAAAGGGTGTGGTCAGGACACATGAATCATATTTGGGCATGTATTATCTGGACGTTGCCAATATGGGGCTGAGACCGACTGACAAGGCGCTTATGGTAATGCCGATGTGTCACGTGAATTCAATATTTTATTCATTCCCATATACCATGGTTTCCGGTGGCGTTTGTGTATATAACGAATCAAGTTTCAATCCGGAAGATTTTCTAGCCACTGTTCAGAAATACCGGGTAACTTTCACATCCCTTGTTCCCACACACTACATCATGATCCTATCGCTACCGGATTCGATAAAGAAGAAATACGATGTCGGCAGTATGCGTCAGTTGCTTATTTCTTCGGCCCCAGCACGTAAAGAGACGAAGGTAGCCATACTCGACTTCTTCAAGAATGCCGAGTTGTGGGAGGCTTACGGGTCGACTGAGGCCGGCTTGGTGACACTGTGCCGGCCTGAAGACCAGTTGAGAAAGCTCGGCACAATTGGAAGAGAAATATTTGGAATAGACCGCATAAAGGTTCTGGACGAAGAGGGGAATGAGGTCCCTGACGGTGAAGTTGGAGAACTTTACGCCAGGACCCCCATGATTTTCAAAGAATACTGGGGATTGCCGGAAAAAACCAAAGAGGTTTTTCAGGGCGAGTGGTTCACTGCCGGTGACATGTGTTACCGTGATCCTGATGGTTTTTATGTTCTAGTGGACCGCAAGGCCAATATGATCATCACCGGAGGTGAAAACGTATTCCCGTCAGAGGTTGAAAACGCTCTGGCGTCACATCCCAAGGTCAAGGACGTGGCGGTTATAGGCGTGCCTCATGAAAAATGGGGAGAGGCCATTCATGCTTTCATTATCCTGAAAGATCCTGATGATGAATCAAATGACCTCAAGGAAGAGATCAAGAGATTCACCAGAACCAAGATAGCAGCTTACAAGGTTCCCAAATCAATGGATTTTATCGCTGATGACGAGATGCCACGAACAGGAACGGGCAAGATTCTCCATAGGGTCTTACGAGAGCAATTCGGGAAATGGAGCGACAATAGATAGATCGAAAAAGTCAGTTTACCCTATAAATAGACCATTAAATGTAAACCGCTTTCAGTAAAAATTGCTGAAGGCGGTTTTTTTCCAATAATTGTTTTTGAACCTGTAATATGATATTCGCTTAGTGAATTATTATGTCGTGGTTTAGTTTTAGTTTCATATCTGTGGAGACGACATGAAAACAAAAATCTTCTTTTTTACAATGGCCTTTGCTTTAATAGTTTTTTCCGGTCTTCCTGCCGACTGTCAATCTTTAAATATCCAGGCTCAGCGGAATACAGAACAGTGGCGAAGCCATCAGATGAACCAGCCGTCTCCGGAGGCAAGCGAAAAAGACAACCTCTCAGTCGAAAGGGTTGACGAGATCAGGCAACTGTATTTGGAAGCAAAACGGGAATCTGAGACTAAAACTCAAACTGGTAATCAACCCCCTGCTTCGGTGAATCATCAGATCAAACAGTCGAACAATTAGAAACAGGCTATGCTATTGGCTGAAAAGCTATTGTTATCAACATTGGATATTCTCTTGAGAAAACCGGGTTCGACGTCTTTCAGATTGGAAGGGATCAAATAACAGATGTCACTTTTCGGCTATGATCATGATCCAGCGAAAAATGACATTATCCATGGCGATATTATCAAATAACGTGGATATCTTTTCTAACCTCAGGGCATAGTCTAAAGCAGGGAACAGACCGGCTGACATCGCTGGGATGGAGAAAAAGTCCCTGACCACATTCCTTGGGAGTTCAAGATTCTTTTCTATGACTTGAACCGATTTGAATATCGCCTTTATGCAAGCTTCAAGTTCTTCCAGTTTAACGGGTTTCTTAAGACTTATCCCCAAATTAAGGCGTTTATCAGTTTCCCGGAATAGATCGGCGCCACTACTGGAAAAAACTCCATCCATGAAAGTCAGCCCTATTTTTCCTCCTGATTCCAGCAATTCGTAGGCCTGACGTAAACTCTCCTGATAATCGGGTATAAGGAATATCGAGGCGCTATAAATTATAGTGTCAAACCGGTGGTTGAGGCATGCCTGCAAAGCCGCCGCGTCACCTTCCACAAATGATAGCCTTTGACAATCACAATACTTTTCCTTGGCTTTTTCCAGCATAGCCGCGGAATTGTCCAAACCATAGACATCTGCCTTTGGGCAAGCTTTTACAAGCTGCATGCAACTTGCCCCGGTTCCGCAACCAACATCCAGAATTTTTCTGGATCCAGGTTGATTCATCTGTTCAAGCAGAGCTGAATTGAGCTTCTCAAAAAAACAATATTTCGATTCGAATTCATCATACTGCAACGGGCTTGCTTCGAAATTGCGCCTAACAGCAGTCTTTATCTTGTTTATCTTTTCTAGATCCATCGGCTAACCTGACCAATCATGACATTTAGTCCACCGTGTATCTCGCAATTTCATTAGGCAGGACTATAAGTCTTTCGAGTTTCCTTCTATAGCTTGATTCACTATGATCGTCACCGTGTTTCCATTTCCTGAGAAGGTCCTTGGCCTGTTTCTTGTCAATTCCCAGGACTTCTCTGAGCTGTCCCATGGTGATACATTCCTTTTCGTATACGTATCGAGCCAAGATATCCAGGGGCGTTTGTCTTAACGTGTCAATTGGAACATCAATCCCCACGCCAGCCAGATAGCCTCTAAGGGCCCTATAAGGGTCCAATGAGACTTTGGGCTTGTCCGGATGATCATCACTGAAATAACTGGCTGATCCTTCTATGAAGTCTTGTCTTATAGGCGAGAACACGTCCATGACCACGCAGCCTTCAGGCCCTGATTTAGCGCTATGAGGCTGAGATGGAGGTATTATGAGGACGTCTCCGTGATTAAGCTCAACATCATCCTGACCGGGAAAACACAGATAAAGCTTTCCCTTCTGAACCATGGTCATTTGTTCCGAAACATGATCATGTAACGGAACCTTGGAATTGGGGGCCAGTTCAATGAGGACGGCCATGACATTTTCGCCCCAGACCATCTTTCTGGAAGTGTTTTCATTTAACTGTTCGGGCTCAATATTTTTCCAGGATTTTAGTTCCACAGCTTCGCTCCAGGCAAAAAGAGATTTAATGTTTAAAGGACCCTGCATTCTTCTTGGGGAAATCCAGGATAGTCACTTTCGAGTTTTTTAATTCAAGCCATTTGTCACAATGAGCGCATTCAATTCTGACGCCGGATTTATCGACAATCTTCTTTACAGGTCTTTTGCAATCATCACACCATATTTCAGCGCTTTCCAGAGCATCGAGCGCATAAGCTTCCCAAATTTGACCGCTAGACTTCTCCATTTCAATGAGTCTTTTTACGGCGTGAACCATACCTGCGGCGTCGCTGGATCCAAAACGATCTAAGGCGCAAATGTTTTCAATAAGTTCTACTAACCTTCTGTATTCTTTGCTGGATTTGTTTACTTTGACGTCGTTAGACTTGGTCTTGGAAACTTTGGTTAGGGGCTTGGGACGCCGCTTGAGAATCGAAGGCATCTTATCGGGGTAGTTCCGAGAATACCACACGAGAAAAATAACAACCCAAAAGGCTACGCCGATTAATATTTCGAGCAAAATGGTCTAAAACCTCCAGCCCGGACTAGCGTCCAAAAAGTGGACATTAAATTTGTACTCGTGATTTGATTTCTTCCAGGGCTTTTTCAAAACGCAGCCGAGTTTCTTCGAGGGGTCCAGAATTATCTATAACTACGTCGGCTTGTTCCTTTTTGTCTTCTATTGGCCACTGAGAATCAAGTCGCGCCGTTGCCTGTTCAAGCGAGACACCGTTTCTCTCCATAAGCCTCTTGATCTGCAATTCCTTGTTTACGTAAACGACCACAACAACATCAACGTTATTGTTCCAGCCGGTTTCAAACAACAACGGCACGTCAATGACAACAACAGGATGGCCTTGCGCAGCGCACTTGGCGAGAAATTCGTCTTTTTTCTGTTCTACGTAGGGGTGAACAATTCCTTCAAGCTTTTTTTTCAGGGAATGATCGGCAAAGACTTTTGATCCCAGGGCCATCCGGTCCAATTCGCCGTCTTCCTGAAAAACGTCATTTCCAAAGATTTCCCTAATCTTTTTTAAGGCTGGAGAGCCTTTTTTAACGGCTTCGTGGGCAAGTTCGTCAGCGCAAATCACCGGTATTGAATGTTCCTTAAACATTGAGCTTACCGTCGATTTGCCTGACGCTATTCCACCGGTTAAACCTACTGTAATCAATCGACCATCACCCTGCTGACCTTTATTTGAAAAGACTAGTCTTTTTTCTTAATCTCTTCCCATGCCGCCTCAACAGCCCTATCAATTTTTTTCCCGGTTTTCTGCATGGTTTCCTTGAAGACACCCCACTGGTCCTTGAACACCTTAGCCATTTGGTCGGTGTGTTTCTGAGCTTCTTTTACATGCTCTTCACCTACTCGACCAAACGCGGTCCATTGCTTGTCCAGCACCTCTTTGGTCTGGTTGACGCACAGATCAAAAGTTTCCTTGCTGATTTCACCTATGGCTTTGAGCCTTGTCTTCAGGTCCGTGAGAAAACTGTCCCAGTCCAGGTCCTTTTCTTGATCCAAAAGTTCCCATGACTGTTTGATTTTTTCGGTAGCCCTTTCGATGTCTCCCACAGCCATCTTGCCTGATTGCTTCATTGTTTTGGAGGCTTGGTCTACTGCCGCAAAAAACTCCTCACGAGAAGCTCCCCAGCTTTTCCGTAGAAAGGCTCTTGCCTCACCTAACATGAACACGCCAATTGTGCCGAGGTTTTCCATCAATTCTACTACTGATTCTTTTATATCGGGACCTTTTTTTTCCATCTGCCCTCCCTGTAAAAGATTGAAGATCGAACTCGTTTTCGTCCATTGCTGTTCTCAATTTACAACATATTGAATTTCCCATCAATATATCATTCTTAAGAGAAACATACCCAGGACAGGGTAGCATGAGTGAACATTTATTAATTTGATGACAAATTCGCAAATTCCATTATAATAAAGCGAGTTTTAACATATGCTTTAAACATCTTGAAAACATTGTTTTAATCCCAGATATGAAAGTTGCATGGTTTGGCGTCAACATTGATTGAGGAAACAAGAAAGTAGCGAAATGGTTTCAGACAATCTCGAGTTCAAAGTAGTGGAAGGTATTGATGGCTTGAGAGAAGAGGATCTGTCCGAACTCATCATCTTGCCTGAGGATGACAGGACCAATGTGTTTAGTTCTCATCCACCCTTGCCGTTCATGATGATTGGGTTGTTTATTTTAGTGGCCATGCTCATCGGTGAATGAACACAAAGTCATTTTTGTTTGCGCATCGGGGAGCTTTACAGGGGGGCTATTATTGGGCCGTTATCTTGACATGTTTACTCTATACTGATAAAAGTGTGAGTTGACATAGTTCTGTGCAAAATTCTGATTAACAAATCGATCCGTAAAGTATTTTTGATGAAAGAGCGCTTTATACGGGCTTAAACGTCCAATACTGCCATTTTGAGATTGGACTCAATCAGGCTAAAGTTTTAAATCGGTGACGCAGGAGGATTTTCCTAGTGAAAGTTTTGGTTTCGGATAACCTTTCCGAGTTGGGTGTCCAGATATTCAGGGACGCTCCAGGGATAGAAGTGGATGTAAAGGTTGGACTTAGCCCGGATGAGCTTAAACAGATCATACCGGAATACCACGCCCTTGCTATTAGGGGAGCCACAAAAGTAACAGCGGACGTAATAGAAGCCGCCACTAATTTGATGGTGGTTGGACGAGCTGGAACGGGCCTGGACAACGTGGACATTCGAGCCGCTTCCAAGCGTGGAATAGTGGTAATGAACACTCCGGGCGGCAACACGGTTACCACAGCTGAACATACCATCTCGATGATGATGGCTCTGGTAAGGAATATCCCCCAGGCTTGCGCTTCAATGAAGGAGGGCAAGTGGGAAAAAAAGAAATTCTCCGGCGCCGAAATATTGAACAAAACTTTAGGAATTATAGGACTTGGCAAAATAGGGTCCGTAGTAGCTGAAAGAGCGATTGGCCTTGGAATGCAAATCATTGCCTATGATCCTTTTTTATCTGAAGACCAAGCCAAGCAAATGGGCATAAGGTTGGGTTCAGTAGACGATATTTTCCAGGAATCCGACATCATAACGCTTCATGTCCCATTGACCAATGATACCCGAGGCATCATCAATGCGAAGAATATCGCCAAGATGAAAAAAGGGGTGAGGATAATCAACTGCTCCAGAGGACCGGTAGTCAATGAAGACGATCTAGCTGACGCTATAGAATCCGGTCATGTCGCAGGAGCGGCATTGGATGTTTTCAACACCGAGCCTCCGGGATTGAATCGCCTTGTCACATCCGAAAAAGTGGTCTGCACGCCGCACCTCGGAGCCTCCACGAGAGAAGCTCAGGATAATGTTGCAATAGCAGTTGCTTCACAGATACGTGATTTTCTGTTGACAGGGACCATCCGGAACGCAGTGAACGCTCCGGCGGTTTCAGGAGAAGCTCTCGAGACCCTCAAACCTTACCTTGACCTTGCGCAGCGGATGGGCTTATTCCTCGGGAACATGATCCAGTCGGGAATCAGGAGTGTAGAGGCTCAGTATTCCGGTGACATGACAGGAATGGATCTGAAACCTATCACAACTACCTTTTTAACAGGCTTGCTCACACCCATAATGCTAGACGACGTCAACCTCGTCAATGCTCCCATGGTCGCTGAAGAGCGTGGCATAACGGTATCAGAGACTAAAGTTAGCCGGTCGGAAAATTTTACATCCATGGTGCGCTTTAGGGTTGTCACCGAGAATCGTGAGCATGATGTTGAAGGCACGCTGTTTGGGAGATCAAACCCAAGGATGGTCAGATACGGACATTTTAGGGGTGAGTTCGATCTTTCAGGTGAGTTGATTCTGCTTCATGCCTATGACAAACCGATGGTTATTGGTTCAGTCGGTATAACTCTTGGGGAAAAAGGGATTAATATATCGCATTTTCAGTTTGCTCGTGAAGAAGCCGGTGGTCAGGCGCTTGTGTTTCTCAACACGGACACCAAGGCTGATGAAGCTGCGCTCGATGCATTGAGAGAGCTTCCCAACATTATAAGTGTGAGGACTTTGACAATTTGAAAAAGGCCTTTTTGACTAGAAAGCGCCTTTTTTAATTTGACGCCCTTCGTTTAAAGGAGGGCGCTTCACAGTCCCTTAGCAGTGGTTCAACATAATGCTCAACATTAAAGATCTATCGGGTCCAGCTCTACCCAAACAGGACAACTATGAACGCGCCCTGAAGTTGGGGCTTGAATCATTCGACCGGAAGGACCCTGGGAGAATAGCGGAAAAGGCCGGAGCAGAGTTGGCGCAAAGAAAACTGATTCTGCCTCACCTGGACAGACACATCATTCTCGACCTGGACAATCATCAATTCACGATAAGGGAAACCGGGGAAGAGTCACAGATTTGGCTCAACATTCTGGCGATTCATTATCTGAATAATGCTGATGGCAGGCAGCCTTTGGGCAAGCTCAAACATTTCCGTGAATTTAAAGACGGTAGCTTTTACGAACCCGCATTTAACAGACGCACCAAGGAGATTTTAATTGCAGTATTTGGCAACGATCCATCTCCGATGATTGAGGCGGGACGCAGGCTTAATGGAAAAATTATTGACTCCGCGGACGCGGGCGTTGAACTGGCTTATTTTCCTATGCTACCGATCACCTGTTTGCTTTGGAAGGGAGACGATGAATTTCCTGCGGAAGCCAGTGTGCTTTTCGACGAGACGGCGGATCTTTTTTTTAGCGCAGAGGATATGGCAGTAGCTGGCCAGATGGCGGTTTTAGAATTGATGAAGCACGCCAGGCGCTAGGTCTTCGGCCGTCAAAGAGTCAATAATCAATTAGTTAGAATCGTTGCTAATTATTAATATCGAGAGGCTAGAAAATGAAAATTGCCGTATCAGGCAAAGGTGGTGTCGGGAAGACGACCTTGAGCAGCCTACTGGCGAGATATTGGGCTCGTAAAGGATTTAGGGTGCTGGCTGTAGACGCAGACCCGGACGCCAATCTCGGATCCGCATTGGGTATTGATACCTCCAATATAGTCCCAATAGCCAACATGGAAGACCTCATTTACGAGCGAACCGAGAGTAAGAAGGGGACAGTTGGCGGCTTTTTCAAGATGAACCCAAAAGTTGATGACCTTCCGGAAGCTTTGGGGAAGGAAAAAGACGGTGTTCGTCTGTTGGTTATGGGCACGGTAAAAAAGGGTGGTGGAGGATGTATATGCCCCGAAAGTGTCCTTCTCAAGGCTTTGGTATCTCATTTGGTATTGTATGAAAAAGATCTTGTTATTATGGACATGGAAGCCGGCATAGAGCATTTGGGACGAGGAACCGCTCAGGGAGTGGATCGGCTGGTAATAGTGGTGGAACCTGGACAAAGGAGTATAGAAACAGCGACAAAAGTTAGACAGCTAACCAGTGACATCGGATTGAAAAAAGTAGTGGCTGTGGGCAGCAAGATAAGGAATAGCCAGCAGAGAGAATTCCTTGTTAATAGCCTTGAAGGGATTCCACTCATTGGTGTTCTACCGTTTTCCGAAGAGATAGCGGCAGCGGATCTGGAAAACCGGCCGCCTTCTTTGGATGATCCGGTTATAAACAAAGCCATATCCGAAATCGCCGAAGAACTTGAAAAGTAGCTTGTTTTATTCGTCTTTTTGCGGATGTTTTACCATGGGACAGTTTCGATCGATACCGCACCTATCGAATATTCGTGGATGGATATTTGAGAGATTCGAGTAATGGGGGGCGCACAAGATAGAGTTTTTTATGATTGAGCGCCATTTTTGTTTGTATAACACTTTATAAATTAAACAATTCTTCCAAGGAGGACCGGATGTCAGCCAAAATCATCAGTGGAAATGAAGTATCTCAGATTCTCAAAGACGAGATGAAGGAAGAGGTAGTAAAGCTTAAAGCTCAGGGCCTTGAACCATGTCTTGCTGTTATACTTGTAGGAGAAGATCCAGCGTCAAAAGTTTATGTTCTGAATAAGAAGAAAGCTTGTGAGTATATCGGAATCAAGTCTCTGGAAACCCGTCTTCCAGCTTCAACCACCACTGAAGAACTCCTAGCGGTGATTGATGGTTACAATAAGGACAAGACAGTTCACGGTATCTTGTGCCAGTTGCCTTTGCCGAAGCATATTCCGGAAACCAAGATTTTGCGTTCGATCCTACCGGAAAAGGATGTTGACTGCTTCCATCCGTTTAACGTGGGCCTGATCAGCATTGGCGAAGTGAGATTTCTTCCCTGCACACCTGCAGGCGTAATAGAATTGATCAAGCGTGGTGGATTCGAGACTTCTGGCAAGGATGTGATCATACTTGGAAGGAGCAACATAGTAGGTCGGCCGCTTTCTAACATGCTGGATCAACGCGACATGAACGCCACGGTCACAATGTGTCATACAAAAACCAAGAATCTCAAGGAAAGATGCCTGGAGGCCGATATAATCATTGCTGCGATTGGCAAGCCTGAATATCTTAAGGGTGACATGGTGCGTGAAGGCGCTGTTGTTATCGACGTCGGCATTAACCGTGTTGACGCTCCGGGCACTGAGAAAGGTTTCAAGATCGTAGGCGACGTAGCTTATGATGAGGTAAAAGAAAAGGCTGCGGCAGTTACGCCGGTTCCAGGCGGTGTAGGCCCCATGACCATCGCTATGCTGATGAAGAACACCTTGACTGCGGCCAAGGAAGCCTTCGGCAAATAATTTTTATTTTCTTGCGCCTCTAGATGCTTTTTTAGAGGCGCTCATAATTAAAAACCGACAATAATTTAAGGTTCCCTGGCAAATATCTCTTCGGCCACACAAATATCTTTCGAAATCTGCCGCCTGAGTTCTTCAATATCGCTGAATGTCATCTCCGGCCTGATACGTTCGACGATGTGCACCTGGATGCGCTCTCCGTATATTTCCCTATCAAAATTAAGTATATGCGTTTCGTAAGAAACTCGTCGGTCTTTGAATGTCGGATTCCAGCCTATGTTCATGACCGCTGGCATCAGCTTGTTTGGTTCGGAATCGAGGGCGCAATAAGCGGCATAGACTCCGTAGGGTGGATGTAATTTGGGATCCGGTTTAATATTGGCAGTGGGAAAGCCTAGTTTTTTTCCTCTGTTATGACCATGGATAACTTTGCCACCAATTTTGAAATAACGCCCTAATAATTCATTTGCCTTACGGATTTCTCCGGCTATTAGAAGATCTCTAATCCCGCTTGATGAAACAACCACACCGTCTACTTTTACCGATGGGACTATATGAACGGTAAAACCTAAGGTGTGGCCGGTCTTTTTAAGCATTACGGCGTTGCCGGCCCTGCCTTTGCCGAAACGATAGTTTTCACCTACGAAAAGACTTCGTACTCCGAGTTCCTCAACCAGTGTGTTCTCCACGAACTCGTCCGGGGTCTGACTAGCATACTCCGGGGTAAACTCAGCCAGGATGAGAACATCTATTCCAAGCGCCTCCAGAATTTGCTCCCGTTCTGATTCGGTGTTAATTCGTGGAACGTCTTGGGCCTTGTTCAGAACGACTCGAGGGTGTGGGTCAAATGTGTAGACAACGGCTTCTTTGGCTCTATCATGAGCTGATTTAACCGTTCTGGAAATGATTTCTCTATGACCAAGATGAACGCCATCGAAGTTACCGATGGCCACGGAGGGGGAAGAGAACTTCTGGTAAATTTTTTCTCGGACTCTTAATATTTCCATTCAATCACAAGACGCTTCACGCCACCCTTCTATTAAAATAGGATTTCAATAGGATACCAAATTCTTCAAAATATCTTTTAAGCTATCGAATTTTCTACGTCAAATTTTGTTCGGAAGCCGGTGTGGCCTGCGTAGTCTCGGGAACAGCCTGAGCAGTCTCCAGACTTTTTTTCAGGTCTTCAATTTCTGTTTTCTTTTCTTCCAGCTCTCGTTGGACTTCCTGATTCTCTTTTTCCAGGGATTTTATTTTGTCGTTCAGGCGTTTAACTTCATTTGAATGCTCCTGATCGGTTTTTATCATCCTTCGTCTCTCACCGACCCACTTCAACTGAGTTATAAAATCCCCCACGGCCGCTATTATGATTCCTAAAGAAACACAAAAAGTGACCAGCTCCCAAAAAGCGACGGTGATTGGCTCTTTAAGTCCGAAATAATTGATGCTAAGTTCTATATCCTTGTTTTTCATGAACAGGGATATGACCAAAATGACAAAGGCCAGTTCAATTAGCCTCTTTAACAATCTCATGACTACTCCTTTCCTGACAAATCACCAAATAACATCATAAATGCTTCGGCAAGTTTTTGACGGGTTTCTCTCAGGTGTTGAGGAATAACCCTTACATCCGCCAACACCGGCATAATGTTCGTGTCGCCATTCCATCTAGGCACTACATGATAATGAACATGTTCAGCGATTCCGGCCCCAGCTACTACACCAAGATTAATGCCGATGTTGAAGCCATCGGGTCTCATCACCTTCCTCAACGCCTCAATTGAACGTGTGACCTCCTGAATTACAAGGCTATTTTCCTCAGCACTCAACAGACAAATATCAGAAACGTGTCTGTAGGGGGACACCAGCACATGTCCATTGTTGTAGGGATATTTGTTCATCATCGTAAAAGCGCCGGCGGCTCGGTGAACTATAAGATTTTCCTCATCTTTCGAGCTTTGAGGTTTAGTACAGAAGATGCAACCGGGTTCACGTTCTTTACCGAGTATGTAGTCTATCCTCCAGGGAGCCCAAATATGATCCATAATTGACAGTCCATAATTTCAGTAATTATCAGGTATAAAAACCAGGATAGTAGACCTACCCAACGAATCGTATAATTTATATTTTGTAGGCCTAAACATCAAGTTCTATAAAGCTTGCTTCCACAGAACCGTCAAAAATTTCTAGAACCCCCACGGTTCTTCCTTTTGGGAAAGCATTTCTGGAGGTCGAGCCTGGATTGAAAAGCGCTACGCCCTTAACTTGCCCCCAGAAGGGAACATGAGAATGGCCATGAATGATTATGTCGGGATTATCACCTGCAAAACGATCTATTATCCTGTCAGCCAGACCTTCTTTTGATCCCCATCCATGGATCAACGCGATTTTCTTGGATTCACAATTAATTATCCTTGTCTGAGGCGCCATGTCATAAACATCATAGTCATCCATATTACCGCAAACAGCCAGAACCCCTCTTTCCTCAAGACGCATCAGGACACTTCTGGTCACTATGTCACCAGCGTGAAGAATCATGTCAGTATCGGCGAATATTACATCGAGAATGTAATCGAGGCTTTTGTCAGGAGTGCGTAAATGGGTGTCTGATAAAACTCCTATTTTCATGTTTAAGTTCTCTTTCGGTTCAGACGCCTATGAGCCTGAGCCATTGAGGCATTTCACGTTCAGGCTGCCACCGAACACCACCTGAGATCCTGAGATAATGATGACAGCCCCAACGTCGGAATAGGCTTCAGCACGATTCAGGGTTGACTTGAGTGATTCTCCGGAGTCTAGTCTTACTCCTAGATCCTTAGCAAACGATGAGGCCCAGCTGGCCGTCCTGGACAACACCGTTACCGCCTGAATTCCCTTGCCAGGAACATAAGTCGAGATTCCAAAAATGTTCTTGGTCGCCGGCAACTGTAATTTAAGTTTTTCGTGTAATGGAGAACCCTTAGCGTAAATCTGAACTTCCAGGGGAATTGTCGATCTCACGAAGGTGTCGCCGCCACTAGAAACAACCAACACAGGCGATTGTTGCATTAAATCCCGTCCCACAAAGTCTGCCATGGCCCCGCTCATACAGGCCATCGGAGCCACACCTGTATTCCGGCATGCGAGATCGCAATATTTGACGATTTCAGGGGCCGACGAATAAATTTGGATCGGGGACTGGGTATCTCGAAAGGCCGGATGCTGTCTCAAATACTCTTCTATCTGATACCTATACCTGAATACCGATTCTTTTGCTTTTGGCATTAGGTCAGATTGAGCCTGAACATGTATGTTGGTGTCCCTGACACCCACTTCGAATGTCACTGCCTGACTCACAGGTATTTTGTTCCTGTAATTCTTGGTTTCATAAATGTCTTGGATAGCAGTCATTGGCCTTCCTATTCCGACTTTTTGGGGCGCTCTCACAAACCTATTCGTCCAAAAGTGAAACGAATTATTATTAAGCGATCATTTAGTGTCAAGGATAATTTCCCAAAGTTGGGGCACAGATGAGAGTTTTATATTTATATTTTCTGATTCCACTCAAACCCGGAGTTACAATCATGTCATCACTTATTGACAACATTCGATAAATGTGTAGAATTATAAATACCTAGTCAATGCGCTCCGAACCGGCTCCGTATGGGGTGCTTGTCTGAGAAAATCTCAGACTAGGGCGCAACGACGAAACCTATTTAAAAACCCAAATATCGTCAATTTTATTCCCCAACTTATCTTTCCATTTGCTAGCGTCTTTTTGCCCAGTTCTTCTGTAGGATCGCGCAATTGCCCCTGTTACCATATCCACTAATTGAATCAAATTGTCATTGTCTGAATTGACTAATTTTATTTTTTTGATCTTTCCATCCGGGAGTTGCTTATTTAAATATTTAGTAAGTTCTTGTCTATATTTTCTCTCTCCTTTTCCATCAATTTTCAAGTGGGCGTCTTTTAGTATGCCGTTATCACGCTCTAAAAGTTTTCTTAAGAAATAATTGTAGAATGCCTCATGATTCTGTTTTAAGTATTGAAGCTCGATTAGTTTCTTGTTGACCACGAGTCCCCCAATGCAAAACTCTGTTTCTCTGATTGCATCAAAAAAGGCGTCTTTAACCTTAGGGGCCACCTTGCTAAACCTAAACTCACCCGCATGCCGGGATTTCTTACGGACATCGTTAATTATTTTGCTCACACGTTCGGCCTCTTTAAAATCGTGGAATATTACCATACATATGACGAAATATAGCGACGACCCCCTGTCTAGCCTGAATCCAGCATCTCCACTTTCGTCTATGAGAATCAGCATACGCACAACACTCTACAAGGTTGATGACTACTCATAGCAAACGTCACGAAAGGGAAACAACATAAAAGAATAAATCGGCACGATCCAAGAAGCCATCAACCGCACTCAAAGCATGACGCTAACACTCCTAGTTACAATCATTGTCTTTTTCAAATAATTATGATAAGATAGCGAGTCAAACTTAATAGCAAGAGAAAGTAAGCGTTGCAAAGATAGCCGCGAAAACTTCGTTCATTCTGCTTTAAAATCTGGCAAAATTAATCATCAATGAATGGAGCTGTAGGCGTTTCCAGGGGTAGTAGTGAAAATATTTAGAGGTTTTTTCTCTTTAATTAAATGGGTTCTAATTGTTCTAATTCTGGTGGAAGCGTTCAGTTTTACTGTTATTTTGGTGAGTAATTACATTCTTTACGGAGTGGCTCGTGAGGGTAGCAGGGCCTTTTATGATCCGTACACTCTTTTCCTTCAGGATCCCAAGATCAGGCCAACGATCGGTTCACGTTTGTCGGCGGATGAATCGAAGAATTTTGTAATATGGATTTTTGGAGGCTCTACAATTCGTGGAGACACGGATTTTGATGAACAAACGATCCCCAGTTATCTTGCTCAAGTTCTAAATTCAAAAAATACATCAACGAATTATTCGGTGGTCAATTTTGGAATCAATTCTTTCAACTCCTTGATGGAGTCGAAATACTTACAGAAGGCTCTGATAGAGATCAAGCCGAAACCCAACCTTGTCATTTTCTATGATGGCGCCAATGATGTTAAGTATTTCTTGGAACACCGCGACCCTTACGGCCATCATGGATTCAGGAAAGTAAAGGCAATCATAGAGAGTTATCATTCCAGTTTTTTTGGGCTGTTCAAACCCTTGAATGCTGCTCTCTATTCTTCTTTCACCAAAGAATTGTATGACAAGATTAACCAGGTGTTCATTCCGGTAGAATCCGAAACAAAATTGATTAAGCAACTCGCTGAGATGTCGGAAGAACGCTATGATTATTTGGACAAGATGGTCGGATGTTTTGGCGCAAAGTTTTTGTTGATATATCAGCCTATGCTTTGGACTGAGACTTGTTCTGTCTCTGAAGCCATAAAAGCTACTGAGAGATCACACATAGTTGATTCTAGCAAGCTTAATGTTATGAGGAGCAATTTCACCGCGCCATATCAGATTTTGCTGGAACAGCTTAAGAACAAACCATATTTTATAAGCTACCGCAACGCTCTTTGCGACAGGGACCAGGCGGCTTACAAAGCTGACGGTGTGCATCTAACCAACTATGGCAGGAATGTGATAGCCAAAAAGATGGCTGACACGATAGCTCCTTTTCTGGAACGGTGAACTTCCTGGCAAGGCGTCTGTGAACGAAAAGGGGTATTTGCGATAGTCTTTTTGGCCTGTTAGAGAAATTAGCCCGAGTTGATCGGGTTCTGATTCAGTATTGGCGACTTATGGTTTCAAGTTTCTTGAATCCTTGATTGATTTCAAAAAATTTATGCTATCTTATGTGTTTAATTGCATTCATTCTTAGGACCACAAAATGAAAATACTTTTGATCCACCCGAACTATCCTCAGACCTTCTGGTCGTTTGACAAAGTGCTCAAGATGACTGGAAAAAAGGCGCTGGTTCCGCCACTAGGTCTGATCACTTTGGCCGCTCTGTTTCCACCGGATTGGGAAGCTGAGCTTGTCGATATGGTTTTCCAGAAAGTTACCGAATGCCAGTGGACGGAAACTGATGTAGTCATGATTTCCGGCATGGGTATACAGCATAGGGGCATTTTGGAAATGATAGGTGAGGCAAAAAGACGTGGAAAATTTGTTGTAGTTGGTGGAGCCTCTGTTTTTCATTTCCCGGATGACGCCCTTAATAGTGGCGCCGATATAGTTGTTGTAGGTGAAGCGGAAGTCAATATCGACCGTTTGATAGAAGCAGTGAGGCAAAGGGAAAGCGGAATAATCATTTCTTCAGACGCAAGAGCCAATATGGAAGAAAGTCCAATTCCCAGGTTTGAACTCCTGGAATTGGACAAATATGTTGATATGGCCATCCAGTATTCGAGAGGCTGCCCCTTTCAGTGCGAATTTTGTGATGTCACGCTCAT
Source organism: uncultured Desulfomonile sp. (assembly GCA_937930835.1). Taxonomy (GTDB): domain Bacteria; phylum Desulfobacterota; class Desulfomonilia; order Desulfomonilales; family Desulfomonilaceae; genus CAITZA01. The sequence continues at coordinate 17,849 of CALGLN010000004.1, forward strand.
GCTGGGCAGGAAAGTACGGACGAAGAGCCCATCGCAAGTGATTGGCGAATTAACAAAGCTTTATGATTTAGGATGGCGGAGGCTTGTCTTTTTTGTTGATGATAATTTTATTGGGAATATCCATCAGACCAAGCTGTTATTAAAGGAACTTGTGCCTTGGATGGAATCGCGCGGCATGCCTTTCAATTTTTCCACACAGGCGTCGGTAAACATGGCCAAGGATTCGATCTTGTTGGAGCAGATGTTCAGGGCCGGTTTTTTCCGGGTGTTCCTGGGCATTGAAACACCTGACGAAGAAACGCTTAAAGAAGCTAGAAAGTACCAAAACACTGGAGTTGATCTTGTTTCAGCTTGCAAGAAGATTTCGGGGGCCGGTTTTCAGGTTATTGCCGGAACTATCCTGGGATTCGATAATGAGAAATCTGGAGCTGGAAAGAGACTCATAGAATTTGCAAATCAGACAAACATACCGGAAATATTTGCGACACTTCTTCAGGCGGGGCCCGGCACAGACATGTGGGTTAGACTCGAAAAACAAAACCGCCTTCTGTGTTCTGATTTTGACACCATTAGCAACCAGACAGGCCTCATAAACTTCGTGCCTACCAGATCACTCGAGGAAATAGTCACAGAATTCGTCGACTTGTACCAGACACTTTATAATCCGAAGAACTACCTCAAGCGAGTTTATGAACATTATTCACAAATGAATCCACCAAAGGTCAAGAAATCTTTCAAACTACCCTACTTGATGGAGCTGAAAGCGGCGTTAACAGCCATTTACCGAAATGGTTTCGTTTACGAAAGTCGTTTGGATTTTTGGAATTATTTTTTTAAGGCGATTTGGCGTTTTCCTGACAGATTCGACAGATTTGTTACAGCGCTCGTTGTGGCGGAACATTATTACGAATTTCGCCAGACCCTGATTTCAAACCTCTCGACACAAATGGAAAAGCTTTCTGATGAAGAGAAAAATCAGTTCTATATTCAGGAGATGCCTAGCCCCAGCCCATCAATTTGACGTCTTCCAAACGATTTTCTGTCATGTAATTTCATGACAAATCAATGTTTGGACTTATCTTTTTCATAAGTCTTTAATCTTCGGTTTCTTTGGACTTACCACTTGCCCCTTCTTCGACGAGGGACTTGAGATCATATGCCCTGATCTGACTCCTGGAACGAAGAAAAGCAAGCCAGTCGGTCTTTTTCCTTTCAAGGGTTATCAATCTCAAGCCATTCAAACCCGGTAATGTGTCCACCGTGAAATCCGTTATCATACCCTGAACTTTAGGAGTAGCCCATTTCTCTTCCAGGGCGTCCCCAGTCCACACAAGTCCTTTGATCCGACCCTCCTCTAACATCTTGGTGCGGCTCAACATTCTCATTGTCTTCGAGCTATGCGAAATAGCCAAAATTTCATATTTGTTGTCTTTGTCGAGCGGCAAGGACATTATTCTAGGTCTGACATAGGCAGTGTCTATTGAAAGGTCCTTTTCGGTATCCTTGCTTACTTCGGGACCAACCCAGCGTAGAATTACATCTGATCCACCATAATATGATTTGGAGACATAAAGCCGTTTGCCGGATGGGTCGTAAATCCTTAAATGATCCTCCTTGTCATAGACTGCTATCAATGGCTTTCGCTGACCCTCAAAATCACCGATAGTAAAACCGAAAATAGGAATCTTTAGGGGAACTCCGAAGCGATCTGCTTGTGTGAGTTCATCTCCTTTATCTTCAATATTAAATATCGGTCCCTCATACATTTTGCTCATGCCCTTGCGCTGACCAAGTAGCATTGGACCTCGAGTAGGATATTGAATCACCCGGAGAAAATACGGAAAGTCCTGAACAACACGAGTAAGACTGCCGGCGCGGTATTCCAGAACAAAAGACGCTACCGAGCCACGATTTTGAGCGGTGACATATATTCTAGCAGGACCCTGTTTTCTTATTTTAGCTACATCGATCGCCTTTATTTCCAGATTCCCCGAATTGTATTCGGCCATCTGACTCATGTGACCAGCATTAAAACGATGGACATAAACGTTGGAGGGATCCGCTACGACAATCTCGTTCTTCCCATCACCGTCCACATCACCTACCCCCAAACCCACTGCTAAAAGGCTCAATTCTTCACCTCGCCAAACCTTGTCCACTTCGGAGTTCTTTTTTGAAGTTTCGGAAGACGATTGAGCCACCAAGCTTGAAGAAATCGCGCCAGACGTTGTCATTGATGGTGTAAATCGGTTAGATTCCTGAGTGTCCTGATATATAGCCGAGTTTTTTGGGTGGTCTAGGCCTGTTTGATTAACTTCAGACGTCCCGGCTATTTCCGGGGCCATAGACGAAGGTAGGTCGCCTGAGGCCGCCATGCATGTTGGAGAGCCAAAATTTAAAGACAGAATCAAAATCAAGTTTACCACTAGTAACCATTTTGCCATGAAGCCCTCCAGTCCTTAACCTTCAGAAATCTTTACTCATATTTATGGATCTAGAAATAAACCACCCAGGAACAAGATTTCTTAAGCAATATAAGACAAGGGAGTTGATAATTACAATTAATTTATTGAAAGACGTCATAACATATTGTTCTATTAATATTATTAATGAAACAAATGGGGATAAGTGTATGGCGAATCAATTTTCGCCTGGTTTTGGCGGATTTTGCGAATCACCAACGTCCCTAATAGCGGTAGACAACTCGTTTTCAGGATCGTTCGGCTTGGAAAGTTCAAGTTAGAAGTCTTTGATCATCGTGGATTCAAAAAAAAATGAGTTGATAAGAATTTTTTGAATCTAAAATGCTCACGTCGCATCTGATAGAATAGATCCGAAAAAGATTTTATGTTTAATTTTCGGACAGGAGGACTAAAATGAACAGAAGCACAGGACCAACATATACGAGATATAGGTGTTGCATAGGCGAGAGCTGCGAGCCATTTGATTCCTTCCTGGCAATTTCTGAGTGTTACGAGCGTGGCGGTCAATTAGCCAGGCCATCGAGTGAATCAAGCAGCAGATCGTCTGAGCCGAGATCGAGTTCAAGGGACGTAAGTAGTTGACAGCTTAATTGCTGCTATGTTTAGTCCAAAGAAATTGTATTTCCTGAATGATACAAGATGAGCGCTTCCGGAATTGGATACCGGAGGCGCTTTTTGTTTTTGAAATTAAACAGTGCTTTTCTACCATAATGTGCTATTTTGATTGTTTTTGATCTTCAAAGGATTGATTTGCAAATCTTGGCCTATACGATAGGATTTTGCAGGATTAGGAGTATTAAATGGCTTGCAGGCTAAGGGAGCCAATAAGCGGTTTAACGCACTTTTGTGGAGCAGTCGGAGCTGCGCTGGGTTTGGCGCTTTTGTTAATTTTAGGACATGACAGCGTTACCAAGGCTATTTCATTAACAATTTACGGGTTAAGCCTGATTTTGATGTTTTCGGCTAGTTCAGCCTACCATTTGGCGACCGCTTCACCCAAGGTAATCAGCGTCTTGAGAAAGATCGATCATTCGGCGATTTATGTACTGATCGCAGGATCCTACACGCCAATCTGCATAAATTTTTTCAATGGATTCTGGCAATGGGGGTTGTTGGCGATAGTCTGGAGCATGGCAATCGTCGGGGTAATAACCAAGATTTTTTTTATAAACGCTCCTCGTTGGATTTCGGCCGGGATTTATTTGATAATGGGCTGGCTGTCAGTTGTCGCCCTTCCGGAAATGATGACTCATATGCCAAGAAACGCATTGCTCGGACTGCTCTTCGGCGGCATTTTTTTTACACTGGGCGCGATCGTATATGTTCTGAAAAAACCAGATATCAAGCCAGGTTTTTTCGGCTTCCACGAGATTTGGCATATTTTTGTGATTTTGGGATGCGCCTGTCATTTTGCAGTAATAGCCATTTATGTGGCGCCATCAATCATGCCGGCTTAGGACTTGTTCATGCTTGACTTACAATTATCACAAAGGTTATTGGTCAAGTGATTCTAGTTGGATAAGATTGGATAGCCGGCTGGAAACCCGGCTATCCTATGACTAGAAACCTTTTTTGTCTGGGTCCATACCGCAGGCTTTCAGGACCGAATTTCTATATTTAATCAAGAGATAAACAGTGTCTTCGCCATGTCTATCCCAAGACCGGGACATTTCCTTTACCCATGATTCGGCGGATTTAATTGCCGCCACTGGGGCTCCCTTAAATTTGGGAGCATATTCTGACTTGATATCATTTAACATTTTATTGCGATCTCTACCTTTGGAAGAACGAATTGCCTGCTGGCTTTTTTGCATGAACTCAACGAGGTAATCGCAATGCGAACGTTCTTCACTCTTGCCATTTACGGACTTTAGGGTTTCTGGCGCAGGCGTTTGATGTGACTTTATTTTTTCAAAATCCGTTAAACGTTTTTTAAGATCATCAATTTCTTTTTCGGCAGATTTGATCTGGTTGGTCAATTGGACATTTTTGCGATTGGATGTTTCCAGGTCGTTGTTTAACTTGCGTGATTCTTGTTCGAGAGTGTTCTTGATCTTGTCAAGCCTAGCGACCTCATTCCTGAGATTTTCGATTTCCCGCCTGTTCTTAGTAACTTCTTCAGAAAGGTTGTTTTTCTCCTCTGTCAGATTTGCCACTTGATTAGAAAGCTCATTGTTCTTACTTGTTGTCTCGGCCACAACACGTTGGGCCTTTTCAAGCTCCTCCTTAACGCCACATCCAGATAGCAACATCACGGGCGCAAACATAATTGCTACACCATAAACCAACCACGGCTTGAAAATGGAACGGCGGCCATGAAAAAGACCGACATTGTTTGATCTTTCATCACTAGGACAGTGATCCCGGCTGTGTTCTCGGTAGGATTTCTTCATGAGGCCTCCTTATGAGTAAGTATTCTTGTTGCGCCATCCTAGTCCGCAACTAACAGGTTGTTGCGGTTTTTATCGTGTTCTGTCTTATAACGGATTCTACCGCACTGCGCCCTGACGCCTTCTCTGAGCTCAGATGTAATGCGTATTAGCGTCCTGCATGGCCCGTTCAAATCTCCGCAATTATTTTGTCCATTTTGCTGGCGCATTACATTTTGGTCCTTGATAGCCTTACTCAGGTTACTGTATTATCTGATTCCGCAGTAGATTCAAGGCACAAATGACCCTCTCCATACAATGGCTTCATAAATCAGGAGTCAGAGACGTTTTGAGAGATGCCGAAGTTTAAAATAACTTATCCATACCACCTTTACACGTCTGTAGGAATAACTAATGGAAGAAGTCGGATTTTTGGCAAAAAAAATCATCAGCGTATTTTTGTATCCGTTGGGACTTTCGATCCTTCTGCTGCTGATTGGTATCCTGGCCTTATTATTTAAGAAAAGCAGGCGATTAGCAATCCTAATCATTGGGCTCGGAACATTGCTTCTGATTCTATTTTCGGTTGGAGCGACATCTTATTACCTCATGAAGACATTGGAGAATCAGGCGGGCGCCTTCCAGGACCCTAAACTACTTGAAAAACAGGGAGTGAAATATATAGTTGTTTTGGGTGGCTCCATTGTAGAGGATGGACTTCCTCCGGCTGAGTCATGGGGGCCATCGATTCTTAGAGTCATGGAAGGCATACGCCTTGCCAAGGGAATCAAGGACAGTAAGCTCGTTTTATCGGGCGCAGCCATTCCGGGTCGTTATAGTGTAACAACAGCAATGTCCGAATTACCTTTGGAAATGGGTATCCCTCGCGATGCGCTGATTTTGCTAACGACAGCCTTTGACACTGATGAAGAATCCAAGGTCTTCGTGAGATTTGTGAGGAATGAGCCATTCGGACTTGTAACCTCGGCAATTCATATGCCCAGAGCCATTAAAATGTTCAAGAGATTTCAAACGAATCCTATTCCATGCCCGTGTGACTTTCGCACATTGAAAGAAATGAGATATATCTATGAATTCATACCGAATTCCAGAGACCTTGATTACTCAAGACAGGCAATCCATGAATACATAGGCATGACATGGATGGATATTGCCGGAATCTTTTCGGCCATTCAAAAAGCGGGACAGTTGTAAACCTCATCTAATTGGTGGATCCTGGGAATGGCGCATAAAATGTTTCAAGAACCGATATATTTTTTCCCGATAGACGCCATTCAGTCGAGAGATAAAATACTCGTCGGTTCTGATTTCTAAATATCGGTTGATGTTTTTACGGAGGAATCGTTTGATGAATCTTGAGCAAACCATGTATTTATTCAGGCTCGCTTTCAAATACGGAAACTTCTATTCTTCATAAAAGTCCGGATATAAATCTTTCAAACATTTAGGGCAAAGCGTGTGGGTGAAATCCGCTTTGGGGTGATTTATCAGGTATTTTTCTATTGGATGCCAAACATTTTCTTTGTCTCTTATGCTTTTACAGCCAGAACAAATCGGAACCAATCCCCTAAAAATCTGAATCTCCGTCAGGTAATCGCACAGTCGTTTATTTTCGTCCTCCAGGACCCGATTCATAAAGATCGTTTCAAGATTCAACTCAATCAGATTCCGGATAGTCTCAAGCAGTGTTCCGGTATCTTCCGAATAGGCGTTGGGCTTATTATCCAAAACACAGATAGTTCCAAAGGGCTTCTTGTTTGGTAGAAATATTGGAAAGCCCAGATACGAGATCATGTTCAATTTTACATCCGGATTGTCTTTCCATTTTTCATCAGCCAGAGCGTCACTAACTAACAATTTTGAGCCTGATTTGATTACTTCTTCACAATATAGCCCTGAATTCTCAAATGTTTCCTTTTCTCCCGGATGATATGGGTTTCCTTCAGATGCGCTTGAAACAAATACCGAGATATCAGGACCTTCAAGTCTCATGATCAGCGCCGCAGGAACCCCTACCAACCTAGATAGCAGATTGATTATTTTCTGCCAGTTCTCAATTATATCCAAAGGGATGTCGAAGCTAACGAAGTTGGTTATCATTAATGTTTTCCAGGCTGAGTTAGTTTTTGGCGCCGCAAAACCAAAAGCTGCTTTATTGAAAAATAACATAATCAAAATGAACTAGAGAAAAAGCAAGACATAATAATATCTTTTACTAATTAATCAATACAATTAGTTTCTCAGTCTATCGATTAGGTTTTTGATAGTTGAAATCCTGTAGGGCTTGCTCAAAAACGCTATTGGCTTCAATTTCGTTCGAAGCTGCTCCTTCAATTGCTCTTCATTGTAACCACTGCAAAGTGCGATCTTCAATTCGGGATTGATTTCCATCAATTTGTGAAACGTCTCTTCACCGCCCATTTCGGGCATCACCAGATCGAGAATCACTATATTAATATGGGGATTGCTTTTGAATACTTCTAACGCCTGTCTACCATTCATTGCTGAGAAAGTCTCACAACCAAAGCGCTGAAGTTGTCTCACCGTCAATTCCAGGACTTCAGGTTCGTCATCGACTACAAGCGCGAATATTTTCTGATCATCTGATATATATTCCCTTGTAGATGACTCCTCGTGCTCTTGGGCGCCAGACTTTTCCTCAATAACTTCTGTTTGATGACGAAGTGGTAAGTATACATCGATCGAGGTTCCCTTTCCAATCTTACTATCAATTGTAAGAGCGCCATTATATCCTCTTACGATTCCATGAACTACAGACATTCCCAGGCCACGACCCGTGAATTTTGTTGAGAAGAAGGGATCAAAGATACGGTTTACCGTGTCTTTGTCCATGCCAATGCCGTTATCCATTACCCTGAGAAAAGCCATATACTGGGCCTGAGGCTTTTCGGGCAACAAGCTCTTGGAAAGAATGGTTTCATCACAGTATCTTACGCCCGTTGAAATTTCTATGACTCCACTTTTGCCTTCGAACGCTTCTGAAGCGTTAATGAGCAAATTCATGATTACCTGTTCTATTTGATTCACATCCGCCTTTATAGGAATGTTCTGGCTGTCGGATTCAATCTTGAGGTTCAGATTTTTTGGCACAGTCATCCGGAACATCTCGGAGTTTTTCTGGATAAGCTCAAACAAATTAATATGTTCAAGTTCAAAGGCTCCTTTTCCGGAGTAATCGAGCATCTTCCGGATCAGGCTGGCTGATTTGACTGAAGCTTGCATGGCCCTTTCCAGGAAAGTTTCTTTCTCGGGCGGATCAACATCTTTTTTCTGGGCTAGTTCTATGTTTCCCATGATCACCGCCAGAAGATTATTGAAGTCATGCGCAATTCCGCCGCTCAGAACTCCAAGGCTCTCGAGTTTTTGTGACTTCAGAAGCCTGCGTTCCATTTCCATACGTTCTTCCTGAGCCCGCTTTTGTTCGGTAATGTTTTCGAAAATCACGCAGAACCTGTTTTTTGTATCCCATGGTCTATAGACGTTACAATAATAAAGCTTGTTTGACGGGGCGTGAAACATTTCAAAAGACTTGGCTACACCAGTGTTGACCACTTCCGAGAAGACATCCAGCCAACTTTGTTCCACGCCAGGCCAAACCTCATGAACAGTTTTGCCGATAACATCAGCGCCTTCCAAACCCGTGATGGCGTCAAAAGCGTCATTAGCGAAAGCAAAACGGCAGGTTATGAAATTTCCATTTTCATCGAATACAGACTCATAAATGACAAAACCACTAATCATACTCTTAATGAGCTGTAGGGTTTCGTTAACCGCTTCTCTGAGGTCCTTTTCAATTTCTTTTCGTTTACTAATGTCCCTCAGGAAGAAGAGAACACGGCCGAAGGAGAGTTTTACCCCATTAACGAGGCCCCATATAATATTACCGTTAGAGGTTGTTAACTCGATCTCAGCCTCAAATTGGCCCTGGGTCTTGAGAGTTTCCAAAGCCTCAGCAAAGCTCTGCAAATGTCCTGGGACTACGATATCTTTTATATTCATTTTGAACAGATCATCTTGTGAGTATCCAGTAATTGCAGTGTTAGCCGAATTTGAAGATACGACCCTACCCTCAAGATCCGTTTCGAAAATACCGATCGGAGAGGCTTCCACATAACTTCTGAACATTAGCTCATTTTCCCTCAGAGCCTCTTCTGCTTTCTTACGCTCTGTGACATCACGAGCCACTCCCTGAAAACCATATAGATTTCCATCAATGTCAGAGTTGGAATTGACGAGAATTTCAATCCAAACTCTTGTCCCATCTTTTTTTAACATTTCGTATTCATAGATCGCGCCTGAGACGGTTTTTTCTTTTTTAAACCAATCAATTCGCTTTGCTAATCTGAGTTGCACTTTTTGTTTAAGTTCAGGCGTAAGAAATTCGATAAAAGTTTTTCCGAGCATCTCCTCGGGATGGTAACCGAGTAGAGTTTCAATGGAGGGACTCAGATAAGTGAATTCAAAATTCGAATTAGAACTCCATATGCAATCCTTCATGTTTTCAGTCAGGACCCTGTACTTGGCTTCACTCTCAACAAGGGCTTCTTCGGCCTTCTTTCTGGATGTTACGTCTTGGACAACTCCCCAGACTATCTTGGATTCGTCGTCATATTTTGCGATCGAATGTAGATAAGCTACTTGCCTGTCGCTCTGCCTTACAACCTTGAATTCAATGTCATAGTTGTCCTGACTATCAATTAACTCTTTGAGACCTTCACGCAATTGATCTCCATGTTCCGGCAAAGCAATTTCTACAAGCTCACTGAAGGTAATCTGGCTCTTTTGAACACCGATAATTGTACGAGCTCCAGGTGAAAGATTCAGTGTTTCAGTCGTAGTATCAAGTTCCCAATTCCCAAATCTGGCTGCGAATTCTGCCCTCTGCATCCTATCAAGAGATTCCCGCAATTCTCGAGCAATTCTCTTGGATTCAGAAATATCCATGCAGGCAAATACGGAACCGGCAGACAAATCCGCTTTGTCCAGAGCGGCCAGCTTCATCAAGAAATCCGCGACCCTTCCATCTTTGAGCGTGAAGCGAGTTTCAACTGTAGCGCTACCCTTCTCAGCCATTTCCGGGTATACAGTGGTCCCCGCCTTCTCAAAAAAATTCTCATTCTCATAGAACTTCTTCGAGGGTTTCAAGCATATTTCTTCTTTAGAATACCCTGTTATTTCACTTAGGGTATCGTTGGACCACTGAACAATACTGTCCTTAACCAAACCAATTCCCACAGGCGCCGCTTCCAGGACTGTTTTTAGCATCCGTTCACTATCAGCCAGGGCTTCCATGGTAAGTTCCTGTTTGGCTAGTTGAGCATTGATCAATTT
>CALGLN010000005.1 GCA_937930835.1 uncultured Desulfomonile sp.
TGGGCGTTTGAGCCAAACGCCCAAGAAATGGATGAGTGTTTTGGAGTGTTGATTTCCAATAGCAAACCATCAGGGAGATTGTTAGATGAAGCCTCGTGGTCCGTTAATGATTGAACACCGTTTGATCGAAAAAATGCTGAATATTCTTAAATCGCAAATCGACAAGATTGACAGCAAAAAACTTATAGATCCTGTTGTAATCGATATCGCTGTTGATTTTATTCGTACGTATGCTGATAAAACTCATCATGGCAAAGAAGAAGACATAATGTTTCGCGACCTTTCGCTTAAACCTATGAACGTTGAGGAAAAGAAGGTGATGGATGAACTGGTCGATGAACATATTCAGGCAAGAAAAGTAGTCCATGAGCTAATAGAGGCAAAAAAACAATACGTCAAGGGCGACACCGGCGCCCTTTGGACTATAAAGGAACGATTGAACTGGCTTGTCAATTTTTATCCCAAGCACATTGAAAAGGAAGATAAGCTTTTTTTCCCGGGCACGGAAAAATATTTGAATCAGAGTGAACAGGAAGCGATGCTTGAGGAATTCTGGGAATTCGACCGTAAAATGATTCATGATAAATACGCCTCGGTGGTGGAGTATCTTGCGGGATTAGAATAGTAGATTGATTTTCGGGAGCTTATCCGGTGTTGGATGAAATCTGATGATTTGGGTTTGGGTAAGAGTGACCTTTAAAAATTGGCGGTATTGAGTAGCCTGGTCATGCCGGACTTTTGATCCGGCATTCCTGGTTTCTCGTTCTAACGGGAATGACACGCTAGATCATTCGCACAATTGGCGTTTTATTTCGAATAAAGCCATAATTCCAAACGGGCGTGTAAAATTGTTTTTGATGTAAAGATCGGCGCTGGATGTTGCGCCTCATCCTGACATATCGAGAACCTACGTTTGCTAAATTTTGTAAATAATTCTCGTCAAGGTGATCATCCTCATTTAGCCTACCTCGACATCCAACTAAAAGCTTGTGCGCTCACGTCATTTCTTGCTTACAGTTAGGTACACACCTCGCACAACGAAGATGAAAAGCACTATGCCGCCGAAAAAGAACATTAAATCCGGAGCTACCCGAAGCCATGCGAATGTTTTCATCATTGAACTCGAAGCGATCTCGGGGCTTCTCGCGTACCAAACGCCATATTTGACGGCGAAATAGATCTGGTAAAAGCCGGCAGGAATAAGGCTGAATACTGTCATGCTCAAAAGCCCTATGTTAAGTCCCCAGAAGCTCCATTTCAGCATACGGTCGGACCAGGCGTGCCGGGCAATGATGTGTCGGATCGAGAAAAGCATGAGCGCAATTGCAAGGAACCCATAAACGCCAAACAGAGCTGTATGCGCATGGATGGGAGTGGTATTCATTCCTTGAATATAGTAGAGCACGATTGGAGGATTGATCAGAAAGCCGAACACTCCAGCGCCGACAAGGTTCCAAAACGCTACCGCAATAAAGAAATAGATGGGCCATTTGTAAGCATAGTTTTCCGAAGTCCTCTCAAGCACTCTCAGATTGCCGGCCGCTTCAAACCCTAGCAGCGCCAGCGGCACAACCTCAAGTGCGGAAAAGACTCCTCCCAAAGCCATAATTGGAATTGGCGCTCCGGTCCAATACAAGTGATGGAACGTCCCGATGATTCCTCCAAAAAGGTAAAGGAAAACGCTCGCATGAACAGTTATAAGGGCATATCGTTCAGAAACTACTCCTATCCTTGAAAGAATGAAGGCCAGGACTACAGCGGCAAACACCTCAAAAAATCCTTCGACCCATAAATGAACAACCCACCAACGCCAGTATTCAGCGTCCGAAATGTGACTGTTTTTACCGTACAACAAGGCCGCCATATAGAACAGCGGTATGGCCACTGAACTGTAAAGCAGCATGTGAGTCAATCCGGCCTTGTCGTCTTCGTCTTTAAGCGCTGGAGAAATCGACCTGTAAACGAGGGCTAGCCATATAACCATGCCTAATGACAGAAGAATCTGCCATAATCGACCGAGTTCAATGAACTCGTATCCCTGATGGCCAAAGAGATATCCGTCTCCACCGAAGAAACCTTGAACAGAAGCCCATGTGCCTGCTAGAGTCCCCACAACTACAACCACAACAGCCAGGAAAAGAATTGTGACCCACTGCCATTGGCCTTTTGGTTCCCTCCCAACGAATGGACCAACGAAAAGACCTGCCGCCAGAAAACACGTCGCAATCCAAAAAATAGCCAGTTGAAGATGCCAGGTTCGAGTGGCGGCATACGGGAAATACTTGCCCAGAGGAATTCCAAAAAATCCGGTTCCTTCGACCAGGAAGTGGCCGGTTATTGATCCCATGCCGATCTGGAGCAAGAACAGGGCCATAGCGGTGATGAAATAGGGAAGAACCGCTTTCTGACTCGCCGTGGGCTGAGGTTCAGCGAACGGAGTTTCCTTGATAGCATAATCATCTTCACCGATGTAGCGTCTGTATACAAACACGACGACGCCGATGGCAAAAATCAGGATTACAATGCTAACAATGGACCAAATCAATGCGCTCGGTGGAGGCTCATTACCAACTAACGGGTCGTATGGCCAGTTGCTGGTATATGTAACATTGTCATTGAGGCGATTGGTCACGGCCGCCCATGAAAGCCACGAAAAGAAGCTCGTCAGCAGATGCCCCTGAGCATCGCTATGTAGTATTCCCGGTTGAAGCCCCATATCCTCATGACCATCACGGAACAACCCGGTGTAATATTTCTTTAATACCTCGAACGCCTCTTGCTGGTTATGAGTAAAAATCAATTCATCCTTGGCTGGATCGTAACGATTTTGTTTCAACTCCTTCTTAACCTGAGCTCTCAACGTTGCCTGAGTTACTTCGTCCAAGGAGTCAAAATCTTTCTGAGAAAAGCGGGCGGCAGCTTCGGGGGTCAGGCCATGATGTCGGGCCGCCACATATAAACCCATACGATGCAGGAAATCCGCCGACCAATCGGGGGCCATATACGATCCATGACCCCAAATAGTGCCAATGTGCATGCCACCCCGGCTGAAATAGTGATTCTGGCCGCTCATGACATCGTCACGGGAGAATATTATATCCCCCTTCTCAGATTTAACGATTGATGGAATGGGCGGTTTCTCCTTGTTGATAAGGTAGCCGCCAAACAAAAGGGCCCCAAAAGATAAAACGAGTAAAAACAGGAAAAAAGCACGAGTTTTTGGAGCTAAAAATAAATTGCCCATTGCTTGATCCTTTCACATCAATCGGTATTAAAACTTAATTGCCACAATAATGAATTCATAAATCAGGATTAGAAATGATTTAAAAGTCTATTTGTCGGCAGTAACTGAAATAGAACCGAGGCTTGTTCATTGCAAAATAGTCTACAGCTCCTGTTAATTGATGCAAACAATAGCAATTAGTTACGCCTGTTCGCATTGACAGATCACTCTAAAATAAAGCAATGGTCTTTTGTTAAGAATCCTTGTTCTTTGAACTCAGGATTTCGTCAGCAATTTCGGGATATAATCTTCTCAGACAGTCAGGGCAAATACTGTGGGTAAATTCAGCCTCCGAGTGATCTCTGACATACTCTTCCACTTGTCTCCAATAGCCGGAATC
>CALGLN010000006.1 GCA_937930835.1 uncultured Desulfomonile sp.
TTCATATATTTGCACGGGATACACCAGCCGCGACCGAATTCAAGCAAGATAGGCATCTTCTTGCTTAAGAGAGCCGGCAGATTAATCTTAGGCTCTGATGCGTTCAATGCGCCCGGAAAGGCCATGCTGGCGAGTAATAGTCCAAGAATTATGATTGATGAAACCCTTTTCATACGTTGATACGCCTCCGTTTGTTCTGTTTTTTAATATGAAACTCTAGTTAACAGTCCCAAGCGCCTGTTTAGGGGGCGCCATATCCTTATTATCCCGTGTTCAGGTTATCCCTTGAGCCAATTGAGGATTTCCGACTCCTTGGGAACTTTACCCGCGACCTTCACCTGTCCATCAACAACCAGTGCCGGGGTCATGAAAACGCCATAGTCTCCAAAAACCTTTAAGTCTTCCACTTTTACTATCTCGGCGTCTATCCCGTTTTTCCTGGCCACTTCTGTGGCGAGGTCATACAATTTGTTGCATTTGGCGCATCCTACTCCCAATATTTCGACTTTCACTTTCTTCCTCCTGATTATTTAATAATTCCAAGTCGTTTATAATGATCTAGTATCTTAGTCAACTATTGCTCCGAAGACTATCCCTGCCACGGTTGAGAGCACGCAGACCAGAGACACAAAGACGAAAGTTTTCTTGAAGCCCATCACACTGTTGATGACCAACATGCTTGGCAGCGATAGGGCGGGACCGGCAAGCAGAAGAGCCAGAGCAGGGCCTTTCCCCATCCCGCTGCCTATCAGGCCTTGCACTATGGGAACTTCGGTTAGTGTAGCGAAATACATGAACGCTCCGGCTACGGAAGCCAGGGCATTTGCCCCAATGGAGTTACCTCCCAACGCCCACGCTATCCATGCGTTGGGAATGAGTCCTTCCTTGTCGGGTCTGCCGAGCAATAAACCGGCGACCAGGACTCCGAACAGCAACAATGGAAGTATCTGTTTTGCAAATCCCCAAGACTCGCTAAACCAATCTTGAGGCTCTCCCTGTGTCGATGAAGCAATCATGGAGACTGCCACAAAGCCGACCGTAAAGGGCACAAGGTGATCATCAGGGAAAATCCAGGCGCTCAGGGCCACAGCAATCACAGAAATGATGACCTTTACTCTTGAGAACCCGTACCAAAGGGTCAATACAAGCCCAAAGGCGAGTCCCAAGACGGATGTTACTATCCATTTGGACGAGTAGATTGAGAACCATAGGCCGGTTTCAATATCCGGTTTTCCCCAGTTGGCAAAAACCAGGATACCTATCATCAGGCCAAAGAAAATGATTGTCTGCCATAATGGACGCATTTCTTCGGACAATGTTCCCATGGAGGCCAGAGTCTGCTGGGTTCGTTGAGCTTCTTCCTTCCAGAAAATCAGATGCATCAACAGTCCGATTATTACGCTGAAGACCACAGCTCCGACAGCCCTCGCAATACCGATGTCCAACCCCAATATCCTGGCGCTCAGTATGATCGCGAGGACATTTATCGCAGGCCCGGAATATAGGAACGCCGTGGCTGGACCCAGGCCGGCCCCCCTTGTCCATATACCAGCGAATAACGGCAGTATCGTGCAGGAACATACAGCCAGAACAGTCCCGGCTACCGAGGCGACAGGATAGGCGATCCATTTCGAAGCTGTAGGCCCCAGGTACTTCATCACACCTTCCTGGCTCACGAAAACGCCAATGGCGCCGGCGATCAGAAAAGCAGGAACCAGACACAGAAGGACATGCTCTTGCGCATACCACTTAACCAAATGCAATGATTCCATCACCGCATTTTCGAAACGCGGATATCCCATAGGCAGATAATAACAAGCCAGAAATACTCCGACGATAAGGCTCAACGCCTTCCATTGATCCGACCAGAATTGAATTAGATCGCTATTGGACCAGGTATCCTTTAACGAATTGTAGATGCCTCCGGCTGATCCGTTGATCGTCGAAGAGTCCGTTTGCGATAGCCTGTTTTGAATCGACATTTTTCAACCTTCTTCATAATTGGACGATTGCCCCAAAAAATGAGCGCAATTTCTTGATAAAAATGATGGCTCCCCAGCACGAGTTACCATCTTAGGTTTTTAGGGATTAATTATTTTCAGGATGAATTGAGTGTTTGCATGGGGTTTGCGTGCTTTATGGTTTAGTTCCGTATAGGCCGAAAATTAATTGATACAAGTTTAGGAACGTTGTGGCGCGATTGCAGAGGCGCTCTGGCTGCTCCACTATTTCTCTAACTAGTAAAATAGTAAAATACCCCAACCACATTGTCAATGGATTTTGTTTATTTTTTTCAAAGTTTTTTGAAGTCGCGAATAGCATTGTTCTTTTTTTTTACTTGGCCGATTCACAAGAGGATGTTAGCATAGATTGATATTTAGTTATATGGCGAATTATAGGAGATATCTGTGAAGAGATTGATGGCCATGCTCAAGGCGGTATCCGATGAGAACCGCGTGCGCCTTTTGATGGCTTTGAGCGAAGGTGAGTTATGTGTATGCCAGCTTATAGAATTCATAGAGTTGGCGCCATCAACAGTTTCCAAGCACATGTCTATCCTGCGAGGCGCTAACCTGGTGGAATCGCGAAAAAAGGGCAGATGGGTGTATTACAGGCTGCCTGACTCAGGCGAGGACGACTCCATTGCAAAATTCATCGATTGGCTTATGTACACTTTGGCGGACAATCCTCGAATTCAGGGTGACAAGGCTAGATTGGCCGAGGTTTTGGAAAGTACGCCTATGACATCGTGTGAGCGGGCGCCGCATGGGAAATAGAAAACATTCGGATCGCAGATTTATTTAATCAGGGGTTAATCAATGGCTGGCGCTAAGAGGCTTTCGTTAATAGATCGTTTTCTGACGTTGATTATATTTGCGGCCATGGCTGTCGGAATTGGTTTGGGATATTTCGCTCCTTCTGTCAAGAACGTCATATCGGGCATGCAGGTGGGAACGACGTCCATTCCTATAGCTGTTGGGCTTATACTGATGATGTATCCTCCATTGGCCAAGGTGCGATATGAGGAAATGGGGAATGTCTTCCGGGATGTAAAGATCCTGGGCCTGTCGCTGTTGCAGAACTGGATAATAGGTCCAATCCTGATGTTCGTGCTGGCGATCACAATGCTTCCTGACCGGCCTGAATATATGGTTGGATTGATAATGATCGGGCTGGCCAGATGTATAGCAATGGTTATTGTCTGGAATGAGCTTGCGGAAGGGGATACGGAATATTGCGCAGGGCTTGTCGCTTTCAACAGCATCTTCCAGGTTATCTTTTTCAGTGTTTACGCATGGTTTTTCATAACGGTCCTGCCGCCTTTGTTTGGGCTTACCGGAAGTGTCGTAGAGGTCAGCATAGGGCAAATTGCTGAAAGCGTTTTTATTTATCTGGGGATTCCGTTTATAGGCGGCATTGTAACAAGATTTACCATGCTGAGAATCAAGGGCAGGCAATGGTATGAGAAGGAGTTCATACCAAGAATAAGCCCTATCACCCTGATCGCTCTGCTATTCACGATCATCGTCATGTTCAGTCTCAAGGGCAATCTGATACTTGCCATTCCTTTTGATGTTGTCAGAATTGCTATTCCGCTCACTGTCTATTTTATAGTGATGTTCATGGTGAGTTTCTGGCTCAGCCGAAAAGTTGGAGCGGACTATCCCAAGACGGTTACACTTTCATTCACTGCTGCGAGCAACAACTTCGAATTAGCTATAGCGGTTGCGATAGCGGTATTCGGGATCAATTCAGGCGAGGCTTTTGCTACGGTAATCGGTCCGTTGATTGAGGTCCCGGTGCTGATCAGCCTGGTGAATGTGGCGTTTCGATTCAGGGAAAAGTATTTCAGTGGTCCTTCGGCTCACAGGCTGTAAGTATCTAATTTCTGGGGAATTAAAAAAACTACTGTGTTTGACAAAGAAAAGGATTTACGTGATTCTGCGTAAGTTATAAGAGAAAAATCGCGAAGATGTAATTTTAATCTGCGGCGCTGGACTGATAAATGAATAGTAACCTTAAACTAAACCGGATTTTCAGCCTTGATATTACCGCATGCATTTCAATTATGGTTGGAATAGCGCTAGTTCTTTTTTCGCCATCATCGGCGATTGGTAGCAACCAAGGGCAGAAACATGTTGATTCCCTGGATGAACTTATCAAGATGTTTGATTCTTCGAGTTGCAAGGAATGTCATGAAAAAATTTATGAACAATGGGAAAAGTCGCATCATGCGCGCTCATTGATGGGATTAAATGACCAGATATTTTTGAGTGGCTACCTGAAACACGGACCATTGGCGGTACATCCGGGTCAAAAAGCTACCAAAAAGAACTTCCCCTGTTTCAAATGCCATTTCCCCCAAATAAAACATGCCAGTGATTCAGTGGCTGCAGAGATTGCCGATGCGATCATGCGTGGGGATAAGGCAAAAATTCGAAAGCTCAATATCGGTTGCCTGGTTTGCCACAATGAGAAGGCCGTTGTCCATGGATTGCCTGAGGCAGGGGTTCTTTATGGAAACAAGGAAGTGGCCGATCATTCCGGCAGACCCGTCAAGAAAAGCCCTCTACTGAAGAATTCACTGATTTGTGGTCAGTGTCATGGACTTGGACCGAACCTCGAATTCGAAACCCCAATCCAGTGCGCCACCCTTTACGGGAGCTATCTACACGCTTACATTCCATCCGGAGGAACACAAACCTGCCAGGAATGCCACATGAAGGATGGGGACCACTACATGCCCCCTAATTTCAATAACAGGGAGGAACTTTCCGAACGTATGAGGCAAGCTCTTCCAATGGAGGTCAGGACCCTTGCCTATTCCTTCCAGCCCAAAGAGGGCGATATCAGGCCGATGGTAGTAGTGAATACGAAGATTACAAACAAAGCGGGCCATCGCATTCCCGACGGTTGACCATCCAAGACCGAAGTTGTCCTGGATGTGACAGCACGTGATCTTACGGGAAAGAAGATATTCGAAACCTCGAAAATCTACATGCCTCAGGCGTCAGACTCAAGATCAAATCACATGGTCCTGGGGCCGGACAAGAAATTAGGATTTGTCAGGGATACGAGTATTCAGCCTTTCGCCCCAAAAGAAGAGACAATTGAAATTCCATTGCCAGCAGGAATTAACGAGGTAGACATCGAAATTTCACTCAGATATCAGCCTAGACCGGGCAATGTTTACCCCCTCCATGATCTGAAAAAAAGAATTAGCCTCGATTAAATACTGCCGGATAATACTGTAAGCTGAGAGTAGCCTTTGTTTGAACCAATCTATTACCTGAAGCGATTGCCCATCCCCTGGAATCATCGCGATTCTATAAAAACTTTCTCACTATTTACAATGGGTTAATGAAAAATTACATTGCGTAAAAAAATTTAAAATGGAATGACCGTAGTTGACACACATGTGTCGTATGATCGCTTTAAGTGAGTTTTCGGGATTTGAGATTAAGGGCGGGGAGTCAACGCGAGTCAAATTTTTGTGGGAGGAGGTATAAAATGACTTGTATGCCTGTTTTTCCGATTGAGAGAATTCCACGCAAACCGGTTCGTTGGGAGACGGTGTGGGTGAACGAGAATGTCATTGCCACAGGGCGTTCGCATAAGCGCAAGCCGGTTGGTGAGGTCTGGAGAGAAAAGGACGGGACCTATCATGTCATGACCCTTGCGAGGGTCGGTGAGGAGGCCGCAGTCCAAGGGCCGGATATAATCAGGGAATACTTATCATCACGATCATGATCAGGACAGGCGAAAGGAGTGAAGTCATGAGAACAATTCTGGTTTTGGCGCTTTTGATAATGTCTGGCGCTCTTGTTCAGGCTGACAAGGTTGTAAGGGATCGCCATGGCAACCTTGTGGAGACATGGCATGATCGCGGAAACCAGACAGAGGTCCGCGACAGGCACGGTAACCTTGAGCAGACCAGGACACGCCGAGGAAACGAAATCTGGATACGCGACAGGCACGGCAATACAATAGGGACGGAGAAGATTGAGAGATAGC
>CALGLN010000007.1 GCA_937930835.1 uncultured Desulfomonile sp.
ACGGCGATTCAGGCTGAAGTCAATCGCCAGAACCTGATACTGGATGTAAACGACGCATACTACAGTCTCATGCTGGCCATGAAGCTGTTGCAGGTGGCCAATGAAGCGGTCAGGGCCCTGGAAGCCCTACGAAACCAGACCATGGAGTTTTACAAGGCCGGAGTGGTCCCTAAAGTGGATGTGCTCTCAACGGAAGGTCAGTTAGCCCAGGCAAGGATTCAGAGGACTCAGGCGCTTACAGATATCCAGAAACAGACTGCGCAGTTGAACTATCTTCTGCGTAACCCCCAGGAAACTCCCACAAAGATAGTGGAAGACCTTTCCTACCAGCCCAGTGATTATGACATTCCCGCAATATATGCCATAGCGGCGGGGAACAGGCTTGAAATTCGGCAGGCCAACATATCCGTGGACCAGGCCCTGGCTCTCATTAAGGTGGCAAAGGGTGACCTGTTGCCAAATGTTAGCGCCAAGGTAACAGGCGCAAGGTTCAACGATGATTGGAACACCCTGGATCCTGAAGGCACAAACTCATGGCAGCTCCAAGGGGTATTGTCCTGGACATTCGATTTTTTCAGGAAACGCATGAGCGTCCAGGAAAGGCGAGTCAGCGAGGCGAGATCTTTTGTGGCCAGGGAACAGCTCGTCGAGCAGATCATGAACGATGTCAAACAGGCATATATGGACATGAAAAGGTCGGAGAGCGACATATTCGATAACCGCAAGGCGGTTGAGTTCAGACGGGAGAATTTCCGGATTAACCAGGAACGCTACAAGGAACAGGTGGCCACTTACGTCGAGGTGCTGGACGCCCAGAGACAGTTGTCGCTTTCAGAAGGGGATTATTACACTTCCCTGATCGGCTACAAACTCAACAGGGCGACGCTTGAGCGTCAGATGGGCATTCTGAGATAAAATGAATATTATGAAAATACAGATAGTCAAACATTTCACGATAAGCCTGGCAGCGTTAGTTTGCCTGTTGGCGCTCACATGCGACGCTTTTGGTCAGGCGTCCGCAAAAGTGGCTTCGGCTACTCCAGTCAACAAGACTACCGGACGCAGTTCAAGTCTTAGCATTCGTCAGAACGAATTAAATCTATACAAGGCCAATCTGGAGAGACAGTTGAGGGTTGCTCAGAGGTGTGTCGAAACGTCAAGGCTGCCCGTATTGCTCAGAGATCCTCAGGGAAATGTGAATCAGGTTCCAAAGATTGATATAGTGTTTTGTTCCAGAAAGGTTCGAGTCTTATCCAGGGAATTGGCCGCAGTTAACAAACAACTTGCAGATCTGTCCAAAGACGGTCAGCTTGCGGCGAACTATATATCAAGGAAGGCAGCAGAGGCTGCTTATGCCAGAAGGCTAGGCTTGACGGAAGCTGCTCAAGAGTAAACGTAAAGAACATATCTCGGAAGAGACACCACTAAACCCCCATCCTGCCGATCAGTTCAAACGTCAAACAGCAAATTGGCAAAAGGTTCTTAGCTGCGTAGCTGTTGGTTGGATAGCTACGAGTTAAAAAAGAACAACCCACAGGGACATGAGCCCACTAATGTGAGCTGATTCATGTCCTGCGGGTACAAGATAGATTGTTGGGGTACTATGATTAAACGCAACCTGTCGGTTTGGGAAGACCTGCAACCTTACAGGCTCCTTTGGCTGGTCCGGATGGAAACAGCTCGTAGATTTTTTTCAGCTTGAAGCCGGTATCCTTACAGACTTTGCGGATCATAGGAGCAATGTTGAATTCAAGATAATAATTTCGGAGATAATGAACCACTTTCCAGTGTTCGTCCGTCATGTCCTGAATACCTTCTGTCTTGGCAAACAGAGCCGCGACTTCCTCATTCCACAGTTCCGGATCCTGGAGGAAACCGTCCTCATCAACATCAAAAGTTCTACCATCGATTTCCAGTGTAGGCATTAAAGCGCCCTCCTTTATTCAAGTTAGCCGATACACAGACCGGGCAAGATATCTTATCTAAATTATGTTATCATCACATTGTCTTAATGACAAGGCTCAATTTCCATTATTTAGTTGAATTAACGCAAACTTCTACAACACCTCGAAACTAAAAGCAACTCAAATTGAACATAAAAAAAGAAAACCTACAGGAGCCTGTTGTTAATTTAACGTAGGGGCTCTTCGATTTTTGACATTATTCCCTTATTAATCTAGGAAGTTAAGTATTATTTAATAAATTTAACTGGACCCGGCCTTTTTTATTTTGGCTTCCATATCCTGTATGTATTTCTGGATAATTTTTCGAGGGGCCGGTCTTTTTTCCCTATTAAGAGCTTCCTTGTATGCTCCAAGCGCGGAAGCGTAATCCTTTTTTATTTCATAAACAAGTCCCATGAGGCCGTACGCGTCCGGGTAGTCCGGATTGAGCTGAACCGCCTTTTTCAGGTCGTTAATGCTCTTGTCGTACTCACCCATCTTGGAATATGCTATGGCCCTGTTGTGGTAGGCCACGAAGAAATTAGGGTTATCCGCCAACGATTTCGTGAACAGTTCTATGGCGCGGTCCCATTTCTCAACTCTCAGAGCAAACTCACCCTGCTCATAGTAATCCAGATAGTCTTCAGCAAAAGCCCCTGAAGAAGATAACGCGCATATCAAAAAGGCACAAATAGCAATAGATTTTTTAGGTATTAACCTTACTCTCATCGAGTTTTCCAAAGTTCGCCCCATCAGCCTCGGTATGTTATCATAAAATTATCTTTTGAAAAGTATTCTTTTGGGAGATTATAATTTCGGTCCCTTTGGAGTTGGTTATAGGGACTGGGCGATGGACATAGTTTTGTGAAGGTGATAAGCGAAAAAAAGCTGTGACATCGTTGATGACGCATATTCGTGCCGATAAGCTATTCAGGTGGCAAAAATGACACTGTCTTTTGACAAGAAAGCGATCCCAGCGTATTTGGGGTCGGGTCGATTTTCGTCTGTTGCGGGAGTTATGGATCAGGCCCCACCTTGGCTGCTCCAGAAACTTGTTCCTTTACTGTCTGGTAGAGTAATGATCGACGCTGAATCGGTGAATCTGATTCGTGAACTATCGAAACAGGGTCCGGTAGTTTATGCGATCAAGTTCCCGAGTTCATATGATCTTCAATTTTTGAGGATGAAATTCAATGAACTTGGGTTAGCGATTCCGTGGGCCTTGTTGGGGGCAGTGGATAACTACGCTGGCGGTTCCGTGCTGAAGTGGCTTAGCATTTGGAAAGACAAGGTCAAGAAAATTTTTACCAAAGGCAAGACCGCTGATCCTTTGAACGCGGGTATTGTTTTGGACATATTTGAGCATGATGGGGCATGCGCTTTTTATTTGGTTGATGAATCAACATCTCGCGACAGGTATCTGAACCCCGAAAAGGACCCCATAAGTCTTTTATTGGAAGTTCAGGGTAAGATAGCCGCCCCAATATCCATCGTTCCTTTATTCATCCTTTATGACAGGCGGCACAAGCGTCAGATAAGACCTTTCTGGGAGACATTGCTAGGTGATTCTGACCGTCCTGGGCCAATTAGCCGAATACTTATCGCCATTCGCAAATGGACGGTTCCCGAATTGATGGTGGGAGAACCCGTAAATTTGATTGGTGAATTTGAAGAATTCGGTTCAGATGTGGAGTGGGACGACCTTCCTTTCACCTTACGGACCAAATTGATAGAAAGAATCAATTCGCGTATCAGGATAAACAGGGGGGCAGAAAAGCTTTCCCGCACCGAAATAAAGGAACTTGTCCTTCAAGACAAGAACGTTCAGGAAGCTGTGTCAGTTGAGGCCGTCAGTAAGAATGAGCGTGAAGAAAAGATCCGCAAAAAAGCCGAGGCCTACGTTGATGAAATTGCCGCTGATCAGCGCATCCAGATGTATCATTTCCTGTATTATGTCTTGAAACTTCTCTTCAAGACACTTTTTGACCGGGTGGATTACCATGAATCGGATTTTGCCAAGCTAAAGAAATACAATGAGAAAGGATCACTGATTTTTGTTTCCAGCCACAAAAGTCATTTTGATTACTTGTTCCTGGGTTTCTTGTCGTTCATACATCAAATGACCATTCCGTGCATGGCGGCAGGCAAGAATCTTGCCTTCTGGCCGTTACGTCCAATTCTCAGGAGTGGAGGCGCTTTTTTCCTCCGGCGGTCATTGAAGGGTCTGGAACTGTATACAAGAGTTTTTGCCGCATACGTGAAAGTCCTGGTCAGAGAAAAGACCAATCTGAATTTTTACATTGAGGGCGGTCGTAGCCGCACCGGAAAGCTCCTGGCCCCAAAATTGGGACTACTGAGCTTTCTTCTGGATGTGGCGTTCGAGGGTGAGTTCGATGACCTGACCTTTGTGCCTTGTTATGTCGGGTATGATCAGATACCTGAAGAGAAGTCCTACCTCAGTGAGCTTGCAGGGCATGAAAAAGAAAAGGAATCATTCCGCTCATTGCTAAGTTCAAGGAAGATATTCGGGAAACGTTACGGGACCGTATATCTTCGTTTCCATGAACCGATTTCGTTCAGGGAATTCTGTGAGCAAAGAGTGGGCTTTCGTCCTCTTCCCGAACTGACGATGCCAGAACGCAGAGAGCTAACTCATGATTTTGCTTATTATATCATGAGCAGCATGATCGAGGCTTCTGCGGTCAATGCCATAGAGCTTTCTTCTGCAGCGGTGATATGTGAGGGATCGAATGAATTCTCACATGATCAGCTTGTGGAGAGCGCCGCGAGACTGGCGTATTTGCTTGAAAGTAGAGGAGTTCAGGTAACGGATAGCTGCAGGGATGTTAATGTGGCGCTTGATGAGAGCCTGGGTTTGTTCATGAAAAGGAAGTTCCTCATTTTTTCACCTGAAACCGGCCTGAAGGACCGGATGTACGCCATCAACCCCGAACGCCTTGCAAATATAGAGTTTTACAAGAATACTCTTGTCAATTCACTGTGGCCGTGCGCAATAACGGCCACTGTAATAATCGCCGCCAACACTAAGGGCTCGGATATTACTCCTGATTCAATGGTGGATGACTTCAGTTTTCTGGAATCCCTGCTTAGTCTTGAGTTCATCGCGGACCCATTAGTATCAAACGCTGAGCTGGTCAAGAATTGTAGCCAATATTTTAGCAACGCCGGATGGCTCAAAGATCATGGCTCACATTTCGAGGTTGTCGATGAAAAAGCTGTCAAGGCAGTTTCGTATCTCATAAGGGATCTGACAAGTGTCTATTACCTTGCATTGCTTGCGCTGGATGGTCTGGATGCAGGGCCAGTAAGTCAGAAAGAATTCATGAAGTCGCTTGCCAAGAGGATGGAAATCACTGATTTTCACGATGAACAGTTAAAGCCGACGCTGCCTTCCGTAACAGTCAACAACGCTCTGAACAGGTTCGGTCAGATGGAACTGATAGATTTCGTTCCTCAAAAGAAGGTCATCAACAGGCTTTCTGATCCTAACAAAAGGGAAATGATGGTAGACCGGCTTGGTCGGCTTGCAGGCATGATACGCTGATTGTTTTTTAGGGACGTTGATATAGCAGCAAGTGAAAATTCGGTTGATAAAGATAGTATTTGTCAATTTTGGTGAGGTTTGATGACCCCGATTGAAGGCCATGGCGCCGGGGACGGTGATAGCCGGTATCATAGAAATATTATTGACAACGGTCGGAACAGTGTATTATGATTATGGCTTGCGTCGGGGCGTAGCGCAGCCTGGTAGCGTACCTGAATGGGGTTCAGGTGGTCGCTGGTTCAAATCCAGTCGCCCCGACCAATCCTTCCTTAATAAAATCAACTTATTAGCCATTCGACGCTCTCCTCATAATTCCTTTCAAAACAACGATTGGGTGAGATTTGGGTGAGTTAGTGCGGCAAACCTTTTCTGAAGCCGCTATTAGAGCTTCCAATTCCGGGGCGCTGTAATGAGTGGTGACCTTGCCGCTACGGTGTCCAAGCAGATCCATTCGAGTCTCAAAGTCAACTCCTGCAGCTCGCAGCCTGCGGCCATACGTATGTTTTAAATCATGAACTCGGACATACGGTAGACTGACACGATCTCTGGCCCGTCTCCAGGCCTTTGTATTCATCTTGGTTACCGGGCGCCCACGATAGCTGAACACATGAGTCGGGTGAGTTCCTCGTCTTTTCTCGATGATCCCTCTGGCTTCCGAATTTAATACTACCAGCCTGTCATCTCGATTCTTGACTCTATGAGAGGGAATGATGAAAACTGATGTTCCTAATTCGGGAAGCTTGACCTCCCAGTCCCAAATGAGATTGCATACCTCGGCTTCCCTGGTTCCCGTATTTACTTTGAACAGAGCCATATCTCTCAAATGAATCGGCAATTCATTAAAAAGCCTTGTTTGCTCTGACCAGTCGAGAGGGTAGGGCTTCCGGGCATCTGTCTCAGCTAACAGCCTAATTCTTGGCGCATGCTCTAGCCAAGTCTGACCGTTATCATCGATCCAATCATCAGCGCATAGCCTTAGAACATGCCTCACGATTTGGAGTCCGGCGTTGATCGAACGATTCTTCAATCCTCGCTTCCTTTCGTGATCCACGTATGGCTGAAGCTTTCCAGCATGAATCTCACTAATGTCAAGATCTCCAACCCACCTATCCATTCTTTTCAAAACCCTAGCATCTTCAGCTAATGTAGCCTTCGTGGACTCGTTAAGAAAACGAATGGCTGCCTCTCTAAAAGACCTCTTCGGTCTCTCCCCGTAAATTTTAGACTGCCTTATCTGATCAACCCTAAAACAGAAATACTTTACTGCCTCCTCATAATTGCTTGTTCGACAGCTTTCGCGAATTCTTCTTCCAAAGATTTTCTTGTCGATCCACCAAGTCTCTCCCCTGAGCTGGAGACCTGGGATTTGTTGTTTCTTGGTCGGCATGCTTTCTTTATCCCCTCCGTTCCAAAAGATTGCCGACCGTTGCTTATCTTGAATTTATCAAACCATTCATCCAATTCGCAACGATCAAATGCTACCATTTGAGGCCCATAACGAATTTCTGT
>CALGLN010000008.1 GCA_937930835.1 uncultured Desulfomonile sp.
GAAGAGTTAGCACAGCGCCGTCATGGCGATATTTTCGTGACTCAGGTTGAGGTGGCCGTTGGGTAAACTGACCGTTCTTTCCGGTCGACAAATATGTGATATTCTTGCTCGGAAAGGTTTCGTTGAAGTTCGACGGCGTGGCAGTCACATCGTGATGCAAAAGAGACTGCCGAAATCCACCATAACGATCCCTGTTCCAGACCATCACGAGGTACGGATCGGGACTCTTCAATCCATTATTCGACAATCTGGGCTATCGCGAAGCGAATTCGAATCTTAATGTCTGGTATAGGTCGTCGATAATGGACACCAAAAGAATTATGCGTCTCTTGGATTCTCCTAATAGATTTTTTCAAAACCTGCAGAGGATAGGCGCCCCAGTTTCTGTCATTTTCGCTGTCCGGGATCACATCAGCGATTGGGACCACCTGAACGACCGGATAGCCTCTGCCGCCGCAAGGGCTGTTTTTCCAAAACACCTTCCCGAAAACGGTCCCGTAAATTCCCCATTCTGTTAATGCTTCAATTGTTCTGGCCTGAATCTGGCCTTGATCCAACAACGATAGTAGTAGCCTGCCGACCTTGTGACCCTGGTTCATGTCAAGGAACGGGCTTGACCCTCCGGCGATTTCTACGGTGAGGTATTCGCTGCCTGTAAATATCAGTGGATAGATTCGTTCGACGAAGGCGTCGACAAGATATCCTGGTGAATGGAGGTAATCCGATTCCCAATCGAACTCGTCACTGGAGCCTGAATACCAGTTACTCCATTCACGAAGCCCGATCCGGTTGTAGTAAAGCGCTTCGAGTAATTCCCAATGACGTTTTTTCCGATTGACCAGTTCAAGGCCGGATCGGCAAAAACAATTTACCGTTTCTGTCGCTGCTTCGATGAAGGACACTGTAACCTCTATTTACAGTTCCCTCTCGAAGCCTTTTTATAATGTCAAGCCGGTTTTTTTGGTACCAGTTTTGGTATCAGTTTATATTTTCCAGATTAGCTACATTGAGGTTTAAATATTTGATTTTATTGCACTGCGACGTATTGGTGCGTACACCCCAAGAACCCCAATAACTAATAAAGCCACCCGTGAAGGTGGCTAATTTGTTTAGCTTTCTTGGC
The DNA here is from genome assembly GCA_937930835.1 of uncultured Desulfomonile sp. GTDB lineage: Bacteria > Desulfobacterota > Desulfomonilia > Desulfomonilales > Desulfomonilaceae > CAITZA01. The sequence continues at coordinate 1,124 of CALGLN010000008.1, forward strand.
GCGCCCAGCAGGACTCGAACCTGCGACCTACGGATTCGAAGTCCGGCGCTCTATCCAACTGAGCTATGGGCGCAAGAAAAAGAAAAAAAGATTGAAGGTGGGGAGAGCGATGGGGCTCGAACCCACGACCTCAGGGGCCACAACCCTGTGCTCTGCCGACTGAGCTACACTCTCCACGCTGACTAAACTACAAACTATAGCTAATTAAGTCAATATCTGAGACTTGATTGGCCGAAAAATACTTCAACTCCGGGATGAGAGGTCTCCACTCAAGCCTCAGACAGGTATTTGTTTCAACAGATCTCTGAACGAAAAAAAAGATTCTGCCCGAGAGCATTCAAGCCAAGCGATTAGAAAACCTCGACATTGGGCATGAATTTTCACGAGTGATCTCCTATGTGCAAAGTATTTTTGTCTTGCGGTCATGAAAACATTGCTCTTTCTACATGTATGCCTCAGTTAAAAAAGAGACTCGGGATGTAAAAAGAACTTTTTGGGTCTCTAGTATGGACGTCCGAGATGAGATAATATATTAGGACTTGTGTGTTTGATTCATATCCAACCACCATTATTTTCTTAACGTATCCCGGTGAGAAAGGCTTTGAAAATGTCAGGAAGATTTGTGGCTATTTTAATGGTTGTATTTTCGGTGTTTTTAAGTTTCAGTCCGTCATTTGGACAGGACAATCGAACTGATGAGGAGCTAATTAGACAAACCCTGACCCAATATATTGAAGCGTTCAATAGTCGAGACCCTGCAAAGGCAATGGGATACTGGATGGATGGGGCGGAATACACAGCCGCGAACCGTGACAAGATTAAGGGAGCGGATAAAATCAAGAAGAGGCTGGTTTCGTTTTTCAAGAACAATGAGAAAGCGAAGATCACCCAATTGGCAGCGCCCAGAATTTTGAGCATTGCGCCCAACATGGCTGTGGCGCGTGGATTGATTAAACTGGAACTAGCTGAAAATGGATCGTTCAATTTTGAACAGACGGCGACATTTTCTAAACAGGGCAATAGCTGGAAAATAATGGAGATGAAGGATCAGGCGGTCTATTCAGTGGAAAGGTATACAAAACTTTCGGAAATTTCATGGCTCATAGGTGAATGGGTAGATCAGGACAATTCAAATCAAATTGAATCAAAGTTTGAATGGGCGCCGAACAAGAGTTTCATTATTGGCGAGTTCAAGGTCAAACTCGATGACAATGTCACTTTGCTAGGTAACCATATTATTGGTTTGGATCCCACATCCAAGGTTATAAAATCATGGATTTTCGACTCCAATGGCGGAGTGGGAGAGGGTGTGTGGTCCAAGGACGGTTCTGGATGGGCTCAAAACATCACAACCACGCTGGCTGATGGCCGCAAGGTTACATCAATCAACATTTACAGACCGGACGGGCCTGACAGGTTACTGTGGAGATCTCTGGGGAGAGAAGTCGCTGGTCAGCCCCTACCTAACATTGAAGAAGTTGTTATTGTTAGAAAAACCGATAAATCAAGGAAGTTTAACAATTAGTTTGCAGGCTCAATGGAGAAGGCCATGAAAAAGTTAGTTTGTATGTCCCTGGCTGCAATAGGTGTTTTGGCCTGTTCTATAGATTTGTCATATTCGCGCGGTGGTTTTGGTGGAGGACGTGGTGGTTTCGGCGGGGGCCACGGTAGTTTTGGGGGCGCTGAATTCCGAGGCGCAGGGGCTGGACCTTCAGGTCATTTTGGAGGCGAACAAAGACGTCAGGCCCCGCGTGAATTCAATGAGCGTCAAGGCGAACGCAGAGCCAAACCACAGTCTGAAACCCGACCCGCTTCGAGACGGGCGCCTGTGGATAAGGGCGGCATTGGTAGCCCCACAGCAAAACCGACTCGTGAGAATCTCCAGAAATTCCTGAACCTTCCTCCCGAGAGTTCAAAGGGCCTTTCTGATCTTGGTAAGGCTGGTATAGGCGGAGCTGCAGCGGGGGCTCTTGGAGTAGTAGGGGCTCAACATCTCATGGAGAGGGCTGGCGCTGACGGCAGGCGTACCGATGGCGCCAGGCCGGCCAGAATTAACAGAGATGGGGCAGGTGAAAGACGGTCTGGAGATCGAATATCGGATCGCGATCGCCAGAATGCGGATCAAATCCGGAATAACATAAAAGATAGATATGACAATCTATTTACTCCTCAGTGGTGGAAGGATCATCCTCAACTGGCTCACCAGTACTGGGAGAACATGGGGAGATACCAGTACGCATGGAATCATTGGTGGAGGCCTGCGGCCTGGGGCGCTCTGGCTGGTTGGATAGCCGGAACAGCGTGGTCCGCTCCACAGTACTATGATTATTCCTCCGAAATTTATTATCAGGGCGACAGCGTTTATGTAAACGACGCTCCTGTAGCTTCCGCTCAGGAATATTACCAGCAGGCGGCAAAAATCACCACCGCTCCCGAGGATAAGTCCAGCCAGGAAGAAGAATTGATGCCTTTGGGAGTGTTCGCCCTGTCTCAAACGGATTCAACAAGCTCCAATACACTCCTCCAGCTGTCAGTTGACAAACAGGGGATAATAAAGGGAATTTATTACAACACCAACACTAATACCAGTCGGCCAATCAAGGGATCTGTGGACAAACAGACTCAAAGAGCCGCATGGTCCTTTGCTGATGGCTCTAACACAGACATAATCATGGAAACCGGAATTTATAATCTTACCCAGGATCAAACCGAGGTTCTTGTTCATTTTGGCAAGGACACGACTCAGAGATGGTTGATGGTTCGAATGGAACAACCGCAGAAAGAAGATCCGAAGGCAGGGCAAGATCGCTGACGTTGATATCATAGTAGTGGGCGGAGGTCACGCCGGTTGCGAAGCGGCTTTAGCCGGGGCTCGAATGGGGCTTGGCGTATGGATGTATACCCTGAACGCCGATTCCATTGGCTTGATGCCGTGCAATCCATCCATTGGTGGCTTAGGGAAAGGCCATCTGGTTAAGGAGATAGACGCTCTGGGTGGTCAGATGGGCAAGGCTGCGGACGCCAGTTGCATTCAATACAAGAACCTGGGCGCTAGCAAGGGACCTGCGGTTCAGGGATCCAGAATGCAATGCGACCGTGTGGACTATTCGATATCAATGAAAAACGCTATCGAATCTCAGCCGAACATTCTGATCCGGCAGGAGATGGTTGAGGGCTTAATCCTTGATGGAGATCGCTGCGCCGGTGTGGTGGAACGTTCAGGTTTCGAGATCAATTCGAAGGCTGTGATACTGGCGACCGGCACTTTTCTTGCTGGAGTTATTCACCAGGGGCCAATCAGTTACGGCGCCGGACGGGCCGGAGAGTTTCCGGCGGTAAATCTGGCTGAATGTCTGAGAAGAATGTCTTTGCCCTGGGGCAGATTCAAGACCGGAACTCCGCCTCGCATTAAAGGAACAACGGCAAATCTGTCGGCAATGGTTGAAGACCCGGGGGACAGCTTTCAAAAACCGTTCTCAATATCTACCCAAAAAATAGACAGGCCTAATCGTTCATGCTTTCGAACATATACCTCCAATCTCACGCATCAGATTGTCAAAACAAACCTGAAACGCTCTTCCCTCTATTCCGGGGCCATTAAGGGAGCCCCGGCGCGTTATTGTCCTTCGCTCGAGGACAAGATCGCAAGGTTTCCCGACAGGGAAAGGCACCCCGTGGTGGCGGAGCCTGAGGGCCTGAGGACCAATGAGTTGTATCTGAAGGGTTTGGGTAATTCCTTACCCGCAGAACTCCAGCTCGAGCTTGTCAGGTCCGTGCCCGGACTCGAAGAAGCGGAAATTGTAAGACCAGCCTATGCTATAGAATACGACTACATCGATCCAAAGTGTTTGAAATTGACCATGGAAACAAAGCCGTACCGGGGTTTGTTCCTGGCAGGTCAAATAAATGGAACGTCAGGTTATGAAGAGGCCGCTGCTCAAGGTTTGATGGCAGGTATCAACGCAGCTCTCGCAATCAAGTCAAAGGCCCCATTCATCCTTGACAGATCTGAAGCATACATAGGAGTGATGATTGATGATCTGGTAACCAGGGGCGTTGAAGAGCCTTACAGAATGTTCACATCCAGGGCGGAATATCGTTTATTACTCCGTGAGGATAATGCGCCTGATCGACTATTACGCAAAGGTCATGAAATCGGTCTGGTTGATGATGAGCTTGTCCAGGAACTCGAAAATAAACAGGAAAAATTGGTCTACTTCATGCGTCATTTCGAAAATATCAAGATCAAACCGAGTGAAGGGCTCAATCGCCTCATTGCCGCCAGAAACGGTGGCGAACTCCGTGAAACGGTTAGTGTGTCGAAGCTTTTAAGAAGACCTGAGCTATCAGTATCCGATATCAGGGATTTCGGACTGTCGGAAGAAATCGATGACGAGATCGCCGTCAAGCTGGAAATTGAACTAAAATACGAAGGCTACATAGAGAGACAAAAAAGGGAAGCGGCTCAATTCAAGAAGCTCGAAAAGACGTTGATTCCTGAAGAGATTGATTACCATTCAATAGCAGGGTTATCCAGGGAGTTAACAGAGCGTCTTTCAAAATTACGTCCTAGATCTCTAGGGCAGGCCTCACGAATCTCCGGAATCACACCAGCCGCAATTACCGCCATCATGGTTGGCATAAAGGCGCTACAGTCAGCTAAATCAAGATCTGAAAACCCCGATTAGAATTGTTTGTTTAACATAAACACCAGAACATTAAATGGCGCCTGCCCACAGTTCCTGGAGAACCGCCGAGCTGGCGCCATGTGGCAAGCTCATGATACGCAACAGCCTTTCATTTTTTGAGTATCGCCTGGAGGTCCTCAATCAGGTTCTTGACAAATGATCCGTCAATCTTGAAAACCGAAGCCGGATCGTCCTGAGGTTCGACTCGAGCGTTGATTAGTGTCGGTATTTCAATTTCAACTCCATCTATTGTAGCCTTATTTGAGTTGTTGTTAGCTGCTTTTGCATTTGGCTCCTGCTGATCCTGAGCTCCGGCTTTATCACTCTCAGACCAGCCAATCCTGATAATTCTGGAATCGGGTTGGTTCTGGCTGTTTAATTTTATTGTGACCTGAGGTTCATCTAGTCCTAATGTCGCCAAATCGGATGGAACCGGGGAAATCACCGAAACGTAATTGAGATCCCTTAGTTTCCAGAGTATTCCGGTCACATTCCAATCTTTTATTGGAGATATCTTCTCCGGTTCATCCAGATTCCATTTCTTTTCAGAGGTTTTAGTGAACAGCCATTTTTGCTTGAGTAATTGAATTTCAATAGATTGGATGTCAGGAATATTAAAGCCTACTATGGACTTATCCCTTAGATTGTCATCAGCTAGATCAAAATCAGTGATCGTTGAATCGTCAATCACAAATACAGCGTCTGAATCGTCTGCTTTTACGTAGATCCCTTTTTTGAGAGTGGATTCTTCCTGGGTCTTTATCTCAGACCCGATGAAAAGTGTTTTTTTCAGGTCCTTCCCAATGACTGAGATGCTGTCTGACGGGTCTTTAAGGTCGTAAGATTCAAGGTTGTCTTTGGCGTTATCGACAATCTCCAGGGCCTTGAGGCTCGAAAGCTTCCTCAGTAATGTGCTGATGACCACGTTTCTGACTCTAAAATTTTCCGGAGAAGTCATCCTCCATTGACTGGCCCCTTCTCTGAGGAACTCATTGCTCACGCCTTTCTTCTGAATTATGACCTTATCAATTTCAGACGGAGCTATCGAAAATACTGCCTTGTCACGAAGATCGAAGACATTCTTTTCGAGAGCATTCTTCAGAGTGTCAGCCACCAGGTATAATTTAGGATTTTCGTCTAGTCTCATGTAGTAAGAAGTTTTGGAAGGGTTCTGAGCCCCAAATACCATGGTATGATTCCGCCCGGGCTCTGTCGTGAAACGTATCGTGAGCGTTGGTTGATCAAATCCGTAATCCGACCACTTGACATCCTTTTCACTTATGGTTTTTTCAGGCGCCGCCTCCTGAAGCGTTTTCAAGACAGAGTTAACAGCGTATTCATCGGCTCTCGACTCGATCGGCTTAACGATCCCCCATTCGGAATCCGATTGCGTCAATTCTATTTCTCCGATTTGAGATCCGGAAAGTCCGATTCTAACTATCTTGTCTTTAACTTCCCCGATGAATTTCGATGCCTGAGTTTCCTGCTCTTTTTTGTCCTGCTTGTAGCCGTGCTCCACAAAGATGATATAGGCTGCAATACCGGCCAATACCATGAAGTAGATTATCAATCGTGATAGTTTCATCGTTAAACGCTCTTTATTCGATTAATCGTCAAAAGACACTGATATTGAACAGCATCCTCGGGTTTATTTCGCAGATACTCGACGTCGGTAGACAAAAACTACAATTCCAACAATTACCACCGCCAATGGCGTGAGAATTACGGGAATAACAAAAGCCAGGAGCGAATCATACGCTGTTAAAACCACCGGCTGGGCTTTCAATGATTTCGGGCGGATCGAGATGAGATTTTCGTCTTCAGCCAGCCATGAAATGGTGTTCATGAATAAATCGCCATTGCCCTGTAGACGATAGAATTTGTTTGACGCAAATTGAGAACTACCGAAAACAACAATGCGGGATTTCTTTTTTGATTCCGCCGAATCATCAGCTTTCCCGGAATCCACTGTCTTTTGAGATTCCTCTGGCGCTTTAGTGGAGGCCTCATTTTTATCATTTTTATCGGGAATCTGTTTTGAAGATTCCAGCGCCACGGTGGAAACAGCCATCACCGGAATTGGTCCCTTCTTGCCATTTTTTTCATCGAATTCCGCTGAACCCGAAAGCAACTGGGATTCTGAAATTGTCCAGGACACGGGACTTGTTGACGCCAATTCCAGGGCGGTCACATTATTGGGTAGATTTTTCAATACTCTCACCGAGCGTGCTTGAGGAAAGAAAGAAGCCACATCGAAGTTCTTTGTAATCGGGAATTGAGCATAAGAGGTGATCACGGGCATCAGGTAATCACCACCGAGAGCCTGGCTCATCCTATCCACAACTATGTCATCAGTAAGCTCAAAGCCATATTGAGACAGGTTGTTCGCAAGCTCTTTGGTCTGAAACGGATTCATCAAGACCATCAAGGCTCCGCCACGTTTCATGAAACGATCTATGGCGGCGATTTCTTCTGGCATGGGATCGGTCCTGGGTCCTGCGATAATAAGCATGGCCGCGTCGGCCGGAACTTCTGTCGTTTGAAGGAGAATAAGTTCTTCGGTCTTATAGTTCTGTTTCTCCATTTGCTCTTTTGCGACGCTCAAGCCTATGGCATCGGTCGACGAAGTGGATAACTCTCCATGACCTTTCAGGAAATATATCTTTTTGACTTCATCTCTACGTAATCTCATCAATGCGTTGGTAACAGCTTCCTCATCAAGCTGATTCAATCTCTCCGTCTTGCCTCCTGACTTGATGAGGACTGTCGGGTAAGAATCTACCTTGTTCTGTAATGCAATAGCTCTCTCCTTGTCGGGATCATAAAACGTGTATTCCAACCCATTCCATACATCCCTATAACGATCCAGCAGATCGCCTACTTCCATTCTGGAACGCTGATCCTTGGTCTCGAAAAAAGCTAGTATCTCTATGGGTTTGTTTTCATTCTTAAACTGTTCAGTCACCTTGACGCTTTGAGAGGAGAGAGTGTGTTGTTTTTCCTCGGTAAGGTCCCATCTTGCAGGATTTTTCAACGCTATATATTGTATGCCTACGATTATGGCCAAGAAAACCAATATTCCGATGATGGAGCTTGAACCAAGTAGGATCTTATTAGTGGTGTATGATTTCGCCATAAGCTATCCCCTCCATCGTAAAGATTCCAAAGATCTCAGAGACAAGAATATGAAAAAGGCCGAAAACAATATGAAGAAGCTGACATCCGCTAATGAAATTACACCCTTGTGGAAAGACTCCAATCTTTCAAGAATGGATAATTGCTTGAGGACAGCGCCGGCGGTCTGGCCGACAAACGAAGACGTCCAGCTGATTATCCAGAACATCAGAGCCAGACCAAAAGACAGCGCCGCAGCTATGATCTGGTTTTCAGTCATCAGAGACACAAAAATACCAAGACCGACGAAAGCCGCTCCCATCATAATCAGCCCGAGATATCCCGTAAGAAAAACCCCGGTGTCGATGCCCCCGAAACGCCACAGCATTATCGGATAGCTCAATGTGCCCAATAACATCGCCAAAAGAACCAATATCGCAGCGCAATATTTCCCCATTACCACAGATAAATCCGATATCGGATAAGTAAGAAGTAATTCAATGGCGCCCGTCTTCTTCTCTTCGGAGAAAAGTCTCATCGTAAGCAATGGCGTCAGGAATAACAACACTATACTCATATTTTGGGTCAGAGGCCTGATCACAACATCAGTCAAGTTTATTCTCTGGGAAATCATCGGATCATTGGCTGCCTGAAGTGAAATGAGACTCATGACGGATAGATTTGCCCAGAAAAAGAAACCAGAAATCAAAAGAAACATTGCAATTACGGAGTATGCGATCGGAGAAACGAAGTAATTTGCGATTTCTTTTTTAAACACCGCAACGAATCCTGACATTTAGGCTACCTCTTTTTGATCTGAATTTTCACCAGACACTGATTCACCGGTCTCCTCTGTGATTAAATCAATGAATACATCTTCAAGACTGAAATCTATGGATTTGAGTTCAAGCAGATCCCAGCCCTTTTCCACAATGGCTCTGGCAATGCGTGATCTGACTTCAAATCCGGGTTCTGATTCCACCGTCAACATAGAAACACCTTCTATACCTGAAACGCCAGGATTTGCCGAAACAACACCCGGAATTTCAAAAACGAGATTCTTCAGGTCTTTCTCGTTGACCCTGACAGTAACACTACACCTCAATGACTTGCCCTTGGCCGCCAATAAATTCGCCGGCGTATCCTCAGCCACCAAAGATCCCTTGTTTATTATGATCACACGATCACAGATCTGGCTGACCTCCGGAAGTATGTGCGTTGAAAGAATCACCGTTTTATCTTTTGCCAGCCCTTTGATAAGGCTGCGTATCTCTCGTATCTGACGTGGATCAAGACCTATGGTCGGCTCATCCAGAATTATTATCGGAGGGTCACCAATTAGCGCTTGCGCTAAACCCAACCTTTGACGGTAACCTTTAGAGAGCCACTTAACCAGTTTGCCCATTACGTCTATGAGTCCAACCGCATTGGATACCCTCGCAATCTCGTCCGATCGACGATTCGATGGCACACCCTTGGCTCTGCAGACAAATTGCAGGTAAGAATGCACTCGCATCCAATCATACAAAGGCACATTCTCAGGCAAATACCCCAAGTTCCGCCGGATACTCATTGATTGACTTGCCACGTCCATCCCCAGGATCTTGACCGTGCCCGAAGTCGGTGGAGAGTAACAGGTCAGAATTCTCATTGTGGTTGTCTTTCCCGCCCCATTAGGACCCAGAAAACCTACCACCGATCCCGTCTGAACCGTAAAACTGATATCTCTGATGGCGGCCAAGCGACCGTAATACTTGGTCAATCCTTGGACCTCTATCATGTCTGGACCTCCTTAATGCCTACTCACTGAATTTGCCTTTCTACTGATCATGGTTAATTTGTCAAGTCTTGTCATATTATCTTATATATAACTAATATTTGAACGAATATTTATATATTATTTTTATTATTTTTCAATAATAATCTGATTATAATGATTATATTCAGTGATAATGTTGACGCTATGAGTTCGGCGTGGTATAAATAATTGACAGGTACTTACTGATTATTCGCTATTTATTATACAATCACTCAGGCGGTGTAAAGAATGGACAACGGCACGGTATTCAGGAAAGCTACAAGTTTTGGAATGGTTCTATGTTGTTTTCTTATGCTTGTAATCACTTTAGTAACTGCGCCGGTCACTCACGCCGAGCAGTCAGCCAAACTCCAGGCGGAGAACGCTTTTTTCCGTGGAAGTCATTTCTTGTCGCGGGACAATATCTCCGAAGCCTTGCCGGCTCTTGAAGAAGCGGCGAAGCTCGATCCTAGCGTGGCAAAATACAGGCGGGTCCTGGCGATAGCTCTTAACAACCATGGAATTCGCCTGGCCAAAGAAGGCAAACCCCTGGAAGGCCTTAAATCGATTGAGAAGGCGATTTCGATAGAGCCGGATGACACTGAGCTTCGAGGTAATTTCGTGAGCGCAGTATTACAGGCTGTAGCAGGTCAGAACGACAAGGTTAAGGTCGAAGACAAAATTTATTTTGTTAAGAAAATTTTGGAACTGAACCCTGAAAACGCTTCAGCGAAAAAAGCCTTGGCTGCGTTAATAAACAATCAGGGAATAAGTCAATCAAAAGGCGCCGAAATTTCATCTGAGATTGATACCCTCAATTCAGCCCTTCAACTAGATCCGACGAATCAGAAGATCAAGAAGAATCTCAGTATGGTTTATTATAACATGTCGTTGGAGAAGGGTAAGGAGAATGCTTTTGAGGAACAGATTGAACTGCTTCGCAAAGCTGCCTCTTACGTGACCCAGGACGCGGTAATTTCTGATAGCCTTGGTAGGGCGTTGTCAAATCTGGCCGTGATCAAGGGAAAGCAGGGCAAAGTAGATGAGCAGATAGCTTTGCTGAAAGAATCGTTGCAGTTAATCCCGGATGATCCGATCGTCAAAAAGAACCTTGCTGCGGCTTATAACAATCAGGCGATAAACTCCAAGGAACTGAAAACTCCCGAGCGGATTTCTCTTTTAGAAAACGCTCTTAAGATAGATCCAAAGAATCAGACCACTCTTTCCAATCTTTCAACCGTGCTGGTCAGGCAGGCGGTGGATGACTTCAAGGCCGGCTCTTCAAAAAACGCAATCTCCATACTTGAACGAGCTATCAAAACGGACCCTTCTAACAAGGCAGCCCAATCTAATCTTGCAGTGATATATCACAATGAGGCGCTCAAGAAAGGCGAAGAGGGCAAGACGGAAGAGGAAATCCAGTTATTGAACAAAGCGTTAAGTCTGGCATCCGGTAATAAAACCATAAAGACCGACCTTGCCCTGGCCTATAATGACCATGCTGTTAATTTAGGGAAAAAGGGTGATCACAAGCAAGAATTGAATCTCCTCATGAGGGCCTCCAAACTTGACAGTGATAATCCTACAATTAAGGAAAACCTGGCTCGAGTAAAACAAAGGGACACCTCCAAGGACAAGAAAACGGAAACCGCTCCTCCGGCCAAAAAGAAACGAGATGGTTGATACCGATTAGCTTTATGCAATCCTTCATTTGCCGTTGCAAATAAATTGATAAGTTTTGGATCCTACTAATGATCAATACAATATGGTTGATCCTGATCCTGGGTTCGGTGGCAGTTGGGTTATTATCACTGAACCTCAACTCCGTAGCAAATTCGGTTGTCACGAGCGCATCTGAGGCTTTCAAGATCGCTTTGGGATTGACAGGTGTGATGTGTCTTTGGCTCGGGATCATGAAGATAGCTGAGAAGAGTGGATTGGTTGAAAGATTCAGCCTGCTCATTTCCCCGATATTGAAATACGTATTTCCGGAAATTCCCAAGGGTCACCCTGCCTTCAGTAGCATTTCGATGAACTTTATCGCCAATATGCTAGGCCTGAACAATGCGGCCACACCCCTGGGGATTAAGGCTATGCACGACTTGCAATCACTTAATGAGAACAAAGAAACCGCTTCGAATTCAATGTGCATGTTCTTGGCTCTGAATACTTCGAGCCTTCAGCTTATTCCCGCAGGAGCTATCGCTTTACTTGCCGCAGGTGGATCAACAAATCCCACGGCAATAACATTTCCAACCCTGATAGCTACAGCCGCTTCAACACTGGCCGCCTTTTTTGCCGTCCGATTACTTTGCCGAATGAGACGCTTCAAGGATTAGGATGATCGAATTCGGGGTAGCATCTTGAGTGAAATATCAGCGACGATTTCCAGCGCTTTATTCCTTCTCATTCTCGGAGGAATACCCTTATATGGATATCTCAAAGGCGTGAAAGTTTATGAGGCTTTTGTTGAGGGCGCAAAGGAGGGTTTTGAGACTGCCGTCACTATCATACCATATCTAGTGGCTATCCTTGTGGCAGTGGGCATGTTTCGCGCCTCGGGCTCGATTGATTATGTGGCGAGCCTCATTCCCGATTCTCTAAAAGCTTATGGCCTAACACCTGAAATAATAACTATCGGACTGATTAGACCTCTATCCGGAAGCGCTTCCCTGGGAGTCTTGGGAGAAACAATCTCCACATATGGCGCCAATTCCTATCAGGCAATGCTCGGAGCTGTCATCATCGGATGCTCGGAAACCACCTTTTATGTCGCGGCGGTCTATTTCGGGGCGGTATCCATTGCGAAAATGAGGTACGCAATTCCAGCAGGGTTGATCGCTGATGCAGTAGGATTTATCGCCGCCGTTATAGTGTGTTCGTTCTTTTTTGCTTATTAACTGAGAACGAGTCTACTGAAGAGCTCATAACACTAGATTAACACGGGCTTCAGTCAGAAGAAGGTTCGGATGAGCACAAATATGGCTTATAATCAGTATAACAATTACTGAGTAACTATTTGTAATTAAAATTGTTTCTATTATACTCGTAGGACCAAGGCCCATCTGGCAAATCATGATCCATGGGTTCACATTGCTTCTCGGGCGAAAGATCCCGAAATGGTCCCTCTCCGCTCAAGATCCATCAAGTAACCGCCTCCAATACATGTTTTGTCAGGCTGTCTTGGTGTTGGCTGCCGTTTCCAATTTCAATTCCTTGATAGATTCTTCCCTCATCAAATACTTCTGCACTTTTCCTGAAACGGTCATTGGAAAATCATCAACAAATTTAACGTAACGTGGAATTTTATAATGAGCTATTTTGCCTTTACAGAAATTTCGGAAATCTTCTTCAGTAGATTTTGAACCGGGTTTGCGCTTTATCCAGATCATTATTTCTTCGCCATATTTTTCATCCGGCACGCCTATCACCTGAACGTCCGAAACTTCCGGGTGATGGTGAAAGAATTCTTCAATTTCACGAGGATAGATATTCTCACCACCACGAATAATCATGTCTTTGATCCTTCCGACTATTTTCAGGTAGCCTTCTTCATCCATTTCGGCCAGATCACCCGTGTGCATCCATCTTCCCGGATCTATTGCTTCCCTGGTGGCTTTTTCGTTATTCCAGTACCCGCTCATGACGCTATATCCTCTCGTGCACAGTTCCCCGGATTCTCCAATTGGAACCACTTTACCGTTGAAAGGATTAACTATCTTAATTTCAAGATGCGGGTGAACCACCCCCACAGTTGAAACACGCTTTCCCAAAGGGGTATCGGATCGTGTTTGAGCGCTGACAGGGCTGGTTTCCGTCATACCGTAGCATATGGTCACTTCGGACATGTTCATCAATGTGGTGACTTTTTTCATAATCTCGACCGGACACGGCGATCCGGCCATGATGCCAGTGCGTAATGAAGTCAAATCGAATTTTGCAAAGTCCGGATGGTCAAGTTCCGCTATGAACATCGTCGGGACCCCATATAGAGAAGTGCATTTTTCTTGCTCAACGGCCTGAAGTGTCGCCAGAGGATCAAAACCTTCTGCGGGATATACGATTGTGGCGCCGTGTGTAATGCAACCGAGGTTTCCCATTACCATCCCAAAACAATGGTACAATGGCACTGGGATACATATCTTGTCCTTCTCGGTTATCGATTGTAATTCAGCCACAAAATAACCGTTGTTGAGAATGTTATGATGAGTTAAAGAAGCGCCTTTGGGGAATCCTGTTGTTCCACTGGTGTACTGAATATTTATCACGTCATCAAACTGAAGATCCTGCTGGATTTTGCGTAACTTATCGTCAGGAACTTCGTCCCCGAGGTCGATGATCTCTGGCCATGTGAACATGCCCGGCGCAGGCTCATCCCCCATTCGGATGATTGTGTGTAGGTTCGGGAATTTTTCGGATTTCAGCTGTCCCGGTCGGCTCGCACTGAGTTCAGGGCACAGCTCGTACATCATCTGGGTGTAATTCGAATATCTGAATTGCGGTGAGATAACAATGGCCACGCATCCTGACTGAGTCAGCACGTATTCGAGTTCATGCAACCGGTAAGCGGGATTGATATTGACAAGAATGGCCCCGATCTTACTCGTGGCAAATTGCGTGGCGATCCATTCATAATTGTTTGGAGACCATATCCCTATCCTGTCTCCTCTTTTTATTCCGGCTTCGAGGAGTCCCTTCGCCAACTGATTCACCCTATGCTGGAGTTGTGAATAGGTTAGCCTTATCCCCTGGTGACGCACGATCAGCGCATCGTTATGCGGAAATTGCTCAACGGTTAAATCAAATTGATCACCGATTGTAAGGCCTAACAATGGTTTGTCAGCCAATCCACTGCGATAACTTAATTTATTATTGTTAGTAGGCTCAACATCAACCATAGCAATATCGCTCCTAAAGGCAAAACCTCCCGAATGCATTCAGCGTCCCCTTCTTGGCAATAATTTGTTGGCGTTCTTGAAAATTCTGCGAGCTTGGAACAAGTGATCGTCTAAGGCATGTATTCCTTTCCGTTCTAAGGAAAGACCTCTAATTAATCTCCACCAGGCAATTGACAGACAAGACCGCTATTTCAATAAGAGATAAAGCAATAACTCTTATCACATTAATAAACATACTTCTTCGAATCTCCACCTGTCAAGTCGATGTTAAAAGTAATCTTTTCCAAATTCATGTGAATTGGGTCGCAACATGAAGATTGTGAAAAGGACTCCAAAAGACTGGTCTATGGAGATTCCAGGTTTGACTCAGCTATTTAAGGCGACAATTCCAATATAGGTTGTGGAAGGGCTATTCAATGCAGAATGACGTAAAACGTCTTTTTTATTTTGTTTACTATCGGATAGCATGTAGTATATGGGTAGCCTTCCACAATTGGCCACGCCATCATAACGGAAGAGAGTGTGTGTCATGCAATTCAGAACAATAGTAATGGCGCTATGCGCCTTGGTATTGCTGTCTTTAGGGGTCAACGGCATCTTTTTCTATAAGGCTCTCAAGGAATCTGCGTTCTCCGAGGCCCTCAAAGACGCTGCAGCGACCCTTCAAGAGATAAATGGTCATATTTCTTCATTCGTGAGTGACCAGGTTAAGCCTGTTAAAATAATGGCGGACTTAAAAGAGGTGAAAGAATTTGTTAGAGATCCCAGGAAGGAAAACCTTGAGAAGGCCAATGTCATCCTGGATCAATTCGACTCTAGCATGGAAGGCAGTATTTGCTTCATTCTGGACGTCAGTGGAACAATCATAGCATCGAGTAATCGCAACGGCACAGACCATCTTGTCGGTCAAAATTTTGCTCATCTTCCATACTTTCAAGATTCCTTGAAGGGCGAGCCGGGGATTTACCTGAGCGTTGTTCCGGAAATATCCCAAAGAGCCGTATTCAACAGTTATCCGGTAACCAGCCCGGATGGGGCCAAAGTGATTGGAGTAGCAGTCATTCGGACAACTGTCGATCATTTCAGAAAGCAGATTTTACAGTCCGGGCAAGAAACGGTTATGGTTATTGGTCCAGGTGGAATCATTTTTGTCTCCGGTGATCCAAGCTTCCGTTTTAAGAGTCTGGAACGACTTTCGCCTCAAAAGACAGCAGAAATTACAAATAGTGGACAGTTTGGAAAGGGTCCGTTTGAGTGGTCTGGACTGACAAAACAAGACAATAACACAATCATTGATCAGTCCAAACGCCTTTATCTGGCGTACACGCTTCCCGTAACCGGCCTGGAAGGATGGAACCTGCTCTATTTAAAAGAACTGGACTTAGTATATGAGCAAGTCACGAGTCCGTTTTTCAGCCTTGGGACCTATCCTGTAATTCCCATTGGTTTTATTATTGTCGCATTCGTAATAGTGCTTTACAGAAAAGCCAGTCAGGACATTTTTAGACGCCAGATGGCTGAACAGCAACTTGAAGACAGTCAACGACGATTTCATGATCTATATAACCGCACCCCCGCAATGCTCTTTGCGCTGGATTCTGAAGCAAAAATAATCAACGTCAATGAGTTTTGGCTCAAAAGCCTCGGGTACGTCAGAGATGAGGTCATAGGCAAAAATCTCGGTATCTTTCTTACTGAAGATTCCAGACATTTTTTTGCTGGAACAGCTATGAAGGACCTTCGGAATGGGGGGCAGGTTTCTGAAACCCCACTAAAATTTGTAAAAAAGAACGGCGCCATCATGCACACGCATTATTCGGCCATGGCAGATCAAGACGGTCTTGGGATAGTTTACAGATTTCTATCAGTGTTGGTGGACATTACTCGACAAAAACAGCAAGAGGCTTAACTCAAGGCCACTGAAGAACAATATGATTAGCTGTCCATAACAGGCCGTAACTATTCAAACAGATTAGGAAACATTACCTTAATGGCAAAACCGTAAGGCATGTTTCGAAAGAAAAATCTCCTTAGGGACTTGTAACTTGAAAGCTTTCGCATGAATCTAGGCCACTTCTATTTTACGGGCAGTAATAGGGATTATCTAACGCATGGTTAACTCTTTGGAAACTCTGGTTCGTGACATAACTAAACGGAATTGAATTCAAGTGAGTCAAATGTCTGAATATCCTCTCACATACTTTCAAATGCGACTATGGTACTTCGATCAGCTTGAGCCAAACACCCCCGCCTACAATATGTCCTTCGCTAACAGGCTCTTCGGGCCAATTGATATTGAAGCGCTCAATGAGAGCGTAAATTACATTACTCGACGTCACCCGAGTTTAAGAGCCACATTCACAAAAAGACAGACGGATCCAGTTCAGATAATTGAAGAATTTAAGCCATTTTCAATTGACCGGATTTCAGCGGCTAATACCACGGGCAATGATCGATCGACCGAAATTCAAAATATTTGTCTTACTGAGAGTTCAAAGGGTTTTGACCTTGCCAGAGGACCCATGTACAGGTGGGTTCTAATAAATCTGGGTGACAACGATAATGTCCTTCTCTTCGTCGTTCATCAAATGGTTTGTGACACATGTTCTCTGGAAACCATCATGAAAGAGCTCATGAGCGCCTATTCCGCAATTGTTTCTGGTGAGCCTTTTGAACTTGGGCCAGAATCATTCCATGTCGGACAGTATGCGGTAGCTGAAACAGAATGGATGAAGACCTTCGAGTGTGAGACGCAAATAGCTTACTGGACAAGCAAATTGGGTAATGTTCCGGAGCCTCTCGAACTGCCCACAGACTTCTCAAGACCGGCTTTTCAAAGATTTAAGGGTTCCAGTCAATCCACGGTTCTTGATGCTTCCCTTGCTCTTAAGATCAACAAGTTAGCCTCACGATATGACACAACACTTTTTATTGTTGTGTTAGCTGCTTTTAAATCCCTGCTATTTCGCTATACAAACCAGGATGATTTATGCGTCGGTTATCAGATCGACAATAGACATCGTTTACAAGTGAATGACGCTGTAGGAAGCTTTCTAAACACGTTGGCTATACGGACAGATGTTGGTGATGATCCCAATTTCGGCGCCCTTTTACGAAGAATCCATGAAAACACGCTGGACGCTCTGGACAATAGGGATGTCCCGTTTGAAAAGCTTTTGGACGAGATAAAACCTGAGCGAAGTCTTGCGCGGCCCCCAATATTTCAGGTGATGACGGGAATTCAGGATGCGCCACTCAGACAATTGGAACTTCATGATCTGGAATGTCATCCGATAGATCTAAAAATATCGAGATCTCATTTTGACTTGGAGCTATGGACATATCAATCAGATCAAAGACTTGAGATTTCTTTAGAATACAGCACGGATTTGTTCGAAGATTCCACAATATCCAGAATGCTCGATCACTTCTTGATTTTGCTGGATAGCGCTGTGAGCGATCCGGATAAAAGAATATCTGAACTTAAGATTCTGGGAGATGAAGAGAAAACAATCCTACTAGACGTATGGGGTGGCCGTCTAAAGCAAGTCGACATTCCTGAACGTAGCGTAATTGAACTTTTCGAAAACACCGTCAACGATATTCCAGAGAAGATAGCGCTAGTAGACCTCCATGGGGACGCTGGCGATCCACTCGACTATACTTATGCGCAATTAAATGGACATGCCAACAGATTGTCGAATTATTTGAAACATCGAGGAGTAGGTCCTGAGACGAAAATTGCGCTTTTGCTTGAGCCATACAGATTCCTGGTAATTGCAATATTTGGGGTTCTCAAAGCTGGTGGGGCGTATGCGCCACTGGACGCCAAATGGCCTGAAAGCCGAATAAGTTTTATTCTAAACGACACTGCGGCGCCGTTTGTATTGACAGATCAAGCAAACCTGGAACGCCTTACCGCAATACTCTCCACCGCCACTCTGCAAACAGCCCCCGAAGTTATTTGTCTCGACAAGGACTGGGAAGTTATCAGCGATTTTTCGGATGAGTATACTGCAAGCAAACTGGACGAGAATCAATCAGCGTATCTCATTTATACTTCCGGATCTACCGGAAATCCCAAAGGCGTGGTCATAGAACATGGGGCCCTAGCCCTGTTTACTAGGTCCGCACTCAGTCTTTACGGGTTTAATCGAAATGACCGTGTTTTTCAGTTTTCATCACCGAGCTTTGATTCCAGTGTTGAGGAGATTTTCCCCACACTGAGCTGCGGAGCCACGTTGGTTCTTAGATCCAGCGCAACGCTAACGTCATTGACAAACTTTACAGCTGAATGCGCCGATGCCGGTGTCACTGTCTTGGACCTACCCACAGCCTTCTGGCAACAATTGGCCACATCACTGGACGAGGGATCGATATCACTCCCACCAACACTTCGAATGGTGATAATCGGTGGAGAGCAACCAGCGTCGGATAAGTTCAGGCTATGGCAGAAGAATGCGCCAATGCGAGTCAGCTTGATGAACACCTATGGCCCGACAGAAACTACGGTGATCGTCACAGCTGTGGATTTGAACAGGTCATGCCCCCTCGGCGAAACATGCCAGCAGATCCCCATGGGAAAGCCTCTCGAGCATGTTAAAGCTTATATCCTTGATAGAAATTTCACTCCCACGCCAATCGGAGTGCCAGGGGAACTTTGCATCGGTGGAAAGTCGTTGGCTCGTGGCTATCTAAACCTACCTGAAAAAACAGCGGAAAGATTTATCAGGGACCCCTTCAGCGATGACGAAGCAGACAGACTCTACCGTACCGGAGATCGTGTAAGATACCTCAAAGATGGGCAAATGGAGTTTTTCGGAAGGGTGGATCGTCAGGTTAAAGTCAGAGGGTTCAGGGTTGAACTCGATGAAATAGATAACGCTCTGAGAAACATATCACAAATTTCTGAAGCGTTTACAATATCTCGCCAAGAAGGGTCTAGCCCTGTTCAACTGATTGCTTTCATAGTTTGTAAGGACGACACAACGGTTGAGCCTTCGGAGTTAAGAGAAGAACTAAGAACAAAGTTACCTGATTTCATGATTCCAACCTCATTCGTAACTCTCGATAAATTTCCTCTAACCTCCGGTGGAAAAATAGATGTAAGTTTCTTGCGTGGATTTGACATTTCGCCTGTCACTCAAGCGGAATCCTATGTCGCTCCACGAACACCGGTTGAAGAAGTTCTGGTCAATATTTGGCAGGACATTTTCAAAATTGACAGTATTGGGATCACGGATAATTTCTTTGATCTTGGAGGGCATTCACTGCTGAGTTTGCAGATAATCGACCGTGTAAACAAGGCTGGCCTACGCTTGACTCCTGCCGAATTCATTCAGAGCCCCACGATAGAAGGTCAGGCTCGCTTGATCACGACTGCCAAGCCGTCTGCAGGGGATGAGATATGGCAGTGTCTCGTGCAACTCCAGGCTAATGGATCTCGTCCTCCACTCTATCTGTTGCACTCAAACCCCGGGGACGTCCTCGGATATGTCAACTTGGTGAACAGACTCGGTCAAGATCAGCCTTGTTTTGGATTTGAGTCATTGGGACTTAGAGATCCTGCCATGGCTCATAAGACGGTTGAGGAGATGGCAAGCTTCTACATAAAGGAGATGATGGCTTTCCAGCCCGATCCTCCTTATTATCTTGGCGGTTGGTGTTATGGTGGCATTGTCGCCTGTGAAATGGCCTACCAGTTAGGCGAAATGAACAAGGAAGTGGGATTGCTTGCATTGATAGAAACCCCTTTCCCCAAAATGGCTGCCGATCGATTCGCTTACCTGTTCAACAAACTCCTTGGCCTTCTGAAACTAGGCCCAAAAGGTTGGATGTTTTATGTGCGTAACAAGATCAGGTACATGAGACGACTAGAATCCGGAAGCATTGATTCAATCTTTTCTTTAGACCTTGACGCAGGAGTGTTTTCGAATCGCCCACTGGTTTACAGGCTAAACAGCGTGGCTATGGACACATATAAAATGAGAGCGTTTCCTCGGTGCCCGGTTAGAATGTTTGTCGGGGATATTTTTGAGGAAGGTTTCATACCTGATATCGAGTCGCTTTGGACTCGCATGAGTAAGGATGTTAGGCGATACGTAGCTCCAGGAACTCACCTGACCATACTCAAGGAACCCGGAGTAAGTGTGGTGGCCGAAATTCTGAAACAATGCCTGGATGAGATTGAAAACTCCAACCGTTCTTTGTAGTAAGCTCTTTTGCCCTTAGAATTCCAGGCCGCAGGATTCATTTCGCCAGGCCACAAGCCGTATTTGATCAACACATTTGAGGAGCTTAATGAAGACAATTGGAATAATAGGCGGGATTAGCTGGCTTTCTTCAATTGAATACTATCGACTTATGAATGAGATGGTTCGTGAACGTCTCGGTGGGCTTAACTCTGCTGAAATACTAATGTATTCCATTCCGTTCGGTCCGTTTTCGGAACAGGAAAGGCTAGCTGAACATGCTAATTGGGAACAACTCAATAGAGTCATGATAGACGCGGCGCAAAGGCTGAAAAGTGGTGGAGCTGATTTCATAGTAATTGCCTCCAATACAATGAATTCGGTCGCCCATCTCATCGAATCTAGCGTAAAAATCCCCGTGCTACACATAGCGGACGCGACGGGAACGAAAATAAAAGCCGAGGGACTGCAAAGAGTAGGGCTGCTCGGAACCTCATACACTATGGCTCACCACTTCTACCGAGATAGATTGGAAAAGAGGTACGGACTCAAAATTGTTACTCCAACTAAGACTGAACGGGAATACATCAATAACGTTATCTTTGACGAATTGTGCGCTGGAAAAATTCTCGATTCAACAAGAGTTGAGTTTATTAAAATAATAAACCGGCTTGTTCAAGAAAAAGAGGCGGAAGCGGTGATTCTGGGTTGCACCGAAATTCCTTTGCTCGTAAAACAGGAGCATGTTAAAACGCGATTGTATGATACCGCTGCCATTCATTCTGAGGCGGCTATTGAATACGCTATGGAGTAGTCTACAGGAAGTTTCTCTAGGCTAAAAGAAATTGATTCACTCAAGCAGGCGCCACGTTGCATCTTAAGGACGATGACAAACCGATAGACGAAAATGTTTTAAGCCGTCGCATTCTTTGGCCGGCTTGGGGAATTCTGGCTTTTTGCCTGACGGCCACGATTCTGGCTACGCTTTACATGAAAAACGACGTTGAGCAAAGCGCCAGACAGGAATTCATCTTTGCATGTGATGAAATCGAGGCCAAGATTGACGACAGGCTCAAAGCGCACGAACAGATACTTCTGGCCGGGGCAGCGTTTTTCGATAGTTCTGAGCAAGTTACCCGCAAACAATGGCACAATTTTGTCAAAAGGCTCAATTTGGAAAGCAATTTTCCGGGAATTCAGGGAGTCGGCTTTACCGCCCTGATTCCATCAGATCAATTGGATCGACACATACGAGAAATTAGACAGGAAGGTTTTCCGGATTACTCTGTAAGGCCACAAGGGGATCGGGAAGTTTATTCTTCTATTGTTTATTTAGAGCCTTTTGAAAACAGGAATCTTCGGGCCTTCGGTTATGACATGTTTTCCGAAGCGGTGCGAAGAGCGGCAATGGAACGTGCCCGAGATCAGAACCAGGCTGCTCTATCAGGTAAGGTGTTCCTTGTCCAGGAGACGGAAACCGATATTCAGGCCGGCGCACTAATGTATGTTCCTGTTTATCGTCAAGGAATGCCCACAGAGACAGTGGAGCAACGGCGCAAAGCTATCATTGGCTGGGTTTACAGTCCTTACAGGATGACCGATCTCATGAGAGGCATTCTCGGGGGTTGGGATTCCACTAAGGGACGTGGAATTCGTTTGCAGGTCTATC
Organism: uncultured Desulfomonile sp.; assembly: GCA_937930835.1. Classification (GTDB taxonomy): domain Bacteria; phylum Desulfobacterota; class Desulfomonilia; order Desulfomonilales; family Desulfomonilaceae; genus CAITZA01. The sequence goes on from CALGLN010000008.1 coordinate 23,482, forward strand.
ACGGAACGGAATTAGCGCCTGAAGCTCTGCTTTACGACAGCCAGATCGAAAAAGACCTAAATACCAATTCGCAATTTGTCGAACAAATCCAGGTCTTATTTAACGGTAGCCCCTGGACTCTAAGATTTAGTCAGCGAACAGGACAGATTTCTTACGCCAAGGCATGGCTGACATTTTTCAGTGGAATAATGATCAGCTTTCTCATGTTCGGATTGAGTCTGTCTCTTCTCAACACACGGTATGACGCGAGACGCATGGCGGATCGCCTGAACGCTAAACTTCGTGAAAGCGAGGATCATCTACGGAACCTTGTCGAACACTTGCCTCAAAGAATATTTTTGAAGGATTTGGATTCCGTTTACCTGTCGTGCAACAACAATTATGCGTCAGACCTGGGCATCAAGCCGGAAGATATTGTGGGCAAAGACGATTTCGATTTTCACCCCCCGGAATTGGCTCTAGCATATCGGGAAGACGATCAGGAAGTAATTCGCACAGGTCGTGTGAAAGATATGGATGAAGTTTATTACGTCGGTGAAGAAAAGCGATGGATACGAACCATAAAAGTCCCATATCAGGACAGGGAGGGCCAAATAGCCGGTGTCCTGGGGATTTTCGAAGACGTCACTGAACGCATCCGTGTTGAAGAGGCTCTCAGGATCAGCGAACAAAGGTTTCGTTCACTCTTTGAAACTGCTAATGACGCCATATTTCTGCTCGAAGGCATCAAAATCGTCGAGTGCAATTCCAAAACAATTGAATTGTTCGGATGTGAAACCAAGAGTGAAGTCATCGGTCTGACTCCACTTGAATTTTCTCCCCTAAAACAGCCCAACGGATTGGACTCTGATCAGGAGGCATGGAATTATCTCAATGCCGCAGTCAGTTTGGGTCCCCAGAAATTTTACTGGAAACATTTCCGTAAGGACGGCTCCTCCTTTGATGCGGATGTGTCGCTAAGCGCTATGAGTCTCGAAGAACGGGTCTATGTCCAGGCGATTGTTCGGGACATCACCGAGAGCAAAATGGCCGCCGAGGCTTTAAGGGAAAGTCAGGACAAACTGAGCCTTCTTCTGAGCTCCACTGGCGAATCAATTTATGGGATTGATACACAGGGAAACTGCACTTTCTGCAATCCGGCTTGCCTGCGAATTCTGGGTTACACTGATCAAAGCCAATTAATAGGCAAGAATATGCACGAACTCATTCATCATACGCATCCCGATGGGACCAGGTATGAGATGAAGGACTGCGCCATCTTAAAAGCCTATGTGGCAGGTGAGGGCAGGCACGTAGATGATGAAGTATTTTGGAGAGCCGATGGGACTAGCTTTCCTGTAGAATACTGGTCATATCCTCAGCTGAAGGATGACTGTGTAATTGGGGCCGTGGTGACTTTCACCGACATCACCAAACGCAAAGCCGCGGAACGCGCTCTGATGTCTGCGCATGAGATGGCGTCTACTGAGGCAGCAAAGCTTCGTTCCATGATAGAAAGCATGGATGAGGGTGTCATTGTCGCAAACACTGCGGACATGGTAACCGAAGTAAACCTCTGGTTATTAAACAAAATGAAAGTCAATAGGGATGAGGTTCTTGGACAGAATCTTTGGGAAGTCCTACCTGACAAGGAACTTTCTAAAATTCTCCAACCTCTTGTAACAGAGTTTAAGACCGGAGCCATTCGTGACACCCAGACCGTTAGCCGCCGCATATTGGACATGCACGCCTCTCTTAGATTACAGCCTATATTGGACGGGACCGAATACAGGGGCGTAATCCTTAACGTGATAGATGTCACAAGCTATGTAGCAGCTCTGGAAGAAGCCGAAAGCGCCAACAAGGCCAAAAGTGATTTTCTGGCGATGATGAGTCACGAAATCAGGACGCCGCTCAATGGTGTTATCGGCATGACAAGTGTGGTGCTCGATAGCCAGTTGACTCAGGATCAAAGAGAGAACCTAAACCTGGTTAATTATTCCGCCGAATCACTTCTCTCTCTTATTAACAATATCCTGGATTTTTCAAAGATAGAAGCTGGAAAGCTTGAGCTTGATTTCAATGATTTTGCCATCAGAGAACGCCTCAACGAGATAATAAAATCTTTTTCCGTAAGAACCGTAGGAACTGACCTCAAACTTTCCTGTTCCGTCGCTGATAATGTTCCCAAGATGTTTTCAGGAGACATAGGACGGCTGCGCCAGATCCTGGTTAATCTGATTGGCAATGCCGTAAAATTCACCGAACACGGAGAAATAGCGGTCAACGTGGCGCTGGTTTCTCAAAAGCATGATGAAATAGAACTTAGATTTGAGGTCAGTGACACTGGCATAGGCATGTCGGAGGAAAACCAGAAAATTATCTTTCAACCATTCACCCAGGCTGATTCATCGACTACACGAAAATTTGGAGGCACTGGTTTAGGACTCGCGATTACAAAACAACTGGTTGAGATGATGAAGGGAAGGATATGGGTCAAGAGCGAGTCCGGAAAAGGAAGCTCATTTTATTTCACTTGCAGATTCGGACTAACCCATAGCTCATCTGAGCTGGATCGCCAAAAATACCTCAATAAGGTCAAGGGAATCAAAATACTCGTAGTTGACGATAATGCGGTCAACAGAAGTATCTTGAAAAAGATGCTTGAAAACTTCGGCATGACCCCAGTGATGGCCTCCTCGGCTGAAGAAGCTATGGAGAGACTCGATTTCCATCGATCGACTGGAACTAGCGTAGCCATGGCTCTCATCGATGTCATGATGCCTGAGATCGACGGTTTTAAGTTGACCGAAATGATTCGGGCTAATCCGAATCACGCCGATCTTAAAATTCTAATCATCTCCTCAATTGATGAAGACAATACTTGCGAGAGGTGCTCTGAACTTGGAGTTCAAATATATTTGAGCAAGCCTCTTAATTACAGGGACCTTCTCCAGATTCTTGCCGATACACTCCTACCTCAAGGATCTGCCCCAGACAAATCTGGCGTCAGTGAAAAAATTCAAGAACCCTTAAGACCTCTTAGAATTCTTCTGGTTGAAGATAATGTTGTTAATCAAAAACTTGCTTCCTTGCTTCTGAAAAAGGACGGGCACTCAGTAGTTGTCGCCAGCAACGGTCTGGAAGCCGTTACAATTCATGGATCTGAATATTTTGACCTCATACTCATGGATGTTCAAATGCCTGAGATGGACGGTCTGCAAGCCACCAGACTCATTAGAAAAGCTGAGATGGATTCAGGTCGGCGAACACCAATAATTGCCCTTACCGCTCATGCTTTCAAAAGCGATCAGGATGCCTGTTTAGATGCAGGAATGGACGCATATATCACCAAACCAATATCCAAGACGATTCTATTTCAAACCATTACGGATCTTATCGGGAACACTTCAACAACAACCCCCGGGGTTAAGTAATTGGAATGATCATCAAAGAATTTTGAGATAACTGGCGATAGAATGCTAATAATGTTTTTTCCATTCGTTTCGTCAAGTGATCTCAACCTTCGGAGATTCCAGAATGATAGACCATGAAAAAAGCAGGGATCAGTTGATCCTGGAAATAGCTTTGCTCCGGCAAAGGGTGGCCGAGTTGGAGGATAGACTGAACAATGAGCTGGAATATCCAGGCTCAGGTCCATCGGAACATGGCTGTTACGGAAATGGGTCGACAACTGATGAGCGATTCCAGAAATACGCTGACAAACCTCAGGAACTTTTTATCAGGCAGGATAAGGAGTTAGAAGCAGTATTCCAATCGTTAATGACCTGTTCTACGGATTCAATTGTCGTTTACGATGCCGAATGCAGAGTAAAATATCTGAACCGAGCATTCACTCGGCTGTTCGGGTGGACATTGGAAGAGGCGGCAGGGGTGATTCTTGATACGATTCCTGATTGGGACTTAGAAGGTTTCAATGGGATTCTTGAAAAAGTCCTTAAACAAGGCCTGCTAGTCGAATGTCACGAGACGCACAGATTCACAAAAGAAGGTCGCCTACTGAGCGTAAGTATCGACGCCTGCAGATACCTGGACAATAATGGTGTGCCTGCAGGCATTGTCCTAATACTCCGGGACCTTTCACACAGAAAACAAATCGAGGATTCTCTTCAGGAGAGCGAACAGAAATTTCGGCTTGCCTTTGAGCATGCCAACGTGGGCGTTTGTCTGGTGGACCTAGAGGGCAATGTCCTTAAAGCAAACGACAGGCTGGGTCAGATCCTGGGTTACCCCCAGTCTGAGGTGGAACGTTTTAATGTAAACGATCTGGCGCATCCTGATGATCGTGATCTGTCCCCGCACTTCATGAATGGCGCCCTTTCAGGATACACACAAAAGGTAGAATTTGAAAAGCGGTATATCCATAAGGATGGACAGATTGTCTTTGGGAGAGTTTCCAGCGCATTGATTAGAGACAGGCAGGGGAAACCCCTATATTTCATTTCTACTCTTCAAGACTTGACGGAATCCAAACGAGCAGAAAAGGCGTTACGAGAAAGCGAGGCCCGTTTCAGGAGCTATTTTGATTTGCCCCTGATTGGAATAGCTATCACGGCGCCCGACAAGGGATGGATCGATGTTAATCAGGCTTTGTGCTCAATGCTCGGATATTCTAAAGATGAGCTTACCGGAATGACATGGAGTCAGTTGACACACCCTGATGACCTGGAGGCGGATGTTGCTCAATTTGATCGGGTGGTTTCAGGGGAAATCGATAATTATTATCTGGAAAAAAGATTCATCAGGAAAGACGGGAGTGCAATCTGGACTAATCTGTCTGTCGGCTGCGTAAGAAAATCGGACAATACCCTGGATTATATTGTTGCGCTTTTGCAGGATATTACACGGCGTAAAATAGCTGAAAAGGCGCTAATGGAAAGTGAAGAAAAGTTTAGGTTGGCTGTGGACACCAGTCCGGACGCAATGTGCATAACCAATGTGAAAGATGGCCGGATAATTGAAATCAACAAATCCTTCACTAGAATGACCGGCCACACACGAAATGATGCGCTAAACAGAACAACGACTCAGATCGACATTTGGCAGAATCCTGATGACCGGCAAAACATTTTGAGGCTCTTAATGGAGAAAGGCTCTTGCGAAAACCAGGAAATCGTATTTCGAAGAAAAGATGGGAACCTTTTTGTAGGTCTTGTCTCAGCAAGCCTCATGCCATACCACGGTGAACCACATGTCATGTCAATGACAAGGGACATCACGGATCGAATTCAAGCTCAAAACGAAAAAGAGGCCCTTCAGGAAAGGCTTTTTCATTCTCAGAAGCTCGCGTCACTCGGAACACTAGTGGGTGGTTTAGCGCATGATTTCAATAACATGTTGCAAATTATATGTGGATATAGTGAAATATTAATGGCCGGCTCTCCCAAAGACTCCAGAGAATATTCAAACCTCAAGGCTATTCATGACACTTCCATGCAAGGGGCCGAACTGGTCAAGAAACTACTTGCATTTGGACAAAAAGCGCCAGCTTTTCCTAAGCCAATGGATATCAATGAAAAACTTGTGGAATTTTGCAGGTTCCCGTTGGTAAACCTTCCTGATGATATTGCCCTGAAATTGAACCTTCTTGATAGACCCGCTCTGATCAGGATCGACCCCAATCAGATTGATCAAGTGCTTTTGAATCTCGCAATTAACGCCTCGGATGCAATGCCTGCCGGAGGTCAGCTCACGATCTCAACACGTGAGATCATTCTGGATGAGAATTCCTGTAACAACATGGTTGAAGCCAGACCAGGCTCGTACATTGCCTTGACGGTCAAAGACAATGGCATAGGCATACCTGAAGAGCATATTCCAAAGTTATTTGATCCATTTTTCACCAGCAAACAAAGAGGGTCTGCCAGGGGCACCGGCCTTGGTCTGTCTGTTGTCAGAGGTATTGTCCAGCAGCACGGAGGTTTTATCACGGTCAGGAGCAAACCAGGTTTTGGAAGTGAATTTACTCTTTACTTTCCGACTCTTCAAGATCGCAGACCAGGCGCAAACCCTGATTCTGGCAAAACTAAACCCTAAGAAACAGATCTATCTTGATTGTACTGCAAAATTAATCAAGCAAATCAAACAAACTGCGATCCGTGAACTTTTTGTCAAGTATGAGCCGGTTAAATTCGTTCAGAACGCCCTAAAAAAATTCAATCACAATTGTCAATTATCATTACATTAAATTTATATCCCCCACACAATTGACCAGTTTCCCACCTACTACCAAGAACTTTTTCTTTGACACTTACATAGTCTTGTGGAATGATACAGCACAATTGCAAGAGTTTATAGTACTTGTAAGTGTTCAATTTACTAAACCCCTGTTCGCAACGATTTGTAAATAAAGGCAAATTAACTCATCTTCTC
>CALGLN010000009.1 GCA_937930835.1 uncultured Desulfomonile sp.
AGTAAAACATACCTGAGGTATCCAGCTCCAGATTGCGTATGGTCGAAACTTGAGTTCGACGGCAGACGTTCCGGGTGGAATGACCACGCCCAGGTAGAAATTATTTATCGTCACAACCTTGAGGGGTATTTCTCCGCTCAAGGCTCTCCAGAAAGGGTGATATTGACGGCTCAGAAACAGCAACGTTTCTCCGTGATACGGTGTAGTCCTGAGGCTCAGAAAATCATCAAAGGCTTCAATCTCTCTCAACCACAGCCTCGGCTGATCATCGAGAAATCCGTGAATCGCGCAAGTATCATCCTGTTTATGAAAAACGGTTAACTGGGCCATCATGATGGCCTCGGAGTTTCTACGATAGATCATGATATCGTCTACCATGCCGATGTTGCTGAATCGACAGCTTGTGATGGGTTTTGTTGAAATCAACAGATTTGTACCGGTGAAGGAAAAAGCTTCAGTATCTACCCGTGAATCCGATTCTATGTAATCGAAGCGTCTTCCATGGACTACGCTTCCTCTGTCACTAAATTCTCTCACTACATTTTGGTAGATCAGCGATGATAATGAATCGTAGCTGAAAGGACTGTTCAATCCAATAATGATCTCCTGGTTAGGGGGAATTACTCCTTTGAGGTCAGCGCCAATTTTTGCAAAGCGGCCCACTCCAGATTCGTTTTTCAACAGTTCGCTTAACTGTGAAACCTTATTGATAGAATCTGCCGGTCTGGTTAGGTGTAGGGGGTACCCATAGAGAAAAACGGTCATAATACTTAATAAAAAGAGCGCCGTAATAGTAAACTTCGGAATGAACATCGAAACCAGAATTACGGCTACAATGAACAGAGACGACACGACGTGACATAGACTCACTGGCGTTTCACCATTGGCGCTGACAATGCCCATCAAAACCAATGGAAAAATTATCAGAACCAACGCGAGTAAGCGATTTGTCACTCCGTGACGAACGAGATGATCGGCTCCATAACCCGCGAGGATGAACGCTGGAGTTACACCAACCGCTAATGGCAGGTACCGGGAAAGACAAAACCCCATGTAGTCAACCAGGAATAGAAAACAGGGCTTCGAAACGCTGCACAAAAAACAGGCCAGAACAAAGAGCTGCCATGGCCACAGGCGCCTCCACCGGCCTTCGGCGAGGGTAACAGCAATCAATGAAAAATACAGGGGAGTAAGACTTATGCCGTTAAACTCGAAAGGATACTCCGGTTTAATAGGATTACCGAACCAGAACGCGTCATACCAGAGAGCAAAAAATCGTAAAATATCTCCAGCCCCATGTATCTCAGGCAATACGGCTAGGAAAAAGTTGTGGTCCGTATTCATCCTTGCGGACCTTGCGGCCGTTATGGCCAAATCAGCATAAACCGGCAAAGCGGATAATGCTCCGAGAGCCAAAAAACCAAGTATTTGAATTCCGATCTTGAATGTTGTTGAAAAGGCGTTCCTCGAAGCCCAGACTGTAATTAGAAATTGTATTGCAAGGATGTAAAACACCCCTACTATGCTTTGAGGATAAGCCGTCATCAACAGACTGTAACATGCAAAGGCTATCCCCACTCCCTTAAGGAAAGAACTCCTCCGGAAATAGGATGCCATTAGCCACATGAGGCATAGCAGCCAGCAAATCGGAGAAATAAACATCACAAACGTAAGCCAGTAGGATGGCAGGATTCCGCAGGAGAGACCCAGGGAAGCGCTAAAACATGCAACAGGATGCAAGTCGATTTCTTTGAGGAATAGAAAACAGAATGTTCCTGTAAGAAGAACCGTGAGAGCCGTCAATATCGAGTAAAACACCAGGGGGTCTTTCACAAATAGCGAAATGAGGTTCGAAATAAGATAGGCTTTGCTGAAACCGGACAAGTGAATGGCTGGCCTGCCCATCTGGTTATGAGGGTTCCACGTGGAAAGCCAACTTTTGGATTTTCCATTTAAATGAAGTTCAATTTCAGGGATGTAGGCTGAGCTGTGATCTGAAAATTTCCTGTTGTCGATCAGGCTGGAGTCCCCGGCCGCATGCGCATGTAGCTCCACGTCATTTGCGTGTGGATAAATCACTTCTCCGAGGAGAATTATTTTTCCCAGGAACATCAATTGAGCTATCAGTAAGGCCAACAATGAAATTCGATATGAAATTTTCATGATCCCGGCTTTTCCAAGCGCAATGGCTTGAACAGGCTGAAATTTTGCGGGAGCTTATCGCTATGGAACGCTCGAAAATTCTCCACTATGTATTTCCAGACAAGGGCATGAGTGTTTCTGAACCTGAGATCGTCTCTCGCATCAAGAGCAATATCGCCCACAATCAATAACTTAAGTTTTGAGTTCCGCATCTGGACGATCATTCTATGCTGATGTTCGTCAGTTGATTTGAATAGGAAATATGTCTCCCAAACTGGGGATTTTCTGTTCAGCAGGGGGTAAAAACCGGGCCAGTGGGGAGCAATAAAAACATCATCGGGAGTTTCGGAACTTTCATTGACCATGGCGCCTACGTTTCTCACGAGACTGGCCATGTCAGGTTTGACGAGAAGAATATCCGTACCTATGCGAATTTGTTCGTAAGGATTCCCTGCGAGGCCATGACGGACGTAGTGAAAATAATCATGAGCCCAGGCCCCTGAAAAAATACCAAGAATAATTGCGCCTATTCCTGCTAACTTTGTGAATTTCCATCTGTCGATATTCAACGCCTTGGGAATGGCGATGGCTGCGATAATGGCAGGCGGTAACACCTGCGCCAGGTGACCAATGTCCGGACGAGAAAAAGCATG
>CALGLN010000010.1 GCA_937930835.1 uncultured Desulfomonile sp.
CAGACTGCTGTCTGAGGATGCGGCTCAAAAGCTGTAAATTCTAGATGAATCGCGGAGTCCCTCGCACAATCGCCTACCGAAGGTTTTTCGCTCGCACCATAGAATTGTTCTTTTTACTAATTACAAAGAAATTGAACAGAGCCCTCGGTAGTGCCCTCAGTCCAAACTATCAGCGTTCGGAACCTGGATGGTTACAGAATGACACTCTCCCCCCTTGAAATTACTTTGGATTTGTTTCCAGAGTCTATTATTGTGGTTGACTCGCGCGGCAAAGTTACTTTTTGCAGTAGTAGCCTTTGCAAATTATGGGGATTCGCTTTGAACGACATTACCGGAACATCGCTTGACGAAGTCCGGGAGATTATTTCCAAACAGTTTGATAGTCCGGATCTATTTGTTCAGAAGGTCAAGGAGCTGGATGAAAATCCGGAAGCCGAGTGGACGTCCGAATTTACTTTACTCAATGGTCAGACTTGTAGGATAAATACCAAGATACTCAGAGAAGGGGACAAGTCTGTAGGAAGATTGTTTTGCTTCTATGGTGGCCTGGACTCGGGGATTTGTGGAAAGGACACAGGGGCCGAGCATATGAAATTCGAAGAGCTTTTTAATTCCGCGCCGTTTGGCGTAGTTCAATATGGATTAGACGGCAAATTATGTCATGCGAATCAGACTCTTGCGCAACTTTTCGGATATGAATCGCAATCGGAACTGGTCAAGATAGTTAACGGAACCTCGGTTCGTCATTTGATCTTCGAAGATTGGCGATACGGTCTTGAACTGGAAAAAAGATCCCTGGATTCCAAAGGACATTGGCTATTGGATGAGGCAAGATTTCGTCGTAAGGATGGATCCATCTTCGATGGAGAAATTTACATGCGGGCCAATGAGTACAGCAAGATCGTATTTCAGGGCTTCTTGAGAGACATTAGCTCCCGTAAGAAGGCGGATTATGAGCTCCAGGAAAATCAAAAGAGGCTTCTTTCTTCTTTCCATTTCATAAAGGACCTGATTGATTCACATTCCGAATCCTTTGATACCACTACCCTTGTAGAATCACCACAAACCCTACCGGACGCGGCGCGGATGCTCGAGATGAGTTATATCGAAAACGCGTTGCGTAAAACAAACGGTAAGGTTCAGCCGGCAGCACGCATACTTGGCATATCCAGATACGCCCTAATGCGCCAGATCGCCAAGATGGGTATAGACCCGAAAAAATTCAAATGAGTGCTTGTGCAGGTAATTAGCTCTCAGACAAAAAAGGTTCCTCCTTTTAAGTGAAATTTGCTTCTACGTCAGGTTGAAAAGAATGGACACCCAGTAGGGCATGCTGGCCCAGAATGTTTCTATAACCTTTCCCCAGACAGATGCCTAAACTGTTGTTCGGACTTCCAGAAGAATCGAGAGAGAAACTGTGCAAGTCAACATGCGCCTCACCAAAGAGGCTGGATCCATTGCCCAGAACGTATGGAACAAGATAATCTGCTGAAACAGTGGATGCCCTGAAATTGCAGATTGGGGACCTTCGGTGGCAATCTCTGAAGCAATCCGCTCGAAATTGCGACGGTATGGCTATCAGCTTGTTTCCCATTGACGTCAGAGATGACGGAACGACCGAATCAATCATGCTGTTCTGTGGGGTCATACCAAAATTTCTCACAGCCTGAGTGGCGCTATAAGGGGTTTGTTGGGCTAGGCGCTTAATATTTAACGTCAGAATCTCTCAGGGTTCTCTGACGCCTCGAAATAACAGTGGTCCAGGGGTATTTAAGGATGGTTTTCCATCCTTTTTATTTTTTTTTGGGCTGTAATTAAATTTCCATGTATTCTCCTGAAATGGATCAACCTAAATTTTAACATAAGGAAATTGATGCAGGTCATTTGTTGAAGAGGCGGCAGGTGACTTGTCAGGTCGGCTAGATGGTTATTGAATTCTCATCGCCTTCGCCACAGCTCCATCTGGTTACGAACGTCCAGAGCGAGCATTTTCTTGGGAAAGTTCGATTATAAATATTCTTCACCGTAGTATAAGACAACGGACGATTCGAAAATTGAAAAAAGGATTGGAACACGTTATATGTATTGGTTGTTAACTTGGAAATATTGAAAAGGTTAGAAAACCATTTCTGTTTTTATCGCGTCCGGGCTGACGGGAATTATGCGCTGATCGACAGGTCAGTGGAGAAATTTTTGACTGTGAATGCTCTTCGGCAAGAGAAAATAGTTCGGGAGTAACTAAATGGAAAGAGGAAAAGATTCGATCGATCTTGGAATAATTGTGAGCGACATTAAGACCAGTTTGAATTTTTACCACACACTTTTAGGACTGGAATTCATAGAAAGTATCCCTATACCTTTTGGGACGCTGCATCGACTACGTTTTGGGACTAGTGATGTCAAGCTTGTTGAGCCTAAGTCCATTCCGGCAAGAGGTCCCATTGGATTGGACTCTCAAATAGGATATCGTTACCTGACTTTTGTCATCAAAAATCTATCCGGATTATGTTCGAACTTAAGGGCTTCTGGATTTGAATTTGTTGTACCGGAGACGGAAATTCGACCCGGCGTCTGGATTGCTATGGTTAAAGATCCGGATGGGAACATCGTTGAATTTCTCGAGAAAAAGTGAGGCTTACAATCGAGTATCACGTGGAGAACCGGATCGAGTCCGGCATGACAAGACATGCGCCGGAACAATGCCGGTTTCCAGTCGTCACTCTAATCCCGGCATTGAAGTGCGTAGCGTTGTAAACCACCTTCAATCTTGGTTTCATTCCTGCAAAACTTTTTGAACAACGGTATGAGTGGTTGCCCAGGCGACGCCGTTTTTCCCATCACAGACGATAAAGAAAATTTGATGAATTGGATTGGTGATTTAAGGTTTTTATAACTGAAAGATCCAAGCGTATTGTCTGACAGCAATCGAACAGATAGTGATGCGAGTTACCCCTAATTGGTCGTGGCGAGTCCAGAATCAGAGTCGCCAATTGAAAAGATTTTGGGTATTTGTTTGATAAACGTTTTCAATCCGCCGACGGTAATGGGATCAGGCCAGGTTGGATACATCCCAGAGACGGTCGAATCCTTCAGACTCCCCCTCTTTTTCTTCGTCCTCCTCCTCATCTTCATCCCCGTTGTCAGCGCCTCCGTTGTCTCTGGCCATATTTATATGCTTCAATTGCCCGATTTCGTTGCGATCCGAAATCATGAAATAAGTTTCTTCGGATAGCCCTGAGTTCAGGTCAGGAGTGGTGCCCGATGCCACATTCGCTTCTTCAAGCTTTTGACCTAGCACATCAGTGGTTACACTGTTTACGAACTCTCGAGGTGATTCAGAAATTAAACCGGCTGCATATTGAGTGGGGTTGGAAAAGCCTACAGCGGCCTCCGAATCCGCAACGGCAAATGATGAAATTATTACAACAATCAATCCTATGAGCGGCCTATATATTGACATTTTGATTTATTCTCCGTTGTACAGTATGTGTCGGTATTACTAGAAACTAAAGACCATGGTCACTTCACCGCCCAACAAAGGGTCTATTTTCCTGTCAGGCCTGGTTCCAGAAAAATTGTTGTTATTCCAACCCGACACGGAACGGTCGATGCAAGCATACTTGAACCAGTCGCCCGGAGCCCAGTAGCCGAACAATGCTCCGAATTCCCACCCCTCAAGAAGTTTCCAGGTGAATCCCGCATTAATCTCAAAACCAAGATCTCTCGCTGTAATGTTTGGAATTTGACGAGCAGTGTTCCAGTTACCGCCAGTAAAGCTTGAGAAATTTAATGCGCCCGGTGTAATTCCTCTGAAATCAACATTGCCGTCGGTTCTGTAGAGAGGGTTGCTGGTGTCGCCTGGAGGTCTCTCTGCTAAAGTAGGTCTCAGAACTCCCCAAGGGTATCCGTCCGATGTCCTCTGAGCCCACATAAAAGTTCCGTAAAGATTGAGGTTAGCCGCTACGGCGTAGTCCAGTCGAGCCCCCAAGAGGAAAGCGTCTCTTAGAAAACCGTCGCCGGAGAGGTTGAATGCGTTTAGGCCTGAACCATAGTCATAAAGGAATATGTGACTATAAGGCACAAACAAACTATAGCAGCTCAGAAAATGATTCTCGAAACCTCCATGAAAAACAAAGCCAGCCGATTGTTTATCTGTGTATATGCCATTTCTCCTGTCGGGTCCGGGTGAATATCCAGCGATAGCGCTTATCTTGGCAGGTCCGGCAAGCAAACCCATTTCCATCGCATATCGCCACTGTTCGATGTAACGCGTGTATGGCACATTGACGCCATCTGAACGACTGATGCGCTGTTCCGTTACTCCTTGGTACTTGTCTGTCCAGTAAAGCCATGCGGCTTCCGAATTCATGAAGAATTGACCGTTGTTGAATTGAAAATACAGGGACCCGTGGTGAAACTCGGAATCTATCGAGAACACTTGAAGTTCTGGATTGTTAGCTCTTAGCTGATCATTCAGCAGGTCTTCAGGACCTAAATGATAAGATCCAAGGGCGCCCAACACCCCTGCTTTTAAAGGGCCGTTGGAATAGGTCACAAAACCCAAAAAATCCTTTGAAAACTGACCACTTCTGTCTGCAGAGCTGTAGTAACCACACTTGTGATCGATTTCCGGGTAATAAGGCGTATCAAAGGGATCCCCGAATGCGGCTGCAACACCCGTCCTTCCACCTATTACGTAGATACTTGAATCTCCGGCGAATCTGTAAGGATAGAAGGCCAGGCCAATGTCAAAGGGCCCGAAAGGGACTACCCAGGAGAGGGATTCCGTTGATGTCGCGTCTGATCCGTCATATTGCAATGCGTTTCCAAAAGTCCACGGCCTCTTGCCAACTGAAAAAATTCCCCAAGGCGAATTTGCGGTAATCCAAAACAAAGACCATTGCCCCTCACTGAATGCGTTTTTTGTTCCGGGGGCATCCTGGGTGTGATAGTCTGAGGCAGCAGGGTCTCCGTAAGTTCCAAGCCTGTAAAGACCACGGATCTTGATCGCCTGATTAATCTTTATTTCGGGTTGAAATTCAACATTAAAAAAGGACCAGGCCGCATTGGATCCTGAAACGAAACTGGTATCAAACTGACCACCGGCCCACAAATTCAGATTGGCTACTCGCGTGTCAGTTCCGCGGTCCACATTATATGGTCCGAAAAATCCGTTTGAGCCCGTCTGGTTGTACCATTCATAATACCAGTTGAATGAGCCTTTCATGGAAAATTCCCATGCCTTAGCGGAGCCTGATGCTGCTATGACCAAAAGAGTAGCTATGCTTATATAGACATATTGCCACTTTTTAAGCATTATTCAATCCTCCGAAACCCCCAATAGCAAAACATGAATTAGATAGCAATACTGGTACCACGTAACAGTTAAACATGCTACTGTCAATATGTTTCTTCAACAAAAGTCTAAACCTGCGGCGAATTGACAGGCTTAAACGCCGTCTTGGCCAAGGAGTAATAACTCAGGCTGCAGAGACCTTTTGTACGCTGTCCACAACGGTTCGTTTCAATGTGGCCAAGCTGGCCGATTTTACGAAACAACACGGTATACCCTTGGTCTTGCAAATCTTCTTTGCGAAACGGGCGGCATTGTGGCTATTAACCTCTATTGGGCAGACGACGAGATTAGCCTGGCTGATAACTTCTTCGAGAGCGTCGTTTCCTCCCCGGCAATAACCGTCGTGGCGATGGAACCTTCCTCCCATTGATTCAATCAGTTGCCTGTAATGCTTTTCCAGACTCTCTATTCCGCCAACCATCGCCACGCTCATCCCATCAAGAAAATTTGAAATAGGACATGCGCTATCTGTATGAGCGCACTCGGATTTCTGATGGACCTGGCTCAATTTGGCCAATTCGGCCATTAATCCCTCAACCTCATTACGGAAAAGCTCTATTTCGCTCTGAAAGGCGCGGCTTCTGCTTCGCTCTTCTTCAAGCATTTGTTTAAGCTCAACGATTTTTTGTTTGTTCTTACACCCACAGCCGCATGGTAGGCGAGGAGGCGCCGCATCAGATACTGAAGAAAAAAGTGAAAGCGACGCGCTGGATAACATTTTCTGTTCAAGCCTTAAATTGGCTTTTCGTAGGGTCTCGATTTCCCTCCGGGATTCTAGAAGATGCTTTCTTAATTTCAATGACTCCTCGTGCGTTTGTTTGGATGTTCCTTCTCTTTTCTCCCTGATCGAAAGTTCCTTCCAATGTTGGCGCACTAATCGATGCTCAAGAATATGCACATATCCAAAAAGAGCGGCTTCAAACTTTTCCCCTTCTTCAGATGACGCTGCCGCCCACAAAGCAGCCCACAGAGGAGTTCTGACCCATTCAGGAGTCTCACGGAGACTTTTTAGAATTTCCGGTGGGGACATATCCGCCAGCTTGTTGGCGTAGGGCTCATAACGCTTGCGTAATACTTTTTCAGTATGACGTGAAACAGGGTTATCTGTCTGAGCGTATTCCACCAATGCCGAATGGAATGCGAGTTCATCTTCGACCAGAGTGTTACTATTGGTCATTTTAAATTTTCTGGCAAGTTTCAGGACATCTTTTGTATCAAATGCGGTTCCGAGGATTTTGCAAATTGTTGAAGGTTTCATTTCCCAAAGTCTCTTTTTTTGTTTCACAAATAATCTCCTCGTTGATAAATTAGATAAATATAACTTAGTTAGTTGAAGCTAACTAAGTTCTATATATCTGTCAAGAAAAAATGTGCAGGTTTGTATCTATCTGAATATGTTGTCTCTTATGGATCTTTCATGACGTCATGTCTAAGCCGAAATGTTTGATAGCACAATATTTCCGATGATGTCTTGACTGATGTTACGAAGTTTTATAAAGTGCAACGGATTGAAGTGATTGTATTTTGTTACTCAGAAGAACCTGATTCTGTTTGGTGTGAGCTTTGATTAATCTTGGCAATTTGAATTTGGCCCTGGTTGAAGGTTCTTTATCGGCGCATTTGCTTGATGCGGAGGTAAGAAATTAGTGCATATATCCGAAGGGGTGTTGAGCGCGCCGGAGCTTGGTGTTGGAGCGCTACTAACAGTTGTGGGTTTGGGGATAGGGCTTCGTAGAATGGACTACGAAAGGCTTCCAGAAGTGGCCATATTATCGTCGGTTTTTTTCGTGGCCTCATTAATCCATGTGCCTATCGGTCCGTCTGCTGCGCATCTTGTCCTGACGGGGTTATGCGGAACACTCCTTGGATGGATGGCATTTCCTGCCATATTTGTCGGATTGAGTCTTCAGGCGATACTTTTTGGTTTTGGAGGAGTGACGACGCTTGGTATCAACACCTTTAACATGGCTTTTCCGGCGGTCATTCTTGGAATGTTGCTTCGGCATTTCTTAAATAGTTCGAATTATAAATTTCGGATAGCCGTGGAATTTGTAGCTGGATCGGGTTCAATACTGATTTCTGGACTTCTGGTAGCTTTGTGCCTGGTGATAGCGCTTGGGCAATCGATGCGGGCTGCAGCCCAAGTCGTCGTTCTGGCACATGTGCCAGTAATGATTATAGAAGGTCTTATCACGGTGTTTGTGATCGAATTCATCAGGAAGGTTAGACCTGAAATGCTCTGAGTCCAGGCGCTTGCTCGTGATTGTTTCCATCAGTGTTTTCTTATTTAGTGGACAGGACTTTTTAACGCGATGAAAGAAAAGATTCCGTCGAAGAAAATAAAAATAGTCGGTCTGATTAAACTCACAGTGTTTATTTTTTGTTTGTCGAGTTTTGTAGATACAAGCATGGTCTTTGCTCATAAAGTGAATGTTTTTGCATTTGTCCAGGGCAACAGTTTGGTTGTAGAGGGCTATTTCAGTGGTAAATCAAGGGCGCGTGATTGTTTGGTGAAGGTATTCGATTCATCGGGGACCATGATTTTAGAGTGTAAAACAGATTCCCAGGGGACATGCGTCTTTGATCTAGGAAATATCAGCCCTGATATAAAATCTGTGAAGGTATCTCTTGAAGCAGAGATGGGGCACAAGGCTGAATACACGGTTGAATTAAAGGATCAAGGTAGCAATTTGAGCAAGGCCGCTTCAAATGAATCCAAAATGGAAGACCCCGCTCCCACTACTGGGAATGATAATAAAGATCAGGCCAGGGACATTCCCCTAAATCCGGACGCCTTAATCCAGACTTTTAACGCCATGATGGATAAGAAGCTTGATCCCCTTTACAAAATGTTAGGGAATCAGGAAAAGCTCCTGCTTGAACAGAGCATGGCCGGTCCGAAGATGACGGAGATAATTGGCGGCATTGGGTGGATAGTGGGAATTGCGGGAATTGCAGCTTTTTTTATGAGCAAGAAACGTAAATCAACAAGATGAATGTTTATGAGGCGTCTAATTGATGGAAATGGAAGAACTCGCGGTAGGGAAATCTTGGGTTCACGGAATTGATCCGAGATTAAAAATTGTCATCATGCTCGTTTTTTCCATTCTGGTGGCTCTTAATAACAACATACACGTGGTGACGGCTAGTCTATTATTGTCTATTCTATTGATTGTAACAGCCCGATTGGATGTCCGCTTCATGTTGAGAAGATTGGGTATGGTTAACGGCTTCATACTGTTCTTGTGGTTTTTCATGCCTTTTACCGCTTCTGGTGAAAATATATACTCTTTGGGCCCGATAGATATAAAACGGGAGGGAGTTCATCAGGCTTTACTAATCACGATCAAGTCCAACGCCATAGTCATGATGGGTATTACTATGCTTGGAACATCATCGGTCTTTTCGCTGATTCATGCGATGAGTCATTTATATGTCCCCGATAAGATTGTACATTTATTTTTCTTCTGTTTCAGATACATTCATGTGATTAATGATGAATACCAGAGGCTCAAAAACGCAATGCGAATGAGAGGGTTCAGGCCACGAACCAATATGCACACCTATAAAAGCTACTCATACCTGGTAGGCATGCTGCTGATACGCAGTTTTGACAGGTCAAGACGAATTCTGCAGGCCATGAAGTGCAGGGGATTCAGGAATAAATTTTACATCCTACATCATTATGAAATGAAGAAATTCGACTACGCAGTGGCCTTTTCAAGCGTCGCATTTGCTGTGTTCATACTCGTTTTAAATTAATGTCCACCTTCGCGACTGATTGTGTATAACGCCTATGACGTTCCGCAACGAACCAGCAACCATCAGCTTAAAGAGTATATGTTTCGACTATTCAGGTGTTCAGATCCTCAACAACCTCAATCTGGAAATTGAGAAACGGGATCGCATCGGGCTATTGGGTCCGAATGGATGCGGAAAGACTACCTTGTCTCACATCATAATGGGGTTATTGACCCCTGTTTCAGGGACAATAGAGATTTTCGGCAAGAGAATGGAAAGTGAAAAGGATTTTTGCAGTGTCAGGGGTAAGATCGGATTCATGTTTCAGGACTCCGACGATCAGTTGTTCTGTCCTACTGTCATAGAAGATGTGGCCTTCGGACCCCTAAACCTGGGTCAGTCTCCTGAACAGGCTCGGCAGACAGTCAAAAGAACGTTAAGATCTCTCAATCTGGAGGGCTTTGAAGAGAGAGTCACCTACAAACTTTCCGGTGGCGAAAAGCGACTTGTTTCTTTGGCTACAGTGCTAGCGATGGAACCGGAATTTCTGATACTTGATGAACCTACAACAGGGCTTGATGAGCAAACAACCGAACGATTGGTAGAGATTCTAACCCAATCAGAACTGGGGTACATGATAATTTCTCACGATCGGGATTTCGTGAAAAGAACAACTAACAAATTATTGCAATTGAAGGACGGTCAAATCTATCAGGCAGACAACTTAAGCTGAGAATTCATGGCCAGCTAAACTTTTGTATGTTTGGCTTATTTTAGCCTGTTTCATGTTTGTGACGAATAGATGTGATTGGTCGTAAGGACTTGGTTTTTTGTAATCAGGAGAAGACGATGAGCAAGAAAATTCCCCATATTGGAATTAGCATTTTAATATTATTAATTTTTTCGGCAAGTTTTGTTCTGGGTCACGGTCCTGCGCAAACGAATCAGCACAAAGAGGCCATTTTGCTGGTGGCATTTGGGACTACCGTTCCAGAAGCGAGGAAAGCTTTTGACCAGATTGAATCGCAGGTGAAGTCAGAGTTTCCGGGAGTAGAGATCAGATGGGCCTTCTCCTCTTCAATCGTGAGGAAAAAGCTTGCTGATGAGGGAGTGAAATTTGATTCTCCGAAGGTAGCCTTAGCCAGGCTCATAGACGATGGCTACGACAGGGTGGTTGTGGCATCGTTTCATACGCTTTTCGGAGAAGAATTCCACGGTCTGGTGGCGGATGTTAACGCTATTAAGGGAATGTCAGGAAAAGTTCCTCGAAAAATTGCATTGGCATGGCCTTTAATGTCGTCACGAGAAAATATCGAAAAAGCCATCAAATCATTGATTGATCAAGCTCCCAAGACACGTAAGGCTGAGGATGCTATTTTGTTGATGGGTCATGGTTCGGAGAAACATCCAGCGGATACGGTTTATGCTGCAATGAATTTTTATGCTCAAAACGCCGATCCGAAATTTTTTGTGGCCACTGTGGAAGGGCATCCCACTCTAGAGGATTTTATACCCAAACTTAAAAAAGAAGGCGTCAAAAAGGTTTTCCTGATGCCGTTCATGGCGGTTGCAGGGGACCATGCCAGGAATGACATGTGTGGTGATGATAAGGAGAGTTGGAAATCTGTTCTTCTGAATAATGGTTTCGAGGTGGAGTGCGTCCTCAAAGGAACAGCCGAAAATCCCGATATAGTAACTCTATGGATTGACAACATTAAAGCCGCATATTCACATGTCAAATAGAATAAATGATCGGCAACTGTTGATCCAAAACGAAAAGAATTGTGATTTGTTCTTAAAAAATATAATGTTGAAACAATAAAAATCCTATATCTTAAAACCTGAATATAGTATTATTGATCCGGATGCAGCGCGGTTCGGTTCCTGCTAACGATTGAAGTTTCGGACAACTTTTCTCTCAACGTCAGTCCTGTGTGAAAATTCGTCTTTTTTCGGGGAGGATCAGCATGTTCTTAGCTCGCGATGTCATGACCGAAACTTTCGACACCCTAAATCCTGACATGTCTATTCCTGAAGCCGCCCTTGCGTTTAGAACGGCGAGCAGGGAGCAGAATCGACGGATTTTCGGAATGCTTGTTGTCAGTTCCGATGGCGGTTTGCTGGGCATGTTATCGATGTATGATTTGTTGCTCATGATAAGGCCAAAGCATGTCCACCTTTGGGGAGTCATGGACGATATCGAAATGAGAGGCCTGCTCGACAATGTTTGTCAGCAAACCAAGTCCGTGCTGGTAAAGGATATCATGACGACCGATGTGATTACGATAACGCCTGATACCCCGGTGATGCTGGTGCTCGATCTCATGATCAAGAAGCATATCCGACGGGTTCCAGTGGTTGAGGGGGATAAAATCAAAGGGATAGTATACATATCTGATCTTTTTTACAGAATCGTCGACAAACTGGCCGATCAGTCAACCGGCGAAAATGTGTGTGGCTCCTAGTCACTGTCCACGGTGGTCCTGAATGGCTCAAATATTAAAGAACTCAACACTTAGAGACATTCTTGTAAAAGAGGCCATGCGCAGGCAGATTGTCAGCCTCGATGTCGGCTCTACAATTAACTCTGCAATTAAAAATCTCATAAAATACAAGATATCCGCCTTGCTCATAAGGGATACTAATGGAAAGCCTGCTGGAGTGGTTTCAAAGACGGATATTGTCAGCGCATATTATGCTGGCTTACCGGCAGAAACTACAGTTGACACCATAATGGTCGGGCCACCTCTTTATTGCCTGCAGAATCAGTCATTGGAAGCGGCTCTGGAGCAGATGCGATCGAGCATGGTGTATCGTCTTTACGTAACTGATGAGAGCGATGATGATGTGATAGGGGTGTTGGCGTATCCGGACATAGTGGCGTTACTCTATGTTTACTGTAGAGGATGTGATCAGAGCGCTACTAACAGGCGCAAGCAAAATCTTGACGATTCCCATGTCCTGAGAGTGCGGGTCAGGGATGTGATGACGCCAAAGGTGGTATCCTATGCTGAATCTGACACCCTTTCGGATATCATTGAAGGCATGTCGCATAACCGATTTAGCTCTGTCCTCATAAGGAATGTCAGCGGCATGCCAGTCGGAGTCATTTCAAAAACCGATCTGATGCTGGCATACAAGCATGGGGCGCCGACCGAAGAATCGGCAATGTCCATACTCAAATCTCCCAACGTGAGGTCTTGTGACGAGGAGGAATTTATAGAGGATGCGATCAGGGGAATGGTCTTTTCAGAGCTCCACAGGCTGTTTGTTCACAGCGGTGATGTCGCAAACATAACCGGAGTCCTGTCACTGTCTGACTTGTCCCGATTCCGATCGGGTTCTTGTCACGCGTGTGTTGGCGCACGTATCACCATGAAGTGAACTACACTGAGAGCACTCGCCATTGTCCCTCTGTAGCAGTCTGCCAAACGGAATTTTCATGACGACTTCTGAACTGATTGCTGTTATATAATGTTTGGTTTTATAAGGCTCGTTACATGATTTCACAATGACAGCGCATCGAATCACAGGAGAATCTCTATGACCGCCAAGATTTATTATGACCTGCGAGAGCAGTTGGACCAATACTCGGTTGGTTTTCCATCCACGGAGTCCGGTGTGGAACTACAGATACTTGAAGCGATCTTCAGCGAAGAAGAAGCTGAAATGTACCTTAACCTCAGCATGATGCTTGAGACACCACAACAGATAGCTGAGAGAATTGGCAAGGATCCGGAACAGGTTTCGCAACTGCTTGAACGAATGGTGGACAAAGGTCAGATATTCAGGATGAGAAAGGGAGATGTCCGAAAATATGGGGCTGCGCCTTTTGTAGTGGGTTCGTTTGAATATCAGGTCAAAAATATGGACAGGAACTTTGCTGAGCTTTTCGAAAAATATTTTAATGAAGCGTTTGGCAAACATGGGCTTTCTCAGTCCGCACCATTACGCACCGTACCTGTCAACAAGACGATAGATCATCGGTGGGCCGTGGCCCCTTACGAGGACCTAAAGGAAATAATCAAAAGCAAGGATACCATATCAGTTGGGAAATGCGTCTGCAGGACTCAGCAAAAACTCCTGGACAAAGGTTGTGGTAAACCACTGGAAGCTTGTCTCCAATTTGGCAGCCACGCTCATTTTTATGTTGAAAAGGGAATGGGTCGTTATATTTCTCAGGATGAGGCATTAGATATACTGGAAAAATGTGATGAAGCCGGCCTGGTTCCGCAGCCTTTTATCTCGCAGGATACCGGAGGAATCTGTAACTGTTGTGGGGATTGTTGCGGGATATTGAGATCAATCAAGCTACATCCCAAGCCTGCTGATAAAGTTCTAGCCAATTATTATGCTCAAGCTGATCCGGAAACATGTTCGTCTTGCGGAACATGTCTTGATCGGTGTCAGATGGATGCAATCATTCTGGAAGACGGCGGAACAGCTCAGGTTGATCGAGACCGTTGTATTGGTTGCGGTTTGTGCGTGACGACATGTCCCACCGAGTCCATGAGTTTAAAGATGAAACCCGAATCCGAAAGAAAGCAGCCTCCTGCGACAGGTAGAGATTATGTCATGCAACTGGCTACGGCACGCGGCAGATCGCTAATACCATTGTCAATTATCAAGAAATCATAGCGGAAGATTACCAGAGTAGCCATCAATAAGACCAAATTCTGTTGATTTCCCGGGGGCTTGTTATCGTCAAGCTGGCAATAGTGTTAAGAAAATGCCACGCGTGAAGTGTCCCTACAAGACTTTCAAGTTTATGAATTTTCTAACACTTTTTGTATTGAAAAACATTGGAGCCACAATATACAATTGAATCACAATATTTGAATCTTTTTGATTGAGCAAGAATCCATGGCCGATCCTAGCAAGAAGTTCGAGCGAGACGAAGAACTGCTTGAATTACTATACCGCAAATATGCCAAGGACGGTATTCGTATAGCGTCCTGGAGGCAGAATCTACGATTTAGGGTTAAGACCTTGTTATGGATTGTTGTCACCAGAGGAAGCCTCAAATTAAAACGGCTTATAGACATTGTAGGGTCCATCATTGGACTTGTTCTATTGTCGCCTGTTTTCGCCATACTGTACCTTGCGATAAGGATTGAAGACGGGCTTCCGGTTTTTTTCTCACAGGAAAGAATAGGAAAGTTTGGCGTACCGTTTAGGATGTACAAATTTAGGTCTATGATCAAGAATGCGGAGAGCATGAGGGATGATCTGGAGGATTTGAATGAAACAGGCGGTATTATATTCAAGATCAAGAGAGATCCCCGGATCACCAGGGTTGGTCATTTTATGCGAAGATACAGCCTGGATGAATTGCCTCAGCTTTACAATGTCCTGAAAGGGGATATGTCTCTAGTGGGGCCAAGACCGCATCCCACCACTGATGTTTCAAAATACAGCCTGGAACACAGGAGGAGGTTGGATATTACACCTGGTCTGACATGTTTCTGGCAGGTTAGCGGTAGAAGCGAAATAGGATTTGAAAAGCAGGTGGATCTTGACATGCAATATATTGAAAGCCAGTCGTTGTGGCTGGACATCATTCTCCTTCTCAAAACCATACCGGCCGTTATTTTCGGCAGAGGAGCCTACTAAAAAAGTTCAGTCGGTTCTGGAAACAATCGCTTAATTTTTCTAATATTATTGATGATATTTGGAGCTCACGGCTAATTGCCGAATTTAATTCAACCCGTAGATCAAACGCTATCTCAAGGAGGCGGGGAATGATCATTCGAATTTTGACAGTAGTGCTCATGAGCATGTTTATGCTCAACGGTGTTCATGCTGAATCGGCTTTGGAAACTGACACAATCAAGACCTCTCAGGGCGATTTGAGCATAACACTTATCGGACACGGAACGCTTGCGTTCACTTACAATGGTAAGGTTGTTCATGTTGATCCGTGGACAAAACTTGCCAATTATTCGAAACTACCCAAAGCTGATTTGATATTGATCACTCATGAACACCAGGATCATCTGGATTTAGACGCAGTATCAAAAATCAAGAAGGAAAATGTAAAAATATTTGCAAATCAGAAGGCGGCGGAGAAACTTCCAGGCGCGACGGTCATGAAAAACGGCGATGTAAATGTGGTTGATGGCATTACAATTGAAGCTGTTCCAGCATACAATCTTGTTCACAAGAGATCGTCCGGCGAACCTTTCCATCCCAAAGGAGTTGGCAACGGTTATGTCATAACTTTCGGGGATAAGAGGGTTTACGTTGCTGGAGACACTGAGAACACACCCGAAATGAAAGCCTTGAAGAATATCGATATTGCCTTTCTCCCGATGAATTTGCCATACACCATGACACCTGAAATGGTTGCGGATGCTGCAAAATCATTCAAACCCAAGGTTCTTTACCCGTATCACACTGGCGAGACTGACCTTAGCAAGCTGTTAAATTTGATGAAGGACTCCAGCGACATCAAGGTCGTTTTCCGGAACATGAAGTAAATAATTGCATTTTTCTTGTCGAAACTGATTAGATGAGTTCTTTAATTGCTCTTTTGGCCGCCAGATGGCCGCACATTCCATGCACCCCGCCACCGGGGGGCATGGAAGAAGAGCATATATAAATCCCTTTTGATGGTGTCGCATAAGCTCTTAGCCTTCCCAGAGGCATCACGAACAACTCTTCAAAGCTCTGAATTCCACCCACGATGTCGCCTCCGATGTAATTTGGATTATATGCCTGCATATCTGCTGTTGACATTGAGTGGCGAGCCATGATGATTTTCTTGAATCCTGGGGCGAATCTTTCGACCTGATCTTCGATACGTTTAGTCATGTCAAATATTGAAGAGTTAGGAACATGACAATAGGCCCAGGCGATATGTTTACCTTCAGGGGCCCGGGTTTTGTCGAAAAGGGTAGGCTGGGCAAGCAGTACAAAGGGGCGTTCGGGCTCCTTTCCTAACCATACATCTGTCTCGGAATCAGATATATCTTGAAAACCAGGGCCAATATGAACCGTAGCCGCACTCAGACAATTCGGGTCAGTCCAGGGGATTGGAGCGCTCAAAGCCCAGTCGAGCTTAAAAACACCAGGGCCATGGCGTTTCGAAAGCAGCCTTTTCCTGTAACACTCCGGGAACTGTTTACCCATGACATCATGTAATTGACGTGGGGTGACGTCAAACAATATGACTCTGGCGCTTGGTAGATCACCTAAAGAATCAACCGGACATCCAACCTCAATTTCACCGCCATATGACTTAAGCACGGAAGCTAGAGCATTGGCTATAGACTGAGAACCTCCCTCAGCCAATGGCCATCCAACAGCATGGCCGAGTATAGACATCATCAGTCCGAACGCTGCGCTTGATGGGCGATTCAAGGGTAGTATCGAATGAGCCGAATTACCGGCGAACATCGCTCGAGCCCTGGCGCCGCGAAAATATTTCATTGCCACGGTCGAAGCGGACCTGACGGCCAGTGGGCCAAATCTGATCAGCGGAAGTAAATGCCGTGGTATTCCAAGTGGTTTGAGTAATTCGTATGTCAATTCATTCCAGTTCCGAAGCAGAGGCTCAATCAATCCCAAATATGCCTTCTTGTCCTCTCCAAGCCCTTGTGCAGTTTCCTCAATAGATCTGTGTAAAAGAACCGCCCTGTCATCATCAAGTGGATGAGCCAGTGGGACATCCGGATGAATCCATTTCAGCCCGTGAGATTTAAGATCCAGTGACCTGAAAAAAGGGGACGCCAGTCCCAGGGGGTGTATTGCGGCGCAGACATCGTGCTTGAAGCCGGGAAGTGTCAGCTCCTTCGTCCTGATTCCTCCACCAATGGTATCCTTGGCCTCCATCACCAGAACGGACCTGTTGGCCATGGCAATAGTGATTGCAGCCGCCAAACCGTTTGGACCCGATCCAACAACTACAGCGTCATATTTTGCGCTGGGACGATAATTGCAACCTACCATGAATATCTGATCCGATCAGGAAAACCATCTCGACGGTTCACGTAAAAGCGTCACAATCTGAGCATTATAAGTGATGTTTGACGCCTGATTCCATTGCAGTTTAGGATCAGCGCAGCAGGCATCATAGGAGATATTTGCGGGAACTCCCAAATAGGCGGCAAGCGACGCTAAAACATGAGTCCATATCCGGACCTGCATTTTAGAGCCGACCAATCTGAATGCGGCTTCAAACATTGGATCACCGGCCCTGGCCAAACCACATATCTGAGCTACCGTCCGATCACCTTCACTATAGGCGCTGAAGCTGACCCATCCGGATTCCGGATGTCCCTGCGGCGTCACAAACGTAAAGGATAAATCATCCGAATACATGACCATGACACCTGTTGAAACAGGTCCACCAGGAGTCATGGAATCTATCAGGACTATCTCTCCCGGAGCAATTCCTGAGGGAGAGGGATAAAACCTGTTGTAAGAAGGCTGGAATGAAGGGAAATTTTCCTTCATAGCCTTGACAACCATATCTGGATTAATATCGCTCTCCCTGATGTAAAGCCTGTATGTCTTTTGCCATAAGGCCCCAAAGCCATTTACAGGTCCAACCGCTTTCCGGCCGACAACATTGAGGTTTCTTGCCTCACTCGGAACAATCCAATTTATGTAAAGAGCCGGAACCGGTTTCGCCCACGAACTTGAATTCTCTATTTCGCCCCCACCGCTATGGTTCACTGACGAATTATTGATTAGAGCGCTTTCTAGCGCGTATTGTGACCGAACAATGTTACTTTCAGAATCATTATTCAGTGTTTTTAGGAAGCTATTGAGTTGAGTAACCTCAAATATCTCCAAAATAGACGCATTAAGCCCCTTGAATGTAACCTTTTTATTCCTTTTTCTTAACTGAATTATCAGTTTGAGAAGCATACAGGCTCCCAGGCCATTAATCCTGGTAACTTTTGAAAAATCTAATGCGACTTCCATGACATTTGAAGAACATGTCTTGTCATGCAACGTGATGAAAGAATTTTCATCCTGATCCATTAGCGATTCGGGCATCTGAAGGACAAAGGCGCCATGCGCATCCATGGATGATGTCAAATTCATTGAAGAGGCCGGCCATAGATCGGAATGCGTTACTATACTCATTGTGGAGGAGATCGGAACGCTGGATTCGAGTTCGATTTCAGCCAATCGATCCCGAGCAGTGATCAGACGGTTTTTGAATCCGGGAAGAGCCCAAAGTCCAAAGCGAATGAAAAGATTTGAGGACATCTTGTCCAGGAAGGCCAATTGGCTTGCTCGTCCAACGAGAGCCTGCGCATAAGTGGGGTAAGCGTGAGTAATGAACTGGCCTCGGTAAAGCGGTTTCTTGAACGCCCTGATCATCTGCGCTTCGTGAATTACCTCAGCGGCTGCCTCACCAAGGATGTGTGCGCCAACCAGGCGGCCACGTCGGTCAATAAGGAATTTGGCCGCTCCAACATTCGTTCCGTCTATTAAGGCTCGCCTCATATTAGCGTAATCAAATCTATAAACTCTGAGCTTATGTCCATATTTTTGATGAGCCTGTTCTTCGGTGAGCCCAAAAAAGGCCAGGGGTGGTTCGGTAAAAATGATGTTGATGTTGTTGTCATAGTTCACGTTCAATTTTAATGGGGAGAACATGTTGCTTGCGGCTGTTATGCCCTGGTATTCGGCCATTGACGCCAACTGGTACGGACCCACTATGTCACCGCACGCATAAATGTTCGGGGCCGTAGTCCTGAGCTTCCTATCGGTGACAACGCCACGGTTATTGGACGCCACACCAGCTTTTTCCAGGGACAAACCTTCGAAATCGGGCCGTCTTCCTATAGCGACAAGAACTCTGTCGGCTTCGACACTATGAATCTTTCCATCCTTTAATTCATAATCCAAAACGGTCTTTTTGCCGTTTCGACCAAGTCTTACGGCCTTGGCTCCCGTAAGTATGTCAATCCCGTCCTTCTTCAGTATGTTCAGTAGATGGTTTACGAGTTCCCTGTCAGCCATCGGCAAGAGCCTATCCGACATTTCCACAACCGTTGTTTTAATGCCGATTCTACCCAGAGCAGAGGCATATTCAAGTCCGTCTACACCGCCGCCGAGTATTATCAGCGAATCGGGAAGACGATCGAGTTCATATAGGTTCTCGTTAGTGAGATAGTTCACTTCGGACAATCCGGGAATAGGGGGAATGACAGGCCTTGTTCCAGTGGCTATGATGAAATGCTCCGCAGAGAGAGTTTTTCCGTCAATCTCCACATGATGACTGTCCAGAAACGAGGCAGTCCCCATTAAAACACGTATTCCTATACTCTCAAAGGTCTCGGGCAGATCCTTTTCGTAAGCCTTTTGAACAATCGATCGGACGTGTGGAAGGATTTTAGCCTTGTCAAAACCAATCTTGTCGTTCTTTAAAAGACCTAGTTCCTTGAGGTGAGAAATGTCGCGGCTCAAATGTCCCAAACGGACTAACGCCTTACTTGGGATACAGGTTAAATTGGTGCAGTTACCACCAACTTTGCGTTTTTCGACTATGGCTACACTCTTACCAATGCCATTAGCTGTCACAGCGGACACAAATCCAGCTATCCCAGCCCCTATAACAATTAGATCATATTCATATTTTGTCGACATGCGGATTCTCCAAGTAAAATTCTTTAAGACAGCCTGAAGTCTTGAAGTGGCGAATTTTACTAACGCGATACGGATCAATTAGTCTAAATATTCGTAATCATACTACAAAATAAATTTAATTAAAAGTTTTAATTTATAAAATAAACCAATATCATTAATATTTTTAATCTGTTTAATCTTGAGATGTTCTGAAAAACATTTCGGTCAAGAAGACTGATTTATGGATTCAGAATTTTTTTTCCCGAACGTGATAGCCCACTGATACCAAATGTAATAAGAGAACGAACCACTGTTTCGGGCATTCAGAGAATTCTGATTCGACCTGCCATAGGAAAAATCTATTTGATTTATCGGTAGACGATATGTAAGTTTATAGAAGGTACGTTGTCGATCAATGGTTTGAGTGCTGGAGTAATGATTCCGCGTATTGTGTGTCCAAATTTTATTGAATCTATAGATGAGATGGTGGAATTTGTTCGAGACCATAAGTTTGATGGTGTGGACTGGACCTTCAGGCCTGAGAACACCCCTCATGACCGATCCGGACAAGCCCGTTTTATAGCCGATATTCGCAAGATAAGACCTTTACCGGTGCGTTTCCACTGCTTTTTCAATGACAGCGGATTTGGTGACCACGACGCCGAGCGCCGGAAATCAGCCATGCAAATGTTTCACAAGGCGCTGCGGCTGGTTTCAAAAGTTCAGGGTCGTTCGATGACGATACACATAGGACTTGGGCGGGATTCTTCGGAAGATCTTTCGTGGATGAATGTGATAGATTCGTTGAGCCAACTGGTCAATCTGGCGGCTGACCGTCGCATCAGGATATGTCTTGAAAACCTGCCCTACGGTTGGACAGCCCGACCGGACCTGTACGAAAAACTAATTAGAAAAACGAATAGTTGGGCTACCCTTGATGTTGGTCATGCGCAGGCTTCGGACCATGTGACCAGTCAGTACTACGACGTGGAAGATTTTGTAGCTCCGCACCCCGAACGCTTTCTGAATGCTCATGTTTATGACAGGGAAACCATTGATGGCCATACTGCTCCCGATAGCCTTTCCGACATCGAACAAAGGCTGGATGTTCTTAGAGGACTGCCCCTGTGTGATTGGTGGGTTCTTGAGTTGCGTGAAGAAAAACCACTGGAAAAAATGCTGTCAGTGGCGCGTGAATACTTCCGTGACAGACTCCCTGATCGGGCTGCCCGGTAATGAATTGCTCTAATCTAAAGCTGACGCCAAAAAAAATAGACACAAACCACATCCTATAGTACTTTTACACTCTGAGGAAAGGCTAATTGCATCAATGGCAATCGAGCGTTAAGCGAAGTGACACGTGTCAACCGGTCTCCGGATTGAAGGAAAAGTAAATGTCTGACTGCGTGTTTTGCAATATAGTAAGCGGAAAAATTCCCGCCAAGATAGTCTATGAAGATGAACACGTCATGGCTTTTCATGACGCCAATCCCGCTTCACCGATACACATACTCATAGTTCCGAAACGACATATACCGACACTAAATGACGTTCCGGAAGGCGACACGTTGCTGTCACACATAGGGAAGGTGGCAAAGATCATTGCTACAAAGTTCGGTGTCGCAGATTCTGGATACCGATTTTTCATAAATGTAAACAAAGGTGGTGGTCAGGTCATCTTTCATCTTCACGCTCATGTTGTTTCCGGCAGAGACCTTGGTTCACAATTCATCAAGCTTGCCATCATATTGGCGACTGGCTGGCGCAAGCTTGTTAGAAAATTCAACAAAAAGGACTGATATGTTGAGCTGACAACATACAATTCCCTGTTCGATGGTCATTTGTAGCGCTAACTCAAAAGCAAACCGGAACTATCTCTGCAGGTCCTTAAAAAAATTTGCAGGACGCCGAGGGAGTGGAATTCGGTATTATGTTTGGATTGAAAAAAGGGCGTTAAAGTGCTATGATTGACCAATCTTCTATTTAAAGTCAGACCACTGGGATCATTTAATGAGATATTTGTTGAACCTTTTTGGGTTTTTAATCTTACTCGTGGCATGTTTTTCTTTTGGCTGTTCAATAGGTTCAAAACTTGGTAAGAGCGACCAACCCCCTACAGATCCCAAGGAACAAACTCAGGTGGCGCAGGACACGACAAAGGCTATGGAAAAGCCTCCGGGCGCTACTGATGAAGAACTCAAAAAACTACTTGAACCGCCTCCTACTCCTCAGCAGCTACAATCCAAATCGCTTCAGCCCCAAAAAGCTCAAGGTGAGTTGACTATCGACATGAACGACAAGGAAGAGGTAAATCGTCACGCCATCGACTTCGCCAAACAGATCCCCAATGTAAAACACATCAAGACATGTTTTTCAAAAATCTATGGCGGATGGTACATGCTCCTCTACATACAGAAGGGCAAGAAAGTGGCGCTTGATCAGTATTCCTGGAGTCCTGTCACCAAAGAATGGGAAATCATTTATCGTCTCAAGGAAATACCGGCCAAACAACTCGAAGCGCATGTCAAGGGCGAAGTTGGAGATGAAAAATGCTTCGTCCTAAAATAATTGTCGATGACGCTGCTCAGCGCAGGCGATTCATTGGCTACCTGGTCTGCTTATAGTAGGTTCGATCCGGTCCCGAGTCGTATTTTTCAAGCAGAGGGGTAACCACAGGACAGGTGATGGGGCTAATTAGCGCAAGCGGGATATCCAGCAAATACGCCAAGCCGGTTTCAAGTGTTTCAAGGGCAGGTCTTTCACCTTGGCAGACCATCACGCATTGATACTGCTTGTTGTAAACAGTTTTTGGAGTTGTGGAGATCTTCTCGGTGCGAGCCGCGTCCGCCACGGGGACGAACAAAACCAAACATATTATGGAAAACAAAAACACTTTTAGTGTCTTCATTCTGGAACCTCCCTCAGCAAATTTGCGCGATTTAAAACAGACTAACACAAAAAGGGCGCTACATCAAACATGGTGATTCAAAAGTCATTAACCTTTTCATAATATTATTTTATTGACACTTTTCTCGTGTCATCATAATATGACTGTTTTACAGATAGGTTTCTCGTAGTAGAGGAAATCGCAATGAGAGTAGGGCTTAAAATATTCTCGGGGAATTCCAACATACCTTTGGCTGAATCCATAACGAAGTACATGGGTATTCCTTTAGGAATGGCCATGGTTGGGCAGTTCAGCGATGGGGAAATACAGGTAGAATTCAAAGAGAATGTTAGAGGGATGGATGTTTTTGTTGTCCAGTCAACATGCCATCCAGTCAATGATAACATCATGGAATTACTGGTGATGATAGACGCGTTGAAGAGGGCGTCCGCCAGCCGTGTAACAGCCGTCATGCCATATTACGGATATGCCCGTCAGGATAGGAAAGTAGCTAGCCGGGCTCCCATTACCGCCAAACTCATTGCGGACATTATTACTGCCGCTGGGGCAGACCGGGTTCTTACCATCGACCTTCACGCCGGCCAAATCCAGGGATTTTTTGACATTCCAGTTGACCATCTCTATGCGAGCCCTTTATTGGCTGACTCTGTGAAGTTGGAGAATGCAGACTCTGATTGCGTTGTGGTTTCACCGGACGCCGGTGGCGTGGAACGGGCCAGGGCTTTCGCAAAAAGGGTTGGAGCTAATCTCGCGATTATAGACAAACGTCGTTCCAAACCCAATGAATCTGAAGTGATGAATGTGATCGGGGATGTAGCCGACAAGAACGCCGTGTTGCTAGACGATATGGTGGATACCGCCGGAACGCTGGTAAAGGCGGCCATAGCTCTACAAAACGCCGGCGCAAGGAATATCAGCGCTTGTTGCACTCATCCGGTTCTTTCTGGAGAGGCAGTCAATCGTATTAACAATTCCCCTATACAGAAACTTTACGTAACGGACACTATTCCGACTCAGGAAAAGAGCGCCATCTGCAAGAAGATCAAGGTTGAATCGGTGGCCCCGTTACTGGGAGAGGCTATCAGTAGAATACACAGAGAAGTATCGGTCTCTGAACTATTTGTATAAAAGAATCGATGGGGCCGCGCTCGATAGACGAAGAGTCCGTAGTCCCGAAAGTATGGAGGCGTAGTGAATAAGATTACATTGAATGTCGAGCAAAGATACGAAACCGGCAAAGGTCCTGCAAGAAGGCTTCGCGCGGCTGCCAAAGCCCCTGCCATTTTTTATGGGAAGAAGGTTGAACCTATTAATTTGGCCATTGATGTCCATGAATTCGTCACGAAGATGGACAAGGCAGGCCATAACCCGCTGTTTGATCTTAGGATTAAGACTGAGGCAGGTGAAGTCGGCAAGACAGCCCTATTGAAGGCAAAACAGACCAGGCCCGTGGACGGCAAAGTGCTGCATCTGGATTTTGTCCAGGTATTCATGGACGAGGCGATAGAGGTAGTAACTCCTATAGAATTTGTTGGTAAAGCTATGGGGGTGGAAAAGGGTGGAATGTTTCAGCCCGCTGCCAGGGAAATCAGGATCTCATGTCTTCCGGACAACATCCCGGATGTCATCGTTGTTGACATTTCCAACCTGGAAGTGGGGCATTCGATCCACGTTGGAGAGATAGCTCTACCGGAGGGTGTCAAGGCCGCTACTGACGCTTCCGTAGCACTGGCCACCGTGCTTGCGCCTAAGAAGGAAGAAGCTGGTGGTGAAGAAGCAGAAGAAGTGGTTGAGGAAGCCAAATAGCTTCCATCCGGTTGTCTCATATCTGGCAAACTTGATTGAAGGCGGGTTATCCCGCCTTTATTTGTGTCAATGGACATGATTGGCGTTATTCGCGTCAATCCGGTTTTATCATTCCAAAATTGTTTCGACGGTCTTTATAAAGCTGTATCAAGCATTTCTTTTATAAAAAACCAATGCCTGCAGAAGATTACGAGAATGACACTATAGTAGCTCTATCCAGCGCACCTGGGCGTTCAGGGGTTGGTGTCATTCGTATCAGCGGTCCAGCAACCCTGGATATAATTTTTACGGTTTTTAAATCCAAGTATCTCTCGGATATCAGTTTCAAGGACCGACACGCCACTTATGGTCTTCTAATCGACCCTGATACATCCTCGGTCATAGATGATGGCATAGCCATTTTCATGGAGGGTCCTGCGACATACACCGGTGAGGATGTAGTGGAATTGACTCTTCATGGGAGTCCGGTAATTCTCAATTCTGCCATTCGCCTTCTAATATCACGCGGGGCGCGTCTGGCGCACAGGGGTGAATTTACAAGGCGGGCGTTTCTGTCAGGCCGCATGGACCTGATCCAGGCAGAGGCTGTCATAGACCTCATAGAATCAGAAACACCAGGGCAGGTTCATGACGCCAGGAAAAGGATTGATAGCCGATTGTCAGACGAGGTTTTTTCGATATCCTCCCGGCTCAAGGATGTAGGGGCGCTCATAGAGAATTTTCTCGATTTTGATGACGATGAAGAGGGGCCAGTTCCTCTTCCGACTGATGAGCTTTACGATGTCAGGCGAGACATCGAATCGCTGCTCGAATCTTCCAGATCGGGTCGTTTTAGTAGTCGCGGCTTGACGGCAGTGATAACGGGGAAGCCTAATGTTGGGAAATCCACTCTCTTCAATGCGTTGCTGGGTTCGGACCGCATGATAATATCCGAGACGCCCGGAACTACCCGTGATCCGGTGACTGAGAAGGTATATATAGATGGCGTGGCTATTACCCTCGGCGACACCGCCGGGGTTCGCGATAATCCTGATACGATTGAAAATGAAGGTATCAAAAGAACACTCGAATGGGTCAACAACTGTGACGTGGCTCTGGTTGTTCTAGATTCATCCCAACCGATCGACACGGATGACCTGACAGTTATGGAATCGGTAGGCGCCAAACCGAAGATGATTATATTTAATAAAATTGATAAGGATCAAAAAGCTCAGGCGCCAGAACAGCTTGGCGCCAGTGAAGAGAAGATATTCAGGACAAGCGCCAAAACAGGCGCTGGGCTGGATGAGCTGCGAGCCGGAATAGGAAAACTTGCCGCCCACCTCAGAGAATCGGATGAGTTTAGCGAAAAAGGTAGTTTGAACGATCGAGCGCTCTTATTGATGGAGTCCGCCTATGGGGATGTTTGTAGTGCGTTTGATCTACTTGAGCATAATGGGAAGCTGGAGTTGGTTTCGTTGGAGATCAAGTCCGCCTGTGATAAGATTGATGAGATTACAGGCCAAAAATTTACCGAAGACGTTCTTGACAGGATATTCGAACGCTTCTGTGTGGGGAAATAATAGTTGAGGTATATATAGGATTTGGCTTCAGTTCAAGACACAATCAGAATGTTCAGGGAGAAGAAGTTAGCGCCCAAGAAATGGCTTGGACAAAACTTGCTTGTGGATGAGAATTATTTGCAGCGAATAGTTAATGAAGCCCGAGTCATTCCTGGGGAGCACATCGTTGAAATAGGAGCCGGTTTAGGGGCCTTGACACAAGCTTTGGTGGATTCGGGCGCCCGGGTGACAGCTATTGAAATTGATTCCGGCTTTTTCAGGGAGCTCCAAAAGAGGTTCGCGTCCGTCGCATCTGTTGAGTTGGTCCATGCTGACGCCCTAAAATACAACTTTAGGGAATTGGCTCAAAGAGTTGGTCGACTACGTGTGGTGGCCAACCTTCCTTATAGTGTATCGAGCAGGCTCGTTTTCATGTTCCAGGAAAACAGCGATATATTTAAGTCTTTGACCATAATGCTTCAGAAAGAGGTAGCTGAGCGGTTTATGGCTGATCCTGGAACCAGGGACTACGGATCTCTAAGTGTTTTGCTGGGTATAAGATCTCATGTGCAGGGTCTGTTTCATATCCCCGGAAGATGTTTCTATCCTGCTCCTGCTATCGAATCGACCCTTATTAGAATTGATTTTTCCCAGGTCCCAAGATTCGAAGTGACGGATTACAAATTGCTTACACGTTTGGTCAAAACAGCGTTCGCAACAAGGCGCAAAACCTTGCGTAACAATTTAAAATCACTGTTGATACCTGGGCTTGATGCTGTTGGAATCCAAAAAGCCGCAAATGACTCAAATATAGATCTGGGTCGACGAGCGGAAACCCTCTCACCTCAAGAATTTGCGGCTTTTGCAAACGCCATATCCTACCAGTTGTCTCACGATTAAGGAATTTGCCCCCAATTCGCCTAATTCTTCTTGAAAACACCTGGCGAACCCAGAGGCCCGAAATCCTTTTCCATGTAATGATAAATAGGCTTGTTTACAAAGAATTCGTAAATACGATCCGCATTCTTCCTGATATCAACGTCGGAAAACCGGTCAGGATACAATAGCTTTCCGACTGCGTAAGCGTCCGCTATGGCAGTGTCGACATTCGCAATATAGAAATTAAACGGAAACAACAAATAGTCTCTTGATTCCTTGACTGCCTTCAACGAGTTGTAGAAATCCGGGTTTTTCTGGTAATCCAGCATTGTCGGATTCAATCCACTACCGTCGATGAAGATTATATCCGGATCCCATGCCAGCAATTGTTCCTTGTTTATGAAGACGTGCTCCTTTTTGTTCAGCGTCTTGACTATATTATTTGCCTTTACCCATTCGAATGGAGTGTAGTCAGCGTCAGTGCTCTCAATTCCCTGCTGTCCACGGAACCCCACGCTGCCCACATAGACGGTTGGTCCCTTAGCGGGTTCTACGTTTGTAGAGCGTTTTGCCAGGTCCTCCCTGCAATCATCGATGAATTTGATGATAGCCTCAGCCCTGGTTTCAGCCTTCAAGACCTTACCCGCGATTTTCAGGGAATCATATAATTTTTCATCAAAGCCAGCGAACCGTCCTTGTGACAGGACAACGACGGGAATTCCAATTTTGTCCTGAAGAGCAGTGGCTTTGTTGGGGTCCATATATGAAATGAAAATTACTTGTGGCCTGGATTTAAGGGTGGCTTCGAGGTCCGGATCATTGTTTATGTTGCCCGGCCCACCGGGCGCTATCGTAGGAAGTTGCGCTAACTGCGGGTTGGCCAACAAATAAGGTCTGCCATAAGCGGAAATCTTTTCGAAATTCTCAATACCGACAACCTTGTCCTGTTTTTGAAGATAAACTATCTGTCTTAATGTTCCTGGGCCAAGGCATACTATTCTTTGTGGATCCAGAGGAGCCTTGACAACTCTTCCAGCCATGTCCTTAACCTCTATTACGGGCTCCTGAGATCTGGAAAAATCAGGAAACGATAGTAGGCTCAACACTATCAACAAGCAAGCCAATAGACTCTTCATTGAACTTCCCCTTTCTCCATAAACTATAATGATATTATTCAACTAGCTAACGCTGCGTGAGGCCCATGAATCCCTTCATGGAGCGCTCCTTCCGTAGGAACTGGCACAATCACCGGAAATCCGTTTATGTCCGCCAGGATTACTTCTATTCCGTAGACGTCATGAATAATTTCGGGAGTGACCTGACCGGCAGGTATGCAACAATAGACGGTGTTGTCCTTGATCATCAAGAGGGTATCAGCGTATCTCATCGCCAGGTTCAGATCGTGCATTGTGACAATTACCGAGACATCATGCAGAAGTGTCACATCCTTTATCAGTCCCATGACTTCGATTTGATTTTTGAGATCGAGATTGCTAGTGGGTTCATCGAGAAGAAGTATGTCAGGCTCCTGGGCAAGAGCGCGAGCGATGATTACTTTCTGAGATTCTCCTCCACTTAACTCCGAGACCTTCCTCAAAGCAAACCTGTCGAGCTTCATGGTGTGTAATATCCGCTCAACAATGTCATAATCCCTTTTGATCGCGGCCCATTTAATATGCGGCTTGCGTCCCAACAATACCGTGTCAAACACGGTCAGATTGTCTTCGGAATATTTTTGCGGAACATAGCCCATCCGTTTGGCGATGCTGTTACCGCTTAAACGAAGGATGTCTTCATTGTTCAGCAATATAGAGCCTTTGGTAGGTTTGAGTATTTTATTGACGCATTTCAGGAGAGTTGACTTTCCTGCGCCATTGACACCAAGCACTCCAAGAATCTGTCCTCGTCCAAGCTGAAAACTCACGCCTTCCAGCACCGGAACACTATTGTATCTGAAACTGACTCCTTCAACCGAAAGGATCATTTGCTGTAGCCTCTCACTAGCAAATACAGGAAGAGCGGCGCTCCCATGAAGGAAGTGAGCACTCCAACCGGTAGTGTCCCTGATCCGATCAGAGTCCTTCCAATAGTGTCAGAAACAAGCAATAACAGGGAACCGATGATGCATGAGTGAGGTGTAAGGTAACGGTGATCCGGACCGACTAACCTCCGCGCTATATGCGGCGCCAACAACCCAAGGAAGGCTATTACGCCCATGAACGCAGTGATCAATGCGGTGACCAACGTGGCCATTATCATTCCCACCACTCGAAACGTGCTGACATTGACTCCAAGTGAGCCGGCGACGTCATCTCCGGCGGACAAGGCGTTCAAGTTCCAACTGTTGAAAACGAAATAGATAGTCACAAGGATTGCGGCGCCAAGAGTAATGACGATCTCTCTCCAATTCAAGCGTCCAACATCCCCAAAGGTCCAGAAAACGATCGAAGCCACTTCCACATCACTGCCGAAATACTGCAGAAGTATTGTGCCTGAGACGAAAAGTGATGATAGGGCCACACCGGCCAGGATTATCGCCTCCGAAGAGAGCTTCTTCACTGTTGAGAGCAGCAGGATGACGCCAGTGGCCATCATGGCGCCCAAAAACGCGAAAATGGTAACTGAATAGATGTTCGTGAGGTTTAAAGCCGCAGCGGCCCCTGTATTAGTGGGCGCTTTTGGCGACATTCCGGCGTTCAGAACAACAATGGCAAAGGCTGCGCCAAACACGGCGCCATGACTGACGCCAAGCGTGAATGGGGAAGCCAAAGGATTCTTCAGCAAGCATTGGATGGCCGTCCCGGAAATCGCCAAGCCCCATCCGCCTACAATCGCAGCGGTTATCCTTGGCGCCCTGATATTCCATATAACAACATCTTCCGGGCCACCGCCCTGACCTAGCAAGGTCTGAACCACGCTCCATGCTGGAATGCTATATGATCCGGCCGCTATGGAATAGACGGCCATAGCGCCCAGTAAACCGGCCAGAATGAAAAATAGGGTAATCTTTCGGTTTACATAGGCGGTATAATCAGCTGTTACATTAGTTGCGCAACTCATCCAATAGCACTTTTATATCAATTATCATTTCCTCATGTCACAATAATCCAAAATGTGTAACATTGCAAGGGTTGTACTGCAAAGAATTGAAAAATTATCTCTATGAAAGTATCCCGTAAAATGAGTTATTAAATTTTTGCAGTCTCCATTTGATGAGCCGGTTTCTTCTTTTTGGAAAATGCCCTGAAAATGATCACGTAGAAAATGGGGGCGTACAGGGTCACGAGTATTGTGGCTGTGACAACTCCTCCAAGCACGCCTGTGCCGATTGCCTTTTGAGCGCCGGCTCCAGCCCCTGAGGCTATAGCGAGAGGCAGGACTCCAAATCCGAAAGCCAGCGATGTCATGACAATTGGCCGTAGTCTCAGTCTTGCGGCTTCGAGCGTGGCTGTGATGAGGTCGGCCCCATCTTCTACCTGCGCCTTGGCGAACTGTATGATCAATATGGCGTTTTTGGTTGTCAGACCCAGAGTTGCAAGCATACCTATCTGAAAATAGACGTCATTTGGCAATCCTCGCAAGGATGTCGCAATAACACCACCGATTGCGCCAAGGGGGAGGGTAAGCAGGATTGCGAAGGGAATAGGCCAGCTTTCATATAGAGCAGCCAAACACAGAAAAATGACCAGAATGGAAAAAGCGTAAAGCGGTCCTGTCTGTGTCCCGGCCAATCTTTCCTGAAAGGAGAGTCCCGTCCAGTCGAAGCCTATACCTTGAGGCAGTTTGGCTACAATTTCCTCCATTGCCTGCATTGCTTCTCCTGAACTTCTTCCTGGGGCAGCCTCTCCCCATATATTGATTGACGGAAAACCATTATATCGTTCCAGTTTCGGTGAACCGGAGGTCCAGTGCCCCGAGGCGAAGGATGAATAGGGGGTCATCTTGCCTTCACTGTTGCGAACATATAGTCTGTCCAGTTGACTGGGCATCATTCGAAATGGGGCGTCAGCCTGAAGGTATACCCTTTTTACTCGACCGCCCTGAATAAAATCGTTAACGTAGGCCGATCCAAATGCCGCGGCAATCGTTTGATGGATCGTCGAAATATTTACACCGAGCGCTCCGGCCTTTTCCCAATCGATATCTATTCTGTATTCGGGCACATCGTTCATACCATTTGGTCTGACAGCCATAAGCCTGGGATCCGTGGCCGCCATGCCGAGGGCCTGGTTTCGAGCGTTCATCAAGGCTTCATGGCCGAGGCCACTACGGTCAAGCAACTGAAAATCGAATCCTTTCGAGTTACCCAACTCTATGACCGAAGGGGGAGTGAACGCAAATACCATTGCGCTTCTTATTTTTTGGAACTCCCTCATTGCGCGTGCGACAATCTGATCAGCCCTGAGCGAAGGCTTGTCCCTTACATCCCAGTCCTTTAGTTTGACAAAGGCCAGTCCCATGTTCTGGCCTCGGCCTGAGTAACTAAATCCTGCGACGGTGGTTACAGACTCAACCGCATCCTTTTCCTGAGTAAGGAAATAATTGTTTGCTCTGGCAAGCACTTCCTTGGTTTGCTCCAATGTGGCGTTGCCCGGGAGGATAGCCTGAACAAAAATAACTCCCTGATCCTCATCCGGCAGGTATGCCGTAGGCATACGCTGAAAGAGGAAGACCACCGAGACCACAAGAATCAGATAAATAATGAGAAAAGGTATTTTACGGGCTAAAGCGTTACCAAGAAATCTCAGGTAGAGGTTGGTAGAAGAAAGGAAAAGCGAGTCGAACCATTTGAAAAATCGTTTCAGGATCCAGAAGCCCTTTTCAGGAGGCCGGTGTCCGTTTGAACCTGTTTTCAGGAGCCCGGCGCAAAGAACCGGAGTGAGGATGAGGGCGACAAGCACCGACAGCAGCATTGAGGATATGATAGTAATTGAGAACTGCCGGTAAATGACTCCAGTGGATCCTCCGAAGAAAATCATCGGACCGAAGACGGCGGACAGGACCAAACCGATACCTATAAGGGCGCTGGTAATCTGTCCCATGGATTTTCGCGTAGCTTCTCTCGGGGACAAACCTTCATCGTGTATGATTCGTTCAACGTTCTCAACAACAACAATAGCGTCATCAACGAGAAGACCTATGGCCAGGACCATTCCGAACATGGTGAGCATATTGATGGAAAAGCCGAAAAGCCCGAGGATTCCGAATGTTCCGAGGAGGACAACCGGCACTGCTATGGTTGGTATCAGCGTGGTCCGGATATTTCCCATGAACAGGTACATTACGAGGAAGACCAGCACAATGGCTTCCAGCAAAGTCTTCACAACTTCCCTGATGGCCACCTTGATAAAGGGTGTGGTGTCGTAGTAATAGACGGCTTTCATTCCAGGCGGAAAATACTTGCTCATCTCTTCTACTTTGGCCTTTATTGCGTTTGCAGTTGTTAGAGCGTTTGCTCCGGCCGCCTGACGTATGGCCATACCCGCTGAAGCTTTTCCATTATAGTAGGCTTCGACATCATAGGTTTCAGTTCCCAGCTCAGTGCGCCCTATGTCCTTTACCCTAACTACAGAGCCGTCCGGATTCATACGAATCGGAATATTAGCGAATTCTTCAGGAGTTTTGAGTAGGTTCTGGACGATTATGGAAGCATTGAGGCGTTGGCCTTCCACTGCGGGAGCCCCGCCGAACTGACCTGCGGAAACCTCTACATTGTAGGCTTTTAGGGCCCTTAATACATCTTCGATGGTTATGTGGTATTCCGTAAGGCTATCAGGATCTATCCATATACGCATGGCGTACTGAGTCCCGAAGTTTTCAACCTCACCAACTCCAGGCACTCTTGCCAGAACCTTCTCAAGAGTGGATTGAGCGTAATCTCTGAGGTCATTGCCATCCATTGAGCCGTCTTCAGATATCAGACCCAGTATAAGGAGATAGTTCCTGGTAGATTTGCTGACCTTGACTCCCTGCCTCTGGACGACCTCGGGAAGGTTGGCCATGGCGAGCTGTAGCTTGTTCTGAACCTGAGACCACGCCATATCGGGGTCTGTGCCCGGAGCAAAAGTCAACTCAAGTCGTGATGTGCCGGATGAATCGCTGGTAGCGGAAAGATATAGCATCTTATCGAATCCGGTCATCTTCTGTTCGATTATTTGGGTAACACTGTTCTCTACTGTTTCGGCTGAAGCCCCGGGATAGAAAGACGTGATTGAAATAGACGGCGGCGCAATTGGGGGATACTGGGAGATCGGGAGATTGTAAATCGCCAAACACCCCCCAATCATGATAATTATCGCAATGACCCATGCAAAAACAGGTCGATCCAGAAAGAAATTAGATAACATCAGGAACCCCCACCCTTGGTTTCCTGGGGTCCCGGGGAGCCTTGGTCCTTTTTATTCTCAACTTTTTGCGACGCCTCATCAGAGACGACTCTGACAACCGCTCCAGGTCTCACCCGCTGCAAACCTTCGCTAATGACCCTGTCTCCAGGATTCAGACCTGACAACACAAGCCATTTATCCCCAATAGCTCTTTCAAGTTTGAGGATGCGCGGTTCAACCTTGTTTTCCTGGTTCACAACGAATACGCTCGGCGTACCCTTGGAGTCTCGTGAAACAGCCTGCTGCGGAACCAACATGGCCTGATCGTTAACCCCCTCACGAATTTTTGCCCTGACAAACATGCCCGGAAGCAAAACTCCTTCAGGGTTCGGAAAGACAATCCTCAGAATGACCGAACCGGTGGAAGGATCGACTGTCACGTCTCTAAATTGCAGACGACCATTCAGTGAGTAAGCCGAGCCATCCTCCAGTATCAGTTGAACCTGTCGCTGGCCCCTCTGATTCTGGTTCAATCTACCGTCCTCCAGATTACGTCGCAGCCTGAGTAGTTCGGAAGTTGACTGTGGAACATCAACGTAGATTGGGTCTATTTGCTGTATTGTCGCCAATGCCATGGGCTGATAAGCGGTGACCAAAGCCCCGTCGGTCACATTGGATTTCCCAATCCTACCGGAAATAGGAGCGGTCACTCGCGTGTACTCAAGATTAATTCTGGCTGTTTCAAGGGCCGCCTTCCAATATTCGACATCCGCCTCCGCCGCCTTTAGCGCCGATTCCCTGTCATCGTAGTCCTGCTGGCTGACCGCTCTTTCGGCTAAAAGGCTCCGGTAGCGTTCCGCGCGAGACTTAATTGCTGGCAGGGCAGCCTGAGATTTGGCCAGTGCAGCGCTTGCATTGTCAAAAGCAGCCTGGAAGGGAGCAGGGTCTATCTGATAAAGCTCCTGTCCCTGCTGCACATCTGATCCCTCCTTGAACAGACGCTTCTGAATGATACCGTTAACCTGTGGACGTATTTCGGCGATCCTGTACGCTGATGTCCTTCCAGGTAGCTCAGTCATCAGAATCACTTGCTCGGGCTGAACAGTAACAGTAACAACTTCGGGCGGCGGTGGAGCCATTGCTTGTTTCGGACGATCACATCCAGAAAGCATGAAAATCATGGCGCTAATTGCCAAAACAATCGCATTTATCGGCGACTTGGACATGTTATATCCCCACAACAACACATAGATTCCTTCTTGCTAACGCCCAACAATAAAGACCAATTTCCATTGTATCCCTGGCTGGCTAATTTCTGCGGGCCATAATTACACACATTAAAATCCCTTTGACTTTTAAAACATTAACCTTTTACCTATACTTCGGATTTCCGGTTATGTGAACTGACAAGAAACATCTTTTTCAGGAACCAAAACGCCTCTGAAAAAAATGTCCGATAAGGATGAGATGTCAGCAGTTTCCTTGAGCCGGGAAGGGGTGTCTATCGAACGCCATAAGACAGTGTTCAAAGCCCCTTCGAGCGAAAGCGTCATACTGTAAGGATCCACATCCCTGAAAACATTCTGCTTCTTACCTTTTTCAAAAACTCGAACCAATTCTTCGATCGTCTCATCATAAAGCTCTAATAAATCTTTGTCCAAGCCTGCCTTTAGGTTGAAGCTGGCGCCCGTAGTCTCTGCAAAATATAATCTCATTAAAGGTAAATTGTTATAAAAAATCTCGTGCCGTGCCTCTATATATTTTTTTATCGTTGTTAATGGATCATGATCTTCTTTCAATATTCCGATTATAGACGCATGGCATCTTTCAGCCATCTCCATCACCAATTCCTTGTAGAGGCGCTCCTTGTTCTCGAAAAACTTATAAACCGTTCCTATGCCGAATTCAGCTTCCGTTGCTATCTGACTCATTGCGACATTGTGGTAGCCATGCTCCGAAAAAAGCCTGAGGGCCGCCTGAAAGATTTCAGCGCGCTGTCTGAGATTTTCGCGTT
Source organism: uncultured Desulfomonile sp. (assembly GCA_937930835.1). GTDB lineage: Bacteria > Desulfobacterota > Desulfomonilia > Desulfomonilales > Desulfomonilaceae > CAITZA01. The sequence goes on from CALGLN010000010.1 coordinate 35,159, forward strand.
CACGTCTGGACAGCCGTGGCTGCTTTGAAGAGGTTTCTTGTGTCTGCAATCGTTACTTCCTGCCGGTACTCGAATATGTATTCAGAATCAGAATACGACGTCACAGTATAGAAGATTCGTCGCGATCACGCAATACGAAATTCCATACCCCCTGAAAAAGATACTCATAAATTCAATATCATATCCGTATAAGCGCTTATAATAGTTTCATTCTTGACTTATTCAAGACAAATGCGATATCATGAGCACAGCGTAAGTTCGTCCTTTGACGCTAATGATTCGTTCCACGGAGGGATTTTGCGTTTTCAGGAAGTGGCAAGACGTCTGGATGACTTGAGAGATGAATGTGTATCATTTCTTTCACGGATCTGTTCAATTCCTGCGCTTGGTCCAAGCAATGGCGGGTTTGGCGAGATGGACAAATATGTTCCCGTTAAGGAAATGGTCATGTCCTTGTCTCCTGACAGGATAGAGGAAGTCCATGCGCCTGATGACCGGGTTCCCGACAAGGTCCGTCCAAATCTTCTAGCGATATTCAATGGCAGGGACACTTCTCATACTCTTTGGATCCTCAGTCATATAGATGTGGTTCCGGTTGGTGAATTGCGCCTTTGGGACGCTGACCCATTCAAGCCTTATATCAGGGACGGCTATCTTTATGGTCGGGGAGTGGAGGACAACGGTCAGGCGGTTGCGTCGAGCATTTATGCGGTCAAAGCGGTAAAAGAGACTTGTGGATTGGGGGTTAATGTTGGCCTGGCGCTGGTTTCCGATGAGGAATCCGGCAGCATTTACGGCCTGGATTACGTCCTCAGGACAAGACCTGACCTGTTTAGCCCCGATGATCTGATCATCGTGCCGGATGCAGGCAACAAGGACGGGGATGTCATGGAGATAGCTGAAAAGCATCTTTACCATGTCCGTTTTTGTGTCACCGGCAAACAGGCGCATGCGTCACGACCCGATAAGGGCAGGAATACTCTCAGGGCGACGGCATATCTCATCACGGCTCTTGATGAAGCTCTACACCAAAAGTTCGACATACAAAATTCGTTTTTCAATCCTCCGGTGAGCACATTTGAGCCCACACGAAAGGACGCCAATGTGCCCAACGTCAACACAATACCAGGTGAGGATGTTTTCTTTTTCGATTGCAGGATTCTGCCTGAAACAAAAGTGGATGATGTGCTGGCTCTCATGAAAGAGGTATCCCGGCGTGTAGCCGCCCAGCATGGTGTTGAAGTTGAGGTTCAGGAATATCTCCGAAGCGAATCTCCTAACGCTACGGCCCCGGACGCTCCTGTAGTGGTGAAATTGGCTCAGGCTCTTCAAGAGGTCTACGGTGTGCAGGCCAGGCCGCAGGGCATTGGAGGCCAGACCGTGGCCACATTTTTCAGGAAGGCTAATCTTCCCGCTGTTGTTTGGGAACGCATGGAAGGCTGGGCCCACGCTCCCAATGAAAGAATTCTCATTGATAACCTCATCGGTAACGCAAAAGTGTTTGCGAGGATGATGATTTGATT
>CALGLN010000011.1 GCA_937930835.1 uncultured Desulfomonile sp.
TTGGCTCCGGAACACTCCTATATCCCCCCTATGATAGAACGAGGAAACAACCCCAATTCAAGTAAGGAAATTGGGTCAATGACTCCGAGGTTTGCGCTGAATTTATGGCAGGTTAGCAAATTTGTTCTGACCAATTTACCTGACAATTTTGGTCCTGAATAAGGTCCTTGCGTTTACTGAGGCTAACTTTACTTACTCGGGATCTGAGTTCTTAACAGACCATCCCGTTTATCTCTTAGCTGGACCGTCTCTCAAGATTATGTTTACTCATAGTAAACTATTTTCTGGCAGACACCATAGTTTTTTGAATTGCGCTCGCAAAAAAAGCCGATTAGTGATGGCAAACGACTCCAAGAATCCTTACTCATTTGCTCCCGACGGCTTGAGACCTAATGACATTATAGCGCCTAATAATGAGACAACGGTAGCAAGAAGAAAAGGACCAGTAAAGGATTTGGAGATATCTGCCATGTATCCACCTACCCAAGGTCCCAGAGCCTGACCTATGCCAAAAAATAATGTTATGAAACCTAGTCCCGCTGGAGCGAGCCGTGGGCCAACGTAATCCCCGGCTGTAGCGGCCATTATTGTGGGAATGCTCCATGCCGTGAGTCCGAAAACGATTGCGGATATATAAAATGCTATATTGACCTGAAATAGAGCAAAGATTCCGTATGATATCGCCAGCGACACGTAGGCTATAGCGGCCCCGCGTCCCCTACCAAGCTTGTCGGATAGGCCGCCCCAAATCACCCCGCAAAATATACTCAGGCCTCCGACCAATGCCCAAAGCCTTCCCGCTTCAGCCTGAGGCATGCACATTTCACGGCATAGGTAAGCCGCAAAAAAGGTCATGTATATGATGTATGAAAAACCGTAGAGAAAATAAACACATCCCAAATACCAGACCTTTTTTACCTTGTATACAGAGCTCCAATCAAGTTGATTGACCGCCTGTGGCTTGGGAGAGTTAGAAACAGCCTGCGACTGAGCGCCAATCTGCGGTAAACCTAGGTCGTCGGGGCGGTTCCTGATTACCAGGGCGGCTATTACTGCAATAACTAGGACTGCTGCGCCAAGATAAAACCAGGCGTACCTCCAACCTTCGACACCGTAAGCTCCAAGGATATAAGGGACTACCAGGCCGGCGATCATGGTTCCGCCACCGATACCGGCCGAGACTATTCCTGTAGCGAATCCACGACGCTGTATTGCAAACCACGTCGAGCCCAGAGCCATAGCCGGAACATATGCTGCGCCATGCCCCAGGCCTGTCAACAATCGGGCGCCAAATGCCACAGCAAAGGTTTGGGCCAATCCTGTCAAAATCATCGTAAGGCCCATAAAAACCAGGGCAAGACTTATTACCACGCGTGGGCCGAAGCGCGCCGCCAACAATCCGCCGATTATCGCCATAATGAGATAGCCGATGAAATTTCCCGTGCCCAGAAGTCCCAGTTCACTGTAGGTGAAATTCAGACCGTCTTTCATCGCTGGAAGTATTAGCGTGTAAGACATCCGGCCGAATCCATGAGCCCCGATCGTTACCATGAGCCCGGCAAAAATGACTATCCAACCGTAATGCAGTTTGCTTTTGGCCATTGTTCCGCTTCAATCCTCCTTAAACACAAAATGAAATATTGTTTCAAAATTTATGTGAGGGAAAAAAACCGCTTAGCCTTTTTTCAGCATCCTTGCCGGACATTATTAATGCGGCAATGTTACTGAGCAGTATGAAAAAGCGATTGTGTCGTGATTGCACGGTTAACAATAAGCATGGTATTTGTTACATTGTTGACGTTATGGTTGGGCTCACAGCAACAGTTAGCCTTCAACCCGGCCAAAGTTCAGAGATAGTTCAAAAGGTTTTTACGAGGTCATAATGTTGATTGATATCCGCATTTATCGACATGAGGATATTTTTCGGCCAGACCAACATACTACTTCTGCGGCAGCCTGTCTAAGACTATTATTGATTTATTCGGGGAAAGCTTTGATCGACATTTAGCGACTCACTTCTGGAGAATTTCTGATGCTACCTGCCACCCAGGTTCTGGTCATTGATGACGAAACGACTATCAGAGAGTCTTTGGAGATGTTTCTGCATGAGAAAGGGCTCAGTGTAATCCAGGCAGGGACCGGAAATGACGGCTTCAGGGTCTTTACCGAGATTAACCCTTCACTGGTTATACTGGATATAAGGCTACCCGACATCTCGGGAATGGAAATACTCAAAAAAATAATGGCCCGTGACTCTGACGCAAAAGTTATCATGATAACAGCGTACCATGATATGGAAACGACCATTGAGGCTATGAGAAACGGGGCTTTCGACTACATCCACAAACCCATTGATGTCGATGAGCTTGATAGGGCCGTGGCAAAGAGTTTGCTGGCAAGCCGTTGTTCTGACAGAACAAGTCAAGTGGACAAGGAAGCAAATGAGGAATCGGATCATCACAGGATAGTCGGCAAGACTCAGGCGATAAGATCACTGTTCAAGACCATAGGCCTTGTGTCCAGACACAAGGAGACTGTCCTGATAGAGGGCGAAACGGGCAGCGGCAAGGAATTGATAGCCCATGTGATCCATGAATCTTCTTTTGGGAAAAACAGGCCCTTTGTCACAGTGGATTGCACGACACTTGTCGAGAACCTTTTTGAATCCGAGCTGTTCGGTTATGAAAAAGGGGCGTTCACGGGAGCCTCTGAAATCAAAAGGGGTAGAGTTGAACTGGCTCAGGGGGGAACAATATTTTTTGACGAGGTTGGTGACCTCAACCCTCCTTTACAGGCCAAACTCCTTCGTTTTCTGGAATCCAGGGAATTTACGAGACTCGGGGGCAATCAGACATTACATTCCAACGCCAGAATAATTGCCGCAACCAACAGGAAGCTTTCAGAACTGGTGGAAACGGGTAAGTTTCGGCGGGATTTACTTTTTAGGCTCCATGTGATGCACATTGAAGTGCCGCCC
>CALGLN010000012.1 GCA_937930835.1 uncultured Desulfomonile sp.
AACTCTTACAGACGCTGAAGTCCAAGAGGTTCATTCTCAAGTGATTGAGTCGCTGGCCGAAAGGTTTGGAGCCTCAGTCAGGGACTAACGTTAATTTTTTATCGCGTTGTTTTGATAAATGATTAATTTTGGTTGTAATCTTGTTGGCGCAGTTGTTTGCATTCTCATGAGGAGGGGTGGGTAGGAGATGACCATCGCAATTCCGGAGAAACAGTATTTTAAAATTGGTGAAGTTAGTGAAATCCTGGATGTAGAGCCTTATGTGTTGAGATATTGGGAGTCTGAATTCAAGATTCTCAAACCAACGCGCACGAGGGCTCGGCAAAGACTCTATCATAAGAAGGATCTAGAATTATTACTTGAAATAAAACATCTTCTTTACGACGAGAAGTTCACCATAGCTGGCGCCAAAAAGCGGCTTCAGGAAATGAAGAAACAGACGGCGGCTGAGAGAAAAGCTTCTAGGGCTACCAAAACTTCGCGCGGTCGAGAGGATATTTCTACTGGTCAGGAAAAAGTCGAATCTGCAAGTTTGCCATCAAGTCAGGACGATTACAGAGATATATTGTTAGAGATCAAGAGAGAATTAAAGGAACTTAGAAATATTCTCGAGGGGTGAGTTTCGGTCTTTTGTAATGGAACATTAGTGTAAGACAAGATGCAAATTGCGACTGAACGTTATTTTTATTGTAATATCGTGTGATGATTCTTTCCAGAATAGTAATAATAAATGGTTGAGTAATTGGAATTTTAGGACCGAACCCGCGATTTTTCTCGCCCTTCTTAGTTTCCCCAATTACCTGAGAAATAGTAGCCTTTTTTATTGCCCGTTTCAGAACAGTGGTCTATTATTTTAGTGAACACTGGAAAATCTATTGTTCGCAACAAAATCGGAAAAAGGGGAGTACGAAGATGAGCACACCGATGCACTGTCCCGGATTTGAAGCCAACAAGAACCTTTCTTCCTTCTCATGCAAATGCCCTAATTGCGGCAAAATGGTTGAAATCTTTTCCGATGAGTTTGACAGGCCGCATGTTTGTAGGGGGTGTAAGCAGCCTATTGACTTTACCAAATGCACGCTTGAGGCCAACGCATAATATTTAGTAAATACTCAATGGAGTTCTAAGATCTTAAAATAAACTTTTGTGCAACTGAGAGAAAACAGTGATTGGGCTCCATTGAGTCAATTCTGCATGGATTGATCAGTTGTCTTCCAAGGCATCGAATATCTTTACGAAGCTCTCTCCCCTATGAAATTCATTTCTGAACATTCCAAATGATGCGCATGCAGGGGAGAGCAATATAACTTGGCCCTTGGTTGCTGACCTAAAAAGCTCATTGATGGCGGATTCCAGGTCTTTGAAGATCCCAGCAATTTTGCTTTCCGCGCCATATTGCGCCAACTTGCGATAGAGTTGATTGGTAGCGGAGCCGTCTAGCAACGCTATCCTTTTTGTTCTTGCCGCAGCTAGTTTCGCAAATTCACTCAGGTCCAGTTTCTTGTCGGCTCCACCAGCTATGAGCAATATCTCCCTGGATGACAGGGAATTTAGAGCGACTATTCCTGAAACCGGGGTGGTGCTAGTGGTGTCATTAACAAAATCAACCCCGTTCCGCGTTCCAAGCCATTGCAGGCGATGCTCAACACCCGCAAAAGACTCTGAGAATTCTCTGATGATGTTTTCGGGAATTCCAAGAGTTCGCGTTGTTTGGATCGCCGCGGCAACATTTTCTAAATTGTGAGCCCCTGGAATTCTTATTTCCCAATTCTTGGGCACATCATTTATTTCAAAATAAATAACCTTGCTTTTTGACTCTTTAGACAATTGCCTAGTGACAGAATTGTCTAAATTGAAAACACAGAAATCTTCCGGCTTTTGGTAGCTGTAAATGGCTTTTTTGTCGAATATGTATTCGTCCATGCCATGATACCTGTTCAAATGGTCGGGATAAATATTTGTGAAGACGGATGCTTGTGGTGAAATTCTGGCCTCATGAAATCCTTGCAGTTGCCAACTTGAAAGTTCAAGAACTACTATGTCCTCGGGCTCAACAATCTTTAATAGTGGAAGAGTAGCCACTCCCATGATGTTACCCGCTAGATGCGTCTTTCGTTTTGCCCCTTGGAGTATGTGGTTAATTAGATAAGTGGTAGTGGTCTTGCCCCTCGTGCCAGTTATTCCTACTACTAATCCTTCGAAAAATTTACAGAACAGACTTTCATCCATCTCTATGGGAATGCCGTTGTGTTTAGCTATCTCAAGATACGGAGAGCTAGCAGGCACGTCTGCATTGCGAAGTATCATATCAGCTTGCGCAAAGTCCTCGGGATCGTGGCCGCCCAACTTAATTGTTACAGGGAGTTCTTTTAGCCTCTCTACTGATGGACGCAATTGATCAGGAGATTTGAGATCAGTAACTGTAACTTCCGCTCCACATTCAATCAGGAAAAGCGTATCACCCAGACCACGGCCCAATAGTCCTAGGCCCATTACGGTGATTCTCTTGCCTTTGAAGATGTTTTTAAAATGACTCATTTTTTTTAGGGCAGGGATAAGATCATTGGTCCATCATCAGTAACTGCAATCGAATGTTCGAAATGAGCGGAAAGTTTTCCGTCTGCAGTAACAGCGGTCCATTCATCTTCTAAAAGCTTGATTCTCCATGTGCCCTCGTTGACCATAGGTTCGAGGGCGAGGGTCATCCCAGCTTCCAGTCGGGGATTCCAACCGACGCCTGTATAATTTGGAACCTGTGGAGGCTCATGCATTTTTCTTCCAACTCCGTGTCCTACGAAATCGCGTACAATAGAATATCCATTGGACTCAACGTGTTTTTGGATGGCCCTTGAAATGTCCTGGAGACGGTTGTTCGGCCAGGCCAGATTTATTCCCTTGTAAAGCGATTCCTCTGTCACCGTTAAGAGTTTCTGCGCTGCTTCAGTAATGCTACCTACTGGATATGTCTTAGCGGCATCTCCCACAAAACCTTTGTAAACAACTCCGACATCTACCCCCACGATATCTCCATCCTTCAAAACTCTTGGTCCGGGGATACCATGGACTATTTCTTCATTGACTGAAGAGCAAATGCAAGAAGGGTAGGGGCGTTTATCGCTCATCCGATAGCCTTTGAATGCTGCTTTAGCTCCAGCCTTGCTGATCATCTGTTCGGCCACTTTGTCGAGATGGCCTGTCGTGACGCCAGGTTCAACAACTTCGCCCAATTTTTCAAGGATTTCAGCTACTATGCGGTTCGCGTCACGCATTATAGCGATTTCTCTAGGAGTTTTTAGTATAATTGATTCATGCACGAGCTTGATCTTTCATGTTCAAAGACAGTAATACTTGTGAAAAAATGATCACGGTAGAGCCTTTGATCTCTGCCGTGATGTGGGGTATTTAAGAAACTTGAATTTACGCAATAAAAAATTGGTTCCAAAGTCTGAAACAATCTTGGTTTCGAAAATACTCAAAACTTGACAGATATTTCAACCTTGGCTAGACTATGATTACTAGTCATTCAATTGCCCGGCGAGACGACCGTATCCTCCTTGTTCGGAGCCATACCCTTTATCATGTCCGTCGGGCTTCTTTTTGTCCAACTCGAGCAGGTAGATAAATCGGTCCAAGAAGAATGTATGTTTAAAATATCTCTCATATCCTTCTTAATATTGGCATCTACAGCCTTGTTCTTTATTACCTCAACACCAATATTTTACGGCGTATTTAAAGATGTTCACTCAGTCAATTTCTCCAATGCTGAACCACTAGACAAAAAGCACATAAATTTTGCCGGGGAATGGTTTGGGGAAAAAGGCTCGTGGATTATGATACATCTCAATGGCATTGCTGAATTTCGTAACACCGAATCCAATTTAAGGATTGGAAAGATCCTGATCCAAGATGACCACATAACTATAGGAAATGGAGGCTTTCAAAAGATCTGGAAAATTCAAAGTGCTCCATTCTTAGAAAACGGTTACTGGCAAATGCGTTTAGAAAACGAAACATATTACCGTGAATCGGACCAAATAATGGTTCGGATTATTTCTCCTAAGGGTTCTGTATAGTAAGCTATTTGCTTAACAGTTTTCTAAAATGATATCCAAACAAAGCGCTGGAGACAGCCTCTCCGAAAGAAGCCCTGTGAAACATTAGAGCTTTGATTAACAATTTCCAGTAGTAAATTTTGCCCTTTTCTAAAATACCCAAGTACAAGATTGAGCTAAAGAATGCTCTAATCTCTAGTTTGTCGATTCGTTTCTTCCGGATCGGCTTATATTCCTTGAGAAATTCCAATACCCTCTGATAATACTCTCTCGGGGAATAAATGCTGTTTAGAACAGCTTGATATCCAGCTCTAATTGTTTCTGCATCCATTTTCGGAATAAAATTCAACGAGCCGTCGCAGTTATCTCCGGTACAACTATCAAGTAATCTACCTTCATTCTTAAGTCTCTGGTGCAGCCTAGTGCCAGGTATGGCGTTGAGCAGGCCGATCATGGCTTTGACCACTCCACTTGATTGAATGAAGTTAATTTGCCTTTCAAAGATATTGGGTGGATCATTGTCGAAGCCGATTATAAATCCTCCCATGACCTCCATCCCATTTCTCTGGATGGTTTTAACAGCTTCGACTAAATCTTTGGCGGTGTTCTGGTGTTTACCGCATTCTAGTAGGCACTCTTCGGCGGGTGTTTCGAGGCCAAGAAAAACGGAATCAAAACCTGCCGATGTCATCAGGTTCATTAATTCCTTGTCATCCGCTAGATTGACCGACGCTTCTGTAAAAAGGCTAAAGGGATACTTTCTAGCTCGTTGCCATGGGATTAGCTCCCTAAGCAACTGCTTGACCTTGACCTTATTGCCGATAAAATTATCATCTACTATAAAACAACGCCCCCTCCATCCCATTCCATAAAGAACGTCAAATTCTTTGATCATCTGCTGCGGTGACTTTACCCTAGGTCGGCGACCATTCAATTTTACTATGTCGCAAAATTCGCAGTCATATGGGCATCCACGGGAATATTGAATAGACATGGACGCGTAATAATTCATGTTGATTAGATTCCAGCGAGGTAAAGGCGTCTGGGTAATGTCCGGCTTTTCTTCCGACTGATAAATGTGAGCAGGTGAGCCATTAGCCAGATCATTTAGAAATTTTGGAAACGTAATCTCCGCTTCGTTAAGAACAAGATGGTCAATCTCCGCATAATCGTCAGGCACGCTTGTGAACAGAGGTCCCCCGGCCACTATTTTTTTGCCAAATTGTTTGCATCTGTCCATGACTTCTCGGACAGATTCCTTTTGCACAACCATAGCACTGATGAAAACAATATCAGCCCATTCGATAGATTCGTCACACAGCTTTTCTACGTTCATGTCGACGAGCTTTATTTCCCAGTCTTTAGGCATCATGCTGGCCACGGTCAGAATGCCGAGGGGCACATGGGCTGCTCTTTTACGAATGAATTTCAGAATATGTTTAAAACTCCAGAATGTGTCCGGAATACTCGGATATATCAGTAATGCTCTCATCTTTGTAATCCTTTATATCAGCATCAATTTCGCGCTCAACTGCGAAACATAAACCAAGGGAGTCGTCAGGTCAATACCGCAGTTTGTCCTGGACACTGATATTTTAAATCATCGCTTCGACGCCGTTGGGAAGGGTGTATCGAAAAATCTCATTAATGGAGAATCCGGTCTGAGTAATAAAGTACTCTCGGATTGGAAAATTCTTTCGTAAGCATCCATATGACGCAGGAAAGAGAAAAAATCCTCATCCTGTCCATAAGCCTTAGCATAAATCCTGGTGGCCTCGGCGTCTCCCTGTCCTCGGAGAGTTTCAGCTTTCTTGTATGCCTCTGCCAAAATAATCTCTTTTTCTTTGTTGGCGTTTGCTCTGATTTCTCTTGCTTGCTCTTCTCCCTCGGCTCGGTATCTTTTTGCTATTCGCTCCCTTTCAGCTTTCATTCGAGCGAATACGCTATTTTGGACCTCTTCGGGCAGGTCAACGCGTTTGATTCTAACATCTATAACTTTTATACCGAAGCGTTTGGCTTGTTCTTCTGTGCCAGAAGTAACCTGACCCATGATTTGCTCGCGTTCTTCTCTAATAAACTCCTTGAAGTTGTGGTTGGCAATTTCCTGTCTAACTCTAGCGAAGATAATGTCATTGAGTCTTGCGATGGCTCCGGAATAATTTCTCACAGTTTGGTAGAATGCAAGGGGATCGGTAATCATCCATCTGGAAACTGTGTCGACGGTGAGTCTCTTCTTATCAAGCGTGATATATTCTGCAGGTCTTGCCTCAGCAGCTAAAATTCTTTTCTCGAAGAGTAGGAGTTCTTGAATAAAAGGATATTTCGCGTATAAGCCTGGCTCCTGAATGATTCTAACAGGTTTTCCGAATTCCAAAATGAGGCCCTGTTCCCATTCTTGGACAATGAACAATGATTGGCTCGCAACGAATATGATTATGCCTAAGACTGCTATTATCTTTGTCATTTCAGTCAGTTCCTTTCCGAGAAGTAGCGGGGTCTTTTTGAGAGGTTGTTGGCGAAGTCCCGGAACCTACTTTTGTATGATCTGAAATAGGCAGCAGAGGCAATAACTTGGAATCCGGTGATTCCAGCACAAACTTTTTAGCCAGCGGTAGGAACTTTTCGACACTTTCTAGGTATAGTCGTTCTCGGGTCACCTTGGGAGCTTTAGAATATTCCACCAAAACCGAGGAGAATCTTTGCACATCGCCTTCGGCTCTGATAACTCTTTGAACCTTGTAAGCTTCTGCTTCCCTAATTTCTTGTTGAGCCTGACCTCTAGCTTTTGGTAAAACATCTTCCTGATATCCATCAGCCTCCTTGATTAGACGTTCCCGATCTTCCCAGGCTCTCACAACGTCATGAAAGGCTTCCTGAACTTGAGATGGCGGGTCAACAACTAGTAATCGGGCTTGCGTGACCTGAAGTCCTGTATTATAGGTATCCAGAAGCCTCTGGAGATAGTTTTCGACCTTGTTCTGTATCTCCATGCGGCCTCTAGTCATTGTGTAGTCAATGCTGTTTTCTCCAACAACACCTCGTAGGGCCACCTCAGCTGATGCTTTCAGAGCATTCTCAGGATTTTCGCAACCAAACAGGAACTTGACAGGATCCTGAACCTTGTATTGTACGAATAGCTGAACATCCACTATATTTTCATCGCCGGTCAGCATAAGGGATTCCGCAGCAATTGCCCTTGTTCGGTTGGCGTCGGACCTGAAGCCAATTTCTGCTCTACGAACTTTCGATATATCAACGATCAATTGCGCCATAAAAGGCTTTGGTAGTCTATAACGTAGTCCAGGATCGGTGATTGAATGGACCTTGCCAAACATCAATACTATGCCTTTTTCTCCAGGACCGACTACGTAAAGTCCAGAGAGCAAATAAAGAACAACCAAGACCACTACAATGGCGCCAACTCCCCAGCCTTTAAGAAACTTGTTCATCATAGCCTTGACGTCTTCGACGCCTTTTTGTAGTTCTCTCACAGCGTTGTGCTCTGGTCTCGGTTTAAACTCCGTCATGAGGCCTCCGTAATATAGATATCCCATGAAATATATAGCATGGACCGTCGAAAATCAAACCCATCTCAGTCTTCGGCGTCTGTTGCTATGTCATCAGAAGGAAATCTGTGAGCCCGAAAATGTAGATAATAAAGAAGCTAACAAGAAAAACCAGTAAAAGGGCGGATGGCATGCCCCTAAACTGGTTCGTATTAAAAAGATTTGGTCGAGGAATCTGGAGGCTAAATTTTTTCGCCTCGACGAATGCGATCGAGGGCTGTATTAAGCATGTTACGAGCAGTTTCCCGTTTTTCCTGCACCTCTTGCCTCCATACGTCGATTTTATGTATCGCCTCTGTTTCCCAAGGGAGCCATGTTGAGTCGTCTCTGTTTCTTATCGATTTTTCCAATTCTTTAGGGATAGGTGGAGCAGAGCTTTCATCGTAATGATTCTCCAGCTTTCTCATAAACTTGAACAATAATTTCATTTCCTTTTTTGTAAGACGTCTCTCAGTATCTTCTTCTCCAAACAATTCTTTCCTAAGTGAGGAGTCATTTTCGGCCTTGAGCTCTTGTATTAACTTTTTTAAGTACTTGAAATTAGCTGTGAAATCATTAGCTTCGGATCCAGTCTCCATTAGGACGTGCGACGAACTTTGAGTCATGTCTAACTCCTTCATATTCACCCAATAAGTACCAAAAAATGGTCAAATTTTTATTAAACAGAAATCAAAAACAGAGGAAAACCGAATTATTCACCATTGCCTCCAATATCCTATTTTATCTAGGAATTGAGCGTATGGGAGTTTCGGGAGAATCAAGTTCTCTCAAGAAGGGCTCCTATCACCGGTAGCTGACGTAGTCAAGAAATTAATGCTTATTATACGCTAATATTTTGAATTAAAATGAAACTATTTCGCGATTTAGTAGTCAAATAATTTGCTAAATGCGCGATTTAAACGCGATTTATTTCCTATTTTTCCAGAGGCGCGGATTAAGCGCGAATTCCGCCCAGCCAGTTTGCGCGCGTACTTGCTGTCACATCCTTCTTGGTCTTGTCATTTCGTAGATCGGTTTCTAATCTCTCATCGAGATAAATCTCTACATAGCCGAAAATTGTGATATTTTGGGGCTAATTTGCTGATAGGCAATACTGACACTCAGCGGTGGACTTTGTGGGACAGGGGCAATTTTAGAGGATGGATAGCATTTCCCATTTTTTTCAACCAGCCATAGTTAAGATATCGGCTGTTTTTTTAGCTCTCTTGATAATGAATCGAACGTTTCCGCTTTATATTTGTTTACTGGCTGTATGTGTTCTCTTGGGTTTGTGGATGCACATGGGGTGGGTGTGCATCTTAACGGTTATGCTGAGGGAGAGTTTGGCGCCTTCCACCCTAATTCTCGCTCTTGTAATCACTCTAATTGTTGTCTTTAGCGGTTTGTTGAAACGTAGTGGTCGTTTAGTAAGAATTGTCGACTCGATGAAAGGTTTGTCATCTAGAGCAGGGGTTAGCCTTGCTTTAGCTCCGGCGCTGATAGGACTCTTGCCAATGCCCGGCGGGGCTGTATTCTCTGCTCCTATGGTCGAAACCGTTCTTGGGAATTCCAGCATAAAACCCGAATCAAAGTTGGCCATCAACTATTGGTTCAGGCATGTTCCAGAATTTGTTTGGCCACTTTATCCAGGGTTCATACTCTGTCTGTCTATCTTTTCTCTGGAAGCCTGGCGTTTAACAATGATTCAGATTCCCATGAGTGTTGGGGCTATTTTAGCTGGGTTAATTTTTGTGCTGCCCGAAGTCTCATGGAATATTAACGCGTCAAGACGAATTAGCAAAAGGTCCGTATTAAATTTCTTTAGAGAAACATCTCCTATTTTAACTGTGATTGTTTTGATGTTCGCTCTGCAGGGTTTGGCGGAAATTTACAGATTGCTATCGGGTCATAACATTCCACTGTCTCAACATCTTAGTATGACCTTGGCTTTGCTCATGGGCATCGCTTCTGTTAAAATTAGCGGCAATATTCCGTCACGGGTTGTCCGATCTAGCATAGTAGAGTCGGGAGTGCTTTCGACAATACTGCTGGTTTTTGCAATCATGGCTTTCAAAGGGATTCTTGAAGAATCACAAACCATAACCCAGATTAGAAGTGAACTTCAGAGTATCAATGTATCTGAAACTTATGTGATAGCGCTACTTCCTTTGATAGCAGGATTGGTAACCGGTATCGCCGTCGGCTTTGTGGGATCGTCATTCCCTGTAGTAGTGTCTCTGATCCCCCCGGACCAGAACATGCTCCCGTATGTGGTATTGGCATACGGGGCAGGCTTTTTGGGAATGATGATGTCACCAGTCCATTTGTGTTTCCTGGTAACTCAAGAATATTTTCACACCAACGCTCTTGATTCTTACAGGCAATTCTGGAAACCAGCTCTTTTTCTAATGATATGGATAGTCATATTTTTTATGTTTTATAGGGTTGTGTTATAGAATGGACATAGCTTGCCAGACTGTTTTGTTGGACGATCAGAAATGAGGCTTCTTTTCTTGTAGGAGATTACTTGTCACTGATTTGTGAACCACGCTGGAAGACAATTTTGAGGCTTTTAATTTGGCTTTTAGCAACTGTGCCGCATACATGCAGTTAGAGAAAACCATTTGTGAGGACATAAAATGAGTTGGATCCATCAGAGAGAAAATATGGCGAGAGAAATTCTGAAATTACTCTACGACCATAAGATGATAAGGACATTTTACAGGGACAAACCAGACGGGTGGAGGCTTATGTCTGGCATCTACAGTCCCATTTATATTCAGTTACGGCCTCTGGTTTCTTATCCAGAGGTTTTCAAAAAAATATGTGAAGCAATGTGTGTGTTGTTGAGAGAAGAAGCGCCTGAAATTAGAAAGGTAGTAGGAATAGCCATGGCTGGAGTGCCGCTGGTAGCGGGTATGGCTGTGGCTGGTTTGATACCGGCAGCTTTCACGAGAAAAATGGAGAAAGTGAAATCTGTTGAGGATTTCAGATCGGTAATACAGAGCTATGGGGAGCATTCTTTGGTTGAGGGTGAAATTAAGGAAAGTGACAAAATAGCTCTGGTTGACGATTTGGTTACGAGATTTGATAGCAAGCTCATTGCATTGGAACAAGTCCGAAGCGAATTTGAAAGACGAAAGATTAATAGCGCCGAATGCAAAACAGTGCTGGTAGTCCTAGATAGGGAGCAAGGAGGCGCTGAAGCCGCCCAGTTGAACAATTTGAAATTAATAAGTCTTATTAAGTTTAAATCCACTGGCCTGGAATACCTTAGACCGCACATGGACAAATTCGAGTGGAATACTATTGCGGACTATCTCGAAGACGCAGACAAGTATCAAAATCCTGACAAACAGAAAAACCTGGCTGAAAGGGCATCAATATACGCACGAACCTAAACAAAAAGCTTGACGAGTTTTTGAGAATGCCATAAGAATAATAAATTAATCCAGTGTAGCAGTTTGACTCCATGCTACAATTTCAGAGGCTTCGCTTTTAGAGTTGGCTGTTAAGCCCGGCGAAGTTTGTCAGAAGGGATTTGATACTTCCGGCCAAGATTGCCCTATATTTCTTTTCATGTTGTATTCATCATCGTGTCGCACAAATGCGGCATCAGCTCATTGTTAATCAAAAATAAACATCGACCGTTGTCGTGCTTGAAAACAGGTTTTTTAAAAGCACGTTTTTCTCGTTGACTAGTTCTTTAAACAATCATTCCTGGGAAAGGAGAGAATACTGTATGCCCGGTGTTTACGTAAAAGAGGATGAGCCTTTTGAAAATGCCTTAAGAAGATTTAAAAAACAGGTTCAAAAATCAGGTGTACTGACAGAAACCAAAAAAAGAAGAGCATACGAAAAACCGAGTGTCAAAAAGAAAAGAAAAGCCATGGCTGCACGCAAAAGACTACTCAAGAAGTTGAGACGTATGAGATCCAAATAAGTCCTTAGTGGCTAAGAATTAAGAACATATAGTTTCTGTGAATTCTGATATTCAATTGATTGAAAACTGCGCGCTGCATTTGATGAACCGAAATCGAAGTTGTGAATAAAAAGTGTTTGGAATGCATTGAATCAAGTGCTGAAAAAAATTGATCTTTCTCACGTGTCAGACTCCAGATGGTTGATCGCGATAATATATTCGCTTTTCGGCCTAGTTTTGGTAAGCGCTATAAGTCAATCGAATCTATCCACAGGGCCACTCAGCTTTGCAGAGTGGCTCGTGGTATCAGTAATAATACTGCTTGCTGTTATGCTCTTTTCGGTATCACTGTTCGAACTCATAAGTTATTTTGTGTTCTTGCCCTCCGTTCGAAGCGACTCGCACATCTTTACGCGAGTTCATGCTAACCATCTTATTCATCCCTTGACCACATCTCTTGTGTTAGCCACCTTCACGATTTGTGTGGTGAGCAGATCGTATACCTCTTGGATCCTGTGGTTCTTCCTTTTGATCGTCTACTTGATCCAGACAGTGTCGATGATAAATCAGATCCAGAAAGAACAGATAGCCGACTCCACGGTGTCTAGTACTCAGAGCTTAGCGACTTTGATTGCACATCTGATTTTTGGGGCGGAGATCGTAACGTTGGCTGGTGGGGCTAGGGTCATTTCACCTTGGAATATCAGAAAATTACCTGAAGATACCTGGATTGTTGACGTCAGAACAAAACCGGAATTTGAATGGAATCGACTTCAGGGGGCCGAAAACTATCCGTGGGGGGCTGGTCTTCTAAATGCCTCACAGTCTGTCCCGAAGGATCGCACTATTCTTGTAACGTGTCTTTCAGGTCATCGTTCGCCAGGTGTTGCAGTGATGCTAAGGAGACTCGGTTTCACAAATGTTTATAATTTGAACTGGGGACTTTTGTATCTCATACTCTTGGAAAGGGGGAAAAGGGGCCAAGGGAAATTCAATTTAACAAGACCGAATAGGACAACAAGCGAAAGAGGGAAAGATTACAAATTAATATCATACGGTTACATAGCGTGTGCTTTTTCTATTTTGATTCTGGCGCCGCTCGAAAACAGTGTTGAAATGGCACATGTTTCTATCATCCGGAGAATGATTGGAGTTACGCTAGGCCTATCCGGTCTTTTATTGGCATGGTTAGCCTATAAATCTTTGGGAAGGAACTTCCGGGTGTTTGCTGCGCCAAGGAGAAGTGGTAATCTGATTCGGTCCGGAGTGTATTCTAAGGTAAGGCATCCGATGTACACAGCCGTAATAATGGGCTTTGCGGGTTACGTCCTCTATTGGGGAGCTGTCTGGAGCGCAGCGATCTGGTTGGCGCTAACGGCGCTTTATGTTGTGAAGGCAATCAAGGAGGAAGAGGTCTTAGCTCAGAGATATCCCGATTACAACGATTACAAAAGCGCAACAAAAAGGTTTATTCCTTACATCTTCTGAAAATGTCTTGCGATTATCCCAGGGCCCCTATCTTTTCAGATCGCACCGACTTACGGACCTTCACGCTTTGACGAGTTACCTCAGCAATTATTTCCTTGCGCATGTGAGTTACGAGTAAATCATCCAATATGGCAGGGCCATGTTCAAGAAACATGGATGCGATAAAGGCGGTTGGTAGCGCATTGTTAGACGTTATAGCAATTGAAGCCTCTTTGACAGCCCAGTCGTTGCCGTTGAATGATACCGCCAAGCCGCCGCCTGACTTTACGAGGCGAAACGCCTCGATGTCCGTGATGCTGTCACCTACGTAAATCACATCTTCTAGCGAAACGTCAGACTTACCGATAATTTTTTTAATAGCCGCAGCTTTTTCCTTTCCTCCTATGGGATTGACTTCTCCAAGCAATTTCCCAATCTCCAGACCAACTAGTTCCTCCCAAAAGATGACATCTAGGGCCATGATAGATTTTTGGGACTCAGGATCTAGGTCGGACATTGATTCTGCGTTTGGTTTGAGACAAAACCCAGGCGCCTCAAGTATCTTGGAGTATAAATCTTTAACAATCGTTTTTTCTTCAAAACTGATCCTAAAGTTATCAATGTTGATTTCAGTAGAAAAGGTATTCTCCAAAGGGAATGCCAATGCGTCACATACAGCTTTTATATAAGGGGTATAGCTAGTGCTAACGACGTAACACGGCGCTATAGATGTCAATTGGTTAAGGGCCTCCTGAGCGAGGGGTATGACCTCGACAGTTTTTCTTGAAAACTTTGTCATGGAACGGTCATCGACGCCGAACGCTTTAAAGAAAGGGAGAATAAGTTTCAAAGTGTCTCCTGCTTTGTAGTTGCTCTTGTGAGCAATTTCAGCCAAGTAATCGTCGTAAAGGCTGACCTTGGCAAAGAACTCATCTCCACTTGGCAAGAAAGCCGCTGACATTTCTGCAGCATTATCATTTTTTGTTATAGGGCCTTCACAATCTGTCACAAATATACGTTTTGAAAACACAGCCATGCTAGCTCCCATTTCCCCACCATAAAACAAGTGATGAAAATTCAGACTGACATCTGTCAGCAGTGTCGAGTAAGGACAGAGTCAAATAATAGCCAAATTTTGAGAATACTGACCAGCCCAAAAAGAATTGTCGAGACATGCCTTTGAAAAAAGTGATCCACATGTATCTCTACGTGTCGGAAACATTTTTCAGGAAGTGAGTCAAAAACAGATTGTCGGGATAAGCTGATCTGCCGTAACCTTCTATGCTTCTTGAGGCGGCTGCTGTTGCAAGCTCTAAGCTTTCCTCGATTGTCAAGTAGTTTAATAACCCAGCTAAAAAACCGGCTGCCGCTACATCGCCAGCGCCGGTTCGATCCACAACCGCCGATGGTTTGATTGCCGGCTTGAGCGCCCGAAAGCTCTTAGTAAGTCCCTCAATTCCTTTTATCCCCAATTTCAAGACTATAATTTCTACTCCAATTTCAAATAAGACTTGAATAGCTGATGTCTTATTATCACGCCTCGTCAGAGAAAGGAGTTCCTCTTCAGTTGCAAAGAGAACATTGGAACGTTTCAATATGGGTAGTAATTCATCGATTCCTAGACGTGAATAAATTGCTCCTGGGTCAAAACTTAATCTTGTTGTTCCTGGAAGCTGAGCCACCAACTTTTTTTGAACGTTGAGCGGCGACTTTGAAGAGAAAGACGTCATGTGAACCCACTTTGAGCCGCCAAAGTATTCAGAATCAAAACCGTTGGCTCCTGCAAAATCGTTAGCGTTAGGCAATATTACCAGGCAACGATCTCTGTGGAGGTCTTCAGAATTTAAGAGGCATAGGCATCGGCCTCCTGGGCTGTCCAACGTGTCGACACGCAGATATTTTGGTTCCCCCAACTCGTTCAATCTCATGTTTTCGAAAGTGTCTGTTCCCGTGGTTCCGAAAAAACCTGTTAAAAACCCCATTCTCCTGAGGGCGGCTATGGCATTAGCTGCTGACCCACCTGGATCCATAGCTTGAAGAATGCCTTCAGACTTTAGCTTTGGGTAAACCTGCCTGAACCAGTCTGAATCCCTGACGTATTCGTGTCCAGTTTGAAGTTCAAAATGCCTGAGAAATTCTCCAGAGACTTCCCAAAATTCGTCGAGATTGAGGGAACCAAAACCGATTACATCTAAAGCCAAACTGATAACCCCTTGTATGCTCAAAAATGATTTCTCGATTTTAACATCTCGGAGACATCTCTGTCAGTCAAAAATCTGACTTGAATTCCTTGTGACATAATTCTTCAACATTTTTCCTATGTGTTTCAGCCTGAGGTGACAAAAGATTTCGAATCGCGCATAGCAGGATTTTTGACGCCATCTCATGTCCGAAGAAGGAATAGTGATCACCAAAAACCGATAATCCAGTTTTTCTCTGGGCTACTGTCAGGGGTTCTTGCAATGAAATGAAAGCAATATCATTCTTTAAGCAATATGATCTTACCATCCTCAATGTTTTTTCGAAATCCCATTGGAGGTTTGCGTATCCCGATCCCATAGACCCGATGGCCTCTTCGGTTTTCCTCGGATCAATCGAATACTTAACTTCGATATCTGATCCAACGTAAGTCAGCAAAAATATGATTCCACGATCGCGACAGAATTCACTAGAGGACTTAATTGTGGAGAGCGTATTTTGCCATGCGACAGATATTTCTTTTTGGTCTGTTTTTGTCCACTGGAGCAGTTCGGGAGATGTTAGAGTCTCATTTCGTCTGACATCCTGAAAAGTTTTGGTGGCGAAGGCTAGTGCAAAATAGCCGTGGTACATAAGATTCCGAGTCATTGGCGTTACAATGTTAGAAAGTAGGTCATACTTACTTTTTAACTGAGGATCATCGTCACAAACATCGTTACTGCAAAGTGTGACTATGACCAGGTCAGGTGAATAGATCAAAGCCTCTGTTGACAGGGTCACGAAATTCTTTTTCTGGCCTGTTCCCGAGGATCCCAACGCTATGACTTCGAAAGCTGTTGGCGCAGTCTTGTCGATTTCCGAATTTAGATCTTTTTCGATAATCTTGTGAAACGTTTTGTCCAGAGGAACCTGAACAGATTCAACGTAAGAATCGCCGATGACTACAATCCTAAAAGTATTTTCTGGTTTTATTAAAGAATACTCCTTGTCGAAATATCCTCTGGAATTCCAGATCAGGTGATTTTCATATTTTCTTTTCAAGTTAGGTTCATAGCCATAATATACGTAGAAATGCCCGGGTTTGTGCCAGGACATTCGGTAACCAGTTTCTTCCTTGTTTTCGATGTGTGTAACTTTTTGGAAAAATTTGTTTTCATAAACCAAGTTGGAAACATGGTCGTGTTCTGCTTTTGAAAAGAAACGATTGCGAATATCGACAATCGAAGCAAATTGTTTAGGATAAAGGACAGGAAAAGCCAGTTCTATGGTCAGCAATGTTCCCCAAAATGCTAAGAAGACTAACGCCGAGACAACAAGTGGAGTGTATTGCGCCATTTGATTTGAATACATATGAGTGGCTAGTATCAAGAGAGAATTGAGAATTATCAATCCGACGAAGATGATTTTTCCAAAATCCGAATTGTTGTAGGCTATAAGAAACACGGCGATGTTCAAGGAAAAAGTCAAAAGGATCACGATAAACGTTCCCAATAATTTTATGGATGAAGCCCCAATCCGGAGATTATTTTTTAGTTTTTCTGCTTTAATATTTTCCACAATCCGAATCTCTCGCCGACTTTGGCTTCTTTGATTTCTATTAAATCTCGCCCACTTTTCCGAATACTTTCAAACACTATCTCCTGAAGGTCTTGGTTCTTGGCGTCAGAAAATAAATATTCGGGGTCATATTTCTGAAGAATTACGTTAATTTCATCTTCTGTAGACGTCCATGCCAGGTGTTCAGGAACTCCAGACTTGAGCAAATCTATTGTCTTGATTCCTGTGAGGTATCTCAATATACGCGGATTCATAGACAATAAAGGGCCTTCAGCTTTTGTGTCCTTGATCCATTTCGCGGCAGAGAAAAATGAGATGTCCTTAGAGGATTCGCCTCCCTCACGTTGCGCAGCGTTTCTAGCATGATAGATCGTCTGAAAGTCAGCGCCCAAATTTGTAATTACCAAGATAGCAAATACTATTCTGGTCAAAGTTTGTGGGTGAACTATAGTCTTCGCGAAGTATTTATTCAAAATCCCAACGAGACTCAAGGTCCCAAGTCCTAAAAAAAGGTACAGTCCAGGGATCAAAGGCGCCATATATCGGCTGCCAGCTGAACTCAAAAACAGGCCGGACATTTGTATTAGCGTAAATACCGTGAACAGTCTTTCGCCTCGCTTAATCGCAGATATAAGCCCCCATAGGATGCCTAAACACAGTAGACCTTCGATTAATCCGGTTCGTGTGGAAACTCCAGTCAGAGCATAAGCTGTTTCGAACACATATTCCCACATGGATTGCAAAATAACCGTAATTTGAGTTTCAAGGGATCTACCTGTTACAGCTCTTAGGTATTCGCCTTCAAATTCTGAAAGCGGAAAATGGGTTTTGTAGATTTCCCACCAAACCGGTAACAAAAAAGCCAGGAAAATGAATGCAGCGCATCTGACTATTTTGAACCGCGTGGTGGCTGGATCTGAATTACACCATATGAATATGGCTAATGCGGGGGGAAGGCCCCAACCATTCACTCTTATGAGAGCAGGAATTCCTGCCATAAGGCCTGAGAAAACAAGCAATAAAAGTGAATCCCTATTTTTGACATACGAAACCGCAAAATGAAAGCTGACAAGACAAAATAATGTAAAAGCAATGTCGGATGAGGTGTAAGTAGAATTCAGAACAATTGTGTGGTTGATTGCGAAAAGTCCCCCAACTGTTATACCTAGATCCGCTCCATAAAGACGAGCGACCAGAGAGATTCCAATCAGGCCGGTTAACCAACCCATTAAGGACATTAGCACCCTGTATGAAAAGAAATCATTTCCAAAAAATCCGATCCAGAGTTTCAAGATGTATGGGAAGCCTGGGGGAACATACGTGTGAGGCATTTCATTGTAAACAAATCCTTTTTCACTAGCAAGAGACTCGCCAAGCTCAAGGTATAGCGCGCTGTCAGGAGTTGCTTTCCAGGAATGATTCACGAGCAGGCAAAATATCAACAGCATTCCCAGAAATAGTAGGACAGCTCTTCTGGTCGTGTACGCGCCTGCAAAACTTTCGGAAAGATCCCCAAAATGTGCTTCATTGCGATTCACAAAAAATGTTCGCTCCAAAATTTTGTAATCAGAATCTAAATAACCCATTAAATTTATACCAGACTGGCCATACTCTTTACCAGACTGGCCATTTGTTTCTCATGGTGGTGAAGATAAACCCTAAACATACTGAAATAAATGACAAAATAGTCTGAAGCGCCCTATAGTTCGAATCTCTTGTCAAACACTTGAAAGCATGAATCATAACATAACCCTGTAATAACAATTACATAAATTAATACTATTTTAAAAATAGCATGGTTTTAGTGAAGTGATTAATTATGTTTTCATAAAAATAAATCTCGAAAAAAAATACAACTACCGTAAAAATATGAATAAAAATGTTGACAATTATCTGAAGCAAGAGCTAAATAGGCATCGCTGACAAGGTCAAGCCTAATTGCAAGGCCTGTGAGCGCCATTTGGTAGAGTCACGAGTGTTCAGCACTGGGCCAAAAGGAAAAATAAGAAGCGCAAAAAACACGAAAACGGCATCTAAATGGCCGTTTGCGTGTGTTCCACTGGGATGGAAAAGTAATGATAAGAAGCGTTACAGGTCTTATCACAGTGGAAAGCTGTGTCAATGAAAAAAAGCGTCTTTTGTGACGCTTTTTTTGTGTTTTTGTGATCAGGCGCTTTCCTGGTACTGTTTTTGGGCTTTCTTACGTAGGGATAGGGTGGCCCGTGCCTAGAAGTTAAGTATCTGATGCAATTTTATCCCGAATTTTCGGTCCAGGTAAATATTGATAAATTCCATTATGGTCGGTTTGAAAGGTTTTTTCACAAGGCTCATTCCTGCTTGCCGCGGCGTCCTTCCTCCCTTGTGAACATTGCAGCTTCGGCAACAAGCTACCACGTTTGTCCAATCATTTTTTCCACCTTGTACTTTAGGAATGATGTGATCGAGGGTCAATTCAGCGGAAGAGTGATCTTGGCCGCAATATTGACACGAAAAAGAATCCCTAATTAAGATATTCTTACGAGAGAATGGGACTTCTCTGCGGTAGATTTGGCGAATAAATTTTAGAAGTCTTATTACGGCTGGAACACGAAAAGTCTTGCTGACCGTTCTGACGACCCTATCCGATTCCTTCACTACTTCTACTTTACCGTTGAATAGCAGAAGCATGGCTCTCTGCCAGGAAACAAGGCCCACAAACTCGTAACCAGCGCTCAGCACTATGACCGCATCTAATGACGACATTGGTTGCCGGTCCCTCTCGGTATTGAATTTTTTCGAGAAATTTTCTCTTACAGCTACCCTTTAAATATCGCAATAAGACCATGTCAAGATCAAACGCATTACTCAAAAACAATAGGAATGAAAACCAATGATATTTTAGTTACCAAGTAAAATTTCATGACCGGTGAGATTCATTTCAATGATTTGCGCATTTACTTGAAGTGTTTCTCCAAAGATGCTTTTAAGAAAAACCCCATTATTTTCTGTTCGAACTAATCCGACGCTCTCCATCAAGAGTTCTTTTTTGCCATCTTTCAGGAGGTAGGCATTTGATTCGCACATATTTTTTCTCCTAGGCATTAAAGGTTAATCACAAGTGAAATTGGAGTAAATTTTTGGTCAATCCTTGAGATCATTCTGGACCGCCACAAAGTGAATATCTAATAAACTACCCCCAAAGTTTAACTGCATGAGTGGGGCATTTTTCACGGCAGTCAAGGCAGCTAATACATTCCTCCGGTTTTTTAACGAATACCCCAAAGTCTTTAGGATGGGGTGTGGTTTCCATAGGACAGAGTCGGTTACAGGAACCGCACTCAGAACATGTTTCTTGACGTTCCGGAAAAACTACTGCAAATCGGTTGAATACGGACAGACAGGCCCCAAGCGGACAAAGGACCTTGCAGAAAAATCTTCGATGCCCCATTGCAAGAATTATTATGGAGAACAAGATCGCTAGCCTTAAAGCCAAATGTCCGGGATTAGTGGTGCCATTGATTATCGCCCACGGGATTGCGGATTCGATAGTGCCAACGGGGCAGAGTCGACAAAAATACAACGATGATTCGGGCGTTAAATATATTGGCACTGCGACGACTAATCCAGCAAACACGCCATATTTAATGAACCTAGTCCACGAAGGAATGTTGAACTTAAGGTATGGAATCTTGTAGAGAAGCTCCTGAACAAATCCGAAAGGACAGGCCCATCCACACAGGAACCTACCAATGGTCAGCCCGGCGATTGCCATGAGTCCAATGACTGTAAGTGGAATTAGTCCTATGCCCGCGAATTGTCCCAATATTCCCATCGGACATGCAAATATTGATGTTGGACATGAATGACAATTTAAGACAGGAAAACAAATATTGTGCCACTGGAAAAGACCAATATTGAAAAGGGCGGCAAATGCAAGTTGAACTTTTAGTCTTAATTTTTCCAATTAATTTTCCCCAGGATTAATATGATCTTGACGAGATTGATGTCTCCAGACTGAAGACCACTCTAAATTCAGGTTGGACAGGGCAAACGTCCTTTCAGCATCCTTAAGTCAGGGTAATTCGACGTAAGTTTGCCGTCCTTATATCTGCTGATCCCCTCAAAGGTCATGGCATTAACCACTTCAGGTTCGGTAAACCACTGTGACTGGACTTCAAATTTATTCTCTGTGCTTTCGTATCCAGGTATCTTAATTGTGATGCCGACATTTTTAAGTTTTTCAAATTTCTCCAAGTTGTCGTAAACAAGAAACTCTCTAAAAAAAGCCCCATAGATAGTTCCTGCGACGCTTAGGGAGAATATAATTACCCAAAAAATCTTTCGAATCCTCATCCTGTAATCCGTTTCAAAAAAATTCATTATTTTGCCAGTTAGTTTGGCGCTTCGCCTATGTTTAGCCTATATATTAAATCAATTTGACGTTCTGTAAACAATGGTGCAATTAAATCATCGAACTGTTGTCAGCGCGAACATTTTCACAAATCGACACAGGCCGGAGCCCAAAATGCCTATAAAGCCAACCCTCTTTGTAATATCTGCTCCATCTGGAGCCGGGAAAACTACTCTCATCAAACAAATAAAACCAATCTTCCCGGATATGAAGTATTCAATATCATGTACTACCAGAAATCCGAGAAGAGGAGAAATTGACTCAGTCAGTTATTACTTCATAAGTGAATCCAAATTCAAGAGCATGTCGAAGGCTGGCGAGTTTCTCGAGTGGAAAAATGTGCATGGGAACCTATATGGCACACCGGCCAAGCCAGTATTAGATGCTCTCAAATCGGGCCAAAGAATGATCATGGACATTGATGTGGAAGGAGCAAAGGAAGTCTTTTCCAAAATGCCCCAGGCCATAGGAATTTTCATAAACGCACCCAGTCTGGAGGTCCTAGAGAAAAGACTCAGGATGAGAAAATCAGATTCAGAGGAATCTATAAGGATTAGAATGCTAAATGCTTTTCATGAAATAAGGATGTCTGATCTGTTCAAACACCGCATCGTAAACGATGATTTGAAAGAAGCTGCGAAGGAATTGGTTGAAATCATCAGGAAAGAGTCACAGATTGAATGAGGTTTTGATATCATTGAGGCACTGGTTCCACGATCACTTCGAGTTCGTGTTGTTTGTCTTGACGTAGTACTGTCATTCGCAGTCTATTTCCCGGTTTGATCTTTGACACTATCAAGGAAAGATCCTGTCGGCATTCAATAGCTTTTTCATCGGCCCTGATAACCAGATCGCCTTTTCGTAATCCTGCCTTATGGGCTGGAGTTGACCCCATCACTTGATCTATGACCGCTCCCCTTGAGTTCTTCAAGCCTAATGATTTGGCCTTTTCTTCATCAACATCGTCAACGTAAATTCCGAGCCAACCTCGTTCTTGGTCAGCGAGACTCACCGCCGAGCGCATCAAATCACGGATGAAATTGGAAGGTATCGAAAAACCGATGCCTTTGCCAGTAGATATTATGGCAGTGTTTACGCCAATGACTTCACCAGCCATGTTGAACAACGGGCCACCGGAGTTTCCGGGATTGATTGAAGCGTCGGTTTGGATAAAGTTGTCATCAGGGCTGAAACCCAGAAATCTACCTTTGCCGCTGACAATTCCAATGGTCACCGTCCTTCCGAGTCCGAATGGATTGCCAACAGCCAAGACCCATTCCCCTACCTGAATATTGTCTGGGCTGCCCAGTGAAACAGCTTCTATCGGGGAAGGGAGATTAACCTTCAAGAGAGCCAAATCAACCTTTGGGTGCAGAGCCACTACTTTGGCGTTCAGAACCTTTCCCGAGGACAGGGTCACCGATATTCTATCGGCGTTTTCAACTACGTGGGCGTTGGTGACTATGTGACCGACTCCATCGCAAAAAAAACCACTCCCGATGCTGTCGGTTTCAAAATCTTCCAAGGTCTTCGGATGTTTGGGGAGTGTTTTGAGAGAAGTTTTGTCAGGGGAGCGTCCCTCGGTTCCACCATTGGCGCTATCGCGTTCTATGGAAATACTGACCACCAATGGAGTTAATTTCTTTATGAGATCAACTAAATCCGGACAACCGTTTCTGGGAAATTCACTCCCGATGCCCGAAACAGCATGAGACAAGCCTATCAAACTTAAAATTATGAAGACAGTAAATGCGAGTAGATGTTTTCCGGGGTAATTCAATTTGTGAATCTCGAGGCAAGATTTTGATAATCCATCATGACGCTGGATCTATCAAAACATTACCGCGATGTCAATAGTTGTTGTTTCAGCAAGTTAAAGCTATATATTAATATAATGGATTAATAATATTTCTGGTGGTTTTACTATATTATGAGGAGCAGTTCACGAACTATTGTCGCTGCCATGATGGAACTTGCTCCTGATGAATCGAGTACGGGATTCAATTCTACTACATCAGCTCCAATGATATTTTGAGATGTCATGATGTTAAACAAGCGATCGAGGTCGTGAAAAAACCATCCGCCGGTCTCAGGATTTCCTGTGCCAGGCAGGCATGCTGGATCCATAACGTCCAAATCAAGCGTTAGATAAACCTTTTTGTTACTGAGACGTTTAAGAAGATAACGCTCCGAACCCTTGCCCCATTCATACAGGGTCTTATTTGATCTCATCCATTCAAATTCAGGTTTAGTCCCTGATCTAATGCCCAACTGTATCAAACGGCTCGGTCCCATGATTTCAGCGACGCGTCTGATTACCGTTGAATGATTCAGCTCTTGCCCATCGTATTCTTGTCGCAAGTCCGAGTGTGCATCGATGTGAATAACTAAAAAGTCATCAAAGTATTGATTGAGCGCTCTTATTATGGGTAAAGTTACGGTGTGTTCCCCTCCGAGCGCAACAGGTTTGGCGCCTTGGGTCAGGATGTTGATGCACATTGATTCTATTATTTTGAGAGCCTGTTCCAAATCTTTGTGAACCAAGTCCAGGTCTCCCAGATCAGAAAATTTAAGATCCATTAAGTCTCGGTCTCGATAAGGAGAATAAGTTTCAATTGAATCTGATGCTTGCCGTATAGCGTTGGGAGCTTTGTCTGATCCAGATCGATAGGTTGAGGTGCGATCAAGGGGGCAGCCAAAGATTGAGGGTCTATTCTTGATGGGAGTAGAAGCATGGCTTTCAAGGAACTGAATGGATTTCATTTGCAAATAACTCCGACGGCTTAATGCAAAAGAGGCGGATTGAGCTGCAGGGATTACAAGCCTGAAGATCAACAATCCGCCTTTGGCGTATGATATGATTTAGGAAGGTCTTCTCAAATAATATTTGAATCAATCATTATGTGTGACCAATTCCTCTACAAACTGCGGGAGGCAGAAAGCAGCCTTATGAGTCTTGTGATTGAAATATTTTAGTCCCTTTAAGGTATCTTGGGTTAGATTTGAATCGCAAATAGTTAACCGATCCGGCGCCTTGGAGCACATTGTAAAGGACCACAAAGCTCCAGGATAACTCGGGATAACCGCCAAGTATGGTAAAACATTAGCAGATCCGAACACGGTTTTTAATTTATTAACCGTTTCCGAGAAAACCTTCGGCATGAATATGGGGCTCTCAGTCTGGAATACAGCTAGTCCTCCTTCTCGCAGGCTATCCTTGATGTCATTGTAAAAAGAAACCTGGTACAATGCTTTTCCAGGTCCGACAGGATCGGTTGAATCTACAAATATCCCATCAAAATGGTCCTTGTGTCTGGCCACATAAGCTGCGCCATCCTCAAAAGCGCTTGTTGAACGAGGGTCATCCAGGCCACGAGAAACTTCTGGGAAAAATTTCTGGCACGATCTTGTTACCATTTCGTCAATTTCACAAAGTGTAATCGATTCTAATTGAGGGTATTTTACTAACTCTGTGACTGACCCACCATCACCACCTCCAATAACCAGTGTCTTTTTAGGACTCTTTAGCTGGGCCATCGCAGGATGAATTAACATCTCATGGTAAATAAAAGTGTCCTTCTCAGTCACCATGAAACATCCGTCCAGAATTAGTATTTTACCCATAGCCTCTGTGTCAAAAATTTCAATCTTTTGGTAGGGACTTTGGGCCTCATAAAGTTTTTTCGAATACTTTAATCCAAAGGCCGACAAGCCCTCATAAGTTTCTATGAACCATCCTTCATGATTTATTGACATAGCACCACCGCCGCAAATACTGCTCCGATTTTCTTAACTTTGATCGAAACTGAAATGCTTTTAATTTCCTTAATTTTTCTTTTCCGAATGTTTTCCATTCCTTCTATGACCATGTTTCTGGCCGATTTCTCGCATTCTTCAGGGGGGCCAATGCGAGAGCATTCCATTATCAAGCCTGATTCGAGTGGTTCCTCAGGTATTCCTACAGCCACTGCTGCAGATATGATCTGTCCTGGAACGTCAGAGACACGATCCCCGTAAGCCAAAGGCACGAAAGCTCCCCTGACCAGTGGGTGCTTTTCCACGAGAGTGGCGCCTGGGGGTAATATGCTACTCATTTTGATCAAATTTGTATCGCCAACTCCCGCATCCAGCAAAGCCGCATCGAAAGCGTTGAGCTCTGTCGAAGCTTCTCCACTTCCAGCGGTCAAGAAATATCGGGTAGGTAGGGGACCGAACATATAACTTACTCCTCAAACAGTTGTATGGTTCAAGGCAAAACCTAGACCCTCAAATATAACAACGCATCAGATATTAGTCAATCTATAGATGTGACCGCGGTTCATTTAAGAGTCATATGATGTTGGATGATATTTACTGTCGGAATGAGTGGGTTATCTCTGACTCGAAGAAAATGGTCTAATGAGAAATGAGGTTTCAAAAAACAGAAAGCTTAAACGAGGACTAATCAGTGTCTGAATGTTTGCCAGTTTGCCTGAAAACCTCTTCCTTTATTAGGTCGAGTTCTTCTCTGATAGCTTCACGGCTGCCGTGAATGAACATTTCGCTCTTTGCAAGCCTGTCTTCTAACACCTGGATTCTAGGTAGGAGAAAAAACGCCCCAAACCCCACAACTGCTAGAAGGGCGATCAAATTCAATATAATGATCACCCATGCAATCGTGGAACTAATAGCGGAAGATCCCTGTTGTGAAGCCGGAGCCATAGTTCTAACCTCAGGAGAGGTAGAAGAACGGTCCAAGTCTTTGGTATCTTGTTTTTCGGCAACCGGTTTAGGTTTGCTGCCAGATATATCTTGAACCTGAATTCCGCCTTGTAGAGTTTCTGTGGATCTGTCTTCGGAATCAGAAGCGGTTTTTATGGGCACCCTGAGAGTCTCGCGTATTCTGTCTCCCTGATAGACTTTAATGAGAATTTCTTTTCCGTTCAAGGCGGCTAGTTGATTTGGATCCGCATCTGGTATGAGAACCACGAAAATTCCGGAGTCCGTAGGAATGTTAAACCTTTCCCAGTTTTCTCTTGGAACTTTGGTCTGTTCAGGTTTGCGTACTATTTGATAATAAAGAAGAGATTTTTCGGGTAATTCAATCCCAACTATCTGATCGAGACCCGAACGGTTATCGAGATTAATAATTTCCCCTTTCTTTATATTACTCTCATCAAACTGTATGGAGGTCTTGTCTAAATTCAATGATACATCTCTTCCAGAGCCGAACCTAACAGGGCTATCAGGTTCTGAAGAGGATTCGGAAGCAACCAGGGTGTTTTGGTCAATCTGTATTGTAAACAGATCCCCCAGACTTTTTGCAGCTAAAACATTCTTACCACTCTTGTCAGTCAACTTAAACGTTGCTGATCGAGTCATTGGTTCCTCGAATCTGAGTTTGGTAGCATCGTAAGAGGGACCAACGAAAGAAGTCGGTTTACCGCCTTTGTTTTCGGCATTTAGCCATTCTACGCTTAACTGGTTGAGGTTTTTGATCAGATTGATGTTTTTCTTGTTAACAATTAAGGCAAAGGACTTGAATTTTTCCTGTGAGTCAATTTTCGAAATTACCAATTCTTTTTTACCCAGTGATACAGTAACCTTGGGTAAGAAATTTCCCTTTGAGTCTCTGTAGCCGTAAATGGCTCCAAAACTTAATTCTGTCAGGACAAGGCACAGGGATGCGCTGATTACAAGGGCGATCAGATATCTATATGAAGAAGAGCGGTGATTTTTGTTCATATTACTTTGCGCCATGTGTAAAATGCGTTTGTTGGCTACTGAGAAATTGTAACAAACATATTCACTAAAATCAATCAACAACTTTTTGAAAGACTTATAGTTTTTTATTCATGAGAACATGAAATTAGCAATCATTAGTGGAGCTTGAATGTATGAATAAGTTCGACCGATTCGTATCGAAACGATCCATTGAAATACCGCCGTTTCTAGTCATGGATGTTCTTGAAAGAGCTCTGGACATAAGCGCTAGTGGTGACGATGTTATACATTTAGAAGTTGGTGAGCCGGATTTCGATACTCCCGCCAACATTACGGAAGCTGGAATAATGGCCTTAAGGGCAGGCAGGACCCACTACACGTCTAGCACAGGCATCCCAGAATTAAAAACTGCGATTTCGAAGAATTTTGAGGCTACCTACGGTGTGGAGGTTGATCCCCAACGTATAATAGTAACTTCTGGATCATCTCCTGCGATACTTTTGGCTTTGGCTGCTCTTTTAGACCATGGCGATGAAATTATTTTGTCGAATCCCCATTATGCTTGTTATCCCAATTTTGTGCGTTTCCTTGGTGGGACGCCTGTTTTCATAAACGTCTATCCGGAGGAGGGATTTCAGTTGAGCCCTCATAAGGTTAGACAGGCCATAACCAGACGCACCAAAGCGATAATGATCAATTCGCCATCCAATCCTACGGGCACGATAATTGATCCTGAGCATATGCGAGAGTTAGCGGATCTTGAAATTCCAATAATATCCGATGAAATCTACCACGGACTGGTTTACGAGGGTAAGGAGAATACCATTCTTGAATTTACGGACAAGGCATTTGTGATCAATGGTTTTTCCAAACTATTTGCTATGACTGGCTGGCGTCTGGGCTATGTTATCAGTTTACCTGAATTTGTCCGTCCAATCCAGAAGATGAGTCAGAATTTTTTTATAAGCGCCGCCGATTTTGTTCAGTACGCCGGAGTCGAGGCTCTCACCAATTCTTCTGACGAAACTTCCAAAATGAGGCAAGTGTTTAATCAAAGGCGTCTTCTGATGCTTGAACGGCTGCCCAAAATAGGTTTTGAGATAAGAAGCGCTCCAGTTGGCGCATTTTATATTCTGGCAGACGCTCGACAGTTCTCCAATGATTCGTATAAATTCGCCTTTGAAATACTCGAAGACGCCAAAGTGGGAGTAGCTCCTGGGATAGATTTTGGCTCCAACGCCGAAGGTTTCATAAGATTCTCATACACCAATTCAATGGAAAAGATAGACGAAGGGTTAAACCGTTTAGAAAGGTACATTCAAAAACGGTTCAGTTAAATCAAAGGCGAGCGCTTATGCCGAGGCTCAGAACCATATTTGTTGACAGCGAGGATTTTAAGGGAGATCGAATACGTCTCTCTGATAAGAATAAGAATTATCTTTTCAATGTCTTGCGCATGAAAAGTGGTGACCAGATCATGGTCTCTGATGGTAGAAGTAGCTATTTGGCAAGATTAACAGAGGAGTCTGATTCAGATCTCGGCGCAACAATGGAAAAACAAATAGAGACCGGAGATTTTTTGGCCCTGGATATAACTCTGGTTTTTGGGTGTGTGCGTCCTGATCCGATCGAACAAATATTGAGGCATTGCACGGAATTGGGGGTTCGGAGTTTTGTTCCCATGCTGTTCGAGAGGAATACCCGCAAACCTCAGGAGAAAAAACGCAGGTGGGAAAATATCGTTGCGGCTGCTTGCGCGCAATCTCTAAGACTTGTTCCTCCCACAGTACATGAACCAATGTTCCTTAAAGATTTCATTTCTGGATTGCATGATGAATGCTTGAGAATATTTCTTGACCGGTATGCCTCTAATGGTCTGATTTCGGTCCTTGATTCTTCAAGATCCGATCATGTGATCATGCTTGTAGGGCCTGAGGGAGGTTTGACGAAGAACGAAGCTGAACTGTTGGAAGAAAATCAGTTTATTAAGGTGTCCCTCGGAAATACGATTTTGAGGACTGAAACCGCATCTATTGCATCGGTAAGTGTGGCTATTTGCTGGGCCAAGGAGAATATGACGCTCAAAAGAGTTGAAAATCATGGGCCATGAAAACAGCAATATGTCCTAGGCATAAGTTCTGCCCCGACACGCTTTAGCCATTAACATGCGGGCGAATCGGAAAAATCCAAGTGGCTACTAATTGCCTCAGGCGAACTAATTGACGTCAAAACCTCTTCATGGTATTTTTTTGTAAATGTTTTTGATGGTTGGGGTTGAGTGCGCAGTCTTCCGACAGGAACCCTGAGTCATATCCCAAAACATTTCTAATGTAATTAAGAGGGTCAGGGATGGCATTCAAGGTTGAAGATACTTCATTTGGAATAGAGTCATCCGATCAAATAAAAATCGATCATCATCTTCCTGATTTTCCTACACAGGAACAAATCAAGAGTCAGTTTCCTGAGCTTTTTGGGGTCTCGAGTTTTTTGGGTAAAAGTTATTTTGACCCATGGGTTGAGTTTACTCTGGAGCATCCTGATGAAATTTGGGAGAAGGAAGAGCCGGAGCCAGAACTAAGGGTCTATTATTATATTACTTTCTTCGGTCTCCATCTGAAAGCTCCGGTCTTTGTTGTCGAAGTTTCGATGGTCGATGATTTCATGGAGCTTACTGATTATTCATTACTTCTAGATGAATTCGACATAGAATATGCGAGAAGTGGTGTTCTTGTTTATTCTGCAGTCAGGGAATATGCTCGTGAAAAACAGATTAGATCACTGAACGATAAGGCCCTCAAAAAATACGAAGAAAACAAGCTAGAAGAGGCTCGTGACTATATTGATAGCGCCATTCGATTGAGTGGCCCGAGTTCAGCCTATCTATTTAATAACCGTGGTTTAATATGTTGGAAAATGGGAAGAATTGAACAAGCCAAGCAGGACTTTCTTGCGTCAATCGGGCTTGATCGAGAAAACGCCGATCCTTATTTTAACATTGGACTGATATATTTGGACGAGGCGGAATACAGAAAGGCTTTGCTTTATCTGAAGAGCGCCGTGGAACTTAACCCATCCGACAGCCAGTTCTTGACTGAATTAGGTCACCTCTACTTGGAAATGGATCGAGAACAGGAAGCGCTTCAGCTTTTTAGAAGGGCTCATGAAACGAATCCGAATGACGCTCAGGTGGATTTTCATCTAGGTTATTATTTTCTCTATAAAAAACGTGAGCCAGGTCAGGCCGTGAAACATTATAAGATGGGTCTAAAAAAGGACCCGCACGACCAGTTTGCATTGGCCGATCTTGCAGTCGCCTATTGGATAAACGGGGCTAGAAAAAAGACCGAAGAAGTCCAAGAGAAACTTAGGTCAATGAAAGGGCTGGCTCCATACACGGTCAGTAGGCTTGTTTATCTCAATATGGAAATGGGCGCGTATGAACAGGCTCTGAATTATTACCATCAGGCTATGCACGAGAATGACCCGTTTGAACCCGAGTGGCTTCATTATAATGCGGCTTTGGTTTACGCCAGAACTGGAAGGGACAAGCTCGCCCTGGATGTTCTAGGCCTGGCTGTGAGAGCCGGAGGGCACGCGGTAATTGAAAAAGCAATGTCAGAAAGATGTCTAAGTCGTTTCAAACAGTCACCGGATTTCAAAAAATTATTGCGATTTTCAAAAAGGCGCCACCAGTTATAGAAGGCTATTCTTATCTACATGAGCGTGTGTTTGGGTGTCTGGATCAATGTATTAATTCGGTTCATACCAGACAGTTCAGACCAACATGATTTTACAGGCGCCAGGATCTCGGAAGAATTTCACTTTTTCAATTCATCTACTCAACTCAAGGTTTTAGAATACGCCGATTATTTTCTTGTCTTCCCAATACATTAAAATTCGTCATATTTATCTGATGCCCTGAATGCAGTCTCGGGGTTTTGTGTTCATCTAAAAGGGGGATAGGGTAACAATGTTCAACGCTTCAAATTGTGTCCTTTAATGTCATATATTGATTGTTCAGGCTTAAATTTCCAAGTCTCAAAATGGCTTTTTTCTCAGATAGTCCGTTTCTTATCATGTGGCTTTGGTTGACACGTTTTGCCTTACGTGATAAGTAAACAGGCCGTACGCAAATGGCTGGCGCAGTGAACTCTTGTCAATACAAAACAAGATATGCTCTGTAGAGACTCCAGGCATTAAGCCTTCCGATGCGTATTGAGTTTTGGTCCTTCCTATCGAACGACTTTTTTGCAGGCCATGTAATCGCTCTTAACTGCAATTTTTCAAGTTTAGCCAGGAGTCTTGAGACAGAACCAATGACTCAGATTCGTTGAATCGGATCTGTAGTGGGGGCAAGGCTCATGCACGGTTTATACTGTAGGAATCTAGACTCTAGCCCGTTGAAATTACTATTCTCGATTGTATTAATAATTAGTGTTTTTCAAACAGGAACATGTTGGGGCGCCGTTGGGTCTGCATCCGTCAAGGTCTTACCTGATTGGAATATCATTGCTCAAAAGAATCCGACCTTAAAGACACTTGTAGTTGTAGAAGCAGCCAACGGTTTAACTCTCCGGGATTTGGCCATTCTCGCCGACCAGGGACTGGTTCCAGCTGATCGCGACCCGGGTTTGATAGTTGGAATGAAGAAAGCTGTTTTCTCGACTACTGCGGAACGCTGGATCAACAGCAACTTACCTCGCCATATATCGGCCAGAGTGGCGCCAAAATTCTTAATGAGTGGCATTTACAGGGTTAGCTTTCGTGTAGATGCGAAGAATTATGATGGGCCATTAAATTTAGAAGTCACCGCTCCACGCGAGGACGTTGGCAAAAGGCTTATTTCTTATGATGTCGTGGTGCGACCCACTCGAGATCTTCTCAAACATCAAGATTCGGCGGGCAATCGTTGGGTGAGCGTAAAGATTCCGCGCGTTAGATATGGAGATGAAATAAAGTTTCATTTTTCGTTCACATACGAGGTCGATGTAGCTCGTGTGATAGATCATGATTTAATGATGTCAGACAAACCAGAATCTGAAGAGCTCAACGAGGAATTGAAGGAATTCCTTAAAAGCGGTTACAAGATTGATCCGGAAATTCCTGAAGCTTCTAAATGGGCATCTGTCAGTAGATCATTTCCGGTGGATGCAAGACAGGAATATAGACGTCTTGACAAGTTTTTGAAGGGAAAAGTGGTCTACGACGATGCCAAACGAGCAGCTTATTTTGGGGGGAGATCAGTTTATTCAGACCTGGATCACATGTATCAATACCCTTCTGAAACGCTCTCGAGAAGATTAGGGTGTTGTCCGGACACTGTATTGCTTGAATGCTCGTTCATGAGAGCAAAGGGTATTCCGTGCCGCACAGCAGGACGATTTGGCCATTTTTTCTCGGAGGTTTATCTTCTTGGACGAGGATGGAAATCAACATCAACTACTCCCACCGGCATTCCTCTAATCGTTTCCGTAGGACCTGATCACGTTCCTTATCAGAAATGGCAGCCGGCAATTCCAATCCGAACTACTCGTTGGGAAGCACGTGTCCGAATAGAACCCCAGGAGGACTATCAATGAAATTTTCAAATCTCGCTTTTGCTCCTTATGACAAAGACATGGCCGCTGATGCTCGAGAACTGTTTGTGAAATATACACATAAAGACCATCAACTTAAGATGATGGGAGCTTGTAAAGAAAGAGTAGCAAACTACTTGTCTGAGACCCTTAGTGATCCTGGTTGTCTTTCCATTTGTATGAGCGAAGGAGATCGCCTGGTGGGGCTGATCAGCCTCCAAAGTCTGCCGTGGATGAGTGACCATTTTGGCATGCAAATGTATGCTGTCCGACATTTGCTAACCGCATCGGACGGTCCATTAGAACACGCTCGCCTTCTGCGATTTGTTATGGAGGAGCTAAGCCAAGTCGATTTCCTGGATTGCAGGGTGGCGGTAGATGACATCCATTCGGCGCATGCCTTGGAATTGTGCGGTTTTCGTTATGTAGGCACTGAAATGTTTTTCGGAATCAGGACCGATCAGTTTAGGCAAGGGGGTTTGCCAGAGGGGGTAGCGGTTTATCCTTGTAGTCTGGAAGACAGGCAGGAGGTTCTTGATATAGCAGGCCACTCTCATGTTCATAACAGGTTTGTATATGATCCAATGATCAATAGAACGGTGGCCGAGTCGCTTTACAGGAAGTTGGTAACCAAGTGCTTTGAATCAAGACAGTTCGAGGTTTTGGTAGCGCGCTCTGTAAACGGCGTAGAAGGGTTTATTACCGCTAAGACAAACGAACCTTTTAGCAAACATGTCGGTGTCAAGGCGGGTAGCCTGGACTTTATAGGAGTTAGACCAAGAACTAGAAGGAGCGGGCTCGGAGTAGCATTAAACGCCCATGCCTTAAACTGGTTAAGGAATTCCGGTACTGAATACGCTGCCGTTCGGACGTTGGCCAGCAACTATGCTGCAATTCGAACTCTGTTTCGATCAGGATTTGCAGTTACGTCTTGCAGCCTTCACTTTCACAAGTGGATTCAAAAGCCAAAAATGAACTCTCTAGGAGCGCATCCATCAGCGAAAAATCTTATGAGACTGGACACCGCAGGTATAGGATCGTGGATTCAAAATAACAGGGCAAATCAAGCGACACACAAATACCAAAGATCCATCTAAACAATTGTTGGCCGTGCTTCCTCAACCATGAAGTGGAGCACGCCTATGATTTGCATTTCCTAACAGACTTTGGCTTGTTAGCCGAGGTTCGTTAGCTTACACAAAGCTATGATCCTCACATCTCCAGTTCTACTCGCTCGTCATCACCCATGAGAAGAGCCAGCATCAAACTTAGATATTCTCTGAGATGTCTTGTGATTAAAAAATTTTGACGTACGAATTCTTTGGCTTTGATTCCCATCTCGTGTGCTAGTTCGGGTCTCCCTAGGAGATGCCTTATCCGCAGGGCTGCGCCTTCCGGGGTATTGACACGAAATCCAGTGTGGTGATCAATTACTTGCAGCCGAATTCCGCCGGTGTCGCCACCAATGACCGGTTTTTGTTTCCACATTCCCTCGGTAACTGTAAGCCCGAACCCTTCCTTTATTGATTTCTGAAGAATTATGTCGGCTGCCCTTTGCAATGCGTTGATTTCCTTATGAGCCTCCGGCGGAAGTAGAAGAACATTTATATCCTCGTCATTGTCTTTTTCGGCTTTTACTTCGCCAAGCACCATGGCGCCTTCAGGGTCATCAGTAGCAGTCCCACCGGCAAGCACTAGCTGGAGCTCAGGACAGAAGCCTTTGGCTAAACGGTAAGCCCTGATTACTCCAACAGGGTCCTTGAAACGGTCAAATCGTGATACTTGAAGCATAATTGGGCGGCTGTCATCTATTCCGTATTTGTCCAGAACGTCCTGAATAAAACTCCGAGACAGATCGATATTCTTGTCACTCAAAGGATCAATGCTTGGCGGAATGAGGTATTGATTGTGTGGTAATGGTTGGGCAAAGTCCGCGAGGGAGAAAATACTCGCGTCATAATCAACTACGAACTTTCTCAAATACTTCCATACTGGACGATAAGGTCTACTTAGATCTATGTGACATCGCCAGACCCACTTGCCCTTTCGATTAGGACACCACCTCAAAAGGGGCAATGGTTGGGGATCATGAATGAAAACCAAGTCTGCATCTTCCAGGATGGGGCGCAGTTTTTCAGCATTCTGTTCATTGGTTTTTTCAAAAATTCGTAAAAGAGAATCGGATACGGGAGCAAGTTTTCCTTGCAGACTGTTATGGAAATTCTTGGTGCATTCGTAGAAGCTGTCTTGTCCTACCACAATTTCCCAATGCGCATCTATTCCGAGTTCCCTTTTTAGTGGAACGAGCCTATCGAGAATTTCTGCAACTCCACCGCCAACGCGAGTCGAATTGACGTGAACAACTTTTAATCCCTTTAATGGCTCCGCAAGTTGCCTAAGATGCTGAATGACCTCTTCTCCCGCTATTGAAGCGTAACTATCGATTGATGACATCAGAACTCCTGTCGAAAGCATGATCTCAATACGCTTCCTATTTTTCTTCTTAATTCAATGAGGGTTACATAATATGGATCGACTGACGCCAAAGCTTTGCAAGCTGGAGCGTATTCATCTCCAAATCCTCCCAACCAGGCGCTGAAATCATCGAGACCTTTCGGAAAACGACGTCTAGCATCGATAACGTGGTAGAAAATGCTTCCTGCAGACATCCGCATCACCAAGTTAGGAAGATGCTCGGGATTGTCAATCCGCCACCCTGTATCAAAAACAACTATCTGAGATCGTATGAAATGAAACTGTTTGCCAGGGCCAACCCATTCCGGACTGTGTATCTCATCCAAACGCTGCTCTATGACATCAATCAATTCCCGACGTAAGGCTTCCAGGTCGTCGTAATCCTTTGGGTCTATGATTGCTAAACGCTCAGCTAGAACTTCATCATGCAAAGAATAGTGGCTCCATACTGCAAAATCGTTGTTGAATTGTGG
Source organism: uncultured Desulfomonile sp. (assembly GCA_937930835.1). Taxonomy (GTDB): domain Bacteria; phylum Desulfobacterota; class Desulfomonilia; order Desulfomonilales; family Desulfomonilaceae; genus CAITZA01. The sequence continues at coordinate 35,360 of CALGLN010000012.1, forward strand.
ATCATCAAATTTTGGACGTAACAGAGACCCCCAAAAGTGATAGTAAATACTTCCCTGATGTATATTCATGAGATGATCACGCAATTCCCGCAAGTTTTCCGCTCTTTTTCCGGTTGCTATTGCAACTAGAGCGCAATCTCTAACTGAAAAGGGCTCAACCGTGTTATTTCCTTGTGACATAACTCCTCACATGTCGGCGCGCTAAAGTCTGCCGTTATTTTTACTACTATGTGTTAATAGCTCACTAATCATTTATAAATAGACCTATAGGAAATGATGACAAAGACTCAGAAACCGGAAAGCTTTTTTGGCACACAAGTGTTTCGCCAGTGAAAGCATTTGATAACATCATATTCCTACAAGATTTAGGAACTATTACTTCAGTAGATCCCCATATATTGTCAATGAATTTGAGGGATTCCGGTTCAACTAATTGTGAGCAAAGTCTAGGTACAATGGTGATACTGGTCTTCTTCCCGTCTTGACGCGCAAATGAGATGACGTTTTTTGCTTTCGAGCCACGCACCTCTAAGGGTAAGTATGAACCAGAGCCAAAAAGTTCCATGTTTAACGATCTGAGCTGTAGTCCTCGCCATATTACGAACATTTTCACAGCTCCTGTGGAGGGCGTTGAAAGTAATCGTGAGATAAGTTTTGGGAGATCTTGTTTGAAACCATGCCTTATTTCTTTCAGTAATTTTGAACGGTCATGGAAATTCACCAGTCTTCTGTTATCTGGATCTACCAGACTTAGGTCCCAAAGTTCAGAGCCTTGGTAAAAATCGGGAATCCCTGGCGCAGTAATTTTTATGAGAGTTTGGGCAAGGGAGTTAAAAATTCCCAGATACGATATTTTGTTTGAAAATTTCTTGAAGTCTTTCAAAAAGCTGTTGCTTTCGGAATTTACCAGTATGGATTCGACAAATGACAGATATGCTTTCTCGTATTCAAGATCAGGTCTTATCCATGCTGTGTGTATCTTGGCTTCTCGAACAGCCTTTACAACATATTCCTTGATTCTTTGAACAACAGTGTCATGTTGATTTTCGCTAAATGGCCACACCCCAAGCAAGGTCTGATAGAGAAAATACTCGTCATTGCGGTCTGGGACCATTAGTCCGTCTATTTTCATTTTTTTGGGTCGATTCAAACGATTCCATGTTTTTAGGCAATTCTCCCATTCATCAGGAATTTCTGAAAGGACGTTTATCCTTGCCCTGGTGTCTTCTCCTCGTTTGGTGTCGTGGGTGCTTGTGGCGTTTAGAGAATACTTCCAGACGGCTGCCCGTCTTTTGATGAATTTATGAAAATCGTCTACATGTTCACCGAAACAACCAGGGTCTCCTCCTACCTCATTGAGAGAAATAAGTCGATTGTGAATGTAAAAACAAGTATCCTCCATTGATTTTGCCATTAATGGACCGGTGAATTGTTGGAATCTCATCACAAACCTTAGCCAGTCCGTTTTTTGAATCTCATCCGAGTAGTTGGGATAATCCAATAGCAGGAAATTCTTGATGAACTCAAGCTCGGGAAACAGCGCCGGATTGTTCTTGATTGCCCTATCTAGCGCAAATTCAACGGTTTTTCTATCAGCCTCCGAATAAGTCTGTTCACTGATGTAGGTTCGATAGACTGGAAAGGACACCATCACTTCCATTAGCGCCCTTCTCAGTCCGTAATGGGTAATATCGCTGCCGTGCCTATCTCTACTGGAGATGGATTTAAGCTCCTGCACCAGATTGTTTACGTCTCCAGCCATGTGTTCAAAAATAATTAATCTTTTCCTCTCTTCCAGTAATGTTTGGAAACCGATCCTGGTTCCTATAAATCCGTGATATATGCGATTTATACTTTTCTCATTCTGTCGCGCTACAAAAATCCCGTTCAGGAATCGGGCAAAATCATACCCTGTTGAACCTTTGGTCTTAAGATCTTGAGGTAATTCCTCATTGCGGGCCAGTATCTTCTCGACAATAAAATCGCAAGTTGGAATGAGCTCGTCTAGTCTTTCCAAATAGGCTTTAGGATCATATAGCCCGTCGAGGTGGTCAATTCTCAGCCCTGTTATATTTCCATTGCGGACAAGATCCAGTATCATGGCGTGACTGCGGTCGAAAACCTCAGAATTCTCAACTCTTAACGAGATAAGAGCATTAATGTTGAAAAATCTACGATAGTTAATTTCCTTAGTGGCAATTTTCCAATATGAGAGTCGAAAAACCTGTTGTGATAGCAATTCATCAAGCGTGTTGAAGCTCTCTGGAATACCGGGGTCCCCATTGAAAATCTTGATATTTTCATCCAGCAATGATTTGAAAACTCCATTGCTGGTATACATTTCCCACAGCATACGTTTGACAAATCTGGCCTGGTCGTAAATTTCTCCTGATTCTTCCCCAGTGGCGAGAGAGCGAGCCACGTATAATAGTCCTAAAAACTTTATAAAGTCAGGATGATCTTCACCCAGAGCTTCTTTTAATCGTTTTAAGCGATAGGATAGGATGACACGGTAAGATTCTATAGCTATTGGAAATTTTAAATCAAAATAATTTAGGACGAATCCATCGGAACTGAAATTTAGTCTTAGCTCGCCTTTTTCCAGGCATGTTCCATAAAATTCTCCCAAAAAGGGGGCTAAAACTCGTCCTTTAATATTCTCATAGGCGTGGTCCCAGTCGATATCAAAATATGACGCATACTGTGATTTTTGGCCTTTTTCCAACACATCCGATAACCAGCTGTTATTGTAATCAAAGGCCATATGATTGGGAACTATATCCTGAAGCCACTCAAGCCGGAGCTCTTTGGCGTAAGAGACCAGGGACAAGAATTTTTCATGACCTCCCAGTTCGGGATTTACACAGTTAGTGTCGACTATGTCGTAACCGTGAGAGCTTCCATCAACCGGTTTGAAGATAGGAGAGGCATATAAATCTGTCACGCCCAAATCCCTCAAATATGGAAGAGCATTCCTGGCCATATCAAAAGTGAATTCTGGACAAAACTGAAGACGATACGTTGAGCCAAACAGTTGCATTTTATCTTTCCCCCATAAAGATGAAGTTGAAGAGTTGAAAGAGAATCCCTATTTGCAATCCAACTTTAGTATGAGAACACTCCGGGGCATCAATCCAATCATTGCTTCTCCATCAGATTTGATCTTGTCTGAGGATGTTTTTACCGGTCCACCCCAGAGTTCATCTGAAGAATCCATTACCTTTGACCAAGCGCCAGGCTTTAACGGCACACAAAGTTCTTGATGATCAGATTTGAAGTTGAACAGGATGCTGATTTCATGAAAGTTACCATTATAAAATAGCGCCAAAAAGAGATGTTTTTCACTATGAACCACTGAAGTGTTGATGCTATCGAGAAATAATGCCTTGTGTGTCTTTCTGAAGGCAATTAACCACTTATAAAATTGTAGGAGTGTTGCGTGTGGGCGCTGTTTACTGAATTCAATGTTCAGTCTAGCAGCTAGAAATGTCGACTGATCTTGTGGATCCAGCGGGTCGACCCGTCCCCACAACTCTTTTAAATCAGCACGCCGCCCCCTCCTTACTGCGCGAACAAGATCCTTGTCAGAATAGCTAACAAAAAATGGAAATGGAGATTTCTCACCGTATTCCTCACCCATGAAAAGCAATGGTATGGATGGAGATAGTAAAACCAGGCTAGCTGCCAATTTCAATGTTTCGAAGGACACGTTGGCGGATAATCTATCTCCACTAGGTCTGTTTCCGATCTGGTCATGATTTTGAGAGAAAACTACGAATTTTTTCAGTGGGATAGCTCTTGACGAATTTCCATGACTTCTGCGGCGATAAAAAGAATATTCACCAGAAAAGACAAACCCCTGCTCAAGAGCCCTGACCAAGTGTTTCACTTTTCCGAAATCCTGATAGTAGCCGGTCCTTTCATCCGTGATTAGTGTATGAAGAGAATGATGAAAGTCATCGTTCCATTGAGCATCCAATCCGTACCCGCCTAGTTCAGGAGCAGTTAAGACTCTTGAATCATTCAAATCGCTTTCCGCTATAACCCACACTCTGCGCCCAAGTCTATCTGATGCTTTATGGACTTCATCTGTTAATTCCCTAAGTATGTGGGTTGCAGAAAAATCATAGATGCAATGAACGGCATCCAAACGTAAGGCGTCAACGTGAAAATTCTCGATCCAGGATAAGGCGTTCTCAATGAAAAACCTCCGAACTTCATCGCTGAGAGGACCATCGAAATTAAGAGCAGGCCCCCAAAAAGTCTTATATCGGTCAGAGTAGTAAGGTCCAAAATTTCCCGAGTAGTTTCCTTCAGGCCCGAGGTGATTGTAAACCACGTCAAGGATGACGGCTATTCCCTCGTTATGACAAGCGTCCACCAGTCTTTTGAATCCAACATGTCCACCGTAAGAATTTTGAACCGCGTAGGGATAGACGCCATCGTAGCCCCAGTTTCGCGGACCCGAAAACTGGGCTACAGGCATCAACTCGATAGCGGTTATACCTAGGTCGGCGAGGTAGTCTAGCTGCTCAATTACTCCATCAAAGGAGCCGGATGAAGAAAATGCGCCCACGTGAAGTTCATAGATTATGAAATCACTTAGCGGAATACCTCTCCACGAATGATCTGACCATTCAAAAGAATGATCAATGACTTCTGAGGCATTGTGGACATCATCAGGTTGCAGTCGTGATGCTGGGTCCGGAAATTCACTGCTCCCGTTTAATCGATAAAGGTAACGGCTTCCGATGGGAACATTTTCCACAATCCCTGAAAAATACCCTGAACCAACATTTTTCAGTCTGACATACCTTTCTATAGGGCTGATTAGATGAACGTCGACCGAATAGCAGAAAGGAGCCCACACCACGAAATTGCACCTATTTTCCCCTAAAGGTGTTGCGCCGAGCTTTCCGTTTATATCTCCTGTCATGTGAATTTCTCCAAAGTCTTCAACCAGGGCTCAGGTTGAAAATATGCGAGGATTGTTGGAACCAAGAAGTTTAGATGGAAGAATGTCGGTGATTCAGATGCCGCGGGGGCAATTATTATTAAAATGATTGACTGGAAAAAACTATGTGACCATAAACGTTTACACGATTAAAACGTGCGAACTCAGCCTATCGTTGAACAAAAATGTGACCTCCTGGAAAGTTGTGCCATCTACTCCAAAATGTTTGAATGAATCATCAGACTAGTTGGTAATTGCCTTTTCTATTTCTTCAAGCTGAACATGCAACGCTTCCCAACGTTCTTCCAAGTTCTTCAGGTCCCTGCTCACTGAAGGCTCTTCCTCAAGTATATTCTTGATAAGTTCCTTGTTTTCGTAATTACTTGGGTCCGATAAAAAAGTTTGAATCTCCCTTGCCCTTAGTTCTTTAGCTTCAAGTTTCTTTTCAATTTCCGCTATTTCTCGACGAATTGGCTCTTGCTTCTTGAATAAAACTATTCTCGTCTGGGCTTCCCGGCGTTTCCTATCTTTCCGGGATTCTTTGTCTTCAGACTTCGAAGGCTCTTTGTCATGAACGACAGCAGCTGTTGGAAGTGGCTCAGAATTATCGTCATCTATTTCCTGTTCGATCAGCTTCTTCTTGTATAGATAATCTTCGTAATTACCCAGGAAGAACTCCTGTCGTCCTTTTTCCACTTCCAGAATTCCTGTGCAAATTGCATTCATGAGTCGTCGGTCATGCGTGATCAGAATAAGTGTGCCGTCATATTTTTTCAGGCCCTCTTCCAGAATTTCACATGAGGGTATATCCAGATGGTTTGTTGGTTCATCCATGAGAAGAAGGTTCGGTGGTGACAGGAGGATTCTTGTGAGCGCTAGACGGCTTTTTTCACCTCCGGATAAAACTTTTACCTTTTTGAACACATCGTCGCCTGAAAAGAGAAATGCTCCGAGCAGATTTCTAACTTCCTGTTCTGTCACGGACGATGAAGCTGAATATGCTTCTTCAAGGACCGTTAGCTCCGAATTTAACATTTCAGATTGATGTTGCGCAAAGTAACCTGGCTTCACGTTATGCCCATATTTTAGATCACCAGAATCGAATGGGATCGTGCCTGCAATTATTTTCATTAACGTTGATTTGCCCGCTCCGTTTGGACCAATCAGGCCTATACGTTCTCCTCTGTCCACAGAAAAATCGAAACCGTCGTAAACGACGTTGGATCCATATTTCTTGATCAAGTTAGTTATTTGCAATGTACGCTTGCCCGAAGGCGGCGACGCGGGAAATGAAAATTTCACTTTTCTTTGACGGACCGGCAATTCTACCTTTTCCATCTTATCGAGCATTTTCAACCTGCTTTGAACCCTACTTGCCGTCCTGGCCTTGACACGATTTTGGTTGACGAATTTCTCGATTCGTTTGATTTTTTCCTGCTGGTTCTTGTAGGCTGAAATTAATATTTCTTCTTGAGTCTGTTTATTAGACTCGTAATCATCATAATTACCGGTATATGTAGTGACCTTACCATTTGAGACTTCGATTATTCTTGTAACCAGCTTGTTAAGGAATGCTCTGTCGTGACTGACCAAAACCAAGGCGCCCTTGAAACTGGACAGATATTCTTCAACCCAGATCAGGCTTTCTAAATCAAGGTGGTTCGTGGGCTCATCGAGCAATAGCGCGTCAGGCTCAGCCAGCAATATCTTGGCTAGAGCCACTCTCATTCGCCATCCTCCAGAAAATTGACTCCACCGTTTCCTGGAATCTTCCGGTTTGAAACCTAATCCCTGCAAGGTTTTTAGGGCCCTAGCTTCCAATGTGTATCCATTGTAACGTTCAAATTCGTGTAACAATGCGCCATGTTCTTCTAGGAGCATATCTGCTTTGGAACTATTTTCCGAGAGTCTTGACATTTCGTCTTCGAGTTGTTTAAGTCTTTTACGTATGTCTCTCAATTCATCGGAAACATTCATTATTTCATCAATTATTGGGCCGTCGTTTCCCTGGATGAGTTCCTGATGTAAGATACCGACTCTAATCTTCTTCTCTATTGATACTTCTCCCGCGTCTGGGGATATGATTCCTTCCAACATTCCTAGTATAGTGGACTTGCCAGCTCCGTTAGGACCTACTATGCCAACCCTGTCTCCTCTGTGGACGCTTAGACTCACCTGCTCAAACAAAGGTTTTCCATTAAAATACTTGGCTACATTACTCAGAAAGAACAATTCCGAACTCCGCTTGAGAAATAAATGAATAAAGTTCCTGATTATTAATCAACATTTTGACAAAACAAGCTGTTAACTCGTTGGACAAAACCCAAACAATCTATCATTATAACCTAACTTATCCTCAATGACTACCCTGAGGGAGGATTGACAAAATCTTCAGAGTAGATGGAGAAGACGTTGCGGCAAAAGTTGACCAGACTGGTCGGAAAAGCTATCGGGGATTTTGATTTAATCAACCAGGATGACCGTATTCTTGTGGCTCTTTCCGGAGGGAAAGACTCATGGTCCTTACTGTTAGCATTAAAGGAATTGCAACGAAAGGCTCCCATTAATTATACACTTGGCGCAGTGACTATTCATCCGGGATCCGGCATATTCAACACCGAACCGCTTGTTGAAAGGCTTCAACAAGAAGGAATATCTCATGAAGTAATTCATGGTAATCTGACGCAGATCGTAAACAACAACCTGACTGATGGAACCAATCCTTGTTCTTTCTGTTCCAGGTTACGCAGAGGGGTTCTTTATTCTTATGCTTATCAGAACAGATGGAATAAGATAGCCATTGGACACCATGCGGATGATTTTATAGAAACCCTGTTGCTCAATCTCTTTTTTAATGGCTTAATTAAAGGGATGTCTCCCAAGCTCTTGTCAGATGATGGTAGGAACATAGTCATCAGACCATTGGTTTACGTTAGCGAGGATTTGACATCAAAATTTGCTTTAGAGAACTCATTGCCAATTGTTGGTTGTTCCTGTCCATATATGGGAATGGCCAACAGGAGACGCGACTGGGTCAAGAATTTAATCTCCAAAATTGAGATGGAGGCGCCGAACGTAAAGTCCAGTATGTTGTCTGCTATGGGAAGGGTTCGTTCAAGACATTTGTGGGACCTTTCAAAGTATGACCATAGTTGCAAGAAAGATTCGCTCAGACAGGAAACCTAATGTTTACAGGAATAATTGAAGCAAGAGGTTCAATAGCCTCAATTGATCATGCTAACAGGTTTGAACGCATCACTATCAAATCCAATATGGATTTATCGGACGTTAAGTTGGGAGATTCCATTGCAGTTGATGGTGTTTGTTTGACCGTAACCTATTTGGAAAAATCTGCAAACATTTTCTCGGCTGATGTGTCACCGGAATCTATGAGAGTTACTACGCTTGGAAGTCTTAGGCCTGGAGCTGAGGTTAATCTGGAGAAAGCTCTGACACTGAATTCTCGACTAGGCGGCCATCTAGTGGCGGGACATGTTGATTGTGTCGGAGTCATGGTCGAGAATAAAGCAGTGGGCCAGGGATACCTCCTCGGTTTTCAGGTTGATTCATGCAGGTATGTTGTCGAAAAAGGCAGCGTGGCAATCAATGGGGTAAGCCTAACGGTGAACCGTGTTGAGGGAAACCGTTTCTGGGTGATGATAATACCTCATACGGCAAATTTGACTGGATTGACGCAAAAAAAGATCAATGATAAAGTTAATGTTGAATATGATATAGTTGGGAAGTATATTGAAAAGTTCGTGTCAGGTTCGCCCCGTAGTGGCGGGGTCACAGAGAAAACATTGAGAGATCATGGATTTATTTAAGGAGGATGCCTGAAATGGGCGTGCTTGTAGGGGTTGAAGAAGCCATCGAAGAGATAAAACAAGGCCGTATGGTGATTCTCGTTGATGACGAAGACAGAGAGAACGAAGGTGATTTGACAATGGCAGCGGAGAAGGTAACACCGGAGGCCATTAATTTTATGACGAAATACGGCCGTGGTCTGCTATGCCTTTCCATGACCAGGGAAAAGATTGAATCCCTGGATTTGCCAATGATGGTTGCTGACAACAAATCTCCTTATGGCACTGCTTTTACAGTCTCTATAGAGGCTGCTAGAGGAGTGACAACTGGTATATCAGCTTATGATCGCGCTGTGACAATCCTCACTGCAATTGATGACAATGCAACTCCACACGACCTAGTTTCTCCTGGTCATGTATTTCCGTTGCGAGCCAAAAAAGGCGGTGTTCTTGTAAGGGCAGGTCAGACTGAGGGTAGCATGGACTTGGCTCGTTTAGCTGGGCTGAAGCCAGCTGGAGTCATTTGTGAGGTTCTCAATGATGACGGTACCATGGCCAGGCTTCCTCAACTAATGTGTATGGCTGAGAAACACAATCTAAAAATTTGTACCGTTAAAGACATTATTGAATATCGAATGCACAATGAGAAGCTGGTTAGGCGAGGCGCGGAGACAGTCCTACCTACTGACTTTGGTGGTGATTTCCGACTGATTGTTTACGAGAATGATGTTGATAACCACAATCATGTTGCGCTTGTCAAAGGTGAAATCGATCCGAATGAACCGGTTCTTGTCAGGGTTCATTCAGAATGTCTGACGGGAGATGTTTTCGGTTCCAGGAGATGTGATTGCGGGAACCAGCTTGAAAAAGCCATGCAGATGGTAGAAGAGGCAGGAAAAGGGGTTATCCTTTACATGCAACAGGAAGGTAGAGGCATAGGCCTTTTGAACAAGATTAAGGCATATGCCCTTCAAGATCAGGGTTGCGACACGGTTGAAGCCAATATCAGGCTTGGTTTCAAACCTGACCTTCGTGACTACGGAATAGGCGCTCAAATGCTTCATGATTTAGGTGTAAGAAAAATGCGTCTGATGACTAACAATCCTACAAAGATTGTTGGGTTACAGGGCTATGGATTGGAAATTGTGGAGCAAGTTCCGATAGTTGTGGAGCCATGCGCCACTAATCTCAAGTACTTGCAGACCAAGAAAGACAAAATGGGCCATCTCTACGAATTAGAGTGCAAACACTAAAGTTTTTACGGGCGCCATCAATGGTAGGCGCCCGTTTCCTTATACACCGAGGGGTTTTGGAGCAATCATGATCAAAAAGATAGAAGGCGCTTTTGACGCATCAGGTCTTAAGGTCGGAATTGTCGCTAGCCGCTATAATGATTTCGTGGTTGGTCGACTAATAGAAGGGGCCATAGACGCTTTTGTCCGCCATGGCGCTAAAGAGGAAGATATAACTGTAATAAGAGTTCCTGGAGCATTTGAAATACCTCAGGCGGTGGTGGCGGCTGTTAAGTCCAGCAAATTCGATGTGGTAATAGCTCTTGGAGCGGTCATTCGTGGATCCACTCCACATTTTGACTATATCGCTTCTGAAGTCGCTAAGGGTGTTGCCCAAACGGCCATATCATCGACTGTTCCTGTGAGTTTTGGGGTTCTCACCACTGACACAATCGAACAGGCTATAGAGCGTGCGGGGTCTAAAGCTGGTAACAAGGGAGCCGAAGCTGCGATGTCGGCCATTGAAATGGCTAATGTTCTCAGGCTTATATAAAGGCGCCCCTGAAATTTCAGTAACGCCGAGGAGTTAGAAGGAATCAGGTGCCCTCAAGACGAAAAACGCGTGAATTTGTCCTACAGGTCTTATTTGCCGCGGACTCAAGAAACCAAGATCCCCTGGAAGTGCTTGATTTTCTCGAAAAGCATTTTGATCTTGAGCCAGAAGAGACAATCAAGATGGACCGTGTAGTCAAGGATTTCGCGCGGGAACTAGTTTCTGCAGTTGCACGGGACAAAAAGGTTATAGATTCCATCATTGCCAAATTCTCTACAAACTGGAAACTGTATAGAATCAATCGTGTCGATAGAAACATTCTACGCATGGCTATAGCTGAGATGACGACATTTCCCGATTCTCCCGGTCCAGTAATACTCAACGAAGCTATCGAGATTGGCAAAAAATACGGAGCTGAAAACTCTGGGGCGTTCATCAATGGAATACTTGACCGAGTACAATCCTCCGGGTTGCGTCCATTGTCAGCGGTAAAGTTGAGACAGTTTCTAGATAAACTTGACGAAAAGGTTACAAAGGTTTAAAATTATAATGTAAAAAACTTCAGCCTTTGAGTTGAGTTCGCATGAAAATATCCAAAGACGAATCGAGTCATAGAACTAATAGTAGATTAGTCTGCTCGGATCAAACGTCCATCCTAATAATCTTTCTAGTTGTTTTTTTCCTCATCTATGACGGTAACAATAAATCTGCCATTGCTCAGTCCGGCGAGCAAGCATCCTCGGAATCCCCTACGACCATAGGGGGAACCGGTTTCAAAGTTCCAATCCCCGAAATCAGGATGAACAAGATTATTGGTGACCAGGGTCCCAAGAAAGCTGCTTCTGATGAGAGGCGTCGGCCGGCAGGCGTTCCATCCGAGGGGCCAGACAGGGGGGGGCCACTACATCCATATGATCCAAGCGAGCAGATGTCTCGTCCTGGCCCTATTCCTATGAGGTTGCCTTTTGATTCAAGACACCGAAAAACAAACGAAGACGCACTTGTGGAGGAGACCAGTCCAAAAGAGGATGTTAGGCCATCTCAGGTTCCGATGGAACCAGGCGATGATGGCGCAGATCGCTCCAGGTTGAGATTTGTGCCTCCGGCGCCTTCCGCTGGTCCCCAGAGAGTGCCTCCGGAGGATCAGACACTTCCCAAGGCCAAGGAACAACCTCCGCAAGAAACTATGGACAGGCAGAGGTCGCTTGAAAAACAGCGATCCGAACCTCATCACGGATCACCATTCAGAGAACCAATAGCGCCTGTAAGTATTACAGATTCTTTACCGGAACCTACCAAGGAGATTATTTCCAAGAGAATGATTCATCTTCCACACATGTTGGAAGTTGAAGTCGCTCGCGATACGGTAAAGAGCCTACCTGTTGAAGTTGAGGCTATCGACAGAAATAATGTTGAGTTGGAGATCCTCTCAGTGGATTCCAGACGTTCCTCTCCGCTCATGGTTGATGTAGAGGAACAGCCAAAAACTTCTGAGCCTAAAGAGGACTCAAGTAATCTAGTCAAAGATCGTGAGGCGCCCAGGTTAGATGACGCCGAGAGCCACGCTCCCATGAGTCCCCCGGTGGAAGGCCAAGAGCCGGTTCTGATTCCACCGAAAGAGCAAAAGCCCTCAATAGAAGTTCCCCTTACCAAAGAAGAGGCTCCTTCCAGGCCCGACCAGCTTCAGGTAATCGAACCCAAGCCAACTCCAGCTCCGGCAAAGGAACGGATACCATCGCCACTCGATGAAGAAACTGTGATGACCTCCCAGCTCAAGAGTTATCTCAAAGAGACCGCGCCTATTCTCGAAGAACTCTCGCTGTTGATGGCGCGCACCCCATCGCTCAGCATCGCAGATTTTGATCCCTCAGAAACGCAAGCCACATCGTTGCCAAAAGATATTAATTTGAAAATGGAAACCATGAAACGCGAACTGAGAATTCTCGATTCAAAAGTTTTCGCAATTATTCCACCTACTAGTTACACAAAGTATCACAACCTGATTAGGCAATCCATCAACCATACCTACATGGCTACAGAGGCGTTCATCAATTTCTTCAATGATTCTAATGCTGAGAATCTTAATTCAGCGCGAGAAAATCTCGCCAAGGCCAAGGAATACATTCAGCAGACCGTTCATTAAATTTTTTGATAGAGAGGTCTTATCACTACGGCAAGGTAATAGTTCCAGGGATGGTCATGGCAATTGACCTAAAGACCTACTGAGCCTGGCTTTAGCAGTTCCATTGATGGAAGATTCTATCACTATTTTAAACAGTCTTTTGGGGGGAATATCGCGAGATTCATCTAATTCAGCAAGAATGTAATTGTTGGTTCGCGCCAAAACTTGCCCGGAGTTTGTAGCGCTTCCCGCCTCAAGGCATGCTTCCAGTTCACAACCAATGAATTTCTTATAGAAATCACCTCTTAATCTGGCGGACAATTTTCTGAGCTCTGAGACCCTATGCGAAACAATTTTGCTGTTGGGAATGCCATTCATTTTTGACGCTGGAGCGCCTGGTCTCGGGGAAAAAGGAAATACATGAAGATAGGCCAAACCTAAATCACCCAAAGCATCATACGTGAATTTGAAGGAATCCTCATCTTCTCCAGGAAAGCCCACCATGATGTCAGCCCCAATGCAGACTGTAGGGATCATTTTGAGTATTTTTCTTACCAGTTCATTGAGTTTCTCAAAACCATATGGTCGTCCCATGAGCTGTAGAATCTTGTCATCTAAGCTCTGGAACGGAATGTGAAAATGTTTGCAAAGTCTGCCATCCCTTGAAACCATTTCTATTAGCGAATCCGATATCTCCTGAGGCTCAATAGAGGATAGCCTGAGACGCGAGGACTTCAACTGAGACAAAGCCTTAACAACAAACGCGTCAAGTGTCGTTGCAGGTTCAAGATCTCTCCCGTATGCTCCCAGGTGTATGCCTGTGAGAACTATTTCAGGGTAGTCGGCCCTTTCGAGACTAGCCAGGTCTCTCACGGCCTTTTCCAAATCCATACTTCGCGAAGGACCTCGAGTAGAGGGCACTATGCAATACGAGCACCTTTGAGAGCATCCATCCTGAATCTTGAGAAAAGCTCGTGACCTTGCCTGACTTACGGGAGTGGGAAGTGAGCCAAAATTCAGGCAATCACAAGATTTCCAGGAAGAGCTTGTGGTTGAGGTATTCAGGAAGAAGGCGCAATTTTCTCCCAGGTTGTTTTTTTGGAATGTTCCCAGACATTCTATGTTTGGCCCCAATGATCTCAAGTCGTCTGGCTTTAGTTCCGCCAGGCATCCGGAAACCATTATCCTCGATTGAGGAAAAGTCTTGGCTATACGACCTACGAACCGGCGGGACTTTGCTTCAGCGCGCCCAGTGACGCAACACGTGTTTATAAAAATCAGATCCGGCTGATCGGTAGATTGGTCCAATTCGAATCCCAGCTCTCTCATGAGCTGAGCGACAGATTCAGTCTCGATCTGATTTACCTTGCATCCAAGTGAGTGGATAACGCCTTTTTTAGTGGAACGTTTGATGCGTTTTAACCTCAAATTTGATATTCTTAACAAATATATTGTTTTATGTTTTCGTCTTTTTCCATATTAATAAGTAAGAACAAATTATCTAGGAGGTCAACCTGAAAAGACAACTAGGCAAATGGTTGATAATTTTGATTCTTATCTTTCCAGTTCTGTCAATCTCTTTTGACTGTGAGTCGGAAGGATCAGGAGCGCCTGAAGATACTAAATCATCTAATGGCTCTTCGGAAATGATTTTTGACATGAAAATCCCAGATGGCTTCAAGTCAGTTGCTGTTGATGAATCAGGAATATTCAAATGGGTCAAGGGATCGGCTGAAATTTATGTAGTGGTGGGGGATATTTTTTCAAAATCTGGTCCAGTGGTTTTTGAAGCCTTAAAGAAAGCGGCTCAAAAAGATAAAACGGTGGAAGAAGTCAAAAATCTTAAGATCAAAGGCGCCAAGGCGGCCTTGATCAAAGAAAAAGCTCCAACTGATACAAATCGCCTACGTTCGTGGCGAATGATAGTTGTTACGGGAAATCAGATCGTTAATGTGGATTTTTCTAGTCCGGCAAAAGAGTTTAAAACCTACATGAAGAATTTTGATGAAGCCGTGCGTTCCTTCAAGATTAACTCAAATTCCAAGAAAGGTTAATTTGTGACTGAAGTAAAGGGCTCGTCCGTCTTACGCAAGATACCGTCCGTTGAAAAAGTTTTGTCAGGCAAGTCAGTGACCTATTTGCGGCAGTTCTATTCCGAAGAAACAATCAAGAGAATTGTTCGCAAGACTTTAGAGTCTCTTAGGGCTGGCGTCATTTCAGGGGAACTATCTGAACAGGATTGTTCGGAAGACAGGCTAGAGATACGGGTCAGAAGGCAGGCGGAAAAGCTTTATGGTCCTAAATTACGTACAGTCATTAATGCAACGGGTGTAATTGTCCATACCAATCTGGGCAGATCACCATTGCCACAAAGTGTTGTGGACAGAATAGCCGAAGTAGCGATGTCATATTCAAATTTAGAGTATGACATCGCTTTGGGTAAGAGGGGCGAGCGCAATTCTCATTTGAGGGTTTTAATCGAAGAGCTTACAGGCGCTGAGGCCGCTTTAGCCGTAAACAATAATGCTGCGGCTGTATTGTTAGCTCTATCGACAATGGCTACAGGGAAAGAAGTCATAGTATCTCGTGGGGAGCTCATCGAGATAGGTGGGTCATTCAGAATTCCTGAGGTCATGTCTCGTTCCGGGGCAATCCTTAGGGAAGTCGGCGCTACCAACAGGACGCATGCTCGCGATTATCGCAACGCCATAAATGAAAATACCGCCCTAATACTCAAGTGCCATACGAGCAATTACAGAATCGTGGGTTTTACCAAAGAGGTTGAGCTTGACGAGTTAGTGGAAATTGGGCGAGATCACAATATCCCCACTATGATGGACTTGGGGAGTGGATGTTTGGTTGACCTGCGTCCTTACGGTCTGACAGACGAGATAACGGTTCAATCGGTCGTTTCTAGTGGGGTTGATATAATCAGTTTTAGTGGTGACAAACTTCTTGGTGGTCCTCAAGCGGGGCTAGTAGTGGGTAAGAGGAATTTCATTGAAGCCATGAGGTCTAATCCTCTGGCTAGAGCGCTTCGAATGGATAAAATGACGCTAGCGGGCCTGGAGGCAACGTTGGAGCAGTACACTCGTCGGGAAGGTCCTTTTAACACAATCCCTACACTTGAAATGATTTCCAGGTCTCCTGAAAAATTGAAGTCTGACGCCGAATCTCTTGCGCGATCTTTGCAAAATCTTCTGGATTCCAGTTTTCAAATATCCATTGAACCGGGTGTCGGAAGGGTAGGGGGTGGAGCGTTACCTATGAGTGACCTGGAAGGGCCACGAGTAGTCATTAGGCATCCATCGTTGTCTGCGGCCAGGTTTGAAAGGAATCTCAGGATGGGAAACCCGCCTGTGATTGCCTTGGTCCATGAAAACGCGGTCTTATTTGATTGCAGGACGCTAATGGCCGGACAACTTGAGGCGCTGTCTGCTTTAATCAAAAAAGCGACAGAATTATGAAACGGACGATATGATTAATTAAAGCCGGCGGTTCTGCAAAGCTGTTCCTTTTCAGCATCCCGAAGATCTGAAATTACCATTCTCCTGACAAGCTCCTTGAATCCTATCCTGGGTTGCCAGCCGAGAATCTCTCGGGCTTTGGACGGATCTCCAAGTAGTTCATCCACTTCAGTTGGCCTAAAATACCGCGGGTCTATCTGAACAAGGACTTTTCCAGTTTCAGAGTCCAGGCCCTTTTCATCAATTCCTGAACCTTGCCATTCTATGTTTATTCCCACTTCACGGAAAGATCTTTCAACAAACTCCCTCACGGAATGGTTTTCTCCAGTGGCGACCACAAAGTCATCCGGCTGGTCATGTTGAACAATCAGCCACATTGCCTCAACATAATCTCCGGCGTATCCCCAATCTCGCTTTGCATTCAGGTTACCAAGGTAGAGACATTGCTGCATCTGCAATTTTATTCGCGCTACTGCTCGAGTTATCTTTCGAGTAACGAATGTCTCTCCGCGCATGGGCGATTCATGATTAAACAGAATCCCGTTGGACGCAAAAAAGCCGTATGCCTCTCTATAGTTCCTGACAATCCAGTAAGCATATAGCTTGGCTGCAGCGTATGGGCTTCGAGGATAGAAAGGGGTTTTCTCAGTCTGAGGTGTTTCCTGAACCTTGCCATACAGTTCACTTGTTGAAGCCTGATAAAACTTAACGGTTTTTCCCAAGCCCAATATCCTGATCGCTTCCAGCAAACGCAATGCTCCTATTGCATCTGAGTTTGCCGTATATTCCGGAGTTTCAAAAGAGACTTTCACATGGCTTTGGGCCGCCAGATTGTATATCTCAGTCGGTTGGAACTGTTGTATGATTCTGATGAGGTTGGTTGAATCGGTCATGTCCCCGTATTCGAGAATCAACTGGCGTGGGCCGGAGTGAGGATCCTCGTAAAAACCGTCTATTCTCTGAGTGTTAATCAAAGAGCTGCGTCTTTTGACCCCACATACCTGATAACCCTTTTTCAGAAGAAAGTCTGTTAAATAGGCTCCGTCCTGACCTGTTACTCCTGTGATGAGCGCCCTGTTCTCGTAATGTGGCATGATCAATACCTTCAGTATTTTTGATTCGAGTTGATAGACCTGATAAATTACACTCAGCCGCATTTGAAGTCAATAATATGTAACGCACCCAAAATACGAGCATATTTGTGTCTTCATACATCTCTCGTTCAAGACCAAATGGTAAAAATTAGAACATATGTTCAACAATTACTGAGCTTCGGTCCATGACTTTGGCCAACAGATGTGTTATTTTTTTTGACAACGGAAAACACCGTGTAACAAACCCTTGAATGGGTTGTGACCTAAAAGGAGGATGAGTAATTTAAATGGCGCCATGTAAATTATATTCACTAAGTACTTGTAGTCATTGCAGATCATGCAAGAAATTCCTTGGAGACTGCGGAATTGAATATGAATTCACCGATGTGGATCTTCTCCCGGAAGAAGAAAAAAAAGCTACTCTTGAAGAAATAAAAAACCTAACTTCGAGATGCGCATTTCCTACCGTAGTCATTGGAGACAAGGTCATTGTAGGCTTTAGAGAAAACGAGTTACGGGAGGCTCTGGGGATCTAATCGTTATTTTTGTTATTTCCGTGAAGATTCCACATAAGGTGTTGATAACTCTTTAGTGAAGTTGTTGAAAATGTTGGCAAACGTTCCATTTTTTAGGTGTTTTGACTTCTTTGAGCAAAATTGGGTCAATTAGAAAAACATATTGAAAGCAATAAGTTAGCTGAATGTGGGTTGTTTGATTTAATTGTTTTGGACGTTTCGGGTGAGACTACGTCAGTTATCAACAACTGTTGACAGATTTGTTAAAAATGATTGGTAAGACGACTTATTTTTTCCTGTTTTTGACGCATAATCACGGATCATATTGTTGGGTGAACGAAAGCTTGTCGCGATGAAGGAAGCTGGTTGGAAATTGGCGTGAGAATGTATGCGCTAGAACCAAATGAATTGGAGTATGCCGCATCGGTTCTTAAGGATGACGGAATTGTTGTTGTAGCTACTGAGACTTTTTACGGTATTGCGGCCAATCCATTTTCGGAAAAGGCGGTCAAAAGGATATTTGCCGTAAAGAGGAGATCCTTTGACAAGCCGCTTCCTCTAATAGCATCAAGTGTGGAAACTGTTTTACGAATTGTTTCAGGTGACTCATTGGACGCGTTAAATTTGGCGCGAAGATTCTGGCCTGCCAGTCTAACGATGTTATTAAGATTGAAGGAGAAATTCCCTGATTGTCTAAAGGACCAACTTGGAAGGATCGGGGTCAGGGTGCCAACAGAATGTCCAGCGGTTCAATTGGCTAAGCAAGGTTCGGGATGGATAACCGCTACCAGCGCCAACCTGTCTGGAGAAGAAAACGCATCTTGCATAGAAGATATTTCAGCAACTTTGCTTGGAATGGTTGATTACGTTATAGACAGCGGTCCTGCTCCGGGAGGAAAACCTTCCAGTGTGGTAGCTCTGGAGTCCGGCAGGCCCATTATGTTAAGAGCGGGCGCTATACCTATTGAGTCACTTACTGCCAAGCTTGAAAACTTGATTTACGAATCGACTTGACATGCTTGGTCTCAAATGATTAGAATCAACTTTGTTGCTGGGGGATCGTCTAGCGGCAGGACGACGGGTTCTGGCCCCGTTAACCGAGGTTCGAATCCTCGTCCCCCAGCCAAATAAAATTCGCTCACCTAACCTTGGCCGCTCAATTCTACTATTCCAAATATGACATTCGGAGAAACAATCACTCAGGAAAATGAATCCCACGCTGGAATATACATTCATTTCCCTTTTTGCGTTCAGCGTTGCGCATATTGCTCATTCGTCAGTTTCTTGTATGACCGGGAAGTCGCAAGGAATTATATTGAACTGATTATTTCAGAGCTTGAAATGTGGAGCAGGCTTTACGGGAGGGACTCGGCAAGCTCTGAAAGGGTTTATGATTCTATCTACCTGGGAGGTGGAACGCCGTCGATAATAGAGGTTGAGGCATGGGAATCTGTGCTGGAAACCATCACGCGACATTTTTCATTGTCTGCGGAAGCCGAAATAACTATTGAAGCCAATCCGAATACTTTCGATCTTGCGAAGGCCAGATGTTGGAAGAAAGCTGGCGTAAATCGAGTGAGTCTCGGGGTTCAATCATTAATTGATTCCGAACTGGCAGACATGAGGCGCCTACATAACAGCAAGGACACGTTTAGAGCAGTCAGAGACCTCAAGGAGGCAGATTTCGAAAACATCTCGATGGACTTACTGGTTGGCTACCCGACACAAACTATCAATACCATAAGTTACAGTATTGATGGCGTTTTGGGGTGTGACCCTGCGCATATGTCAGTTTACCTGTTAGAGATTAAAGCTGGAGCAGCGATATCGGAGGGCTTCTTGTCAGGTGAATTCCAGCCCCTTGATGATGATCTCAGCGCGGACATGTACGAACTGGTTTGTGAGAAGATGACCCAAAGCGGCTTCGAACAATATGAGATTTCCAATTTTTGCAAACCTGGAAAACGCTCGATTCATAACATGAAATATTGGACTGATGGATTTTACCTAGGGATTGGATCAGGTTCTCACGGGAGGCTTGAAGACATACGTTATTCCAATGAAGCGACAATTGAGGATTATCACAGCAAAATAGCGCAGGGTGAATTCCCGTGGGAGACACAATTAAAACTGGATCCTTACACACGAATGACTGAAGCTCTGATCATGGGGTTGCGTTTAAATCAAGGAGTTGATCTAATAAGCTTGACGGAACACTATTCAATCGATGTGAGGGATTTTGTCGCCAATCGCTTAAAGCCCTTGAAGGATGAGGGGTTGTTCGAATTTAGCGATGGCTTTTTACGACTAACGGATCGGGGGCGGCTGTTATCCAATTTGGTTTTTGAAAAACTGATATAGTGACATACTTAAACACTGACACATTTAATGCCGAGCATGCTCTTAGGAAGTGACGTAACAATGACGCAAGAGAAAAATACAATAGTTGTGGATGGGGTGGAAATTCATCTGATGAGCCCACCACATTTTGACATTCAATGGGTTGGAATGGAGGAACCACTGAATCAATTGCTGGCCGCGTGGTCCGATGAGGATGATGACCCGCCGATGCAACCGAGGATATTGGGCAAACCGGGAGTGGGCAAGACTTCATTAGCGATTACGGCCGCAAAGATTCGCGAGCAGGATCTATACATATTTCAATGCGCTGTGGATACCAAACCGGAGGATCTAATAATTTCGCCTGTAATTGCTGATGAGGGAAAAATAAGATACGTGGCTTCGCCGCTTGTAAGCGCGATGGTCAGAGGCGCAGTTTGTCTTCTTGATGAAGGCAACAGGATGAGCGAAAAGAGTTGGGCCTCGTTGGCGCCGCTGCTTGATATGAGAAGGTCCGTCTATTCCATAGTCGCCGGAGTTGAAATCAAGGCCTCTGAGCAATTCAGGATCTGCGTGACAATGAATGAGGACGCTTCAACATTTGAGGTTCCGGAATACATTTTTTCGCGTCTACAGCCCGGAATTCAGATGGACTATCCGACACGAGAAGAAGAATACAGGATATTGAGGACTAAGTTACGCTCGCCCTCGGATGATCTTTTGCAGGCTGTTGTAGATCTGCTTCAGAAGTCGCATAGTCGCGATGATGAGTTGAGTGTGAGAGACGGGTTGAACATAGCTCGATACGCCCATAGACTGATCAAGTTCAATTCAGGTGTATCTCAAAGACAAGCGCTGATTCAGTCTGTCAGTCAAATTGTAGGAGACGCAAGTGTCACATTTAATGGGCCATCGATGGTTTGATGTAGTTAAATCAGAAAATGTGACTTTTCTTGGATGCAGTCCGTATTCAATCGAATTCGCCTTCCAAACGAGAAAATATATTCTTGCGAATCGGCCGGATCTGATATGTGTTCAAGCCCCCAATTCCCTGAGAGACCAGATTCTCACGTCGGTTCGCAAGTTACCCTACCATTCTGTGATCATATTTCAGACATCAGAGGATGAGAACGGGGTGTGGATTGTTGAAGGCTCGGATGGGGTCATTGAAGCAACAAGATCGGGATTGGAGCTTGGAACACCAATTTGGTTCGTTGACCCAACTCCTTTTAGATTGCCCACTATAGACAGGGATGTTTCTGAACCCTTCGTGGTTGATCTGATCGGTCAGAAGACTTATCTGGAACTCACTCGTTCCTTGGATATGGACTACAAACCGCAGGCAGAAAATCCCAGGAACATCTTCATGGCTTCCCGTTTGAGGGAGGGCGCCAAAAAATTTGATGAAGTGCTTTTTGTGGGAGAATTATCGAGCATCAAGGCCGTGTTCAGTCTATTTCAGGAGCCTCAGGCATTACCGTTGATGAAGACGGGGGTGAAAAGAGCCCTGGCCAACTCCCTTCATCCGGAATCCCTCAAAAAAGGTTTCTCCGAGCTACCGAAAATTCTGCAGGCTTATGAAGAGGCTAGAGAGAGTGGGGCAAGCCTCGAAATTCCAAATCGGCACGATCTCATAATAAATTTGATGGGCGCTTCCATAAAATATTTTGAGTCTTTCAGCCATCAGGAGACGCCAGATTATGTTAGGCTCACCTGGAGTCGTTTCCTAAGGAAATGGTTATCATCGAAGAAGATGTTGTTACCAGATCTATATCATCTTGTCTCATCAGCTCGATCAGCCCTGGATGAGGACTTTGCCTATCATGTTCATGAATTTATTTGCGATTACAAATGGGCGAATGATCCTCAGGACCCTTTCTCAACAATTCTTGATGAAGATTCGTTCATGTTTCAGGGTCATAAAATCAAGCTCCACAAAAAGCTCAGGAATTTTTTTCATTCGCCTTCAAACAGATATAAGCTCAAAGCCGTTAGGAGCTCTAAATGGAAGGAACATCTCAAGAAGACATGGGAAGCCGTCGATCCCAATGAAGTGGATGTTTGCTCTTATCCACCGGAGGATGTCGAGATTGAACGATGGGGAGAATCCTTGATGAAGCATGCAAGACATCTTATTCAGGCTTCATTTAATGATGTTGAGCCATTCGTTTCTGACTTGGGAGCTGGGCCGGATGTTCGAGAAACCCTGCGGCGCTTCTACGAAAAAAGAATATACGTGAAAAGTCATGAACACGGTGGCATGGAATTTGGCTCAGTTGTGGTGATTTTTGACGAAGATATTGATGGAACAAGTTATCCATTCACGATGACATGGCTCGGGGAGCATTCCCAGGAATCCGACATGGCTTTCTATTCAACCGAACCAGGCGCCGACCTGGTAGGACCCGGAATAAGCAGATTGGAACATGGCGGTTTCATGATGTCATATCCACCCTTGAGGATGTATGACGTTTGGAAAGATCCCGGTTTTGATTTCATCTCGACCAAGCACGAAAAACTACTAGTCGCCGGTATCGTTTACTCCGAGAAATCCGGGATAGTGTACGCCGCAAAAAAAGCGCCGGAGAAGAAATGGAAAAGACTGGCTCAGAGGATGGGGAAAAGGGTGATCTACATCCCGTTGGGATCCCTCAACCCGGCTCACGTAAGGAAGATGCGATCGTTCCATATGTTGCAAAATAAAGGACTGAGGAACATTGCGCACGAATACCTCAAAAAATCCTGAACCAATTAATTAACTCGCGACTTCCAACAACGTCCAATCATCCGGATGAGTCTGATCCAAACAGCAACCATTTGACTTTAAGGTCTTTTTCGAAAGCCAAGCTCCTGAATCGACAAGGGCCGGGGCCATCAGTCAGGAATTAGAATTTGATTGACAACGGGCTCTGAGACAGACTAATATCACTGAATGGCGCCGAGGTAGCTCAGCCGGTAGAGCAGAGGACTGAAAATCCTTGTGTCGATGGTTCGATTCCGTCCCTCGGCACCACGAAATTAAAAACCATTCCGATATGTTAGCCATTAACGACTCGGAGTGGTTTTTTTGTTGGTAAAGGGAATTTTCAAATTTGGTCACATTTTTTGCTTTTATGGACTTGTACTTCCAACTTTTGACAATGCCTGGATCTCAGTCTCCCCATGATCATAGGTGAATTTGTCGATTGCTAAAACCAACTCTCTGTCATCGATTACCCCGTATCTTTCCCTCACATCCAAGGATCTGTTCCCATGGCCCAAAATGGCCTCTCTTATTTCAGAGTCTATTCCAGATCGCCGAGCATTAGTTTTCCAGGTATGCCATGAGATCATGGAATCGAGGCCTTGCTCTTTTCCATCCTAATTTGTCGAGGCTTCTATAGCGGTTCTCGAAAATGATCGCGAAAAAAAACGCGACTTTTTTATCGATTTATGATTTTGTATGTGCATGTCTCGTCCAAGAAACATGCCTAATCAAGAGAACTGCACTCAGGAGGAGTTGGTAACGGCGGCCAAAGCAGCCCCGATCCAGCGTACAAACCTCCGACTCATGGCTATCAAGGCTTTAACCATGGGGATTTCCCATGAACAAGTTGCTGTTTTGTTTGGTGTGAATGAGGATTCAGTCTCACGCTGGATAAAACGCTTCAATGAACGAGGCATCGACGGGATCACACAGGGGCCTAGGTCGGGGCGACCTCCAAAAATCAAACCGGAACAATCTCGGGAATATAGAGAATTGATTTTACATCCAGAATATGTGGATGAGACTCATTGGACGGGACGAAAATTTCATGGATACCTCACCGAACACTGCCAGCTGGAGGCAGGCTACAGTACTCTTATGAGATGGATCCAGGAAGAGGGTTTTCGACTCAAAGTCCCACGACCTTGGCCGGATGGCCAGGACGAGAAAAAGAGAAAAGCCTTTGTTGAACTGATCAGAATATTGATCTTTGGTTCTCGATGAATGTGGCATCGAAGGAGGCCCCGTCCGTGAACACGCTTTGCA
>CALGLN010000013.1 GCA_937930835.1 uncultured Desulfomonile sp.
TGCCTATCTTGCTTGAATTCGGTCGCGGCTGGTGTATCCCGTGCAAATATATGAAACCGATTCTAGATGATATGTCTCAGGCTTACGCCGGGAAAGCCATTGTGATGACTGTTGACATGGATGTGAACAAGGATCTTGTCAGGGATTTCAGGATTAGAATGATGCCAACCCAGGTGTTCTTGACCCCCGATGGAAAGGAATTCTTCAGGAATGAAGGAACACTTGAAAGAGAAGGTATTCAGCAGGTATTCTTAAAGATGGGAGTCATCGCCTCGGCTGCTCCTTCGGCGGCTCCGGCTCCACAACAGGCTCCACTTCCTCAAAGTCCTGTTCGTGCTCCCGCAACCAGGTAGCATGGCTTTGGGATCGACTTTTACGCTAGAACTGTTTCAATTCTAGATAACATATCAATGTGGAGATAGAGCATGGAATCACTTTTAGGGATGGTGCAGCAATGGGTTTCATCAGGTAGTATCTGGCTTGCGGCCGGAGGATCATTCGTGGGCGGCGCCTTGACCGCCATGAATCCTTGTGTGCTTGTTATGGTCCCCCTGCTGATCGGTTTTATCGGCGGCATGGATGAGGAAATGACCGCATGGAAATCCTTCCTGTACACGCTTGTCTTTATCCTTGGATTCAGCCTTGAACTGGCCGTCCTGTTTACGGTCGGGCTAGCGGCCGCTCCATTCCTGCAATCTGAATATATGGTTTATGTGGTAGCGGGAATCTGTGTGCTGCTTGGGCTGCATTTCATGGACGTGTTCCATATCCAGTTGCCCATCTCCCAGGACAAGGTTCCCAAGTTTACGGGATTCTTCGGAGCCGCCCTCTTTGGATTCATGTTCGGCCTGATTTCATTGCCCTGCACCGGCCCGGCTCTACTGCTTATCGTCAGCGTAATTCCTGTCAAAGGCGCCCTCTTTGGCGGAATGATGATGCTATTTTACGGCATAGGCCATTGCCTGCTGATGCTGGCCGTCGGGACATCCGCCGGCGCCGCAAAAAAACTCATCACATCCTCAAAAATGAACTCAGCCAACCGGGTCTTCAAGAAAGCCGCAGGCGCCTTGTTGGCGGGCGTTGGCTTATACATAGCCGTAGGAGCTCTAATCCCAAGCCTGGGAATCGGCATCTAATATCAATCAGGAGGCGGGAATTAGCGCCGCCTCCGACAAGAAAGCCTTGTAATCCATTACATGGGCTTTTTCAAAGCACATTGATTTCATTAATTGGTCAAATAATGTATTTTTCGAGGTCAATCATCATGAAGACATTCGTCACTCTACTGGCGAAGTCATTTGCCATTGCGGCCGTGTTATGTTCAGTTGGGCTTATGGCTAACTTTGCCGCTAATAACCCTGTGCCTTTAATTTACTCCCCGCCTCAAACTGTAGAGCTTTTTGGAGTCAAAGTTCCCCTGATTGACGAGAAACTGGCGTTCAAATTCTTCAACGAGCCTACAACCTTGTTCATTGATTCAAGAAAATACGCAGATTATGCCAGATCGCATGTTGAAGGGGCGATTCATCTCTCGCCTGATGGAGTGGAGAGCAAGTTTGAGCTTTTGGATGGCATGATCTCTCAGGATAGCAGAATAATCCTGTATTGTTATGGGCCTGAATGTGACATGGCTGAAAGGGTCGCGTTATTCCTCGCTCAGCTTGGCTACAAGGAAATGATGATTATGACAGCAGGTTTTGCAAAATGGGAGAAGTCTGATTATCCAGTCAAAGGGGTCCCATTTAAGGAGTCTGATGACTCCAAGTCCGACGTCCCGAAGAAAAACTATCAATCAGATGAAAAAACATATGTTCTGTTCAAGTGCCTGTGTTCGTTAACAAAACCTAAAAAGGCGTCTTGATTGACCATATCTCTTTGCCGCTTGGACGCACGAAATCAGATCAAGCCAACACAGAGGTTTTTTCCAATGAAGCTACTAAGTTTAGTCGCCAGACTTTTCATCGGAGCTATTTTTGTCGTGGCAAGCTATCACAAGATTCTCGATCCCGTGGAATTTGCGGTTTCCATAAGAAATTACATGATAATTCCCGAAGCGTATTCGAACCTTCTGGCTTTGACCTTGCCCTGGATTGAAATGGGGGTCGGTTTATTGTTGATCACAGGCATCCTTGTGAAACCCGCGGCGCTATTGACAACCGGAATGCTAGCCTCATTTCTGGCAGCCCTTGTCTACGCATATGCAATAAATCTCGATATTGATTGTGGGTGCTTTTCCTCGAGCTCCTCATCCGATGGTCGCATCGGAATTTATCATTTGGTCAGAGATTCCTTGTTGGTCTTCGTATCGGCATTTTTGTTGTTCTCGGTGGATTACGGTTCCATATTTAACTATTTTTCGAAAAACAAGAAAATTGAGACATCCCAAGTCTTAAATATAAATAAAACAATATCTTAACAATTTTACGGAAAGGAGTCACAACATGTCCGATTCGTGTTGTTCAAACAGTAGCAACATCATGCTGTTGGCCTGCTCCGGGGCTTCCAATCTCGGGCAAATCGCCAATCAGACAGCAGTTCAACTCACTCACGATGGCTTTGGGCGCATGTTTTGTCTCGCAGCAATTGGAGCTCACATAAACAATTTCGTAAAATCTGCCAAAGATGCGCCACAAATTCTAGTCCTTGACGGATGCCAGGTCGGGTGCGCCAAGAAACTCTTAGAACATTGTGATGTTCCACCGGACCGATATCTAATTGTTAGCGATCTTGGAATAGATAAACTCATGACTGTGAATTGGGATCAGAAACAGGTTGATGGAGTGAAAGCAGCGGCCAGAAAATGCTATGAATCCGTGGTTGATGCTTCAGGCTCTGCAGATTTTCCCAAATGCGCTTGCGGAGAGGCAAAAGGCAACTGAAATGCGATTCAGGGCGCTTATCTCCACAGTCACGTCCACATCATTCCTTGCCATGGCTGTATCGGGTTTTGTGGCATTTTTTGTTCCGCATGGAAGAATTGCCTATTGGACTGACTGGAAATTTCTTGGCCTTTCCAAGACTAATTGGGCCGATCTTCACGTCGCCTCGAGTTTTCTATTCTTCTTAGTGGCTGTTTTCCATATTTACCTCAACTGGAGACCTCTGAAGGCCTATGTTGCCCGCAAACTCCCGCGAGCCCCAGAATTTCCGGTAGAACTTTCCACAAGTATTGTTTTGGTCTGTGTATTGATGCTAACGGCAGTCTGGCGTATGCCACCGACTAGCTATCTTCTGGACTTTGGAGACAAGCTGAAAGAATCATGGGTAGTTCGAGAATTTGAGCCGCCATTTGGCAGAGCTGAATTGCTGGATATGAGGTCATTCTGCCAGAAAACCAATATTGGGCTGGACCTGGCTCTCGCGGAACTTGAAGTTCATGGAATTAAAGTTGGCTCCCCGGGGCTGTCTGTCCAATCAATCGCTAAAGCAAATAACGTCAGTCCTTTAAACATTTACATGCTGATCAAGCATCTGGAACTAAAGCAGTCGTCCATAGATAAGGGGACTCCACTGACACCGGAGTTTCTGGAAGCGCAGTATTCGGGATCTGGAATTGGTCGAAAGAAAATCCAAGACATTATTAAAACCCATAGCCTGGATCCCAAGAATACTGAGGCTCGTTTGTCATCTCTGAACATCGCTTTTGTTCCCGATGAAACCTTGAAACAATTGGCCGAAAGGCACGGCATGCAGTCTATGGATATGCTTAAAATCCTTGTTATTCCTGATTTCAAGCCGGGTGAAAACTAAAGAATCAACGCCAATAATCAAATCTAGGAAGATTCAAGGAATCTGCCCCGTCCGCGGTCTACATGAAATAATTTTCGGTAGCCTGTTTTCGGTAATTAAAATCAAAAAGAGGTAAACATCATGTTTACAAAAATATTATGGATTTGTTTGAGTGTTTTGACATTAATCATTCCCTTTGATGTGGAAGCACAGACGATTGATGATTTCTTGAACCAGTTGAAGGATTCATCCCCGGAATTACGTGCAAAAGCCGCATGGGAACTTGGGGCTGGCTGAGACCATCCAGTCAGAGCAGTTGCTCCACTTATTTTGGCCACCACTGACAATGATTGGAGAGTAAGGGATGCCTCGGTTCTTGCCCTTGGGTTCTTTGACAAGGCGCAGCGGGGCTCTGTCCTGCAGGCTGTGTTAAAACGACTTGGAGACGAGCAAATTAATGTCCGACGATCCGCCGCGCTGAGTTTAGGACGTCTGGGACAAGGGTCGCCCGGGGTACATGAAGCCCTCAGAGCCATTCAGGAAGACTCAGATGAATTGCTTCGTCTAAACGTTTTTCTTGCTCTCCAGAAGCTTGGAAAAACCGAAGCCGGGGACCTTCCCAGAATCTTGGATGCTCTCCAAAGTCCCGCCCCCCCCACAGCAGAAATGGCAACGGAAATTCTCAGCGCCAGGGTCAATGATTTCTCACAAGTTTTGAAGCCGCAACTTCTCCTGCTACTGGAAAATCCATCACAGGACACCGTCGCTAGAACTCTGAATATATTAAAAAGTTTGACAGACATTGATGAGTCCTTAACGCAACAGTTAGCACGAAATCTCCCCTCCATGGATCAAACAAATCGTATCAACACAATGAAATTGCTGTCCCGCATTGATGATAGCGGCAATCTGGTGGTTCCGGTTTGTGCGGAATGCCTGAAAGATTCTGACCCCATACTGATAAAGGAGGGGCTAATTTGCGCAATGAAATACCGCCAGTCTTTCGAGCAACACATCTCTTTGATAATCCCGCTGCTAAATCATGAGGACGAGGAAACAAAACTTTTGGCAGTAAGCCTTATAAGAAGCACATGTAAAAATGCCACTAGCTGTATTTCGCCACTGACAAAACTTCTGAAGGATCCTAGCTCAAGGGTCAGACTGTCCGCGGTTTCAACTCTAGGCCGCTTGGGTGGATCAAGCGATGACGCATTAGAAGCTCTATCAGAAACCTTGAAACACCAAGACCAGCAGTTGCGTATCAGTTGTGTTTCGGCGTTAAGAATGATTGGTAAGCAAAACACCGCTAAAGTTGTTCCGGTACTTGAAAAAGCGCTCGCAAATCAGACAGATCAGAGAACTCAGCGGATCATAGCATCGGCCATAAAGGAATTAAAGGGGATTAATACAGCTAAATAAAAAGTTACTCGGATCGTCATGATTCAGTAGACACTTTTCCGAGAATGATACCTCGTCAAATTCGGGAGGTTTAGGAGCACATGAGAGCAAGAATACTGTTTTGGACAATTATTGTGTTAATCAATTCGGGAACTTGCATAGCCGACGGCCCCAAAATATCTGTTGAAAACACAGAGCATGATTTCGGCGCCGTGTTATACGGAGCAACTGTTAGCTCCAAATTTGTAGTAAAGAATACAGGCTATAAGCCATTAATTATTAAAAACATTCACGCTGACTGTGGTTGCACTAGCACAGTGTTGGACAAAAAGGAATTACATCCAGGATCATCTGCAGAAATTATCGCTTCGTTTGAGACAACGGGTCTTGATCCTGGGCGAAAAGCTAAAAAAATTTATATTGAAACCAATGATGAGTCCAGCCCCTCTACCATCCTGACGTTATTCGCTGATATTGTAAGAGAGATATCGGCAAGTCCTATGATCTTGGGGAGAAAAATGGATAAGTTTGAACCTCAACATGTATTTAACGTTAAGATTTCAAATTCATCAGACTCTCAAAAGATTATTAAATCGGTCAGACTGGAAGGCGAAGAAGTGAGCGTTTCCATCGTTCCTGAACTACCTGTTTTACCTCCAAAGAGCTCGATCCCACTGGAAATAAAATTGAGCATAAGCCAACAGACTCAAAAGCCTTATTATCTAGGCAAATTGTACCTTGAGACTGATCATCCTATTGAACAAAATATTGAACTCAAATACCTTATTAAAATTGATTCAAAATGATCATTGGATAGCGTTGGAGTTAGTTGGGCTAGAACTTGTGATAAACCCAATTATACTTCCCAGACATGTCCTACTTCCAGTCATGTTTCTTGATGGGGACTAGAAAATGTTGCTTCAAGACTACCAACTAGAAGTGTTTAGGCCAAAGTGCAACCCAAATTTTGAGTCTGTTCATTGTGTGGCCAAACTCGAAACCGACATATCGGAAGCTTTGCCTTATTTAGGAACATCAGTAGGGGGCGGTATGTATATAAAATATCCGCCATCTCTGACACTCAGAATGGGAGGCAGGCTAATAACTCTACATGCCAAAGAAATATTCATAAATGCTGTAAATGAAGTTTCAGAAGCCGAAAAGATAATGAAATGGCTCATAAAAGAAATCAATGACTCATGGAACAATCGGGCATACCTTGAACCAATGGTCGAATCTCCGCCACAACCGCGCATGATAGACTTTTTACGTCTACTTCCTCAAAACAACTGCGGGAAATGTGGAGAGCCTACCTGTACGGTTTTTGCCGTCAGTGCCCTGGAAGGGGCCAAAGGCTGTGATGATTGTCCTGATATGAGCGACGCTAATCGGGAGACTTTCAGAAAATACTTGAATAGTCTGGATCTGAACTTTTGATCATACAAAAGGAGCGCTCATGGATCTGACTGATTTGGACACAGGACACAAAAGGAACCCAAAGTCTGATTTGAATTCCGTCAAGGAAAAAGTCAGGGTTGACTCGAAAGTTAGAAGCATATTGAAAAAACTGATAATTAAGCCTTTAAGGATTTTGCTCTATGCAGCCTTTCTTTTCGGGACCGTAACATTACTTCTAATTGGCTTAGACAAAGCCGCCGAGCTCGCTCTGAAAAAAACGTACCTTTCTGATGTCTATTCACAGGACTTCACGATGGTCAAACGGGACTTCACCCGACCGGTTTCCCATTACGACTATGATTTTGTTCCTGGCGTTTGCCTCATTCACAATCAGGAGAAAGGAAACCGCTTCGAATTTTCAAACAACGCTGGATTTAGAGACCCCAGACCTATTTCCATTAAAAAACCGGACGATGAATTTCGAATTTTTCTCACGGGCGGATCTACGGCGTTCGGCCTCGGAGCGGCAGGATCGGCTGCAGCAATAACGTCTTTCTACTACATCGAACAAAGAGAAACTATATCCCACGTAATCGAAAAAATTTTGAACGCGGCCTCACCAATCCCAGGAAAGACAATCAAGGTCTATAACACTGCCGTCTGGGGATATTCTTACCAACATTTGCTCATGAGATATATTTCGAAGCTACGGAAATATTCTCCGGATCTAGTAATTTCATTAGACGGCGTGAATGAAATACATCCGGTTGCTATTCCCCTTGATGATTGGGATTACTATAATCAAGGCCAATACAATGCCATTCTGGGACAAATCTTCTCCTTCGATCCCCCCGGTCTGTCTTCTTATCTAACCCTATGGCTGAAAAACAATACCTTCCTCATGACTCTCTTGTGGCAAGGCAATGATATTTTCCAGAATCTTGAAGGAGAAATCCGTTTTCACAAGGGCAGCCTGCTTTACAACTTTCACTCAGACCCAGAAAAGAATATCATTGATGAGCAACAGAGATCCGAAATGATTACACGGAACATGACCGTGATCAACAAGGTCATTGAAGACTATCACAATGCCCTGAATACGGATGCCGTTCCTCACATTTTTGCTATTCAGCCAATGCTATATTCGAGCAATAAGCCAAGACACGAGATTGAGGCAAGAGTTGAGAAAACTAAGGATCATGAAATCTATTACGACATGAACACCGGCCAGCTTTACAGATACATCGCCCGCAGGATGCTCGCTAACGCTCAAGATAAAGGCATTCACATGCTTAATCTGATCGACTATTTCAATGACACCAGTCAATGGGTTTTTACCGATTGGTGTCATCTCACCGCTGGAGCCAACTATCTCATAGGAAAGGAAATTGCAAATCAGATCAAGGAACATTACTTCAAACAACGGCTCACTGAACAGGATATGGTTCGAGATAAAGACCTGTACTTTGTAAATTTTGCCCGATCGGCCAAGGTAGTTTCAGAGCCTAAAGCCGATGATACATCTGATCCCGTGAACAGCATCTTGAAGCAATACCCGGTCGAGGACTCATTTTCGTCCGTCGAAGTCCCCATAAACACCACATTGGAACTAGTTTTGGACATGGGACAGATTTCCGAAATAAGCCGCATGAGGATTTTTTGGGGCTCGGAATCTGACGTTCCTGCAAAATGGAAAGTCGAAGTGTCGCAGGATAACAACTCGTGGTCAACTTGGATTGATGGATCAGATAGCCTGATCGATGGATTGTCCGTCTGGCCGGCCATGGATTACTATGCCCCTAAGCCCGTAAACGCGCGATTCATTCGATACAGCAGCGAGGACAACGAGGTACGAAAAATGGTGTTAAAATCGATCAGCGTTTTCAGGTGAAATTCGGTTGTGGCTATGGACAACTTGAACTACTTAATATCACCGAGAATCACTCCTCAATACAGGGGCATCTCCTTACGGAAAGCATCAGAAAAAATACCTGGAAGAGACCAAAAAGATTCTGGAAGAATCGCGCATTGGTCTTGGGTACTAGGACAAAAAACCTGGCTGATCCTCTTCGGCTAAGCGTTCAGACATTCGCGCCTACCAGATG
>CALGLN010000014.1 GCA_937930835.1 uncultured Desulfomonile sp.
AGAATTTATGTCAAAATGACCGAGCATGAGACATCGGGACCAAAACTTGACAGCATGCGGGCCAAGATTGCCGAGAAAATAGGGGCTGAGGCAGCGAAAAAGATGATTTATGCGGCGTTGAGTTTTGAGATTGTGGAGATCAGGCCACTCGCTGATTTTGGTCAGGGTTGGGAAAAATCGATCTAGTCGTGGATAATTTGAGAGCCAGCGCCTCAGGTCAAATCAACAATCCTGGTCGTCCAGAAACGTTTTCGGTTGACCGTGGATGTGTTATTTAGCCTGAGGTAGCGGCTTCTGTTGAAAGTGAATTTCTGGCTCTTCAAGCATCTGCGATTACTATCGATAATCGTCGTCATCATCATCACGAGCGCCAAAGTTCACCAGCATTCCATAAATGAACCAGCCTATAATGAATAGCGCTATCCAACTCATATCACCCTCCCCGGATCAGTGACATGCCTGAGATCAGTTTCGTTTCAATCCCATGGCATGTCAACGAGGTAACGGTATCATTCTGACGATGTCCGGCCATTAGTCCATTCCCATATGGGTTCGCCTTATGAGGGTAAGAAGTATTTTCCCTTTTTCACGATCTGTTAACGCCTGCCGGCAAATGGCTCTCACTGCCTCCTTTTGTCGTTTTTCATATTCTGATTCATTTTCCATTCCGTAGTCTGAGTCGTTATCTGAGTCATCGTCTTCAACCCATTCGTCCGGGTCATAACTTTCGTAAAGGTGGTCTACCACTTCCAGTGGATTATCATAAACCTTGACCTCGAATGTCCAGCCACCGGCTCGACCCAAATTAGTGTTAAAAATGTCCTGGGCCTTACGGATCAGACGAAAAGCCTTCACATCGCCTTCCGCCTCCATAGCCATGTCCAGCAAGCGGATCACTTCACGGGCAGCCTTCATTGTTTCTTCACTGAATTCATCATCCTGGATATCGGCTTTTTCGAGCAGATCTTCAACTCTGGCCATCCGTCCGTCGGAATCCAGCTCTTCATCAATATTCAAGGCCCATGCGATGTATACAGGCAAGAGCATGAAACGAATGTACGAGGCCAAGTCAAAGGGATTAGGCATGTGATACCATCCGGAGTAGCTGGCGCAGCATGGCGTCATGGGTGATGCGCTTGCAGAATACATGAACGTTGACCGGGCCGTTATTGGTTCGCCTTCAAAAGGTTCGGGCTCAAGCTGAAATTTTCCATTGTATTTTTCCGACCAAAAACCAAGATCCTTCCATGATTTTTCCATTTAGCAACCTCCTCTAACAAAAAGCTCCTAAATCAGAGGGTTGACGAGCAGAGCTGAAGAACGTCTCTCGTATAATCTTCGGCGACGTTTTGCAGAACTGGGGATTGGGAATGTTTCCCAACCCGGCAATTCTGCTTTCTCCCCCTCTGATCTCCCGGAGTAATATTTTATTCAGACCGTCTGCGCCTATCAGACGCTCTGCGCAAATTGGTTGGCCTACGAGACCTGGTGTTTTCTGAGTTCGGAAATGCGCTTAACTGGAGAATCGATTCACTGAATTCCAGTCCTGCCCCGATGATTTTTTTCGATTCAAGCCGGATGTCTTTTCCCAGAGCTACAGAACTTCTTTTTTCCACTCCGGCTGCCTTGATCGAGTCGATGAATTTAACGGTCTTCGATCGTGGGGAATATAATTGGCTTCGTGGATTGTGGCTCGACGTTTCAATGGCGTCCATGACATAGCTATGAACCAGTTTTTTGTGATTATTCCTGAAAACATCAAAATGGTTGATTACTTCGATACCGGCGATTTCTCCATTGATAAGGACTGCAATACCGATCTGGCAGGCCACTGGAGAAAAAGCCTTCAAATATTGATTCGACGTTGGACGTGTCCATTCGTATAGATCAGACATCGCCATGGTTGGAGACTGGTTTACAGCCAGACTCGCATATTTACGCTCAATCCCTCTCCATACCTCCGCCTGATCCGCTTCAAACTGGCTGCCACGCCTGAGATTACGGGTGACGCTGTCTGTCTTTCTTCGCCTGAGTTCGGCGCTCATCGAATGCGATGCGCTCGTGAAATGTTTGTTCCTGTAAGCCCACCTACCCTCTTCAACACATGATACCGGCACAGTCGTTTTCGACTCTGGAGCCAAAAGGATAGTTGTATTCACGACCCTGTTCTGTTTGGCTCCAACAACTTCTTCCCCGTCCACAATCAGGATCTTTTTAGGTGAGGGATTTACTATCCTCAGTTGAGGCACAACGCCATGTTCATCGATTTCCGAAATTTTCAGGCCGTGGTTTTCCAGAGCCTGGTCCAGACTGATCAGATCTTCGTCGAGACAGTTTGCGCTAAGCAAGCAAAACAGGGTCATATTTTCGAAGGTCTGCCTGGCGCCAATCTTGATTTCATCCAAAAGCCCGGTCATTACATTTTTCATCATAATCCTTTCCCCCTCTCAATACATTCATAGTCTACGCCTCACGTGTGCCAACACCGGACATTCCAAAACAGGATTTTTTTCGTCGATAAAAAATTTTTTGAAGCTCTTATAAAGCGGGTAGGACGATGTAGCATGATAGAGGAGGTGAAAATAATTTGGATGAACATGAAAA
>CALGLN010000015.1 GCA_937930835.1 uncultured Desulfomonile sp.
CTACGCAACTGAGCTTACTCATAACGGGAGGATCGAGCATGCCTCATTCGCACAACATTGATTACTACATCGGCAGCATGAAGGAAGAATCGCTAGCCGAGGCCTTAGCTGATTTCGAAGATCCCCTAGAGGGTCGTCCCGTGGACTTATTATCCTCCCTCGAAATCGATGACGATTTCTCCGAGGAGGAGCTCACTATCGATTTCGACGATTTTTAGCGCCTAAACTCCCTGGACCAATAGAAATGGCCGGACAACATGTGTTTTGTCCGGCCATTTTTATTTTAAAAAACCACAACTTGTATGCGCATGGTTACAGATGCGCATATTTAGGCTGGCATTCGGATCCCGAAGCCTATCTAAGCTCTCCAGCTATCTGCAGCAGCGTATGAACTAAAAAGTTTTGTAGGAAAACAATGACAAGAAGCACAATCAGTGGAGAAAAATCAATGCCCATTTGAGGCAGCGGCAAGTTTCTCCTCACAAAACTCAAAACCGGTTCTGTGACGCTGTATAGAAACCGTACAATTGGGTTATAGGGATCAGGGTTAACCCAAGAGATCAAGGCTGATATTATTATCAACCACATATATATTGTGAGAATTACGTCAAGCACATGAGCGATTGCGCTTATGAAATTGCCAAGAACGAACATCTGTTTTATTGACTCCTTAGATCCGTCCTCATGGGATAGAGAATTACCTGAAAACGGTAGATATCTGACCCCAATAATTGAGACCTTTTCGATATCTCACGTGCCGTTTTATCAGGAATTTCAGAATTTACTTCTCAAAATTGATTAATTCGAACTATCCCACAATGTCAAGGTCTAAAGAATTTCATTCAAGGTCCCTCCTTAATTACAGCTATGCCCAAAAGACTGTTAATTCTTGTAGCGCAGTGCACAAGGCATGGCCCAATTACCTCAAATCGAGCTACCTGAGGTAGGGTTCTTTGAGGGACCGTTCTGACGATCTGACTTTCTAAAAAGGTCTTACTTTATGGATTCTTTCAGGGCCTTGGCCGCCGAAAATTTGGGGGCTTTTGTGGCCTTGATTTTAATCTTTTCTTTGGTTCTCGGATTGATTCCGGAGCGCGCTTTTCTTGCGACTATGGAGAATTTTCCAAAGCCTGGAATCGATACTTCGTCACCATTAGCTAGAACATCTGTTATAGCGCCAAAAACCATTTCAATGGCTTCCGAAGCGTGTTTTTTGGTTGTATCGCCCTTTTCAGCCAACTTGTCCACGAATTCCGCCTTGGTCATGACCCAATCCTCCCTAAAGTTCTTGAACATTAATGTAAATAAATTCGACGATATGTGTATACGTCCTCAAAATGACAAGTGTCAAGCAAATTGTTTGCGGACTAGCCAAAAAGAAAGGTTCTATTCAAGTTCGCTTTAAAACTTTGCCAGTTTTTGATTTAGCTGTTGAACAAACCAATCCCTACAATCTTAGCTTAATTTTTACAATAACGGTTGACTGCTCAAACTCTTGGATGTAAAGCTTGTTGGATAGAGATTCAAGATCATCTTTGAATTTTTTCCTAAAAGGTAAAGGAGGCAAAATGGCTAAAACTTTAGTTATTGATCAGGAAGCCTGTAGTGGTTGTGGAACATGCGCTGCAATAGCAGAAGATTGCTTCGCCGTCAGTGAAGACACCGATAAGGCGTACGTCGTGGACCAGAGCGCGTGTTCAGAAGAAGAAATCCAGGAAGCTATTGATACATGTCCGGAAGAAGCCATTACTTGGCAGGACTGATCTAGGTGGATAGACCTGCGCCGATACTTCTTTCAGGTAGTCGCAGCAGGGGGAAAACAATATCTATCCAAGTGTTGATTTTTCATGACTTATACTGGGACTGAACTCACACCCCGCCTCGTCGAAGTTTATGGGCAAATGGACTCAGCTTATGCCGACGCATCGAGAGAGGCAGGTTTCTCATGTGCAGGATGTAACGGAGTCAAGTGTTGCACAGTTGACTTGATCGTTCACACTTTCGCGGAGATGCTTTTTTTGAGGCGGGGGTTCAGGACCCTGAAAATTTCAGTGCAAAAGCACATCAAGGAGAGGTGTAGGGAGATTCTGAAGGCCAAAGCCACCGATCCTTTAGGAATGGAATACCGGGAATCAGTCTGTGCGCTGAACCTAGATGGATTATGCGTTCTTTATGAATATAGACCTATGATATGTCGTTTGGCAGGTATTCCTCATATAATTCGTAGACCGGACTCATCATTGAAACAAGCCGGTGGTTGCACGCGGTTTGAAGATCAGATTAAACCCGTGTTCCCGGACATCGTTATAGACAGAACCTCTTTTTATCAGCAGATGGCTCAATTAGAAATTTACGCTGTTCAAGAAATCGGAAACCGCACCGTTAGCCGTACAATCTCTGAGATATTGTCTGATTGCATCTAAATAATTTGTAACAAATCTGCAGCCTGCGTCTCGTTAATTCCCTGAACTAGCAAGGTCTTTTCCCTGGAATTAAACCCCCTGGTTATTTGAACCTCGCTTTGCGAAATTCGCAATTTCTTGGACAAAATCCTAACCAATTCCTTATTGGCTTTACCATCCACTGGTGGTGACTTGAGCTTCACAATCAGGGCTTCTCCATCTTTGTAAGAAATCGATTCTTGAGATGAATTCGGTGTCACTTTGATACGAATTTCTAGCCCTTTTTTGGTCTGCCTTATAATTGGTGGATTCAATCTTTCGCCAGTATTTTGAAAATATTTGTGACTTTGAACAACACCCGACCAATTAGTCCACGATGAATCATTTCTTGTGCTTTATCACATAAAAGCAGAATAGCGCGGCGCCTAAGCAAAGAGAGGAATCCGCAACATTAAAAGCAGGCCAATGTAGCCCCCCTACATGAACATCGATAAAGTCAATCACTTCCCCGTGCAAAAGTCGGTCTAAGAGGTTTCCGGCCGCCCCCCCGAAGAATAACGCATAAGCTACCAGTACTAGGAGGCTTGTTTCTGGGAGCCAAAAAGTCATTCCCAAAATCGCTATCAATGCTGAAACAGATACAGTGGTAAGAATCCATCTGTTCGGAGATCCTTTAGAACCTGAAAAAAAACCGAACGCCGCGCCAGAATTTCTCACATGTACCAAATCCAAGTAGTTTTCGATTATGGGGCGTCCCTGATTTAGCGGAATTGAGTAGACGACATAACTCTTAGAAAGCTGATCAAAAGCAATTATAGAAAACGATATGCTGAAAAAAATCAGGGCGCGCCTAAGCTTATTCATTTGGGGGACTTTTCAGATCAAAACTTTTAGAAATTCCTACAATACCACTTAAGTGTCAGAGGGCTTCACAATCCCTTGGCTCAAGCATCTTCAAGGACCAATGCGCATCTAGGACATACGTCAGGATTTCGGTGGCTAATTCCAATCTTCGTAGACCAAATCCAGCACCTGGGACATTTTGATCCTTCCGCTTTGTAAACCGTGATCTCTGTAGGCTCATCATTGGATACGGGCGTAGTGACTAATTGCGAAACAATGAAAAACCCCTCCGGATCGTCCATTGTTTTGATTGATTCCAAGACATCTTTTTGCGAACGTATTTCTACCTTGGCCTCGAGAGATGATCCGATGAGCTTTGAAGCCCTTGATTCCTCTAATGCTTTGGAGACATCCTGTCTAAGAGAAACCAGACGGTCCCATGAGGCTACGTCAAATTCCGATATGGATTTTGAATCAAACGGCTCAGGAAACTCTGTCAGATGAACACTCTCAGGTTTAGATTCACCGCCGTTGAACTCTTGCCAAACTTCTTCGGCAGTGAAAGCAAGTATCGGGGCCATTAATCGGACTAACGAATCTAATATCAGATAAAGTGTTGTCTGGGCCGAACGCCTTTTAAGACCCGTCTGTTTTTCACAATATAGTCTGTCTTTTATTATATCGAGATATAAAGACGACAGATCAACCGAACAATAATTGTAAAGAGTATGGAAAACCACGTGGAAATCAAAGTCAGAGTAAGCCTTGTTCACCCTTCGTATAACCCAGTTGAGCTTAGTAATGGCGTATTTATCCAGTGAAGCAAGATTGTCGAGTTCAACCATGTCCTTGTCGGCATCAAAATCCGACAAATTGCCTAACAAGAACCGGCACGTATTCCTTATCCTTCTGTAAGCCTCCGAGAGTCTTTCAAGAATTTCATTAGAAATTCTTATGTCATCTCGGTAGTCTTCAGCCGATACCCATAAACGAAGAATATCAGCCCCGTATTTGTCGATTATTTGCTTTGGGAGAATCACGTTGCCCAAAGATTTTGACATCTTCTTGCCTTGGCCATCCACCACAAAGCCGTGGGTCAGTACATTTTTATAAGGCGCCTGTTTTCTTGTTCCCACTGACGTCAATAATGCGCTGTGGAACCAACCGCGATGCTGATCACTACCCTCCAAGTAAAGTTGACACGGATATTCCAAATTAGGACGTTGTTCACAAACAGCGGCCCAGCTAACGCCGGAATCAAACCAAACATCCAGAATGTCCGTTTCCTTCACAAAAGAAGTTCCTGAACAATTAGGACAGGTCAAACCTTCAGGAATCAATTGTTCGACTGATGATTCAAACCAGACATCAGCTCCCTGTTCTTCAAAGAGTCGAGAGACTTTTTCGAAAAGTTCAGGTGGAGCTACGACCGAATCACAGTCCTTGCACCTGACTGCTGTTATGGGCACCCCCCAACTACGCTGTCGCGAAATACACCAGTCAGGCCTATGCTCGATCATACCGTGAATTCGGTCTCGTCCCCATTTTGGTATCCAAGTTACAGAGTCAATCGCTTTTAGGGAGTTTGATCGCAATTTGGTTTTTTCCATTGAAATGAACCAT
Source organism: uncultured Desulfomonile sp. (assembly GCA_937930835.1). Taxonomy (GTDB): domain Bacteria; phylum Desulfobacterota; class Desulfomonilia; order Desulfomonilales; family Desulfomonilaceae; genus CAITZA01. The sequence continues at coordinate 4,869 of CALGLN010000015.1, forward strand.
TGATGTGTGGCCCTAAATATGACAGGCTTTTTACATCGCCAACAATGTGGATAACTGTGGTTGATATCATCATGACCCAATAGCGCGTCATTTTCATCGAGTTTGGCTATCACGTCTTTATTGGCGTCAAACACGAATTTTCCCGTAAAATGTTCGGCCTCTGAGGTGAAGACACCATGATCGTTGACTGGGGCTAGAACTTCCAGATTGTACTTCAATCCTACCTCGTAGTCCTCCTGGCCATGCCCTGGAGCAATATGAACACATCCAGCGCCCGTATCAAGCGTCACAAATGGAGCCAAAATTATCTGAGATTCTCTTTCATAAATGGGATGCAGACACCTCAATCCTTCCAATATACGTCCGTCGAAAGTGGCCATTATTTTGTAGTCCTGAATTCCGAAAGCTTCCATGTTTATCGGAACCAGTCTTTCGGCCAGTATTAATATACCCTTTTCGGTGTCAACTGCTGCGTACGATTCGTCAGGATGAACAGCTATCGCCAAATTTGCGGGTATGGTCCAAGGAGTTGTGGTCCATATCACAACATAAACGTTTCCCTTGTTCTTGAGTTCGGGAATCTTGGATCCAAAATCACTTTTCGAGCGGAATTTAACAAAAATTGACGGTGTGGAGGAATCAGCATATTCTACTTCCGCTTCCGCAAGCGCTGTCACACATGATGAACACCAATGAACAGGCTTTTTCCCTCTATAAACAGAGCCATCTTGGAAAAATTGCCCGAGCTCTCTGGCTATAGTAGCCTGGTACTTGAAATTCATGGTCAAGTAAGGATCTTCCCACTCGCCAAAAACCCCTAGACGTTCGAACTCCTCCCGCTGTATTCCAATAAATTTTGTGGCATATTCTCTACATTTCCTTCGGACTTCAACTTCTGTCATTGTGTGTTTTTTCTTGCCTAACTCTTTGTCAACTTGATGTTCTATAGGCAAACCATGGCAGTCCCATCCAGGAACATAATCAGAATTAAAACCTGCCATAAATTTTGATTTCACTATCATGTCCTTGAGGATCTTATTTAAGGCTGTTCCAAGATGTATGTGGCCATTGGCGTATGGTGGTCCGTCATGCAATATGTATTTTGATCTGCCTTCGGATGTGTTTAATATTTTTGAATAGATATTCTCGGATTTCCATTTGTTGAGGAATTCCGGTTCGCGTTTGGGCAGATTTGCCCTCATTGGAAAGCTTGTTTTGGGCAGATTGAGCGTGTCTTTGTAATCCATTGTTCTCCTCCGACTAGACCCGAAAAATGGGCGCAAACCTGGCCCATCCATAAACACTTAAGTTTAACACCCTATTGATCAAAGTCAACCCCGAGAGTGAAAACTAAGACTTATAGTTGGAATGAACAACCTGAACTCGAAATCAATTCTCCTCACGTCACTTTGATATGACTTGTTCTGTTTGCTATCTGAGTTCCGCAACAAAATCCTGTACCAATTTCGGAGAAAGCCCACATAAACCGCAGTGCTTGTGTGGAATGACATCCTGATTCGTGATATGAAAAAACCATGATGATCAAAACATCCCTGACCTTTTTTATTCTTTTTCTGTTGGCTGTGTCTTCGAGTTCCTGTGTTTTCAGACTGGTGAATGAGGATACTTCCAAAGTTGAAGATCTGCAGGGATATGGAGAACTAACAAAATTTACTTTTAATGAAGCCTGGTATGGGATTTATTTTCAAGAAGACAAGGTGGGATATAGTCATTTTCGCATCGAACCATCTGGCCAGGATTTCATTATATACAGCGATTCATTGATGAGACTGACCGCATTAAAAAAAACTAACGAAATAAAAATGAATGAGAAAGTTTTAGTACGTCCGGACTTAACACTTTTGTCTTTTGAATCATCGGTGATTATGAATGAGAAGAACCTTAAGGTGATTGGAACAAACAAGAATGCTAGCCTGTCAATTGAAATGTCGACTGCTGGCGAGAAAATTGAACGAACTTACCCCGTTGAAGGAGCCTTGTATCATTCAAGCGCGATCTCTCTCATGCCAGCCTTAAAAGGCTTGCATCAGGATGCCAAAAATTCTTTTGTGGTCTTCAATCCAGAAAAACAGCAGATGGAGGATGTTGAACAGTTGGTCAACAAGGTGTCGGGAAACCCAGGCCCCAATGATGCCGTGTGGAAAGTTCAGAACAAATTTGGATCCACAGTAGTCAATTCCTGGCTTAACAGAAAAGGACTTACGGTACTAGAAAAAGCTCTTGATGGATCCCTAATCACAGTACTGGAGGATGAAACTTTAGCAAAAGAGTTCCTGAATAGAAAAACACAGCAAAAGGACTTGATTCTTGATCTTAGCTTGGTGAAATCACCCCAGATCATAAAATGTCCCCATAGCGCTAAGAAACTTACTGCCCTTCTTAGCGGGGTAGACCCTGCTCTGTTTCCGCAGGATCATCGCCAACAAGTTAAAGTATCGCATGAGGTCTCCCCCATCAAGAAATTTGAATTAACGGTATCCACAGAAAATTTAGATGCTTATCGAGAATTAGCCAAGAAACTTCCTTCAGACTCAAACATTGTGAATGTCCTCCCTCATGGTTTCACGGACGAATTATCCTCAACACTAAGTATTCAATCAGACCACCCTCTGATAGTTCAAAGAGCTAATTCGATAGTTACCGGCAGTGAACAGGACCTGGAAAAGATAATTCAATTAGTGAACTGGACTTCCGACAATATCAGAAAAACCATGAGAGATTCCTTTAGCGCTCTTGAAGTCTTGCAGGTTATGGAGGGAGAGTGCCAATCTCATGCGAGCCTCTATGCCGCAATGGCTAGAGCGCTAAAAATTCCTACTCGCATAGTTACTGGTTTAGTTTATACAGAGGGTTTAGGCTTTCTGTATCATGCGTGGGCAGAATCCTATGTTGGAAATTGGTTGTCGGTAGACCCTACTTTGAAACAGACCCCATCCGACGGCACCCATATAAAAATAGGACATCCGAGTGACGTAAACCAATCCGAAAACCTACTCAAGATGGTGGGAAAACTCAAAATTGAATCCATCGATTATCACTAGCCCCTAGACTTCTTGATTAATAATTGAAAAAGCAATATAATTCATATCATGTGATTATCTTAATTTGACAAGGGAGTTACTTGAATGGCCGATTGTAAGATCACATATTGTGGTAGCTGAAATTATAGACCGAGAGCCGCTAGTCTGGCGGAAGACCTGAAAAAAGAATTCGGTTTCGAAGTCGAGTTAGTTCAATCAAGTGGCGGTATTTTTGATGTGGAGTACACGGGAAAGACTATCTTTTCAAAAAGTAAGGTTGGACGCTTTCCAGATGTGGGCGAAATCCCCAAATTGATAAAAAATATAACAGGCTAAAGATAATAGTCTGATCATTCTCGATAAACCATATCTAATTTCTTATTTTGTGTTGGATAAATAATGATTGTACAATGTCCGCATTGTGACGAGTTTTTGCGCTTAGAAAAAACAGAGCCTCTTCAGCCTAGATCGCTAGAGGTCAAATGCCCCAAGTGTTGTGGAGAGGGTTTTTTTTTACATAGGACAAAAACCTTGCGGGAAAATTCCGAAGATTGTGCCTTAGGAACAAGATTGGAATCTTCCAATCGCAAGGAGCCAAAGTCAATTGATTCTGAATCATCAGACCTCACGATTCCTGAAGATGCTTTTAACAGTTTTCGATTCCCCGCTGACGCAAAATCGGTTAAAAACCATCGAAAAGGCATGGACAGGAAACGCAGGTTGACTATCTTTGCAGGGGCTTCAGTACTAGTTGTGGCAATTTTTGCAGCCGTGGTAAACCTAGTTCTACCTGGACCGAGTCCTTATAAGCTTGAAAATACTGGCCTTCCGGTTGACGCAGATTTCCATGAAAACTCTAAAGCTCCCAACCGTTAAATTAATGCCTATTTTTGGTGGAAGCCTTGTTGGCTTGTAGGGTAGTTAAGATTTGTTAATAAGTCGCGAAATTCAAGAAAAGCGAGAACGGGAATTCCTAGCCAGCTATGCTTGTCTAGCCCAGAAGAGTCTGGGCAGGCTTAGATTTGAAAAGGAATGTAAGTTCAGAACCTCATTTCAGCGAGACCGAGATCGAATAATCCATTCAAAGGCTTTTCGACGACTGGAATACAAGACCCAGGTGTTTGCCTATTATGAAGGGGACCATTACAGGACCAGATTAACTCATACTTTAGAGGCAGCCCAGATAGCGCGTAGTATTGCTCAGTATCTTGGGGCAAACGAGGATTTAACTCATGCAATTGCCCTCGCCCATGACCTTGGGCACACTCCTTTTGGACATGCGGGCGAACAGGCTCTCCACGCGTTAATGAGAGATTTCGGAGGTTTCGAGCATAATAGGCAATCGTTGAGGGTCGTTGATTCGTTGGAAACTAGGTACCCTGATTTTCCGGGACTGAATCTAACTTTTGAAACTCGTTCTGGTATCATCAGGCATTCCACAATTTACGATAACGCCCCAGAGGAAGACTTAAAAGACTTTTCCAATACACCCCAACCATCTATAGAAACCCAAATAGTAAATCGAGCCGATGAAATCGCCTACAGCTGCCATGATATTGAAGATGGATTAAGATCAGGATTTTTCGAGGAAACAGACCTTGAAGAGCTTGAGCTTTGGACATTTATCACCTCAATAGTCAAGGAGTTTTGCCCTCTGTCGGACAAAGATACTTTCAGATATCAATGCATCAGGATTCTCATTGACAGATTAATTCGGGATCTTGTTGACCGAACAAATGAAAATTTGGAACGAACGTTGGTCAATTCTCCAGAGGCTGTCATGAATCTGGAATTTGCTTTGGTCAACTTTTCGAAAAAGATGCTTGGTTGGAAAAAGCAACTGGATGAATTTCTATATGCAAAATTCTACACTCATCACAAGCTGATGAGGATGCAATATAAGGCGAACAGGCTTTTAACCGATCTATTTACAGAATATGTGGAAAGGCCCTTTCAACTGCCTCCCGGAGTTCAGAAAAGAATCAAGGAAGGGACTGAACCTAGAGAGAGGATTGTCTGTGATTATATAGCGGGAATGACCGACCGGTTTGCTTTAAACGAACACAGAAAGCTTTTCTTGCCTTACGAGTATTGAATTCTCGAATGCTTTAGCCTCCAGAATTATTACTTCATCTCATCAGATACTGTTTTCGCAGTGGCTTTTTTCAAATCTTCCGGTGTGTTGACATTCATTATGAAATCCAAGTCGGGGTCCATTTGAATTATTTCATTTACCGGTATTTCCAAAACATCAACTTGGTCTAAAACACTCAATATTTTGAGGCTATCGGACAGTACGAGCTTCTTAATAAATGGCAAACAACGTTTAGAGTAAATGGCATGAATTGGCTCGAAATGCCCGTTAATTTTAGGAATTACTATGTCGTGGCGCTTAATGTTTTCTACAAGAACCTTGATTATGTCACTATTCAGGAATGGCATGTCACATGCTACAAAAAAGCTATATGGATTCTTAGCCGACATTAACCCGGTGTATAATCCTCCAAGAGAGCCTTTTCCCGGGATAATGTCCCTAAACGTGGGTTTTCCCAGAAATTTGTAGTCCTCCGGAGAATTTGTTATTATGATGATCTCGGGAAATAGGCTGTCAAGAATGGCTATTTCTCTTTCGATGATTGTTTTTCCTTTGATCTTGAGCAGCGCCTTATTTATGCCACCCATTCTGGAGGCCTTACCCCCCGCTAAAATCACGGCTGTAACACCCGGAAGTTTGCCGTCAAAATTCGCCCCTTTAATGTTTTTCGGTTTGGGATCAGATAAGATCACCTGACTAGTTTTGACATTTGAACGACTCATTATGAACGAATTTTACATCAATTCTATTGCCACGGCAAATGAGGCGCTATAAAATTAGAGAAAATATCAACGAGGAAATCAAAGGTGGACGATCAAAAAATTTTGTCAAGTGATGACGGTTTTGGAGCCGTGACTGTGTGCCCTGGAGGGGTCGTTCACGTAAATCTTCTACACTTTACTCTTAAATTTTTACCTAATGAATTTGAACGTTTTTCGGATTTGATAGCAAAAGCTAGGATGAACCAAGGTCGACCGAAAAAGCCTGAGCATCGACCCAAGCTACAGCTGGTGAGCACAGACCCAAAGGATGAGCCGGAAGAATGAAGTGAATTGCTTCAGCCAGGCTCGTCTGGCTGAAGCAATTGAAGTCTACTCGAAAGAAAATATTTTTTCTTCTCCTCCAGGAGGAGTGATGTAAAGCTGTAATGCGTTCGCGCCTGTTGTCTGTAGATAATCTAGGAACATTTCATGACTTCCAACCGGTAATTCTACTGAGCCAGTCTGATCCACAACTTTCTGGCCTGAGCCTTCGGCATTCACGACTATCTTTTTACCTATTATCAATCTAGCAGCGTCGTCACAGACAACTCTGAATTTGTAAGTTCCTGTTTCCTGCCCTGTCAATGAAAACTTCACATAAAATCTTATCCCAAGCCACTCATCGCGCTTAGGAACACCTGGAAACTCTCTAGAGCCCCGGTTTATTGGATAATCAATAGCTTTTGTAAAGAACATTCCTGCCGGTGACAACTTGTTAAAATTAGGAAGCTTCTTGGTGTTCGGAGCAAGAAAATAGACAAATGCAGGGATCTGATTCATTTGTCCGGTATCGGTTGCAAACCCTTCGAGATTCTTCGAAGGATTGAACAGTTCTTCAGGTTTGATCGGCGAGGTTACAAATAGCTCCAGACGTGGATCGCCCTGCGCATTGAAATAATCCACCGCAATGGGATAACTACCTTGCTGCAGAAAAGCCCAGCCCAGAGATCCTTCACTTTCTGGTTTCGTTCCTTTGGGCGCCTCTATTATTGCGCTCTTACCAATGGTTAGCTTTGCAAAATTGTTTGAAGCCATTCTGAAGGCAAAAATTCCAGCCCCAGTGACATTGAAAAATCCTTGATAACGAATGGCGACCATGTCTCTTCTACCAGGGATACCAGGAATCATTGGCGTAGATCTCAAGTTTAGCTCAGGAGTTATAAGACGTCCTACAGGACTCAATTTCGCAAAATCGGGCCCATCAGGATAATTTCCCTGTGGCACGAAATACACCTGTCCCCAAAGCACATCATAAGGCTTTGCAGGCTCTTTCCATCCTTGTAAACCAGAGCTAATTGAAAAAACTTTTTCGTCGCCTTCCGGCCCCTGAACAGATAATTTAAGTAGCGGGGCCCCTTTTGAATTGAAGCTGTCCACAAGTATTGAATGCATTCCTTCAGCAAGATGTACGAATCCGGTTTTCTCAGAAGACTCATGAACACCATCGTTGTCGATGAGGGTCTTGTCATTGATGTGTAATCGTGCTCCATCCTTTGACCTTAACCTTAACTTAAAGATGCCTTCACCAGTCACCAAGAAGTTTCCCATGTATCTCAAACCAAGACCATCAGTGCTCTCAGGTAATCCTGGAAGATCAGATCTATATCTCGAAGGATCTAAATCTATCTTATCGGCAAACAAGATCTTGGTCGGTCTGAACGCGCTATAATCTGGTAGAGCCGCTATATTTTCAGGTAATTTATAGACATTGATCGTAAAAGACGCTTGTTTGGGAGATGACGCCTCCAACGCTGCTATTGGGCTAGGTCTTGCTGTGGTAGTTTTTTCAGCCTTCGTAGAAGACTCTGTAGCCCTTGATTCCGAAAACTGATCAGTCGATTCCCTAGAGCTAGGATCCTGTGTCGGTCCGATTTTTTGTCGAGTCATTCCGCTAACCTGCTCATTTTCGACACTAGGTGACTGCTTAGACCCTTGGCGCCCTCCAAACGGAGTAGAAATCTGACGATCTCCCCGCTCTTTGCCTTTCATGGGCATATCGGCAGACTGATCACTGTCCTGAGTTTCTCTTTCCGGGACTCCTGCCGGAGGAGCTGGACTAGATTCAACATGAAAAGACTCAATTTGATCCGGTGGAAAACTAAGAGGAACCTTTTGGGTAGGCCCGCTTTTTTTCTTTATCACCAGAAAGTCCTCGGCCACGGAGGCTATAGGCGAATATAAAACCATGATGCTTACAAACAGTATTATTAACGCTGATAAAACTCTTTTCATCGGATCACCTCACCTAGTGTACGGCTGGAGCGAGGGGGGTTCCAAAAATGGCCCGCATTATTTGGTTTGCAATTTATCCAGATTTCATTAAGGAAACTTTGCATTAACTCAATCATTTTCGTCTCAAGAAGTTTTCGATATCAAACAATGGGTCACAAGGTTTTCACCTTACTCCGGCAACCTTGATCGACGCCACTTCGGTGTTAAGAATGTGCCTGGTGCACCTCGACGCATCTGAGGTTAGTCTATTATAGACAGTCAATACCTTTTTGACAAATCTCGAAGCCGCTTCGGAGCTTTCCAACTTCCGAGTATTACCCGGACCTATGTTGTAAGCCGCCAAGGCCAGGTATGTACAATTTTCATACTTGGAATATCGCTCAAAACAATGCCTAAGGTATGCTGCTCCCGCCATGACATTTTGGTAAGGATCCCATGGATTGGTCACACCAAGAACCTCAAGAACCACCGGCCTGAGTTGCATCAGGCCTTTTGCGTTCCTGTTCGATTTAATTTTCGGTCTGAAATTTGATTCTACGAAAGCTAGTGACGCAAGAAAAAAAGGATCTATTTCAAATTCACGACCCGCATGGAATAATACCCTTGCATGATGCGCCTCACCTCCAATTGCAATAACAGTGTCACGTAGCTTCACAAATAGCGCCTGTGACTTACTGGCCTTGACCGATTTCTTGTGTTTGAAGGAAATCAAAATGTCTTGACCTATATGGTGAGGATGTCCCCGTTCATATGCCCACACTGCCGTAATCTGGAATCCCAAAAACAGGAATGTCATGATCAGTGATCTTATCAATAGACACATTTTTATGCGTTTGTGGACACAGAACTATGATTTTCCGATGGATTATCCATCGACAAAGATTCATCTGATACTACTATCAGGCCCTCTTCGCTTGTATCAGAGCCGTTTAAATGACCAGCCCAGGAAGAAGGGTACCTTTCAGAGAATTTCACCTGGAACGGTAAGAATTTCAGCACTGAAACTTCCTTCATTAGTGTTTCAGAGGTCTCCAATCCTATCAGTTCTCTTACACCTTCAGGAGTGATTGACTCTGAAATAGCCTCAGCTGAAAAATATCTAACATTAAAAGCGCCTTTTCTGAGGGGATCAAAACTAGTTTCTTCCCTTTTTGATTTCTTGTTCTGCTTTTGAGCACTATCTGTGTCGATATCTCCTTTAGCTTCGACATAAACTATTTTGGATCTGAATCTGTAAACAGCCAGAAGGGAACCAGCCTGGTCAAGAAAACCCTTGCCAAAAAGAATAATCGATATGTTCAAGGCCAAATCAACTATAAGACTCAAACTGTAGAGCCGAAAAAAATCATCGTATGGGACTGAAAAACTCGGATATTGCATGAGAATTATCTGTAGAAATCCCACAACAACCATTACCGAACCTAGGAACAGGGCAATAAGGGCCGATACTCGTGACGAGGTCTTTACATAATCAGGAAAACTCTCTATCAAAGTCCCAAATTGCGTTTCACCGTCGCTACAAGCAACCGGAGCTGTCCTTGATACACTATTTCCGAGGTTGCGTCTGGCAAAAATCTTTGACCCTTCTTCAAGAATTGAAAAGAATACAGATGGATGTCCCGTTCCTTCAACAATCATGGAATCCATTTCTCTACTTGCGCCCGGCTTTTTTAAAGGAATCAAAGACAACGCTATAATGAATTTTAGTGCGCAAACTATTAGCAGTAGCTTGTAGAAAGGAGCTGGAGACGGTACTACATAACCCACCCCTAATCCAATACTGGACAAATACGGGGGAAGAAGTTCCAGCACCTTGAAGCCAAAGTGTATTACTATTGCTATGGCTATTGCCTTCCATATGAATCGAACATTCCATCGAACTATTTGACCAGGAATTTCAGATACATATCTTGCATTGGACCAAATTTTACCTATTATGTAAAAGATTAGAGATGGGGCGTGATCATACGACTTTAATTTGCCGTCCTTTAATCCGTATGAAACTGTTTCGGGTCGATAATACTCTCCCGGCTGATTCATGGTGACCCGAAGACGAGATATATGCCGAAAACCCGTGAACAACCAGTTAAGACCTACTATAGCCCCAGCGCATGACGCTACTGTAGTTACAAAAACTCCAACGATGAATGGAACATAATTTAGAATGAACTCATTGACTTGATCAGGAAGACGTAAAGGGAAAAATTCTCTTAACTCGTATAAGCGAGTAAACGCGCCCAGTGATATGAAAATTCCGACTGCTGTTAACACTATCCCATACACCACTGTGTGGTTTGGCAATTTGATTGAATTTCCCAAACGCCTCGATCTAAATGCTAACATCTTCGACCCCTAGACTAAACGTAAGTAGGTGCTTATCAAATAAGATATATGCTGTCAAATGAATTTGTTATATTCTATATCTAATGTATAGCTTAATAAAAGTGATAGGTCTGCTCGTAAATGAAGATTATTTTACTGTCATTAAGTCAAACGAATTCAGATGTCATAGATTAAGGGTATCGTGGTTGCTGCAATGCAGGGTCGAGCTATGTGGTCAAATAAAGCAGACAGTCTATAAACGAATTTACAAAAGATTTTCCAGAGCTTGTTCTATGGTGGGGAAGTCAAATGTGAATCCGTTGTCCAGTAAGGCCTTAGGGATTACACGCTGGCCTTTTAACACGTAAGCGCTGAATTCTCCAAGAATCATTCGAATCATGAAGGAAGGGGCTGAAACAAGCGCTGGCCTTTTCATTATTTTGGATATTGCTTTTGAGAGTTCAACATTCCTTACTGGATTGGGAGCTGTAAAATTTATGGGTCCATTTATTTCACTTTTTTCTATCACAAAGTGAGTAGCTCTACAGATGTCATTAATGTGGATCCACGAAATCCATTGTTTGCCATCACCGATTTTACCTCCGATGAAAAACTTAAAAGGCAGGGTCATTTGATGCAAGGCGCCACCATCCTGCCCTAGAACTATTCCTATTCTTATTCTAACTACCCTTACGCCTTTCTCTTCAGCCTTTTTTGCCGCATCCTCCCAGTCAAAAGCAAGCTTTGCCAAATAATCAGATCCCGATGAGGCAGTTTCATCAAGTTCTTGATCCTGAGTCAACCCATAGAAACCTGCTCCTGAGGCATTTATAAGGGTAATTTTTTTAGTATGATTGGAAGGGATAGAGTCAACAACATTTCTTGTTGTTAGGATTCTACTGTCTCGGAGCAAACTCTTGTATGATTCATCCCATCTGTGGAATACGGTGACACCGGCAAGATTTATAATGACTTCGAAATTGGTTATTTCAGCCTGCCATGGGCCTGTTTTCATGGAGTCTGCGGCTATTTTCGAAACTGAGGAAGGCACTGGCAGTCCCTTGTCTGGGTTTCTAGCCAGTATGGAGACATCAAAGCCTCTATCTACCAGAAATCTTGCGAGATTTGACCCTACAAAGCCACTTCCGCCAACGATAAGGGCTTTCATGGTAGTTCTCCTTCAATCAACAGACGAATAGCTGCAGAACAACCAATTACAGAAGAGACGACTTCGATAAATTTGGTCGCGGTCGATTAGGCGCCGGTTTCTGATCCACTCCCAACAAGCGGCAAAACTTTGTTGATTCTGAAAAAAACCACATGGCGCGACAACTGCTGTGAAAACATTGTGTAATCACAGCGTCTACAAATCTCGGCTATAAGCGCATCATCATCCTGTTCTTTAATTTTGGTGAGGTACAATCTCTTCCCAGAATATCCGCCACCGGATTCGATGAACAAATAAGCTGCTGAGGGATTTTCTGACAAATTCGAGTAAGTTTTCTTTTCTCGCATGATAAAAGCAATTGTTTGTTCATCGATGAAATGAGGTCTAGCATAGATCGCTGTATTCAGTTCACCGTTTTTGTCTGCCGTAGCAATTACGCCGTAACCCTTTTTTGCATCAAAATACTCACTAAGCTTCAATTGTTTCCTCCCAAAAATACGAATTACTTTACTATACACTGTTTATCAGGCTTTGATAATTCTGACTCGAGAGCCCTTCCCAATAAATTCGGCAGGATTAACACCAGCGCCTCGAGTTTTATCAAAAAAGTTCAGATCTTTTTCGATCGAATAACGAGATGCGCCAGCCCCTTTATATCCAAAGCCCTTGGCAAGAGCGACCACTCCTGGTTTTATCCCTGGAGCTATTTGAATTTTTACAGATTTTTTGATTGATCCATCGGAACTCTCCATACTAACCATATCGCCTTGCCGAATTTTCCTGAGATGAGCATCGATCGGATTGATTATTAGACGATTTTCCGGAAGAGTCTCTAGGACCCAAGGGTTAACACACGCTACAGTCGGTCTGTTAAATGGAAGAGTGTAAGTAATTAGGATCAGTAAATCATCCCCTAGAGTCTCTTTATGTTCAATAGTTTTTTCCCATTCGGAGGGATTCACCCCATTAGCCGGCTCTGTGTTGTACTTGCCTTCCTGTCGATTACACTTTTTGAAATAGCCACCCCTTTCAAACATTTTTTCTATGGTGGCTGATTTTGAGTCATTAGCCATATCAGTTCCCGCAAATGAATCAGACAAATCAGAGGCCAATTTATGGTAAAAGGACTTCGCGATGCTGGGAGTGTCTTTTATAATAAGTTCCTTTCCAAAATCGAGTCCTAGAGACTGAGAAAGTTTGAACAGCACATCCTCCATCAACATCGTCTCCGGAAGAATTGGGAAGTAACGGCCATTCGAACAATCGATTCCTCCTACCATGGGCGAACGCAGGCCGAAGCCATCGTATGAGCTTGAAAAAGGAGCCAAACAAATATCCCATCTCTCAAGATAGGTAGTGTCAGGCAGAATGTAATCGGCCAAAGCTGCTGTTTCAGTGATTGTATGGTCAATAGCCACAACGAGTGGGAAGTTCTTGGTGTTGCTTAAAAGAGGTCCAAAGCTTGGGGTGCAATAGGTTGGATCAGCCGACCATAGTATCAAGGAGCTGCAGGGAGCCGCTAGCTTGGATTGTGAAAAATTCTTTTCTGACGCGCCTAGAAAACGCCTTTCTGCTTCTTCAAAAAATGAATGATCGGAATGTGTCAAACCACCTCGACCCGGTAGCGAACCGACCAAGAGGTTAATGCTCAGAATCGCTTCGGCAACTTTTTTACCGTTTTGTTGAGTGTATACTCCTGAGCCCGGTATGATCGCTGAATCTGGCCCAGCTTCAGCAATATATCGAGCTACCTCTATTGCGGCGGCTTCATAAGATCCAGCATTTTCTGCATATTCTGCAATTGAATGTTCTTTAACTATCCCGTTGATTGAATCCTTGGAAAATCGAATTGCTTGAGGAAATCGATCAAACAGCGCCTTCATTACCGCTAACGCAAAGCTGAGGTCTCTTCCGGGTATTATTGGTAACCATATGTCGGCCTTCGAGCCTGATGTCGATTGGCGTGGATCAACTACTACCCATTTCAGAGATGGAGAAGACGCTCGCGCATTTGCGATCTCTCTAGCCACCGAAACTAAAGGTATTCCTGAATCTAATGGCGCAGCCCCAAAATTGACTAAACAACGGGCCTTATTGTAGTTGGCGCTTACACTTGCATATCCTTTTCCAAAAACGGATTCGTTTGATGCTCGAATCATTTCCTCGTAGAGAACTGCTTCGTCTCTATAGAGTTCTGAACCAGCAAACGATGAAAGAAAGCTTTTTATGTACGTCAGCGCCCCCCAGTCGGCCTGTCCCACAAGAAAACCTAAACCCTCCTTGGAATTCAGGCTGACTTTAATTCCCGGGACCATCCCCTCGCCAAACAAATTGCCACCATTAATAATTTCTGTAAGAGCTTCATCCCAAGTTACGGACTTCCATTTCCCTGAGCCGCGTTCTCCAATCCTCTTTAAAGGCTTGGCTATTCGAAATGGATCATAAAGAGTCTGAATTCCGCTTGAACCTACCGCACAAACAGACGCCCCAATGGTAGAAGCCTGGTCGATTTGAGTATGGAATGGAAGAGGATCACCTTTCGAGATAGGATGGTACGGATTCCCTCCTATCTTGACTACTGCTCCCTGGGCAACCCGGCACGAGATACCACATTTCCCCTCACATAAGGCGCAAACTGTGAAAAGGTTTTTGATACCTCTCAGACTTTCTAGAGGATCTGAGTTTGGAGCTCCCTTGATGTATTGAGGAACATGTCCTGAATCCTGAAAAAAACTACAACCAGCAAATAAGGAAACCCCGCCCATCAAAGTGGCGGTCTTCATGAAATCTCGGCGAGACAGTTTAGTCATTGACATCTCAAGAAAAAAATCATCAGCTTAATGGGACTTCAAATCCGATAAAAACTACAGAATACCTCATCAAGAAAACTCCGCCAATAATTAGCAGGGATGCAAGGACCAGCCAAGGTCTGCTGTAGCGAGTCTTGGGAATCAGTAGTATCGCAAGAGGTATCAACATGCCGGCTACTATTTCTCCCCATAAATACAATTTTTCGTGCAACGCCACCATTATTGACACATAACCATCTGCGTTAGAAACCAGAAGAGTCAACCAGAAACACCCTGTCCAGAAAAGATCCATTAACAAGATGCCAATCATCATCAAACGCAGACTTTTAAATAGCTCCGGATCTAGTTTTTCTTTCATATATCGGTTCATTATCATTGCCACAATTACTAATAACGCAATACCGGACAGCAAGGCTGATGTGAGGAAAAATCCTGGCATGAGAGCAGAGTGCCACCATGCCCTTGCTCGGACTAGGGCAAAGGCAAAACCGGTATAAGCATGGACGAAAATAGCCAGTGGAACTGTCATTGTTCCCAGGACCTTTGTAACGGTGTCGTTCTTCACAAAAATAAAATATATGTAAATCAAATTGGCTATTGGATAGAGCGTAAGTAACCAGGAACCATAAGATAGAGCCGATGTAGGATTGAAATATTCTGGAACAAGCGTGTGCCAAAATCTAGTAGGCTGATGTAGATCCAAAATTAAACACGCTGGAGCTAGTAACAACAATACAAAAGATATGATGGCTGAAGGCAATGCCATTGGTTTGAAACGTTTAATCCCAAAAACCGTGGACAACGTCGACAATATGAATGATCCCGCTGACAAACCCGTAAAATAGAAATATAAAGGTATGTAGACCTTCCAAGGAATCTCATGAGGGACATTATACAATACCGTGGCATCCATTTATCTGTCACCGTCATTGGACCAATAAGATGCATTGGGGCTTGGAATACTCCTATTGTATTCTAGGATTCCCTGTCTAAAATCATTCGTGAAATGGATTCTGCCCATAAGACTATGGTCGGCTTGAATGTAAAACACCTTAGGGTTAGTTCCTAATTCGGGCTTGATGACAGTCGTTGGCGTTGACGCCAGTGTCTTGAATATAGCTGAAGACGGGTCGTTCAGATCACCAAAAATGAGCGCTTTTGACAAACAAGCTTCCACACACGCAGGTTCTAGTCCATTTTCAATTCGATGTGAGCAAAAGTCACATTTATCTGCGGTATGTCTAATTGGATTGAAAAATCGGGCATCATAAGGACATGCGGATATACACATTCCACATCCGATGCACTTTCCATAATACATCACGATTACACCATCTTCATCTCGTTTAACAGTGGCCTGAACTGGACAAACCTGTACGCAGGGCGGTGTATCACATTGGTTGCAAAGACGTCTCAAGAACATCGTCCCTACATCTGGATACACTCCCTTCTGAATTCCCTTCACCCATGAACGCCAATAACCGAGTGGAACATTATTTTCACTCTTGCAAGCAACGGTGCAACTATGACACCCTATACACCGTCGTTGATCGACAATCATTCCCCAGCGCTTTACCCTCTGGTCTGACCTGACCTCAGAACCTTTGCCGTCCTTTATGCTTTGCTGACTCAAATTTGAATTGGTTTCGGTAGTCATATCATTTTGCCTTGTGACATCCCAAGCAATTAAAGCGGCTGAACGACTCTTTACCGTCGTGGCAGGCTCCCGTGGCGCAAGTGGCGCATGCTCTGGGAACCTCGTATGTTATCATTGCGTTTTCATTCTCAGTGTTTGACCCGTGAACAAAAAGAGTTGAAGCTTCGTTACCTATATGAACTTTAACTGGAGGAGAATTATCGAGGGCCCTCATTACAAATGTGCCATATTTTTGGGCGGCAAATATTTTGTCGTGACAACTAATACATTCCCTATATTTTCCACCCTTAAAGGTCATGTGGGTGTAATGTCTAAAAACAACGGGCCCTGGGGACCCTAATGCCTGATAAGAAAGGTTTCCACCCCCGTAAATACTAGAAAAAGTTAATATTGCTACGAGAGCTCCCCCTAATATTAATAAAGTCAGGACGATGCCAACAGCTATCGACTGTAATCTCCAGAAGGGCGACTGATCTCTGAGATTAGAAATAAATTCTAAAACGCGATCAAGTTTTCCCTGTTTTTTTGTAACAGCTACCATGGCCATCCTTGATTTATCTCAATGTCCCCACATAATGGGATGTCCATTGACGCTTTCTGACTTCTGGATTTCCGTAATCAGGCAGAACCATTGGTGAAACTCTTTCAAATCCTATTCCAGCCGTTTCTAATTCCTCATGATATCTTCTAACATGATCTACCGATAGCTTGCCTATTTCTGATCTAGTGTTGACGTATTTTCCCGCTGTTTCCCCTGCTAATCTACCAAAAACTGTAATATCCAGAAGTGAATTCCCCATGAGTCTATTGGCCCCATGAACACCGCCTCCGACCTCTCCAGCGACAAAAAACCCTTCAACTGTTGTTGAACCATCAGGCTTGTAAGCTAATCCACCATTTTGATAGTGCAGCGTTGGATAAATCAGCATGGGAAGTTTAGATATGTCGATTCCATACCTCTTGAACAGAATGAATTTCGCTGGGAATTCTCGTTCTACGGTTCCCTCTCCTTCTAGCATGTCAATCATAGGAGAATCCAGCCACACTCCAAACCTGCCTGGCTGTCCAGGAACAGGAACGCCTTTGCCTACCTTTTCACACTCCCTAATTATACTCGCAGATTCAATATCCCGGGGTTCTCTCTCAAATACAAATTGATCTCCGTCTATGTTGACAAGATTTGCTCCCGCTCCTCGGACTTTTTCCGTAATAAGCAAGCCTTCAGCCTGTTCTGGAAAAACAGCGCCCGTTGGATGATACTGTGTTGCATGTAGAAATCTGACCTCAATCCCAAGCCTGTAGCCCATAACAAGCCCATCACCAGTTGCCCCGTAATGATTGGTTGTCATAAAACGGCTCATGTGTAACCGTCCGGAACCGCCAGTGGCCATTATCACCGCTTTGGCTTTGACCAAGAAATATTCCTCGGTCTCAAGATTATACAATACAGCTCCTGAACAACGGCCTTTTTCATCAATTAACAATTCAACAGCAGGAGAAAACTCCAGAACCCCTATGTCCTTGACCCTGTTACGAGCTTCATCGCGTAGTGTTCGCATTATTTCGGCGCCGGTCATGTCACCTGCATAATGCATTCTTTTTCTACATGTTCCTGCGCCGTGAAGCGTAAACATCTTTCCATCTGGCCATTTGTTGAACATGCACCCCAGCTTTTCTAACCATTCTATTGCCTTCGGCGCCTCTGTAACCATCGTTCGAACTAGTTCTGGATCGTTCTCGAAATGACCTCCACCCATTACATCCAGAAAATGATAATATGGGGAGTCTTTCCAGCTCTTTGTAGCTGCCTGCATGCCACCTTCAGCCATCATTGTGTTAGCGTCACCATGCCTAAGTTTTGTGGCAATGATTACCCTCGCTCCTTGTTCTTGAGCTAGAAGGGCAGCTGCAGTACCAGCCCCTCCACCCCCAATAACCAGGACGTCGGTCTCGTAATGAACCTCGTTAAAGTCTATTGCGTCAGGATCCAATCTGCTTTTTGCTTCAAATGTATCAGCAATTTCCTGAGCTATTGAGAGACCTTTGCTAGGACCGACTTTCAATTCCCGTAGGGCGCCTGCCCTAAAATCTGGATGATACTTTTCCAGTCTGTCACGACGCTGATCTAAAGTCAGAGCAGGAAATTCCTGTCCGTCCTTTTTTTTCATAACTCTTTCAGGACGAGTTTTCTCAACCCTTTTAATCAGTTCCATCAACTCTGAAGTGTAACCCATAAGGTCCTCCGGCCCACTAAATCGTCCAAAATATTAATAAGTTGCGTTATAAGGGGCGATTTTTCGAGAATATCGTCAGATGAAAGATTTATCGTCCGGTGTCCAATCCTCCGGAGTAGTGTGAGGTTCCATCTGTCGCTCAACATAAAGTTTACGTAATGTTTCCAAATCCGCTTTCATAAGTTGTTCCAGTGGCTTGTCATACCTGCCTGAGTTTATTTTCTCAACCATCTCCGCAACATGCTGGGCTTTGGGCCAAATATGCCGACCTGTAATTCTTCGACACATGATAGCTATGTTATACTGCCCAAGCTCCGCGGGACATCGAGAAGCGCAAATACCACACATCACACAAGACATTGAAATCTCAGCAGCTTTCTCAACGTCTCCTCTAATGGCTGCCGAAATATATTCCATCACGGGTATGTCCATCGGACATGACTTGGTGCATGTGTTGCAACCCATGCATTTGGCAAGTTCGGGATAATATTTTAGCAATGTTTGAGCATCGGGCTTGAGCTCTTCAATATCATAAACAGCGCGATTTGCGGGAAAGAACGGAACCATGGTCAAATACATGTTTGGCTGAACAACTGTTTGACAGGCAAGGCCCACGTTAATTTTTGCACTACCCGGTGTTCTGTAAACCGTGGCGCAGGCGCCACATATTCCACCTCGGCACCCACAACCTCTAATTAACTGGTAACCCGCATACTCAAAAGCCTTTTGAATGGTTAAAGTGCTAGGAACCATATATCTCTTGCCCATAATGAATATCGGAACGAGATCAGTCCTTGCCGCTGCTTCGCTAGGTGAACTGTGTTGCTGAACAGCCTCTTGAACCATTGCCGACATGAAATCACTTCCTTTCTCGAAAAAACACCGATATCCAGACGAACGAGTTTAACGTGCTAAAAAGACTCCTATCACCACTCCCAAAATCAAGGCGATTAGGGCCATAAAATAATTGTCTAATGAGGTTATCCTGGGGGCCGGCTGAATGGTTTCCGGCACTACCTCGTCCACTATGAAATCTTTATAAGCCGTATCCACTTGTGGACAAGCTAAAATGCATGAATAACACTGCTCGCAGTCCTCTCCAACACATGATTCCAACGCAAAAGACGTCCTTTGTTGAGTCATATCAAATCTTTTTGGATCCTTGCGGAGAACAGGGCAGGAATCAATACAGTTCCCGCAAGCAATACAGCCCTTATCTCCTGTAATATCGGATTCACTGTCTTTAATAAAAAGCCTGTGGTACGGTTCCATACCCTTGGATAGTAACCTGAACCTTGCTACAGGGGGTTCTTTGGTTTGCAGAATTGTATTGGCTATGTCCTTATTTATATTTTCTTTCGAACTGTCGCGAGTCGTCGTCATGTAATCGCTCCCAAAAAGCGCTTCAGAATCTAGTCCTAAACCATGATGAGCTTAGCTATTAATTTGTCTATTTAGAACTCACCACAAGATTTGCCCCGTTCTGAATCAAAAACAGAATTGATACCTTCCACGAACTTGTGATTTGCCCCTTGAGCCGCATAGGTTCTGGACTCACGTTTCTTCTTGTAACCGTCCAACCATTCTTGAGTCATTGTTGGATGACACTTCAAACAATTTTCCAAATTGTAACTTTCACGACATTCAGACTTAAATATTCTGGTCTTGTAATGGATCTGTCCGTTGTGGCATCTCCTACAGGTTTTTTCCGAAGGGAAGGAAACCATCCAGCGCGGATTTGTTGAGAGTCTGTCCCAAGCATCATCCTGAATATTTGTAAATTGATCGATGGTAACTGGAAAAATCTGTCCACTTCTAAATGCATGCGACGCCAAGCTATGACATGAATCACATGCCATGTGGTTGACTTCCGAGTAGTTGACTTCTTTGTCGATTTTTGAACCCTCTTGATCTTTGTATCGTTCGTGACATTTGGAGCAAGTGTTTTCCCTGGCAAAAACATGCTTTCTATGATCCATTTGCATGCCAATAAGTTTCAGATCCTCTGTGGGCATATCTTTCTTGAAAACGGTGTTTCTATAAGTCGCCGCAAAATGACACGTCTTGCAATTTTCGCTCGGAACTGTCGTTTTATTGAAAAGCCCAGTAATCTGAGGTTTTCGAGGATCAAATTGCGGAACAACATATGTCAATGTATGAAGGATGCCTCGAAACCGCGAGGCTACAGTGTTGTTTGGGCTACCTTCGATGTGACAATCAGCACAAGCGACCAACTCATGTGAGAAACCCTTCTTTTCGGCCAAAAGCCTGTTTTTCATCCAGTTAGCATAAGATGCCTCCTGTTTGTGACAGACCATGCAGGTTTGGCTCCTCAGAGACACCTCCCCCATAGCGGCCACCACAATAACAGCTAAAAGCACGCTAACTATGATGCTCAAACTCTTGGACATCAGGCAGTTTCCTTCTCAGACCCAATGCCTTGTTCAAGCTTCTTCTGGCGAGCTGCCTGAAAAGCTGCGGATATAACAAGAGGCCCGGAATTACCGATTGGACATTTGGTTGCGCAACGTCCACATCCAACACAATACTTTGACAGCTCCATTACTCGGTCATAATCGCCAAGCCTGGTTAAGAGGACCAGCCCCATGGGCATTTGGACCCCTTCAACTTCCTTCACGGGACACACACCGACACATGATGCGCAGTTGTAACAATTAATAGATCGACCAGTGCCGGGAGTAAGCATAGACTGTAGGGCATATTCAAAAACCATGAAGGCAGCAAAAAGTATTGCAAGAGCATTAATAGTAACCCTGTCGGGGGCCTTGCCAAAAAATGTTTCAAGAAATACTTTGGAAGAGACCGAGTATTCCGGAAAATCTGGGATACCTTTAGCCAGAGCTGACGCGATTGCGTTAACGTAACCTGTCAGAGTCTCAGTAGCTCCCCTAAACATTTCAGGTTCACTTGGTCGGACTAGCATACCCTTTTCAAGAATTTCCCTTTGAAAAACAGGTATCTGATTGTCTTTAACGGAGATGAGATCAGAATATTCGAGCGTTTTGATGCTAACTATGCGGTTATTTTTTACCTCGACTTCCGTCTTTATTGGACCCCTAAAACCTTGCCCCTCTCCAACATATTTACCATCAAGGACCTGAGATATTCCCGCGCCCCAAGGACGTTTGATTATTCTAGCTTCATCAACGCTTGTGACATCATAATATGAAATGAAATACCCAAGTTTTATGAGCAAAACAGCCCCAAAAAAATAAAGAATTTTTCGTGAACCCGTCTTTCGATAATTTTTGAACCAAACAATAGCAAGGGTAATCCCAATGATTACGAATAGAATGTATCTACTGGATGGAAATAGCGCAGCCACTATGAGCGCATAGAGCACGAGCCTCACTTCTCGAATGTTAAAGGCTGACCACAAAAAACCAAGCGGGTCACGCAACGGTCTTGGCAACGTCATCGATGTATTCCTTTCCTACAAGACCCTGCGAGAGCGCTCTTCTAAGGATGTCCTTCGGAATCACGCCGTTAACCATAGCTCTTCTCGTTTCCTGTTGCATAACGCTGAACATCTCGGGTAAGGGCAGATATTGCACACAATAACTCTGGCAATTTCCGCAGCGTATGCATTTTAGCCCACCATTTCGAATGAAGCGATCGTAATCCAAGACTCGTGCGGCAACAACCAGTTCGGCTTGAAGTGTTATCCCGACTGGACAACGGTCTTGGGTAGCATAGCATGCCCTACATTCATAACAGTATATTGTTGCAGGATTCCATCTGAGCAGTGGTTTTATGACGACGCTGAGCATCGCTGCCACAATGCCAAACAATGCCACCCGGTCCAGATTGATGGTCCAGCCGCGATCCTTAAGATTGGTAAAAAATTGATACCTATGTATGCCTGGCAAAATAAGAGGCTGGTTAGAATCTTTCCTTTTTTCGCCTATTTTCGGAGTTTCTTTTTTGTCAGACATTGAATCTTTCCCTAACAATTCGTCAGTGCGGAAGCATCGCCGACATGAGAATACCTGCTATCAGTCCGCCCAACGCCCCTTGAAAAATTTCTTTGGGGGAATTCATGTCAAGCGCCCAAGCTATTATAACTCCTGACAAAATGCCCACAAATGCAAAAACAATCCACATTAACAAGAATCTACCTCGATTTCATCTTCTCGTTAAAGTCCTACCGAGAGTATTAGGCTCGACGAACTTTTCAGCGCGGGTTCTTGTCATAATTCTGGACCACTTAAAGTAGACGTCATTCTTTTTGACAACGACCTTGGGACCATGAATCCTATTAGAGCCGCAGCTATGAACCCACCTACAGCCCCTTGAGCTATTTTGACTGCATCGATTTCAAAAACCGCAAAAGCGAGAATGGCTCCGCTGATTGAGCCACCAAGCAAAAATCCGAAGACCTGAATATAATAATTATTAGGCGATTCTTTATTAAAGAGCTTTGACCCGGCCACCAGCAACAAAATGTTTACGCCGGCTATTAGTATGGCAAACGCTGCTATCATCTTGATATCCTGCAGAAATCTTGGATCAGACGGCTGAAATATTGAAAGATTCAAGAATTTCATAAATATAGCAGCCATAGGAGCCATAATGGCCATTGAAGCAAAAGTATAAGCTCCTTTTATAAATCCAGTTTCCGCTCTCATGGTACCTTCACCCATCATGCCACCACCACCTAATGGCGATGGACCACAGGATGTAGTGGCGTTGATAATGTAGGCAGCCATGACAATAGCCAATTGTGACCAGTTTAGAAAATCAAACTGAGCTGGCCCGAATAGATAAAGCACAGGAACGAGCGCAGCAGTCAGAATCCTGGCGCACGACAAAGGCAATATAGTCTGAAACTGGACAAATATTGCCAACATGCCTGCAACACCCAAGAATTGAACGCCAACGAGACTGTTCAAGATCTGCCCAAGAGCTTTAAAGCCATCTGTAGCCGCAAGGGCTCCCGCTGCAAGGAAACCAGCAGCCATAGCGGTAACCGGCAGAAGTATTATTCCTTCAAGAAGATCATTGAGCCGGATTCGGCATACGATCACCATCAATAACGCGCCAGCGACAAGCACCGACTGAACGGGCATTTTTCCTAAGGGCTGAAAAATGGCTGTTAGCAGAGAAATGACAAAAATCACCAGCGCAAGATACCCTTCAATCGGGGCTTTTATTTCGGGTTCAGCAAATTTTTGTGCCGCCATCGCGTCTGGAGCCTCACGCAATGACACATCATTCGGGTAAATTTTTTGGCTTATTAACTTCAGGAAGAGAGCGACTACCGCCGTCCCAAGCATGAGAGAAAAAGCTTGAGGAGCTCTCAAAATTCCGTCCGAAGCGGTGGCAAAAAAGCTCCCAAGAAAACCTTCGGCAATTTGGCCGACCCCTCCGATCGGTGAGGGACCACAGGACCCCATTGCGTTTCTAGTAAAGGCGCCTATTAAGACTATCAGTTGCGATTTGGTCAATATTCCCAATCCACCTTCGAAACCGAAAGTGAAAAGTAGCGGGAGCAAGGCCGCAGCAAGAATTCGACCACAAGGCAAAGATGATATTACTGGAAGATTGATTAATATCACCAGAGTCCCCACTAGACCAATGGGACTCCGCCTCAAAAAGCGTAACAAGACTTTTAGGGCATCGAATCCACCGGAGGCTTTCAATCCTCCTGCCAGAAACAATCCAGTAAGCAATGCCGTTATAGGATGTAGAATAATTCCACCCAAAAATTCATTTGGCATGAGCAGTACAGCATCAATTCCATAAGCAGCGTATTTGAAAATGGCGCCAACTATCAGGCATAGAATGGTTGATATGACTAATACAGTTTGAACCGGTGTGCGGATATAACCAAACAGTGTTGACAACATTAGGGCTAGAAAAATTCCCAGGTTTATGTAACCCAAATATTCCAACTAATATCTCCCTAACTCAACAATTCGTTTGACTACCCACATAATTTGAATCGTGAAACAAAAGTCTTATACTATCCACATAGCCTGTTAAATTTTTTGGGAAGCCAGGGGACATCCAGAATATATCCATCAGAGGAATTATAAACTCTTACTTCGGATCCGACACAAAGCCTTCCCATGCAGGCAGTGCAACTGTTAACACTCGCCTGAACAAATTTTCCATTTTCAAGTTGAACCCTAGCCGTTAAAATTGGATTAATCAGAAAACCAAGCTCAGATTCTTCGAACGAAACAATTGTGCCACGACGAGACCTTGTAGCCCTGTAGTATTCAGCCACCAAAAAGAGAATTATCAAGAAGATCAAAGTTAAAGTCTCAATGTCCATGACGCCTGCTATTTTGCTTTGGGGAAAAACTAGAGAAAACAGATCTAAGAAACCTTTATCCTGTGAATTCTTTTGTTACCACTATCAGCTACGTAGATGAAGCCATCCTTGAAACAAACACCAGTGGGTCTTTTGAATTCACCCTCTCCACTTCCTTCTTTGCCGATCACATTTATCAAAGATCCCTCAAGATTGAACTGTTGAATCCTGTGATTACCCGTGTCAGCAATCCAGATCGTGCCTTCTCGAGACAGGCTCATTCCCTGCGGCAAATTGAACTGACCAGGAGAACTTCCCTCAGCACCAAAACTCTTTTTGAAAGCGAAATCAGCTGCAAATATTTTTATCATTCCGTGCTTGCTGTCTAAAACGATTATGTCGTTGTCGGGAGTATAGGCGCACGATGTTGGTAATCTGAATTGATCCCTGGCATCGCCCAACTCCCCTAAAACAGATATCAATTCAAAGTCTTTGAATACTTGAACCCTATGATTTCTCGTGTCAGCAACTAGCATTCGTCTTTGGTCGTCGACAAATACCCCTTGAGGAGTGGAGAATGAACCACCAATGCTGCCTATCGATCCTACAGATCTTTTTACCTGGCCCTCTATGTCAAAGATTTGAATTCGGCAATTGTTTGAATCCACGACGTAAATTAGGCCATCTGCATCACACGCTAACCCTTTTGGGTAGTTCAGCCTTCCTATTTGTGATCCTGGCTTTCCGAAGAAGCCTACTGGAACTAATTCTGAATTCAGTCTTTTGATCTGATAAGAAGGTGGATCACTAACAAAAAGATTTCCAGAAGGGTCGAATGTTAGATCAAAGGGAGAGTTAAGACCGTGGGCATCGATGACCGTCCGCGCGTTACCTTCCAGAGAGGCGTTAGTTAGACTGCCTGCCCCAACAGCGAAGGTGGAGGCTACTCCCGCAACCCCCAACGTTTTGATGAAATCACGCCTTCTCATAGAGCCGCTTCAGATCGTACAAAAAATAAAACACTGTAACTTCTGCCACAGTTTTTTACGCTGGTCAGTGCAGATCAATCTAATACCAAGAACTCAGCTAGTCAATACTTACTCTTATTGGACGCCTGATTAAATTGATCAACTCCTCTGATTCACATCAATTGAACTGATTCAGAATCTACGCGAATCTAAGAATTTCTTGAGTAGGAACCCTTTGGCTTCTAAAAAGACTTGCCTTATCAGTAGGATGCGGATAGCCAATAGCTATGCCGATTACCAATTTCTTCGTTTCAGGAATTGATAAAAGATTCTTCACGATGTCTGGAAAATGCATGGACGCGGCCAAATAAATGGTTCCCAAACCTTCGCTATGCGCCAGGTAACAAATGGTTGTGCCTATAGATCCGATGTCCAAACAAGAATAAGGAATGTTGAGTCCTTCATCTATCAACAAATATATCACGGCTGGAGCGCCAAAGAATTTGTACATATTGAGGTAATGTTGTTTACGAGCCTCTTTGTCGTCTCGCTCAATCCCTATGTATGTCAATAAGTCGCGTCCCAACTCCATGTACCTATTTTTGTGAATTTCCGGAAAATCTGCAGGCGCTGAAATATCGGAACGCTGATCGGCCCCTTTTTTGCCTTCGTTTTCGAAAGCCTCAGCCAACTCTTTGGCCTTTTCGCCGTCAGCTACAACTATTTCCCACGGTTGTGTGTTTCCCCAGGAAGGAGCCCATCGCGCACATTCAACTATTCTTGTTATGACTTCCCTCGAAACAGGCTTTGGTAAAAAAGAACGTATACTTCTTCGACCTAACACCGATTCTTCAATATTCATGTGCTTTCCTCCTAGGTTGTTCGGTTCTTTGACCTACTATCAAAAGTTTTGAGAGACTATAAACAACCTTCAAACATTATACAATCAGCAATAAGGTTTGTAATTCCTGAGAATTAGCAAGATGTCATCAGAAAAAGCTGACTCTGAAATGATTGTGAAATCTCATTCGTTAGTTTTCTGGACCTAATACACATATCATGGTAATTTTTCATGGAATGCGTTTCATCAATACAATAAAGTGATTGATCTCCTTAAAAAACGTTTTTGATTAATATCCCGTTCTCAATATCAGGAATATGGATTTGCGAGATACCCGCTTCTCCCAAGAGGAAATGACTGAATCCGTGCTGTTTGATTTATTGGAAACCCTAGGCTTTATGGTTATGGAGCCGTCTAGCGGCAACAGGTTACGTGTCTTAGGGAAAATCCCGAGCTGGTTCACTGCTACGTTTGGTTTAGAAGCATTCGAGAATAAAGAAATTGTTTTGGAAAACATTTCCCCATTTGTCGATCACTTTGAACCTTTGGCTCATCAGCATTGGACTGACAGGTCACTAGGAATACTAAAATCGGGGCCTTGGGTGGAGACTGACAGGGATGGCAGGGAAATCAACCTAGAGCTCTTGGCGCTAAATTTAAATGGAAAACCAACATTGCTCTTGCAGTTATTGGGGCAGGAGTACTTTGAAAAAAGGGAACTGCTCCAACGTTTCAGGGAAAAAGGATTGGATTACGAGATCCTGTTCAAGACACAACGCGCTTTGAGGCTTGCTCATGATTTGCTTCTCGTTAAGCAAAGGAAACTTAAAGAGGATTTGGCAGCGGCTTCAGAGATTCAGCGCCGTTTCTTGCCTCGTGACATGCCAAAAACAAGAAATGTCAAGATTGCATTTAAATTTAGGCCATGTTCATCAATTGCCGGCGATATGTTTAACGTCGTAGAGTTAGATGACCATAATATCGGTTTTTATTTATTTGACGTAAGTGGGCATGGAGCTCCAGCCGCTATGATGGCAGTCTCAGTGTCTCAGGTTCTTCAGCCTCATTCGGGATTCATAATCAGAAATCAACCAGGACAATTCAACAAAACGGAAGTGATTTCTCCGAGAGAAGTCATGGATAATTTGGATCTAGAATTCCCAATGGAACGTTTCGACAAATATTTCACGATATTTTATGGCACTCTAAATTGTAACGACAACATATTGACTTATAGCAGCGCGGGCCATCCTTTCCCTCTTATAGTCCGTGGTAATGGGTCCCTTGACTTCATGGACAAAGGCGGAACAATAATTGGCCTTGGTGGCATGATCCCTTTTGAACAGGGACAAGAGCATCTTGAACGTGGCGATAAAATAATCCTGTATAGTGACGGTCTTACAGAATTTGAGAATGCTCGGAAAGAATGTTTTGGAATGGAGCGGCTTAAGAAAGTTCTCATCAGCCACTACGATAGCCCCGTGGACCAACTACTGGATCATATACAGGCTTCATTAGTGAATTTTGCTGGAAATACTAAACCACAGGATGACATCAGTCTTCTCGGACTGGAAATTACTGGTTGAAATCGCTATCTCAAAGTTGATTAATTTTTTGAAAGGTTTTGGCCGATCTTTAAGGCTCTTGAAACAATTGGTAATTCCCCAAAGTGAACGACAACATTTTGGTTACGTTTATACGAACAAAACGGAGATGGAGAAATGGAAGAACCTCAAAAAGAAATTATTGAAACAACATCAACGCCAAAGAGCAAGCCTGGATTAGCTGATTTTTCTGGATCAACTCCGAGTCAAACTTCTGTACTGGCCGGAACAGGGAATGTCGAAAAGATTAGAGACATACTTTTCGGAACCCAAATGCGGGAATACGAAAAGCGATTTGTGAGACTCGAAGACCGGATGCAAAAAGAAGTCAACGGACTCAAAGACGAGCTATTCAAGAATTTCGAATCATTAGAGAAGTATATGAAAAAAGAATTCGAGCTTCTTAATGAAAGGCTGGAAAAGGAGCAGGACGATAGGGGTTCGGCTCTGCGAAAATTGAATGAAGAACTCAAAGAGACCTCTTCAAACATTGAAAGAAAAATTCTACAAACTGAAGATAAGCTTAATAGAAGGTCACGGGAACTTCATGAGCAAATACTTGAGCAATCCAAGAGTCTTTCAGACGAAATTCGGCAAAAACATGATGCTATTTCCGAACTCTTGGACAAGGAAGCCCAAGAACTACGAACTGATAAAGTTGAGAGAGCGGATCTTTCCGAACTCATGATGGAAATGGCTATGAGATTGAGCAACAAGGTTGAGGTTAATTTCAATCTTTCAGCGAATGACCTTATGAATGAATGACAAGTTAGTTCAAAATAAATCTCTTGTCAGGGAGGAATCGGCCAATATCGCAGAAGAGGACGAAACTCTAGTTGAATTACGTCATCTGCTGATTGGACCAGTTGAAGTCCAGGTAGACAACCTCCAGACAAGGCTCGATGATCCTGAGCTTCGTTCCAGAGAAGTAGGATTCATACTTCCCGAAGCTATCACGATTCGTTCTTCTCAGGATGATGCCCTCGTAACGGCTCTTAGCCCTACTGTCGAACAGGCCGTAAGGTTTTCAATCCGTAACAATCTCAAATCGTTTGCGGATGCCTTATTTCCGGTCATCGGCCCTGCCATTAGAAAGTCTATTTCTGAAGCCCTAAAAGGAATGGTTCAATCGCTGAATGAGGCCATAGACAAAAGCTTTTCCTTTAAGGGCCTAAAATGGCGTATTGAGGCATACAGAACAAAAAAACCGTTTTCTGAAATTATTCTTCTTCACAGCATCATTTACAGAGTGGAACAACTGTTTCTAATCCACAAAAAAACAGGTTTGCTCTTGAAGCACATCGTAAAGGAGGAGATAGAATTTCAGGACGCTGACATGGTCTCAGGAATGCTCACCGCAATTAGGGACTTTGTGGCGGATTCCTTTCACATAGACGATGAGTATGGTCTCGATAGCATTCGGGTAGGAGAATTAGATGTATGGATCGAGCATGGCCCTGAGGCCATTCTGGCTCTTGTAGTTAGGGGGAACGCGCCAGCTACTTTGCGTTCGACCATGAAAGAGACGCTCGAAAAAATCCATCTAGAATTTGGAAACACTTTAGAATCATTTGAGGGTGACACTGAAGTTTTTGAAGACACGGCATATGTTCTCGAATCGTGTCTGGTATCACTCTACAAGGAGGCTAAAAAGAAAACCTCGCCATTACTCATGGTGGGATTGACCATCGGGGTTGCAGGAATCGCGCTCTGGATTTGGTTGAGTCTGAAGGACTATTTAAAGTGGCAAGAATTTCTTGAGGTTATGAATAATCAAGAAGGCATTGTGATTACCAAAGCTGAGAAAGAGGATGGGAAATACATCATCAGGGGTTTACGGGACATTCTAGCTATCGAGCCCGTAGAGATTGTCACACAACTTGGAATTGACCCAGGAAGAGTTCGTTTTTACTGGACTCCATATCAGGCGCTAACTGACAGCATGGTTTTGAAGAGAGCTAGAAAAGCCTTAGAAGCCGATGACTCAATAGAATTAACGCTAGACCATGGTAACTTGTCAGCAAAGGGCCAAGTTACATTCGAATGGTTGAAAAACGCTCAGAGCATAGCCAGAAATATCCCTGGAATCACCAATTTCGAGGTTAGTGGTCTGACGATAACCAACAAGCAGCAGCTGGATGCTTTCCAAAACTTTGTAAAAGCCCTGACAAACGAAAAAGGTGTAATAGTAACTTCTACCAGGATTGAGAACGGAATTCTTCACTTATCAGGTCTTCTCGATCCCTTTGCGACAGATCCCAAAGACATGTTGAAATCATTAGGTCTAGACCAATCAACTGTTGTTTTTAATTGGGAACCATATCAGTCAGGTGATCTTCCAATAATTCTTAAGAGAGCGAAAAAAATCCTTAGCCCGCCAGACACTATCTCATTTGGAATTAAAGACAATTGTTTGTCTGTTTCTGGGGTTGCGTCAAGTGATTGGTTACTCGAATTAAAAAGATGGATAAAAACTATTCCTGGAACTCCATGCCTCGATGAATCTGGGTTCGTAAATCTTGAATTTAAGATGATCGAGGAAATGAAAAGAAAAATAGAATCTGAGAATATCCTTTTTAAAACGGACACCCCTACACTTGCCAAGGGTCAATTAGAGATTTTGGAAAAAGTTGCGCAAGAGATCATAGAACTCAAGAATTTGTCAGAAAAACTGCATCTCCCGTTGAAAATAGTGATCAGTGGTCATACGGATATGTCCGGGACTGAAGAGAGGAATAAGAAACTCAGTCAGTTGCGGGCGGACAAAATTCGAGAATTTTTTGTTTCACGAGGGCTAAAGCCGAACATGTTTTTGACCGAGGCCTTAGGGTCTAGTCGACCCATTTCGACAGATAAAAACGAAGCGGGATTAGAAATTAATCGAAGGACGTCATTTCAGGTCATTGATTCCGATAAGCTATAGAAACATTGTTACGGTTTTATGCCGCAACAGATTTTTTATGTTCTCTGATTCCTGGTATCATTGATCTTTTCGAATCTTTTCAAGTTCAAGCTCAAGCCTTCCTAGCTGTTCTTTGCACAGACTGAGTTCGTTTCCCGCCTGTTGCATAGATTCAATGCGTCTGACCTCCGATGTAACATCCAGGAAAATTACACACAGGCTATCGTGAATAGCTGAAATCAGTATGTTCACGTATCGGTTTGGCAAAATGCAGATGTGCTCAAAAAAGAATGTCTGATCGGAATCAAACATGTGGTCTTCAACAAAATGCAGGTGAGCTTCGGTTGAGTCTCCTATGCCAATCGTGTCGAGAGAGTAAACGACTAAATTACCACCTGAAGAAATCAAGCGTCTCTCTTTGTCAATGACACAATATGCCAAACAATTTTTATGAAAAAAATGCCTGGCGATGTTGTAAATGACTATCCACGGTAATTCGATTTTTAAACCTCCAGGATTTTTTGGGCTAAAGCCCTAAAGGCTTCTTCAACCCCTTGTCCGGTTTTTGCGCTGGTCCTGATGACAGACCATCCCGATCTAACGAGAGTTTCGATTTTCGAGTTTCCAACTTCCCACGACTCTTGTAGATCAACCTTGTTTATAAGAAGCATGAAAGGGAGTTTTCCCACCGCCTCTTCTACCTTTTCTTTGAGTGTTAAAGCCTTGTCAAAGGTCCACTCGCGAGTCCCGTCGGTAACAAGGAAATAACCCGAGCTACCTCGAAGGTAAGAAACCTGAAGGCTTTGAAAATCATCTTCCCCCTGCAAATCCCATAACATCAAGTCTACACAATGTTTGCCAAGATCAAGAGTCTTCTTGTCAATTTTAACACCAACCGTGGTCAGATATTTTTCGGAAAATATACTTTTGACAAATCTTTGAACTAGACTCGTTTTTCCCACAGCAAAAACACCAACCATGCATATTTTTTTCTTGATCATGAGCAGTCCATGTAACGTTCCTGATTATTATGAGATAACTAAAACTCTCACAAAAAAAGAAAACCAATCAGAAATGTGTTTCAGATTGGTTCTAATAGTCTTATCTCATCTGCAATTTAGAAAGGAGGTTTACGTAATATACTCTGTTCTCTGCCCGGACCTATGGAAACCAATGTTACAGGAACCCCTGATAGATGTTCCACTGTTTCCACAAAGTCACGGGCATTCTTTGGAAGATCATCATAAGATCGACATTCATGAAGCGGCTCGTTCCAACCTTTGACCTCCCTATAGACAGGCACGACGCGACCAAGATCTTCTATATTGGATGGAATAGTATTCAATGGATTCCCATCGAGTTCGTAGGAGGTGG
The DNA here is from genome assembly GCA_937930835.1 of uncultured Desulfomonile sp. Taxonomy (GTDB): domain Bacteria; phylum Desulfobacterota; class Desulfomonilia; order Desulfomonilales; family Desulfomonilaceae; genus CAITZA01. Next base: position 37,158 of record CALGLN010000015.1, read on the forward strand.
CAATCCTAATTGGAGATATGCCCGTCAGAACATCCATCTTTGTCAGGGCAATGCCGGTCAAACCATTGAGTCGTATGCTATGATTGACAACGACCATATCAAGCCAACCACATCGCCGTGGCCTACCTGTGGTAGCGCCATACTCACCACCTTTAAGCCGTAGCTCCTCACCTAGCTCGTTGTTAAGCTCCGTCGGGAAACCGCCCTCGCCAACCCTTGTGGTATAGGCCTTAACCACCCCCCACACGTTTTCTATAGCGTTGGGACCAACTCCAGAACCACTGCAAGCATTTCCCGCCACTACGTTTGACGACGTTACATATGGGTAGGTGCCATGATCAATGTCTAAAAGAGTACCCTGAGCGCCTTCAAAAAGAACCTGACTTCCAGAAGCGATCTTACTATGGATGATCAATGTAGTTTCAGTTATGTGAGGAGCTAATTGAGTTCCAAAATTTAAATATTGCTCAACTACTTCGTCTAGTTTGAGGGGAGCTTTTTTGAACCTCTTTTCAATAAGGAAATTCTTCTCCTCAATCGCAGATGCAACCCTTTTTCTTAGCCAATCTGGACGCAGTAAATCGCCTGCTCTAATTCCCATACGGGACGCTTTGTCTTCATATGCAGGTCCAATTCCTCGGCCTGTTGTGCCTATCTTTGATGATCCTAAAAGTTCTTCTCGGCCCAAGTCGATCAGTTTGTGATAAGGCATTATCACTTGAGCTTTCTCCGAGATTAGTAATTGGGAGTCATTAGGGAAATAACCGCGACTTCTCAATTCATTTTTTTCTTCCAAAATGACTGCCGGGTCCATCACCACGCCATTGGCAATTATATTTATTATATTGGGATAAAGTATCCCTGAGGGAATCAAATGTACTATTATTTGTTCCCCAGATACTTTCAATGTGTGTCCAGCGTTAGCGCCGCCTTGAAATCGAACTACCACATCAGCCCGGCTGGTAAGTAGATCAACAATTTTTCCTTTTCCCTCATCACCCCATTGAGTTCCCAAGATAACCAAAGTGCTCAATTTATAACGCCTTTCTCCAACTTCTTTGCAGTTAAGGCAACAGAAGATTAGAATTTTATGATGAAATGAGATGATTGTGTCACTCTTGGACTATCACCTGGATGACCTCAATTATCCCTTCCATTGATCTGATGGCTTCCAAAGTTTGATCATTTGCCGGTGAATCCAAATTTAGAATTGAGATGGCAGTGCCACCAGGTTTGTCACGTGAAAGATTCATTTGTGCAATGTTTGCGCCACTCTTGGCGAGAGCTCCGGCTACTCCTGCTATCATGCCAGGTATGTCCCTGTTCCTAACTAACAACATGGGACCACTAGGCACAGCCTCAGTAATGAAACTGCCTACACCGATGATTCGTGGTTCATTTCCAACCCTGTGAATCAAAGCCCCTTCTACGCTAATCTCCTGACCACTGACCGAAACAAGAGTCATCTTGATGGAAGCACCAAATTGTTGTTCATCCTTTTGAGTAGTTTGAAGCACCCTGATTCCTCTTTGTTTAGCGGCCACGGGAGCATTGACGTAATTGACATGGGACCCTTCGACAACATTTAGAAGACCCCAAAGGCCAGCATTTGATATTGGATCCATATCAACCCCTGAAATTTCACCACGAACTTGAACAACAAATTTGGAAATGCTCTCCGAAGCCAAACCGCCGAGAAACTGTCCAAGACGCCGCGCTAAATCAAGATACGGCCCCACCAAATTCATCTGGCTCGGCTGGATGTTGGGAACATTTATTGCGCTAGTGAGGAGCCCCTGCTCGAAGAACCCCACTATATTCTGAGCTGCCGAAATGGAGAAATTTTCTTCAGCCTCACCGGTTTGAGCGCTTAGGTCCGGAGTTATGATCATTCTGGGATGACCGAGGAGGGGTGCGATCTTGTCTACGTATTTGAAGGCAACGTCTATTGCAGCACAGCTCAATTTTTCGGATTCAAGAGCGTCTAACAGGGATGGAATATCAAGAATTCCGAGATCTGATATGTTGATTAATATGGCGCCTTTTTTCATCAATCCAAAGGCCCGAGCGTCAAAAAGACCTTTTGAGCCTTCTGTCAATGGAATATGAGCCGTAATTATGTCAGATTCTGCCAACAACTCTTCAATAGAAACCAACCTTACTCCGGCCTGCAAGGCAGAATCACGGCTAATTACAGCATCATATCCTATTGCGCTCATTCTTAAGCCAAAACTGACTTTTTTGGCTACCAACGTTCCAATTTGACCAAGACCAAGTATCCCAACGGTCTTTCCGGTTAGCTCTGCCCCCTGAAACTTTTTCTTTTCCCATTTTCCAGCCTTCATCGAGGCGTCCGCAAACGGGATATGACGGCTAGCGGCCATCATGAGAGCGATCGCATGCTCGGACGCGGATACTGCGTTCACGCCGACTGAGGCTAAAACAGCCACTCCCTGGCTAGTAGCCGCTGAAACATCTATATTGTCAAGTCCGGTCCCAGCCTTGCTTACACATTTCAGCTTGGATGCCTTGTCCAATACTGCCGTTGAAATAACAGTCCTGGGACCTACCAATAACCCGTCATAGCAATCAACGATCGCCCTCAGTTGTTCGTCGTCAAGGTCTGGTTTATAATCGACTTCTATCTCCCCAGACCTTTCGAGCAAATTCAGGCCACTGCTATGAATGACGTCAGTTACTAGGATCTTTGCAATTTGAGGTTTATCCATTTTTCCTTGCAAATTCCTTCATGAAATCAACCAGAGCGGCAACGGATTCAGGACCAACGGCGTTATAAATAGAGGCCCTGCAACCGCCTACTGAACGATGCCCCTTGAGGCCACCAAGTGAGTTTCTGGTAGCTTCGGCGATGAATTGCTTTTCTAGATCCTCATTAGGAAGTCTGAAAGTCACGTTCATCAGAGAGCGGCTGTCCTTGTCGGCTGTGCCACGGTAGAAACCACTCGAATCCATGTAGCCATAGAGGAGATCCGCTTTTTGCATATTTCTGGCTTCCATAGCTTTGAGGCCACCAATTGTCTCCTCAATCCATTTTAGAACCAACCCCACCAGGTAAATGGATATACACGGAGGGGTATTATACAGTGAGTTTTTTTCAGCGTGAGTGGTGTATCGCATCATGGTGGGGATGTCTTTTGGACATCTCTCAAGCATGTCGTCACGTATGATTACAACAGTGACTCCCGCAGGCCCCAGGTTTTTCTGGGCCCCGGCGTAAATAAGACCATGTGGGTTTATATCGAAAGGTCTACACAAAATATCCGAAGACATGTCCGCAACCAACGGCACATCACCCGCTTTAGGTAGAGAGGGCCATTGCGTTCCCTTGATAGTATTGTTAGATGTGTAATGCAAATATGCGGAATCTGCAGAAACCTCATAATTTTTTGGAATGTAGCTGAAATCTCGGTCAGCGCTCGTAGCGACAACTTTGTGAGGTTTTCCAAGGATCTCAATTTCCTTTATTGCCTTTGTAGCCCAAGTGCCGGTGTTAATGTATTCGGCAGTCTTTCCCGGGGGCAACAGATTCATCGGGACCATAGCAAATTGAGTGCTTGCTCCCCCTTGCAAAAAAAGAACCTTGAAATTGTCCGAAACATTTAAGAGCCGTTTAAGGCAGGCTGTTGCCTCATTGATAACCTCTTCAAACAGAGGCGATCGATGGCTGATTTCAGCTATAGACATTCCAGAGCCTTTGAAATCAAGGAATTCCTCTTGAGCTTGCTCTAGGACTGTCAACGGCAGAGCGGCGGGTCCAGGATTAAAATTGTGTATTCTTGCGGCCATGTCTCTCTACCTCCGGCGACTTTTTCTTCTAATTTTATTGACACACAAGTTTGTAAATATACATGATATCGATAAATTTATTCAAGAAAAATAGATTACAGCTTTCAGGGTTAGGGATGATCAAATTGAATTATAAGAGTTGTTGTGGCATTATATAAATTAATGACGAAACTCCTGAATTGGGAGGTATTTGCCTATGCCAGAATTTGAAGCCATAAAAGATAAACTCGGTGAATTGTTTCCAATTGTCATGATATTTGTGCTCTGGGTAATTTTTAGTTTCCTGGGGTCCAAGCTTAGAAAGCAGGATGCCGGTGAGCAACAAGCGAAATCCGAGCCCGGGCTTCAGGAAAAGTTTCTTGAGATGATCTCCCCGGGAATGATGGACCCGGCGAGCTCCGACCAGGAGAAGCGATCTGACTTTGAAAGGCTGGAATCAGAATCGGCGAGGTCAATGACAAGCGTAAGAAACGCCCCTCCCGTAACTGCAAAACCAATTACTCCCAAATGGTGGGGGGCATGAAAGCTGACCTTTTGGAATTGATTGGAGCTTTGAATCGTTATCTTTTCATCACGATCCTGGCGTCAGTGGCCTTGATTGGGACTCCAAACAATCTTGTTCAGGGCCAGACTTCTGTTTCGAAACAAGACCCAACGTCTCCTGTAGCTAAACAAGAGCAATCCTTAAAGAAAACTCTAGACTTTAACAATGGTGAACTGTCATGGGAAATGCCAGGACGGTTATCCATTTATGATTTGCAATTGGGATCGGCCGCACTTGAAGAGGGTGAATGGAAATTCCTTGGCGCTTCAAGAACTTTCAACGCCGGGCTCTTCAAGGATAGGCTGACCATAATGATTCGGTTCATGTATAAGGCCACATCTACTGAAATACCTCTAAAATTTGTCATTAAGCTTCCCGACTCCAGACAGTACGAAGAGACTGTAAAGCTCACCGGCAAGAATGGCCATTTCAATTATCAGTTCACTATTCATAAGCCGGAAGAGTTTCTTGGCGCAGGAATGGTCTATGTCTATTATGGTTTTAACATAGTGGATGTCTTAGATTTTACAATCGTTCCTGGCTCATAAACGGCTATTGCGCCATGGGAATAGAGCCTTCCAAATCCAGATTAGACATACTCTTGGTCCAGAGAAATCTCGCATCATCAAGGCAACGCGCTCAAGCTCTCATCATGGCCGGCCGTGTAACGGTGGATGGAATCAAATTTGAAAAACCTGGTCGAGAAGTTTCAGTTGACTCATTGATCGCTGTCAAAGAGGAAATGCCATATGTGAGTCGTGGTGGTTTGAAACTGAAAGCAGCCTTGGACCACTTCAAAGTTCCTGTTTGCGGAGCAAACGTCATTGATGCAGGAGCTTCTACAGGCGGGTTCACCGATTGCCTTTTGCAACATGGGGCTACAAAAGTTTTGGCTATTGATGTCGGATATGGCCAATTTGCCTGGAAGTTGCGATCAGACAGTCGTGTTACACTCATAGAGCGTACGAACATACGCTATTTTGACAAGAGGCTTGTTCCATTTTCTCTCGACGCGGCTGTGGCCGATTTGTCATTTATTTCATTAAAGCTGGTTTTGGGAAAATTAAAGGAATTCATACCAGTTGGCGGATGGATGATAGTTCTCGTCAAGCCTCAATTTGAAGTCGGCAGACAAGGGATAGAAAAAGGCGGTGTGGTGCGTTCTGAAGCGAAGATAATGACTACTGTAGCAAGTGTAAAAAAATTCGCATCTTCAATAAGCCTTATTCCATCTGGAGTAATAGAAAGTCCTGTGCGCGGCCCGAAAGGAAATAGAGAGTTCTTGCTGCATTTAGTTAGGCAAGTCTGATTAGGGCGCCATTTTCGTTGAAAACTAATTATCACTTTACTAATATCTCACAGAATCTATCAAAAGTAGCGCGTCAGTGCGCCAATACACCCTGAAAGGCAAATTACATGTCATTTCCTGATCTAGAAACTCAAATGCGCCACATCATGAGAGGAGTGGAAGAGATCATCCACGAAGAAGAGCTGCGCAAAATGATAACCAAGAGTATCGAAACTAATGTTCCTATCAGGGTTAAACTCGGTGTTGATCCTACGGCTTCGGACATCCATTTGGGACACATGGTTACCATACGAAAATTGAAGCACTTTCAGATGATGGGGCATGTGGCGATATTTTTAATTGGAGATTTCACAGCCCGAATAGGTGATCCAACTGAAAGGAATGAAGCCAGGCTTCGGCTGACTAAAGAGCAGGTTTGGGATCATGCGAAGAATTACACCAGACAAGTATTCAAGATTTTAGATGAAGAGAAAACCGAGGTACGTAACAATGGGGAATGGTTCGATACCATGTCATTTGCCGACTGTCTGGATTTGGCCTATCGTTCAACAGTAGCTCGAATGTTGGAAAGAAATGATTTCGAAAAAAGATTTAAAGAGGGCAACCCCATAAGCATCACAGAGTTTTTGTATCCTCTGATGCAGGGCTATGATTCTGTAGCTTTGAGATGTCATGTGGAACTTGGGGGCACAGACCAAAAGTTTAACCTTCTCTCTGGCAGAGACATGCAGGCGCAATTCGGCCAGGAACCTCAGGTTGTAATGATGACACCACTTATAGAGGGACTTGATGGCGCTAAGAAAATGAGCAAGACTGAGCGCAATTACATCGCAGTGGATGATTCACCTGAAGACATGTTCGGCAAAACTATGTCCATTCAAGACAATTTGATCGTAAAATACTTCACGTTACTTACGGATGTGGATGAAAAAGAAGTCCAAAAATTTGATCAAGCCCTCAAAGAAATAGAAAAACATCAGGACATGAATGATCCTTTTCACCCAATGAACATCAAAAAAGCCTTGGCGCGAAGCATTGTTATTGAATATCACGGGCACCAAGAAGCCAAAGAGGCCGAAGAAAACTTCGAGAAGGTTGTTCAGAGAAAAGAAATACCTGAGGATATTCCTCTTTTCAATATCAAGGAACAAACCATTTCAGCTTACGAATTGGTGTCTTTTGTGGCTGACATCTCAAAAGCCGAGGCACGAAGGTTAACTCAGCAGGGTGGAATAAAAATTGATGGAGAAAAAATATCTGATCCTGCAGCCTCGGTAACAATAAATAATACTGAAAAAATTCTTCAGGTAGGAAAACGCAAGTTTTTTAGAATCAAATCAGATTAACCTCTGGTCATCTAGAAAAAGCTCCTGACGACATATGAAGCTATTGCAGGGGCTGAGGTGAAACCGGGGCTGTCTATACCAACAAGATGTATCACATTAGAGCATACTCTATCTCGATTAACATAAAAATCGGGATAACCATCGAGCCTGGCTTGAACCCCACTAAAATTGGGGGATAGGTCTTGGTTTTCTAACTGAGGGAAAAACTTGGTATCTTTGATAAAACTTCGTGGATCAGGCATTGGCGTTTGAAAATCGTCCTCGCGCTGAACTGGTATGAGCTTTGGTCCAACCATAAAAGTATTCCCTATTACGAACTGTCCTTTATGAAAATCCAACATTGGTGTTATGTGAACTCCCACGGTATGCTGTGGCCCAAAAGGTGTCTGAACGGTTTTGGGGGTCGGATATATGTTCATGCCATTCAAATAGAGTTCCGGTCTGGACGTTCTATAAAACTTATACGAATCTCCTCGGATCAAGGCCGCCTTTAATCCAAAATTTGGATCAATCATTTGAGCAATTTTAACGGCATTTACACCTGAAGAGTTTATTATGGTTTCCGGGGCTATCCATTCTGTGGATCCATCGCGGTAACGGATTTTCATGATCGCTGTTCCCTTGTCATTTTTTAGTTCAGCCACCTCCGTGAAAACCATGAATTCCACACCCTGATTTGACGCCAAGAAATACACCTGCCTCAGAAGCGCGGTCGGTTCAAACACCCCGGAACTGGGTATATGTAGCGCTGATCTAGCCAATATATTGGGTTCAAATTCGCGAACCTGTTCGCCAGTAATTTTTGTGACATTCCAAACCCCGTTCTCATGAGATCTTCGAAGATACAAATCCAACTCTTTTTCTTCTGGTTCATTCAAAGCTACCATCAACTTGCCTGTTCTAAACAAAGGTAAAGAATATCTTTCGCAAAAATCCTTCCAGAGATGGTTTCCCTCGACGCAAAGCTGAGCCTTAAGCGGACGCGTTTTTATGTCGTAGTTTAATCCTGCATGATTTACTCCTGAATTTCTGGATGACTGATTTTCGCCTTGAGTAATCCCCACATTTTTTTCGAACAGAAATACTCCGTCACAAATTTTAGAGATCTCGAAAGCAAGCCAGCAGCCTACTATTCCACCGCCAATAATGGCCACATTGACACCTTCGGACATTTGAGTTCCCTCTCAGGTATTATCTTTAAATAGAGTTTGACATTTATTGTAGAGCGATTTTCCAAAAGCTATCTACAAAAAGTTGTTTAAGAATATTAATAGGCTCCGTCACAATTACTAAAATGGACAATTTGCTAAAATTAAACCAGCATATTTTACTTGATTCCAAAAGCTAATAGATATTCTATTGATTAATCAGAGCGAATGTTGTATTCTTCATGAGTGTCTTAACTTGTATCGCTCCAGTTGTCCCATCAGAACGTGGTCACGGGTGTAATGCGAGATTTAAGAATGTGGAACGTGGCGCCTGTGCCGTGGATAACGCCAAACAATCCTGTCGATTTATCCCCGATCACCTAGACCTCGTTAGTTATTAACCAATACGCGCTTTCATAAAATTGTGAGAGTCGTTTTTTCAAAAAGGAGCGATCAAATGAGTTTTAACATTTACGTAGGCAATCTTTCTTTCAATTCTACTGAGGGGGACCTGAGAAGTCTTTTCGCCCAATATGGAGAAGTAGATACCGTCAAGATTATCTCTGACCAGTTCACAGGTAGATCACGTGGTTTTGGCTTTGTGGAGATGCAAAATCGTGATGAAGGTCTGTTAGCCGTTCAGGGGCTTGATTCCAAGGAATTGGGAGGACGTAGCCTCAAAGTTAACGAAGCCAAGCCGAAGAATGATCGAGGCAATGGACGTAGAGACGATAGAAGCAGAGGCTCACGCTGGTAGACCCTCAAGAAGGGATAATACCATAAGCTATAAAGGGAACCTGAAAATTCAGGTTCCCTTTTTATTTGTTGTTTTAAGACTTTTCAAGTGAATCTTGAAGCTTAATTAATTCAATATTCATTCAACCAACTATTAAGTATTTTGAAATTATTGACGGCGGAGTCAATTATCTGGTCACCGGATCCGTGGATTTCGACATAATTTTGGATGAAATATTGAAATGATAGCCACAATGGACCTACGTCGGCGCCATTTGAAGAAAAATAAGAATATCCTTGGTAATCTTTGAATCTAAAATGCTGTCGCACTGCCTTGCCAAGAACGAGCCCCCCTAATCGTGATCCTTCCATTAAATATACTAATCCTAAGGCCTCTTCAGGCTTGTTAATATTCAAGAGATTTTCGCATCGAGGCAATGACTTTATTGACGATTCTGATTCTCCAAAGAATATTAGGTCCTTTTCAAGGTGTGGCGACCGAATCCGGGTATTCCATTCTATGTCGATGTTACTTTCAGACAATACTGGGCCTGTGATGGTTTCGAAGACAAAGACAAAGCCGTAAAGGCGTTCTAGAATTTTCTTGTATTCATCCTGTTTGATAGTTTTGGAGACAATTTCTTTTAAAGGACCACGCTTCTCAGCTTCGTCATGCACGGGCATTATTGCTTCCCTTAGTTGGCGGATAAATATTTTCATTGAGACGCCTCCCGAAAAATATTCGTTGAAACTGCTAGAGAGACTCATGAGTTACTTTAGTCATTTCAATCATTGACAGTCTTACATTTAAGTGTCAAGACGATTTGACAAGTCATCTTGAGAGGATTTACTGTGGGTGTTACAAAAATCCATCAAGAATTGGGTTAGAAGGTCGTCATTCATTTTATTCAAGGCAGTTGATGGCTGGCCACCGAAATGATCAGGAGGATCAATGTCGGAAATCAATGACAATATTGTAAAAATTATCAATCAAGATATGGAAACTTTGTCTGATATTGTTGTTTCCAGACAATATGAGATGCAGCCTGACATTTGGGAACGCTATGGACCGAAAGGCAGGGAGCTCAGCCTTCGAGATTCAAACTATCACTTTAGGTATTTGACGCAGGCTCTTGCTGAAGATGACCCTACCATTTTTTCTAATTACGTAGTCTGGTTAAAACAGCTCTTTGAAGGACTGAATTTTCCTCCAGAGGCTTTGACCAAGATGCTCGAATGCACTAAAGAAATTCTTCGTGAAAAACTGCCCCCAGAAATGAGTTTAGTTACAGATAAATTCATAGACACGGCCTCCACGTCTACACAAAGGGAATCGGAATATATTTCATCGTTTTTAACCCCAGGTCTTCCTTTACATGAGTTGGCCAAAAAATATCTTGATGCTCTATTGGCGGGGAAAAGACATATTGCCAGTAAACTAATATTAGAAGCTGTTCAAAATGGCACAAGCATAAAGGACATTTATATTTACGTATTCCAGCAGTCACAGTATGAAATCGGTCGACTCTGGTATTTGAACAAGGTTAGCGTAGGGCAGGAGCATTACTGTTCAGCCGCCACGCAGCTTATCATGTCACAGCTCTATCCCTATATTTTCTCAAACGAAAAAAATGGTCTAATGTTTGTTGCGGCCTGCGTTGGAGGAGAGCTTCATGAATTGGGAATAAGAATGGTGGCAGACTTATTTGAGATGGATGGTTGGGATACTTATTATATGGGAGCAAACACCCCAACTGCGACGGTGTTCGATGCCGTAACTTCTTATAAACCTGATGTTCTTGGAATATCGGTTTCTTTACCAACACACCTTGGAACCTTGAAGAATCTTATTTCCGAGATTCGAAATAATGACGAAATAGGCAAAGTTAAAATAATTGTTGGAGGCTATGCCCTCCGATCATCACCTGACCTGTGGGTCAAATTGGGCGCAGATGGGTTTGCGCTAGACGCTGTCAAGGCAGTTGAATTGGCAAACAGTTTGGTTGCGTATAAGGCAGATTTAGTTTATTGAACAGTGTGCCCGCTTGATTAAGACTTTTGAGGTCACCCGAATCACAGTTGCATTGAAAAGAAGTCAGGGTCCTTCCTGAAGAATTTCTCTTTAACTCACCATTAGCAGAACCTAATTATTTTATAAATTTGTGGACCTGTAGACAAAGCATTCTTGAATCGTGCATTTGTCCCGAGGATTGGGGTGTCTTGAGACAGCAGGCCATGCAAACGCATGGCCATTATCCTAAGCGCTACAACACGCTCCGCCTTTTATGATGACCCAGAGCAATTGAATTTAGAATTTAACCGACGGGCAGTTTCTTATACTAACCCGGGAATCTTGACCCCAGCTTCCGCCGGTTTGATCATGCTTAAAGCATGTTTATAAACCAACTTGGTATCTTCTGAATCTTCAACGATTATACAGAAGCTATCGAAACTGCGAACATATCCCTTGATTGAATTACCAGAGGTTAAGACTGCCTCAATTTCTATCCTGGCCTTGCGGACTTGATTAAGAAATTGATCCTGAATATTAAAATGTGTTTTCGGCATTTGAGCGCCCCCATGCGCAAAATCCCGAGTCAACTATGTGCTCGGAAGAAAATCCCAGTCTCAACATTCTTGACTGAGAAAATTTTCAACAAAAACCTCTATAGCCGAGATATTACAAGGATCAAACCAAGTAACATTTGATTCCGACCTAAACCAAGTTAGCTGTCTTTTGGCATAGTGTCGAGTGTCTCGTTTCATTTGACGAGCAGCTTCACTAAGGTCCGTTTCTCCGTCCAGAATCATTGCAGCGTGACGGTAACCCAAAGATTGCATCGACTTTAGTTCACGGGTATAACCGCGATTTCGCAGACCTATGACCTCGTCCAGCAACCCCGTTTCTAACATATTATCCACACGTTTATCAATGCGTTCATACAAGACTTCACGTTTTGGAGCGATACATACAAAAAGCGTATCATAAGGATTATCTCTGAAAAGATGCCGGTTCGTGAGATCGGACATGCGTTTTCCCGTTAGTTCATAAACTTCTAGAGCTCTTATAATACGATTAGCGTTTCTAGGACCAATTCGCTCGGCGCTGACACTGTCGATGTTCCTGAGTCTATTAAATAAAACATCAAGCCCCTGTTTTTCATGTATCTTCTTTAATTTTGACCTCAAATTCTGATCGGATAGCGGAAGATCAATCAATCCTCCTAATAGACCCCTAATATATAGTCCTGTTCCACCTACTATGAACGGAATCTTGTTTTTTTTTATCAATGAATCAACTAGTGAACGTGCCTCTTGAACATAATTCCCAACTGAATATTCTTCATCAGGATCGCGTATGTCAATCATATGATGCCTAACTAGGCGTTGTTCCTCCATTGAAGGTTTTGCAGACCCTATATCCATATACCTGTAGATTTGAATGGAATCAGCCGAGACTATTTCACCATTATACAGTTGAGCTAGTCTTATTCCCAGGGAGGTCTTGCCAGAAGCCGTTGGTCCGGACAGAACCACTATCTTGCTTTTTGAGGCCATCGTGATCCAATAACTCTAGTGGTCAAAAACACCGCTCACCCATTGCGTTTTCTTTACTTCTTTGAGGAGGTTCAACGACTGATCTTCAAGCTCTTTCCTTAATGAATCCCATTGATCTAAAGTAATTCCAGAAATTATGAGCCTATCGACAAAAATGTTCTTCAAATTAGACACATTTGAAGAAATCGTCATTGCGTCCAGATTTGCTACGACTAGATCGAATTTCCCCAAATCCCCGTCTATACCCGTACATTTGAACTCAACATCTTCAATGTCATTTAATGCCGAATTTTCTTTTGCCGATTCTATGGCGACAGGATCACTATCTATTCCTGTGACTGCTTCTGCCCCTAGTTTACTGGCCGCAATCGAGAGAATTCCGGAACCACAACCAACATCCAGGACACTTGTCCTGATCCGCTTTGAAACACGTTCGGAAATAATTTCCTCAAGAAGTTCCAAACAGCCCTGAGTAGTCTCATGGGAACCGGTGCCAAAAGCTTCTGCCGGTTGGATTATAATGATGTGACGATTTGTCTGAGCTGGGTTTAACCAAGGCGGGCTAATTGTTATTTTTGAACCTATTTCAATTATCTTGAAATTATCCTTCCAGGCCACAGCCCAATTTTCGGACATGATAGTCTTGAAATTGACTACCGCTTCTAACATCTCGGGGAAATTTTCCGACAATCGATTTACGTAATCGGAAAGATCATTTCGAGTTGCTGCAGATATGCCTGGATCAAAATATCCTGTTACCTTGGCTGGGGATACCTCATCCTCAATCATTATGCCCTGAGATCCCATTTCGTGCATAAAACAACTTACAGCATCCACCAACTCAGCTGATATCAAAACCTCTATCAATAGCCACTCTTTGGGAATGAATTGACTCATTACAAACACCTTTTCTAGAGTTCGTTTCTATTTTATTACAGCTTCTGTTCAGTGTCGATATTCTTGGCGCGATATTCTAGCAGATCTCAGACGTGAGCTTTCGGCAGGCACATTTCATATGAAACGGGAATCTAAGAACAAAATGCGTTAGATTCCCGCGTAATCTTTAGAACAGGCCCTCACTGTCAAAAGGCGCAACAGATCAGGAGATTAACAAATTTCTTAACTAATTTATTGATTTCATGCACCGTTCAGCTTCTTCGGATGTTTGTCTGAATAACTGACGGAGTTTATTTTCCATTTCGCGGTTCTGATCATATTGTTGAAACAGCGTTTCCAACGCTTGGGCTGTTCCAGGATTTTTCGGCCCTTGAGACATGTTTTCAATCTGTTTCATAAGGTTTTTGCAGACACGATTATGCCAAGTTGCCCTACTTTCATAGGCTCTCGCATTGTTCACCAATTCCTGACACACGTTAAGAGCCATTCCACTATCGGAAAAAACTTGGCCAGGTCCTGTAACCAACAGGATTGACATTGACGCTATTAAAACAAAGACGGACCTGATCATTTAGCTACCTCACAACATTTTTGAAACTCATATAGCAGGAAGGAAGCAAAACATCAAGTTATTTTTAAAGTATTCTGGATATCTTATTGTTCTATATGATCTTATTTTTTCACTTATCGGATAAAGTCCTCCATGTTAAAATCATTCCCAACTATGCTAAAATTCATGGACCAAAAAAGAACGGTGTTATTTGATTATTATTTTTCAACCCGCTAGATGTGTGTTCGTATGTTTTTGAAACTATGGAGGAAAAGTTGCCAGATCCTTTTAGAACTATAGAGTGGAAGGGTGATCACATAAGGCTATTGGACCAGACATTATTACCTCTCAAAGAAGAATACCTAGAGATTAGATCTGTGAACGACATGTGTGAAGCAATAAAGAGGCTATCAGTAAGAGGCGCGCCAGCAATTGGCGTTGCGGCGGCTATGGGGATAGCCCTTGGAGTTCTGGACAGCAATGACGATATAGAGGAGCTTTCCAAAAGTTTTCAGGAGGTATCATCCGCGATCGCTTCTACGCGTCCAACGGCAGTGAATCTTTTTTGGGCTGTTAGACGAATGAAAGAATTATTTGAGGCCAACAAAACAAGAGTGCCTTCAGAGATTAAGTCTTTGCTTGTGGAAGAAGCGATCCTAATTGAAACTGAGGACCGTTCACTTTGTGAGCAGATTGGTTTGCATGGAGCAGATCTAATAAACGACGGCGATACGGTTTTGACCCATTGTAATGCTGGCGGACTGGCCACGGCAGGCTATGGCACGGCGTTAGGAGTAATCAGGGCTGCATTCGAACAAGGCAAGAAGATTTCTGTGATAGCTGACGAAACAAGGCCATTGAACCAAGGGGCTAGGATTACCTCTTGGGAACTTATGAAGCTCGGTATTCCAGTAACACTGATACCCGATAACACTGCTGGAGCTCTCATGAGAAAAGGGTTAATAGACAAAGTTGTTGTAGGCGCAGACCGTATAGCCTCCAATGGTGACGCTGCTAACAAAATAGGAACCTATTCGGTGGCGATTCTATCCGATTATCACAAAATACCTTTTTATATTGCGGCTCCGTTGTCAACAATAGACATGGATTTAAAAAGTGGTGAGGAAATACCGATAGAAGAGCGTAATCCTGAAGAAGTTACCCACATTGGAGGCGTCAGAATAGCGCCTTATGGAGTAAGAGTACGAAACATAGCGTTTGATGTGACTCCTCACGAATTGATAAAAGGAATAGTAACTGAGTGCGGAATCGCTGCAAATCCTTTTAAAGATTCATTTAAAACATTTTTTGACAAGAAAAGAGAAAGAATCCTGAAATGATTCTAAGAATTGTTGATAAGAAAAACAGAGCTTCTTTAGAAGGTGTCGATTTAATAAACGAGATTGATGGAGAAAATTTAGGTTCTCTGGACATTCAGAAAGCCTATTGCGGTCTCAAGTGTGAAAACAAAACGCTGGACACGGATCTTTATGAACTTACAATGGTAGCAGGATATCGCTTGCTCGGTAAACATTTTCAAAACGCCTGTTTTGACTTGTATTACCGCCAGAATCCAGACAGTGGGGGATTTTGTGTTTTCGCCGGACTTGAAAGTGTCATAAACTATTTGAATAACCTGAGATTCTATCCGGACGACATCGAATACTTGGCAAGTCTAGGCATTTTTTCCAATGCTGCTATAAACGCTATCTCGAAAGGTATAAAATTCACCGGTGATATTTGGGCAGTTCCGGAGGGAACGGTAGTTTTTCCGGGTGAACCTCTCATCAGGGTGACCGGCCCTATTGACGAAGCCCAGATTCTCGAAACTACCATGCTGGCCTTGGTTGGACATCAGACCTTGATCGCCACTAAAGCCGCTAGACTACGAATTGCAAGTCGTGGGGAGCCTGTCGTGGATTTTGGAACCAGGCGAGCTCACGGCGTTGAAGCAGCTTTGTACGGCGCAAGAGCTGCTTACATTGGAGGTTGCGCAGGCACTTCAAATGTCCATGCCGGTAAAATCTTTGGGATTCCGGTCAAAGGAACTCATGCCCATAGTTGGGTTGAAAGCTTTGACGATGAGCTCGAGTCTTTTCAGAGTTTTGCGCAAGTTTTTCCAGACAATTGTGTTCTTCTGGTGGATACCTATGACACGATTCAGGGTATTCGAAATGCCATAAAAGTGGCTGACGAGATGAGAAAAAATGGAAAAACTCCTCAAGGGATACGAATAGACAGTGGAGATCTTGCATATTATTCAAAAGTAGCTCGGGAAATGCTTAATCAAGCTGGATATCCCGAGATAAAAATCTTGGCGAGCAGCGATCTAGATGAATGGATTATTGAGAGCTTGCGAGAACAAGGGGCCAAGATTGATATATGGTGTGTAGGCACGAAATTGATAACATCATATCAAACCCCCGCGCTTGGGGTAGTTTATAAACTGATGGCGGCCGATTGTTCATCAGGGAAACTTGCGCCGAAAATTAAAATATCTCACAACCCTGCCAAGGTTACAAATCCAGGTGTAAAAAAAATCTTCCGGTTTTATAACAAACAGGGGCGCATGATTGGCGATCTGTTAGCTCATGTTGATGAACAGCTACCTCAGGGAAGAAAGGTAAAAGCTCATCACCCCATGTATGACTACATGAAAAAGATGTACAAACCTCCGTATCGAGCAGAAGAATTAATGATTCCCATATTTGTTGAAGGCAAACAAGTTTACACTCCCCCGCCGCTCGATGAAATTCGTGCTCTATCATTTGAACAAACTGATCGTCTTGAACCTGAATTCAAAAGGTTCTCCAATCCTCATATCTACAAGGTATCTCTTTCTGAAAAACTTTACCGAATCAAAAAACACTTGCTAAAAACTCATGGTAAATCTCTTTTATCAAGAGCTTTTTAGCAATTTGCTCCACCCTTTCAAGACTATTCCGCGTTGGTCCCCTCCGGATTGTCTGCAAAAAGCCTGATAGTTAGAAAAAGGTTGCTCTTTTGGCGTTCTTTGACCTTGACAACTGATTGATTGGCGCCCAAATGACGATGTGTGTTCCGATTAAAGCTGGCGTTGTAATTCAATATATGAAGTAATGGACAAACCGGGACATTTTTTGATCATTACAATTAATGCTTGGTGTAAGACGCTTAATTGGATTCTGTCATTTAGTTGAGGAAATGACGACTCGGAGCAATTTCAGGTTTGTCCTCGAAATCAGGATGGGGTTCGGTAAATGGCAGATAAACAGAGTGAAAAGATCAATCCGCACGATCAGAACAGCCCAGGGAGTTCGTCAGCGCAGGACCCAGAAATTGTGGTAGCAGCCCAACCCGATTCTCGGCTTGGGCCCGGAACTCAAGATACAGCGGATTCTAAATCTTTGGATTATGAATCCACGGGCAAGTGCGTTGACCTGGATGAAGCCCTTCAGCTAGCTGAAGATAATCGCGACAAATGGATGCGCGCAGTAGCTGATTTAGAGAACTACAAGAAACGAAGCATAAATGAAAGAAGTAAACTCCTCAAATATAAGAATGAGGATCTCTTAAGGGATTTGCTGGTGGTTATTGATAATCTTGATCGGGCTGTTTCAGCGCCTGTTGAACATGGATCTAGCGCATTACTTGAAGGAGTCAAGATGACTGCCACGATGTTTAGAGATGTTGTGGGCCGATACGGCGTTAGCCCCATTGAATCTGTAGGACAAACTTTCAATCCTGAATTCCATGAAGCAATAGCTACGCTAAATGATCCGAAAAAAGAACCAAACACAGTTATAGAAGAGTTGGAAAAAGGTTACATGTATCAGGACAGATTGTTACGCCCGGCGAAAGTTGTTGTTTCAACGAAATAAAACGTTATTCGCTAAAAAGTTAAGACTACATAATACATATAGCGCCTTAGCAAGGGGCGCTGGGAGGAAAAGATGGCTGGCAAAGTAATTGGAATCGACTTGGGAACTACTAATTCATGTGTAGCCGTAATGGAAGGTGGAGACCCGGTGGTAATAACCAACTCCGAGGGTGGAAGGACTACACCGTCCATGGTCGCATTTTCAGATTCTGGGGAACGGCTAGTAGGTCAAGTGGCCAAAAGGCAGGCCATAACAAATCCAGAAAATACGTTGTTTGCGATTAAGAGACTCATAGGAAGAAAATTTGACTCCAAAGAAGTCCAGGCTGACACGAAGATATGCCCTTTTAAGATAGTCTCTGGCAAAAACGGTGACGCTGCTGTTGAAGCAAGAGGCAAAGAATATACTCCAGCCGAGATCTCGGCCATGATCCTGCAAAAAATGAAACAGACAGCCGAAGATTATCTCGGGGAGGAGGTCACCGACGCGGTCGTAACAGTCCCCGCGTATTTCAACGACTCTCAGCGTCAGGCAACCAAGGACGCTGGCCGAATTGCTGGCTTGAATGTGTTGAGAATAATAAATGAGCCTACAGCGGCTTCCCTTGCGTACGGCCTAGACAGAAAGAAAGAAGAAAAAGTTGCTGTATTCGACCTTGGTGGTGGCACTTTCGACATTTCAATTCTGGAAATCGGAGAAGGTGTATTCGAAGTAAAATCGACCAACGGTGATACACATCTTGGCGGTGAGGATTTTGATCAAAGAATTATCGATTATCTTGCTGATGAATTTAAAAAAGATCAGGGTATTGATCTTCGAAACGATAAGATGGCGCTTCAGAGACTTAAAGAAGCCGGTGAAAAAGCCAAGATTGAACTGAGCTCATCGATGGAAACCGACATTAATCTTCCATTCATTACGGCTGACGCGTCGGGCCCGAAACACCTCACTATGAAATTGACCAGGTCGAAATTGGAAGCTCTCGTGTCAGACTTGATTGAGAAAACTGTAGCTCCATGCAAGACAGCTATGAAGGATGCCGGTGTTACAACTAGTCAAATTGACGAAGTAATTCTCGTGGGTGGCATGACTCGTATGCCAGCCGTCCAAGCAAAGGTAAAGGAACTATTTGGAAAAGAGCCTCATAAAGGTGTCAATCCTGATGAAGTAGTGGCAATCGGAGCGGCAATTCAGGGCGCAGTTCTCAAAGGTGACGTCAAAGATGTTCTCTTACTCGACGTGACGCCTCTGTCCTTGGGCATTGAGACCCTAGGTGGAGTATTCACAAGATTGATCGAGAAAAACACCACCATACCCACCAGGAAGAGCCAGGTATTCTCAACCGCGTCAGACAACCAGCCATCGGTGTCTATACACGTCTTGCAGGGCGAGAGAGAAATGGCCCATGATAACAAAACCTTGGGAAGATTTGAGTTGGTTGGTATTCCACCAGCCCCAAGAGGTATACCTCAGATAGAAGTGACATTCGACATAGACGCCAATGGAATCGTTCACGTCTCGGCAAAGGACTTGGGCACTGGAAAAGAGCAGTCTATCAAGATCACTGCGTCAAGTGGATTGAGCGAAGCGGAAATCCAGCAAATGATCAGAGACGCTGAAGCGCACGCAGAAGACGACAAGAAAAAACGTGAACTTATAGACTTGAGAAACCAGGCTGATTCCACGGTCTATATGACTGAGAAAACGCTGAAAGAACACGGCGAAAAGGTTGACGCCGGGGTTAGAAGCTCTATTGAAGCTGCTATCACCAAAACTAAAACTGCCATGGAGGGCTCTGACGCAGCTGCCTTGAGATCGGCCATGGAAGAATTGCAACAGGCCTCACATAAACTTGCAGAGGCAATGTATCAACAGGCTTCAGGAACACCTGGAGGCGGCGAACAGCAGGCCGGAGGTCAGCAAGGCGGATCAACAGGAGGTTCAAGCGCAAAGCCTGAAGACGATGTTGTAGATGCGGATTTTGAAGAGGTAAAAGACTCAAAGAAGTAAATTTTACAAAATGATTTAAGAGGGGATCCTTCCCCTCTTAAATCTCATAACCCTCATATAATACTCGCCGTAATGTCACTCCGTTTAATTTTCATTTCATTGAAAACACTTGCTAATGACCTAAACCAAAGACTTTTCCCTTAGCTAATTCACGCCTCATTTCACGTTTAATGAATAGCTCATCAACCTTTATCAGGTTGACCAGAAAATCTGTGTCATGATATGTTAAAAAGATAACTTGGTGATAGAAACGAACTTTTTCTGATGCTCCATCTTGCTCCAGCAGGATCCAAAATAGAAGCTATCAAGCCATTCTCTATTCTTTAAGGAAAACCGCATGGCTCTAATAAAAGCATTCCCAGTGGTAAAATATGGGCGGCGCCTTACAAATGAATTGGAAAAACTCATTACGCCTCCCTACGACGTCATTTCACCTCAGGAACAACAGGCCTTTTATGAATCACACCCTTTCAACATGATTCGATTGGTTCTGGGAAATCAATATCCAGACGATCATGAACTAAACAATAAACATACCAGGGCAGCCTCGACACTCGACGAGTGGATGCAAAAAGGCGTGCTAACCCGTCATGACAAACCTGCTCTCGCGATATATCAAATGGATTTTGAACAACCTGGCGTTGGGGTTAAGAGGCTTGACGGTATAGTCGCAGTGGTAAAAGTTGACGATTATGGAAGAGGAAAGGTTTTGCCTCATGAAAAGACTTACTTGGGCCCCAAAAAGGATCAGCTAGATCTATTGAGAGCATGTAAATCGAATTTGACACCAGTTCATTCGCTTTTTGATGATGACGATGACAGGATTTACAATCTTTATTCTCCTTTCATGGAGAACGAGCCCGACCAGGTCGCCACTGATTCAAATAAGAATGTCCATCGCACATGGTTGATAGACGATGAAAAAATTATTGACGCAATTACAGAAGCGTTTGATTCAAAGAGCTTATTTATTGCCGATGGGCATCATAGGTATGAAACAGCCCTAGCTTACAAGAGAGAACAAGAGGCGCTGAATTCGTATGATCCCGAAGCTCCTTACAACTATGTAATGATGTACCTAACAGCGCTGTCACATCCTGGTCTAACTATATTGCCGGCGCATAGAATGGTTAAGGGACTATCAAACTTTGAGATTTCGAAGTTTTTCACACAACTGGATCCCTATTTCGATTTTACGGAGATTCCATTCTCGGAATGTGGTTTGACTGCAGACACTGAAAGATTTATCTCTGGTTTAGCTGACTATTCTGACGTTGGCGGTTGTTTTGGTCTGGCTTGTCATGGGCAGAACCGATTCTGGCTATTGAAGTTGAGAGACTTTGGAGCTTTGTCCCGGGTTGTAGATAGTTCTATCCCTGTGGCCCTCCAACGGCTAGATGTGACAATTTTGAGCGAAGTCATACTGAATTTAGGCCTGGGTCTGGATAAAGGAAACTCGGAGGGTAAAATTGAATACACTCCCATTATATCAGAAGCCATTGAAAGAGCTCTTCGAGGAGAAGTTCAGGCAAGTTTCATCCTGAATCCTACCCGCGTGGATCAGATGCGAGAGGCTGCGGAAAAAGGTTTTAAACTGCCACAAAAATCAACTTACTTTTATCCAAAATTGTCATCAGGATTGGTCTTGAATGTTTTTCAATAGGTTTTTGACACTCTAGCTAGCCATCTAAGGCTTTCAAAGGAGTTGCAGAGTATTTGATTTGAGACCTTCAGAGGATTTAGAAACAACAGACGGAGTTTTTCGAAACAAGGTTAGGATAATTCAAGCCGTTAGAGGGTACCGCGTTTCCGAGGACGCCTTGTTACTAACGTGGTTCACGCAACTTGAGGACAACGATTTCATTTTGGATGCAGGAACCGGAAATGGTGTTATCGCTTTTTGTTTAGCACGAACAAACAGAACTGCACAGTGTGTTGGGTTGGAGATTCAGAATAATCCAGCCCTACGCGCTGTCCGAGGGGCTAGACTAAACGACCTAGAAGAGAGGGTTTTCATTGTCAAAGGCGATTTAAGGCAAGCCGATAGATTTTTCAAGCAGAGAAGTTTTAGTCTTGTTGTTTCTAACCCACCTTACCACGAGTTCGGCCGAGGCAAAATAAACAAGCTAAATGAAAAGGCGTTGTCTCGTCATCAAATAATGATGCCCCTTTCAGATTTATTCAGAGTTTCACAAAGTCTTCTAATAGATGGTGGACGGCTTTCGATAATTTATCCAGCTACCGGTAAGGATTTGATCAGCGAAAATGCATCTGAAACTGGATTTAAGATGTCTCGTGTGTTATGGATTTACCCAAGAGTTAATTTAAAGCCTAGTTTAATCTGCGTAGAGGCTATACAAACTCAAGCAAAGGTTAAATTGTCCGAGAGCAACTTAGAACTTTATGGACCTGACGGAATAAGAACCGCCAAGGCGCAGTCTATCTTTTCGGGTTCTCAAATAGAAGACTAGAGTATTTCTGAGCGTTGTTTGAGTGGACCCAGGGCCCTTGTTCTATTCCGAAAGCCAGTTGGAGGTAAAATTGGAAGAATTCAGCAGAATTAAACGTCTCCCCCCCTATGTGTTTCAAGTAGTTAATGAATTGAAGATGAAGTTGAGACGTGCAGGGGAAGACATAGTAGACCTCGGGATGGGCAATCCAGATATCCCCACACCCCAACATATAGTGAATAAGCTAATTGAAGCGGCTCAGAATCCGCGTAATCATCGATATAGCGCGTCTGCGGGAATACCAAAATTGAGACTGGCTTTTGCAGATTGGTGGAAGCGCAGATTTGACGTAGATTTGGATCCTGACAGAGAGGTTGTCGCTACCATGGGTTCAAAAGATGCGCTTGCTCATTTGGTTTTAGCGATAATCAACCCGGGAGATGTTGTCTTTGTCCCCTCACCAACCTATCCAATTCATCCGTATTCTGTTGTCATAGCTGGTGGAGACCTCAGACATGTGCCTATAAGGCCTGACAGTGATTTTTTCGAAGACTTGAAAACTGCGGTGAGGTTGACCTGGCCACTTCCCAAGATGCTAATAATTTCGTTTCCTCATAACCCTACCACTATGGTTGTAAATGAGGATTTTTTTAAGCGCATAGTCGAATTTGCTCATGAGTATAAGATCATGGTCATTCATGATTTCGCTTATGCCGACCTTGTTTTTGACGGATACAAAGCGCCTAGTTTTCTAGCCGTTCCCGGAGCAAAAGAAGTCGGTATCGAAACTTTTTCGTTGACGAAAAGCTATTCAATGGCGGGCTGGAGAGTTGGATGCGCCGCCGGCAACCCTCAAATGATTGAAGCTCTACGTAGATTGAAGAGTTATATTGATTACGGTATGTTTCAGCCTATCCAGATAGCAGCGATAATAGCCTTGAATGGAAACCAGGATTGCGTCGACGATATAGTTCAAGAGTACAAAGATCGTAGGGACGCTCTTTGTCACGGATTGAACGATTCTGGTTGGCCTGTTGATCCTCCCAAGGGAACCATGTTCGTTTGGGCTAAGATACCAGAACCGTTTGTAAAAATGGGGTCTGTAGAATTTGCAAAAATGATGACCGAACAGGCCAAGGTTGTCGTCAGCCCGGGAATCGGCTTCGGTCCTTTTGGAGACGAACACGTCCGATTTGCATTGGTTGAAAACAGAATGCGAATCAATCAAGCCGTGAGAGGCATTAGAAGCTTCCTGTCGGGTCATACCGCGTATGAAAAAAATGCTGAAAAGGCCATTCAGGAGATAGCAGTTTAAGTTTGTAATTCCGCTTTGGGGGTTTTGTGCTCTTTTGCCCCCAAGCATTTTCAAGGTTGATCATTGTCATGAAAACAGTTCTCTGGAGCGTTCCAGAATTGGTTTGGGGCTTTTTATGAAAGAGATTTGTGTAGGGCTAATTGGTTTTGGAACCATCGGCGTCGGTGTGGCTAAGATAATCAGAGAAAATGGTAAACTTCTTGAGGACCGCATTGGTTTCAAACTAAAACTCAAAAAAATTGCCGATCTCGATATCATCACTCCAAGAGGAATTGATGTTGAGCCGAATATATTGACAACCAACGCAAATGAAATCCTTGACGATCCGGAAATACAAATTGTAATCGAATTGATTGGAGGTCACGAGCCAGCCAAGACTTTTATCGCAAAAGCGATGAAAAACGGCAAACAGGTCGTGACGGCGAACAAGGCGTTATTGGCCGATTCAGGCATTGAAATATGCCGCTTGGCAAGAGAACATGACGTCGACATAGCCTTTGAAGCGGCAGTCGCTGGTGGAATTCCAATCATCAGATCCCTAAGAGAAGGATTAATTGCCAACCGATTTGAGAAGGTCCTGGCAATACTCAACGGAACCTGCAATTTCATTCTCACGGCAATGACCGAAAATCCCGGGATTTCATTTGATGAAATGCTCAAGAAGGCTCAAGACCTTGGCTACGCGGAAGCCGATCCTACCCTTGACATTGAAGGAATTGACAGCGCTCATAAGCTGGTTTTAGTGCTGGCCATTACTCATGGTATATGGATGCCAATCGACCGAATTTTCGTCCAGGGCATTACCCAAATCGATCCTTTTGATATTCTTATGGCTCAGGAGTTTTCATACAAGATCAAGCTCCTGGCTATGATTCTCAGGCATGGTGACAAAGTCGAGGTAAGATTACATCCCACAATGTTGCCCAAGAATCACCCCCTGGCACAGGTAGATGGCGTTTTTAATGGAATTTATCTGCGAGGCGACATGGTTGGCGAGCAACTGTTTTACGGACGAGGCGCAGGGAGAGAGCCTACTGCCTCAGCAGTAATAGGTGACGTAGTTGAAGTAGCCAGGAATATCGGAAGAGAAACCAATGGTAAGGTTCCGCCATTAGGTTATTCGGATGAGAACCTTTCATCAGGTCGTGTGATGGATATTTCTGAGATAACCACTAATTATTACCTCAGAATTCAGGCCCATGACAAGCCTGGCGTATTATCAAAGATTGCCGGGATCATGGCTGAACATAATATTAGCATTCATTCAGTAATTCAGAAAAAAAGAGTCACTGGGGCCGCTGTGCCTGTGGTTTTCTTAACTCATGTCGCCAGAGAAGCCGATATTCAGAAAGCTATTGAAAAAATCGGATTGCTGGAGGCCGTCGAAGGTTCGCCCGTGATTATTCGTATAGAGGATGAGGAGCTCTGCTAAGAGAACACCTAAGTTAATTAAAGGAGAAGCGCCATCCGGACGCAAAACACAATCATGTGGAAAGGCATCATAAAGGAATACCCAGATTTTTATCGATTCGCTGATGATCGGCACATAGTGTCAATTCTAGAAGGCAACACGCCGTTAATTCCTGCCCCAAGCTTAGCCGCCAAGATAAATCCAAAGATATCTATTTACTTGAAATTTGAAGGCCTTAATCCCACTTGTTCATTCAAGGACCGTGGAATGACGGTGGCGGTGTCGCGTGCAGTGGAGGCAGGTTCAAAAGCTGTAATTTGCGCCTCTACTGGGAACACTTCAGCTTCCGCTGCAGCATATGCTGCTAGAGCAGGAATAAAGGCTTTCGTAGTCATACCTGAAGGTAAAATTGCCCTTGGGAAGCTAGCTCAGGCTATGATTCATGGGGCTACAGTTATAAAGGTGTTGGGCAATTTTGATGACGCTTTGAAAATCGTTCGAGAGATATCAGAAAGCTATCCGATCACGCTCGTCAATTCTTTGAATCCTCATAGAATAGAAGGTCAGAAATCAGCCGCTTATGAGATATGTGACTGGCTTGGCGAACCTCCTGATTATCATTCTCTACCTGTAGGTAACGCAGGAAACATAACCGCTTATTGGGCCGGTTACAAAGCTTATAAAGATGCTGGAGAGATTACAAAACTCCCCAGAATGATTGGATTTCAGGCGGCTGGCTCAGCCCCTATAGTCTTGGGACATGTTGTTGATAAACCAGAAACGCTTGCCACAGCAATAAGAATAGGTAACCCAGCCTCTTGGAAAAAGGCTGAAGCGGCTCGAGACGAATCTCACGGACTTATTGACATGGTCACTGATGAAGAGATCATTCAGGCTTATCAGATGGTAGCGTCTTTAGAAGGCGTGTTCTGCGAACCTGCATCCGCAGCCTCTATCGCTGGTTTAATAAAGAAAAACTCAGAAAACTTTTTTGTTGGTGGTGAACGCATAGTCTGCACATTGACGGGTCATGGTCTGAAAGACCCGGATAACGCAATAAAAGTTTCCACAGAACCGGTAGTTTGTGAACCGGAAATGAAGAAGGTGCTGAATGTCCTCGGATTCTAAAACCAAATATTTAATATTAGTTCCTGATGGTATGGCTGATTCGTTCGAGGAACAGGGAGGCCAGCTTACGTGCCTGGAAGAATCAAAGACCCCTTGGATGGATCGCATGGCAGCCGCAGGTATCATCGGGGTGACGGCCACAATCCCAGAAGGAATGACCCCTGCTAGTGATATCGCAAACTTATCTATCATGGGCTACGATCCTAGGGAAGTCTATTCAGGAAGGGCCCCTTTGGAAGCGGCATCCATGGGTGTTTTTCTTCGACAACGAGACCTGGCGTTCAGATTAAATCTTGTCACCTTAGACAGAAATTTTACGGTGATGGCGGATCATAGCGCGGACCATATTTCGACACCTGAAGCTAGGGAACTAATTGGAACCCTTGGCCCCGAGATTGAGTCCTTAGGCTTTTCCGTGACTCCCGGGGTTTCTTACAGACACTTGTTAATTTGGGAGAATGGCCCGGATGGAGTCCTGACTCATCCACCTCACGATTTTCCGGGACAACCTATAGCTTCTAAATTTCCTACTGGACCAGGGGCAGACAAGTTAATCAGACTCATAATCAAGTCGTGGAAAATTCTAGACAAACATCCAGTGAATCTCCGGCGGGTTAAACGTTGTCAAGGCCCTGCAAATTCTGTGTGGCCTTGGGGACAGGGGAAACCACCATTGTTGAAAACTTTGAAAGAGCGTTATGGAATTAGCGGTTCTGTAGTTGCGGCTGTTGATCTGATTAAAGGTCTTGGGAAATATGCCGGGCTTGAAATCGTAAATGTTCAGGGCGCAACTGGATACCTCGACACCAATTATCACGGTAAAGCCCAAGCGACAATTGAGGAACTCAAACGTAAAGACTTCGTGTTCCTGCATGTCGAAGCTCCCGATGAAGCCGGACATTCAGGACAAAAAGACCTAAAAGTCAAGGCAATCGAAGATTTCGATGAAAAAATCATCAATCCAATTATGGAGGGCTTGAAACAGTTTGACTCATGGAGAATTCTTATCATGCCGGATCACCAGACTCCGGTCACCACTCGGGTTCATGAGCGTGGTAAAGTGCCGTTCCTACTGCTTGATTCAGAATCATGGAACAAATTCTCCGGGGAGCCTTCTTTCAGTTTTACTGAAAAGACTGCTTTGTCTTCTGGACACGATGTTCCAAAGGCTTCTAAAATGATAGAGATCCTTTTAGATCGTGAAAAGCTGTAGCTTCAAGCGTTTTTTTTCTTAAGAATTACCAAAGACTGGCGTCATTTTAATCATATCAAGATCGTGGATCAATTCTGCATGTTTAAAAGACGCCATTCTTGTTTCAACAATAGGTGTGCCTTTTCCGCGAGATAGCCTTCTATGACAGAATTTGTATCAAACAATGAAGCGACAATAAGACTTTTTTTCTTTTTGGGGATATTTTCGGTGGTCGCAATCGTAGAATTTATGTCACCCAGAAGGCCCTTAACAACTTCAAAGTCTAAACGCTGGTTCACTAACATTGGCATAATATTCATCAATACTATATTCATAAGGCTATTTTTTTCGGCTGGCGCTGTAGGGATCGCTCTTTTTGTATCTGAAAACAAATGGGGAATTTTCAATACCTTAGGAATACCTTACTGGTTGGCAGTTATTCTGTCTGTGGTTGTTCTGGATTTCGCAGTATACATTCAGCATGTAATGTTTCACGCTATTCCGACTCTATGGCGGTTGCACATGATGCACCATGCAGACATGGACATCGATGTGACCACAGGAACGCGTTTTCATCCGGTTGAGATGATTTTGTCGATGGTAATCAAAGGAGCAGCTATTATTGTTTTGGGAGCGCCACCGTTGGGAGTAATCGTTTTTGAAATTTTATTGAATGGTACCGCCATGTTTAATCATGGAAACATTAAACTGCCTCTCGATCTAGACGCTTTCTTGCGGATGTTTGTCGTAACACCTGATATGCACAGAGTTCATCATTCTGTTTTTCCTTCCGAAACAAACAGCAACTATGGTTTTAACCTGCCATGGTGGGACAGAATTATGGGCACCTATAAGAGCCAGCCGATGAAGGGACATTTAGATATGAGTATCGGACTAAACCAATTTCGTAACCCTGACAAACTCGGCTTAATGGATATTCTCATCCTACCTTTCACAGGTTCCCAAGGTTCATATGCCATAAACAGACGTGGTCAATCTGGCTTTTAACCACCGAGCGCAGCCATTCTCATAATGTAGGAACATGCCTGAAATGGACGTCAGACGATTAGAGGTTTTTCTCAAGGTAATTGAATTGAGTAGCTTCACCAAAGCCGCTGAAGCTCTGAGTCTGTCACAACCAACCGTCAGCGAACACGTTCGATGCCTCGAAGAAATTTTGAACGAACGTCTTTTTGACCGGCTAGGAAGAAGCGTTGGACCTACACCAGCTGGGAAAATCTTTGCGCAATATGCGCTGCAAATTGTCAGGACTTACTCAGAGGCGATTCAAGCCCTTCAACGGTTCCGGGGGAAAATTGCCGGCACACTTCTGATTGGAGCTAGCAGTGTTCCAGGAGCGTATGTGCTCCCAAAATATTTGGGAGCTTTTAAATCTCTAAATCCCGATGTCCAGATAACTCTGAGAATTTCTGCCACATCTGAAATCATAGACCAAGTTTTAGAAGGATCCGTAGAGGCAGGTTTTGTTGGT
Organism: uncultured Desulfomonile sp.; assembly: GCA_937930835.1. Taxonomy (GTDB): domain Bacteria; phylum Desulfobacterota; class Desulfomonilia; order Desulfomonilales; family Desulfomonilaceae; genus CAITZA01. The sequence continues at coordinate 65,910 of CALGLN010000015.1, forward strand.
TCTTCTAGGAACAACAAAAAGCTGGTGTTCGACAAATTGCTCGAGGATGAACTGGTTCTCATAACGGCCCCTGAACACCCGTGGGCTAAGATGAATTATATACTTCCAGATCAATTGCTGACTGAATCGATGGTTTTAAGGCAGAGAGGATCGGGAACTAGGTCTGTGACACTGAGCATTTTATCAGATCATGGAATAGATGTATCGAGGCTAAATGTGGCTGCAGAACTGGGTGACGCCGAAGCAGTGAAACAAGGGGTCAAGTCTGGGATGGGCATATCGTTCATGTCGGTTCACGCGGTATCTTATGAGTTAATTACGGGATCATTGTCATCGACTAAAGTTCAAGGAATAAGATTCTTGAGGCCGTTGTATATGGTTACAAGAAAGAATCGGCAGATTTGTCCGATTTGTTCGTCATTCAACAGCTTTCTCAAATCAGAGATTGAGAAATTAAGCTAATCAATTTTTTTGCCAAGAACTTTGTCACTTGGACACTGAAAAACCTTTCAGTTTTTTCACCTTATCCAGTTTAAAAACCTTTCCCAACGAATTTCAGCGAAATCCGGAGCCGAGTAGTAAATCAGAAAAGCTTTGCCTTTGACATCTTCAAGAGGAACAAAGCCCCAAAATCTGCTGTCATGACTAAAGTCTCTATTGTCTCCGAGAACAAATAGAAAATCATCTGGAATTTTTGTGGGGGGCAAGTTGTCTCGAGGACTTATATCCCCAGGCATGGCAACATTACTGTAAAACCTCGCTTGAGGCATAGGGGCCTCTTTACCATTTACAAACAGACGTTTGTTTTTGATTTCTACGGTGTCTCCGCCAACAGCCACGACACGCTTGATGAAGTCCTTGGTTCTGTCTTCTGGATAAACAAAAACAATGACATCGCCGCGTTCGGGCTTGAAAATGGCAGGCCATCGCTTGTTCGTAAATGGCACTCTAACCCCATATACAAGCTTGTTGACTAATATGTGATCCCCGATCAGGAGAGTCGGTTCCATGGAACCTGATGGTATTTTGAAGGCTTGAACAAATAATGCCCTTATCAGAATCGCCAATATTATTGCTACCACTAGGGCTTCGGTATATTCTTGAAGCAGCGTTCGCTGAGTTTTTCTTTCGGCGGTCTCTGCCTTTGTCTTTCCAAACATTTTAGACTCTTTCTACAAAAAACTCTTCTATATGTGCTAAAGAATTAAAATTATCTTAGCGCAGAGTATCTTTATAAGTCATTATGAAAAGTAAGTAAAGTCGGGATTGTCGCTCAAGAAGTAAAACATTTAAAGACTCGTAATAAATAAACCGGAGGAGAGGCTGTTAAACTCACCCTCCGGTTCGCCGGTTTTAAGGCCCCTCCCTCCCCCGAGGTTGAGGCCGGCTTCTTGCTATCAAAACACACGAAAAGAGTCAAGCATCTTCTAATGTTTTTTATTAATTATCAAATCACATAATTAACTTTACCTTATAATCTAGTTCTCAAAAATGGCTTTATCGCTTGTATCTCCCAAGTAAGCCGCTTTCACTCTCGCATCATTTAATAACTCAAGGCCAGGCCCTTCTAACAAGATCTTTCCGTTTTCCAAAAGAAAAGCGTAATCAGAAATTTTTAGGGCGGCATTCGCGTTTTGTTCAATCAAAAGAATGGTCACCCCTTCGTTCCGAATTTTCTTGATCACATTAAAGACATCTGAAACCACTAGCGGAGCTAACCCCAGAGATGGCTCATCCATCATAAGCAATCTCGGTTTAGACATCATAGCTCTTCCTATGGCCAACATCTGCTGCTCCCCTCCCGAAAGTGTGCCGGCCAATTGTTCGCGTTTGTTGTCCAGAGCCGGAAATATCTCAAAAAACTGATTCATCAGACGGGTTCTCTCTGATTTGTCCTTGAGGTTGTATGCTCCCATGAGCAGGTTCTCAAGAACTGTCAGGTTTGCAAAAACTTTTCTTCCTTCTGGAACATGAGCCAAGCCAAGCCGTTGTATTTTGTGAGCGCTCATTCCCTTCAGTTTGATGCCCTCAAAATTAATCATACCAGAACCTATAGGAACCAGACCCGAAATGGCTCTGACAGTGGTGCTCTTACCAGCTCCATTAGAACCTAGCAAAGAGACTATGTCACCAGGCCCAACGTCTATTGAAATTCCTTTGAGGGCCTTGATGCCCCCATAACTTACATGTAGATCTTCTATTTGAAGCATTTACAATCGGCTCTTTTTTTCAATTTTCACCAAGATATGCTTTTATTACCTTCTTATTGTTACGTATTTCATGAGGAACACCCCAGGCTATTTCAATGCCGTGGTCGATTACTTTTATTTTGTCACAGACATTCATTACAAAACTCATGTCATGGTCTATAAGTCCTATGCCTATAGAGGTATCCTGCCTAAGTTTAATTATAAATTTAGCAAAGTCTGATGTTTCAGTAGGGTTCATTCCTGCCACCGGCTCATCGAGAAGAACCAATTTGGGCTCGAGAGCCAATGCCCTTGCTATTTCAAGCTTTCTCTGGGAACCATATGGCAACGAATTTGCCTTCTCCCGTGTAAGATGCCCAAGCCCCATGAGATCGAGTAATTCTTGTGACCGCTTTCTGATCCGTGCCTCATCCCGGGTGAAGCGACCAAAGCCTAATATGGCTTCAGCAAAAGAATACGACACGGATGAATGCGCAGCAACCATGACATTTTCGATTACACTTAGGTCATCATAGAGCCTAATGTTTTGGAACGTGCGAGCTATCCCACTTCTTGCTATTACCGGAGCAGGTTTCCCTGTTATTTCTCTCCCAAGAAATGTTATTTTCCCTTTCGTGGGTCTGATGATTCCCGTGATCACATTGAATGCCGTTGTCTTACCTGCCCCGTTGGGACCAATTAGCCCTACTATTTCCGAACTGTTAATCCGTAGATTTAAACTATTGACAGCGCATAATCCGCCGAAATGGACAGCCAATTCTTGAATATTCAGTAGATTGATCATTGGTTTTTTGCCTCGGAAGTTTTGCGTCTTTTCAACCAATTGATCAAAATAGCCCATCGAAATTCATTTCTTCCCATTAAACCACTTCGGGCAAACAGCATCACAAATATCAGTATAAGACTAAACAAGACCATTCTCATTCCTGGAATGCCTTCGTATTCAAAACCGAGCACACTAATTGGCTCCTCGACAAGCCTCAAAGCTTCTCCACCCCAAGTGATCAAAACAGCAGAAATGATGGCTCCAGTGGTGCTCCCCAAACCACCTACCACTATAATTATGAGCAGATTGAACGTTAGCAGAAATGTAAAAAGTGACGGCGATATTGTCGTGATAAGATGAGCCAAAAGTCCCCCTGCCACGCCTTCGAAAAAAGCGCTGAATGTAAAAGCGAGGGTCTTTATTCTGAATGCATTGATTCCCATGGCCATGGCTGCTGTTTCATCCTCTCTAACGGCCTTCATAGCCCTGCCATATGAGGAATTAACGAGCCGAACAACACAAAGAACTGTGAAAATGCAGATTCCCCAACTCCACCAAATATTAGTGTGGGGGGCAAGTCCCTTTATTCCGAGAGGACCATTAGTAACCGACACAATATTATTAGCGACAACTTGTATGACTTCTCCGAAACCGAGAGTTACTATTGCAAGGTAATCTCCTCGCACCCTAAAAACTGGAATGGCCATCAAAAGGGCCATAAATGCCGTAACCACACCAGCGACAACTAGTGAAGCAGGGAATGAAAGACTTATCTCCGACAGAGGCCATGCCATTGGCTCAATTATGAAAGACCTGAGCTTCTCTTCAGGAGACAAGGTAAAAATCGCGCTGGTATATGCCCCAACAGCCAAAAAGGCATTTGGTTCCAGTGAGAATTGACCGGTTATTCCGTTTATTAGATTATAGCTGACTGCTAGTATGATAAATATTGCGATATTGTTGAGAATTCTAAGCGTGTAGTTGCTGAAATGATTGTCTGCATACCACAAAAAACAAAGCAGAAATGATAACGAGATGAAAGTAAGAAACTTGTCTCTTTTGGGGTTCTCGTCAGGCAATTCCGTTTATCCTTAATAGAGTCCTTGGGCTCTAGTCAGGGAGGTTTTCGCCCATTATTCCTCTAGGGCGTGTCAGCAAAATAACAATCATGATACAGAAAGCGATTGCATCTCTGTAACCTGACCAATCAGGTTGAATAGCCACAATCAGTACTTCCGCCAGACCCAGAATTAGGCCTCCTATTGCGGCCCCAGTGACATTTCCAATTCCACCTAATACGGCTGCAACAAAAGCTTTTAACCCTGGTATTACTCCCATAAAAGGCTCAACCGCAGGATATCTCATGCACCACATCACCCCACCAAAAGCTGCTAGAATCGACCCTAAGGCAAATGTAAAAGAAATTACACGATTTTCATCTATTCCCATGAGTGAAACGGTTTCTATATCTCGCGAGAGCGCACGCATCGCCATGCCGATTCTAGTCTTATGAACAATACCAATTACTATGACGAGTAAAACCAACGTCAAGCTCAGGATCCATAAGGATAATACAGGGACTTTAAGTTCACCAATGCTCAAGGATCCGTTAAACAACGTAGGAATGGGAAACGATTTCGGCCTGCCACCAATAAGCACTAGCGCCAGATTTTCCAGCAGGAATGATACTCCGATTGCGGTTATTAAAGCACTAATTCGTGGACTTTTACGGATTGGTTTATAAGCCCCCCGATCAATTAGAATTCCTATAACTGCGGTAAAAATGGCCGCCCCCAAGAATGCGACAGGCCAGGGTAGGCTGAAAATTATTATACCGAAAAATGCCACATATGCTGATACCATCAAAAGATCGCCATGGGCAAAATTAATCAATCTAAGCACACCGTAGACCATGGTGTAGCCAATGGCAAGCAGACCATAAAGACAGCCTAGTGTAAGTCCATAAATGACTTGCTGTGTCGCAAAACTTAAATCCACTGTCTTTGCCTTTAGTCTGGTAGTCTTAATTAATCACAGGGACAGATACTTTTGAATTCCCTCCACGGAGAGACAAGCACCTAACTTTATTCTTGAATCAAACTATCCGTAAAGAATTATCAGATGGTCTTATCGTTCTTTATGGCATTATAGTAGTAACATAAGCGAATTTGCCGTCCTTAACTTTGCTAACGACCATGGCCTTGATTGCGTTCCCATCTGGTTTCATCGTTATTTTTCCTGTAACCCCATTGAAGTCCTTGGTTTCTACAATGGCATTTCTGATTTTCTCGGGATCTGTTGATCCAGCCCGGTTTATGGCATCAATCAGTATGAAATATGCGTCACCGGCTTGGGCCGCAAAAGCATCAAGTTCCTTCCCGGTATCTTTTTTGAATAGTTCCAAATATTTTTTAGCCAGAGGATTGTCAACCATGTCTTCATGAAAATGAGTTGTGAAATAAACTCCTTCGACATCTTTTCCCCCGAGTTGAATGAACTCCGGGGCTTGAACCCCGTCTCCTGCTAGAATAGGCACGTTTAACCCCATTTCCCGAGCCTGTTTAGCTATCAGGGCGCATTCCGTATAATAAATGGGCGCATATATTACTTCAGGATTCATTGACTTGATACGGCTGAGCTGAGGTGTGAAATCCCTATCACCTGTTTTAAACATTGTTTCAGAAACAATTTTTCCACCCGATTGAGTAAACTCTCTTTGAAAGAAAGTTTTCAAGCCAACACAATAGTCCTGGGATATGTCGTAAATTATGGCAGCTGTTTTGGCTTTCAGATTTTCTAAGGCCAGTTTGGCTCCTACACGTCCTTGTTCCGGGTCTATAAAACAAACCCTGAATATGTATTTTTTGCCCTGAGTAACAATAGGATTTGTGGCTGTAGGAGAAATCATTGGAATCTTGGCTCGTTCTGCATAGTCCCCTGCTGCGATGGTGTCGCCTGATATCATTTCTCCTAGAATGGCTACTACCTTTTCTTTCTCGATGAGTCTGGAAACTGCGTTAGCAGAGTCAACCTTGTCGGACTTCGTGTCTGACAGCTTTAATTCGACTGGCCTACCGAGAGCCTCTGGCTGTATCTTGCGCGCTGTTTGAAAACCATCCCATCCCATTTGTCCAAAAGCCGCCACGCTACCTGTCATGGGCAACAGAGCTCCTAGGTTGATGGGTTCCTTCCCTGAGGCAAGAGAAAACATCAACACAACAAAGGTGAGAGTTAAGGACACAATACGAGCCATAAGTTCCTCCCTCGTCAAATAGATAGATTGTTACAGAAGTAAATCTTTGGTCAAACAACCAGTTTAAAAGAATGCTCCACCAATTCAGAGCCAAAACTATTTAAGCACAAGTGACCTTGTAAAGTAAACCTTTTAACCTTTGACGATTTTCATACAAAAGTGTATCTTTTACTCATGCCAAATGATCATAAAAAAATTCGGGTTGGAGTAGTGGGTGTTGGTTCAATGGGCCAACATCATGTTAGAATCCTCAATCAAATCAATGACGTTGATTTCGTTGGTTTTCACGATCTCGACTCAGCAAGGTCTATACAGATTTGTGAACAATATTCTTGCATCGCCTTTGACTCACTTGATGAACTGATCAGTAATGTTGACGCCTTGACTATTGCAGCCCCTACTTCGTGTCATTACGACATGGCCATTAAATGTTTAGACAGTTGCAAAGCCCTGCTCGTTGAAAAGCCACTTGCGGCCACTGTTGAGCAAGCTGAACAAATAGTGGAGCTATCACATTTAAATGGTGTGTCCCTGATGGTTGGGCATATCGAGCGCTATAATCCTGCTGTGGCTAAACTGATGGAACTTATCAAAACTGAACCTGAACAAATTGTAACAATTGAAGCCAGGCGGCTGAATCATTTTGATGGTTCAAGATGTATGGATGTTGACGTTCTATATGATTTACTCATACACGACATAGATCTAGCTCTTGAAATTGCTGACTCTGAAATAAGGAGTGTTTCCGCATCGGGCCGACCTGTCTTTTCTAAACTAAACGACATTGCCTATACCAGAATTGAATTTATAAACGGAGCTACTGCGATCTTGACGACATCAAAGGCTTCACCGAAGAAAACCAGAACAATATCTGTCACCACACCGACTAGATTTTTTGAAGCGGACACTATAGACCGCTCACTAGTGGTCCACAGATCAGAGAATTTGACTGTTGACAATACCGGCGCTTGCCTGATGCGAGACTTTCATGTAGAAGAAATCAATGTTGAAAATCGAGAACCTCTTCGTATAGAGATTGAAGAATTTGTAAAATGCGCCCGGTCGAGTTCGAAACCTATTGTCGATGGTTATCGAGCGCTCAAAGCTATGAAGGCTATTGAACTTGTCGCAAACTCCATAAGTTCTGGCCAAACCATATATTTTTAGTTTCTTACACGTTTGGCCCAATAAACCCCAAAATTCAGGAAGCAAATTGGATTTCATTTTTCAGGGAATTGTCGACGGCCTTGGATTGATTATTCGCTTCGATTCGGAGGTCTATTTAATAATTTGGGTATCATTAAAGGTCTCTTTAATAGCCGTGATGTCGGCTGCAATGATAGGGATTCCCATTGGAGTACTGATCGCGCTGAAAGACTTTTGGCTCAAGAGAGCGTTGACAGTAGCGCTTAACACCGCGATGGCATTTCCCACTGTAGTTCTGGGATTAATGTTTTACGCTTTTTTGAGCCGCAAAGGTCCTCTTGGAGATTATGGGCTTCTGTTCACACCGTACGGGATGGAACTCGGATTGTTTTTTCTAGCCACCCCGCTTGTTATCAATCTCACCCTCAGCGCTGTCCAGGCGCTAGACCCGAGATTATTCCTGACTTGTCGTACGCTAGGGGCAAATGCTTGGCAGGAATTCTGCATGATACTTAGAGAGGGGCGGTTTGCAATAACGGCGGCGGTAGCTTTTGCTTTCGGAAGGGTCATTTCAGAAGTCGGAATTGCAATGATGCTTGGAGGCAACATCAAAGGTTTCACTAGAACCATGACCACTGCAATTGCCCTCGAAACCAGCAAGGGAGAATTCGAGCTTGGCATGGCACTGGGAATGGCTTTGCTCTTTGTCGCTCTGTTAGTAAATCTTGCTCTTTACGCTCTGCAAAGGCAGTCAAGATGAAGATCGCCTACAATCTGGACAAGGTGGACTTTGCTTATGGGACAAAAAAGGTTCTATCAATTGATAAATTAGAAATCCCAGCTGGAATAGTGACGGCAATTCTCGGTCCAAATGGCTCGGGCAAGACCACACTGTTACAAATATTATCTTTTGTCGAGCATCCATCCAGCGGATCCGTTAAGTTTTTTGACGAGCCATGCACGAGGAGTAATCGGTTATCTTTTAGACGAAGGATTGGTTATCTTACCCAAAAGCCGTATCTTTTCAATACAGATGTTTTTGAGAATGTTGCCTGGGCATTGCGTTTGAGAGGCATCGGTAGAAAACTTATAAGAAAGACTTGCGAACAAGCGTTGGCTCAGGTTGACCTTTTAGGATTTGAAAAGCGCTTGGCACGTTCCCTTTCTGGTGGTGAGGCTCAGCGCGTGGCATTGGCCCGTGCGCTGGCTATAGATCCCGATGTTTTTCTATTTGATGAACCAACTTCTCATCTGGATGTTAAAAGTCATTCTCTGATGAATGACATTATTAAGAGACTGAATAAATCTCAGGAAAAAACAATTGTAGTAATAACTCATGATTATTCTGACATTAAAGAGTATGTTCCAAATTTTGTGGAAATGATGGCTGGTAGGGTTGTCCGCACCACTTTTGACGTTTGACATATTCATGCTTCTAATTTGCTAATGTGCTGAGCTAGATTTTACGGAGGTCGTTGAGGAATATGATGGCTGGTTTTGGAAAAGCCCAACAATCATACAACAAGATACTTGACCTATTGGATCGTAAAGGCCTTCTGAAAGAGCGTCTTCCATATACTCCAGGATTACTGGAGGAAGCTGTTTTTTTTGCCTACAAAATGAGACTGATCACTCAGGGAGATGTGAAAACCTTACTTGACCTTGACCGACAAGGACTCAAAAAAATAATCCGTGAATGGAATAACGGAGATGAGGGAAACTGCATCTGCAGAATGGCTAGAAATCCATTCGTGGAGGAGCCTTGAACAGGTCCTCCATTTTTGTGGATTCCTGTGACAGTCTATCACGATCAGTGACCGGAGAATTGTCTTAAAAAATTACAAAACCTTGTTAAGTGAGTACTCAATAATTCCTGTAGCGCCAGCTTTCAGTAATTTCGGTATCAGGCTTCGCACTATCTCTTCCGAAACCACAGATTCTACACTAAACCAATCAGATTTGTAGAGTCCAGAGACCGTTGGAGCATTCAGAGAAGGCAAGAGCCCAACTACTGTCTCAAGTTGATCCTTCGGAACATTCATTTTGAGACCAACCATTTTTCTGGCCTCAAGCGCCGATTGCAACATCAAATGAATTTGGTTAATTTTTTCGCGCTTAAAAGGATCGTCGAAGGCTTTTTTGTTAGCTATCAATTGGGTATTGGTGGTCAAAATATTGTGAATTATTCTCAGGCCATTTGCTTTCAGAGTGCTTCCAGTTTCAGTCACATCCACGATAGCATCAACTACACCTTCGTTAACTTTGGCCTCAGTGCTTCCCCAGGAAAACTCTACTTCCACCTTGATATTACGGTCAGAGAAGAATTTCCTCGTTACTCCAACTAATTCTGTGGCAATCCGCTTACCATTTAAATCTTCGGGAACATGATAGTTAGAGTCAGCATCTACTGCAAGCACCCAGCGAGCAGGGTTTTGCGAAACCTTTGAATAAACTAAGTCATCAATTACGCGAACATCTGATTCGTTTTCTAGAATCCAGTCCTTGCCGGTAAGACCAGCATCAAAAGTTCCTGATTCGACGTATCTTGAAATTTCCTGAGCTCTTAAACGAGCCATGATTATTTCATCGTCATCGACAGATGGGAAATAGCTCCTGGGTGACACGGTGATGTTCCAACCCGCTCTACGAAAAAGCTCTATTGTAGCCTGCTCCAGACTGCCTTTGGGAATTACCAACCTTAATGGATCATTTTTAATCAATCTCTTCCAAGACTCCTTCCTTATTTATTCTCCTGAAAAAACAAGTCCAACTTTTGGTGTGGCAAGCGCCATCTCCTTGCTGGTCCACCAGCAATAGAATAGTATCTAGATCACAATCGACTAATACTTCCCTCACTATTTGGATGTCACCAGAGGTTGCCCCTTTACGCCAAAGCTCCTTACGAGACCGACTCCAGTAACATGCTCTGCCTTCCGTCAGTGTAGTCTCAAGAGCCTCCTTATTCATGTAAGCCATCATGAGCACCTTGCCCGTTCGCACGTCCTGAGCTATGGCAGGGATTAAGCCGTTGCCTTTATCAAAATCCAAATCATAACCGTTAGCCACTACTGGGGTTATCATTTTTTTATTCCTCTTCACCTTCTGTCAAGAAAGCAGCCTCCTGAGCTTTCAGGATTGCCATTACTATTTCGACGCTTACCCCTGCTTTAGAAGGCTCGACCGTACCATTCATTACTCCAGATAAAAGGTCATTTAGAAAATTGATTACGTCTGATGGGTTTCTGATGAAAAGACCCTCTTTGAAGTGATCTTGGGGAGCTTGATTCATATCTGTATTCCTTGGAACCGCCATAAAATTTGATGGACCTTCCTCTCCACGTGATTCAAGAATGTCCTTGAAAATCTCGATGGCTTCAGACGTGTAATCATCATAATCCTCTCGCAATATCCTCTTAATTTCAGACGTGCTATAAGACTCAAGCATTTCTCTATCAATAGAAAAATTTGACATCGTTCCTCCCGGAGAAAAAACAGCGCCGCTCCAAAATAGAAGCAGCGCTTTCGGCAAGCATCCAATATATTTACTAACCTCTTACTTCATAAACAGCTCTATTATTTTTATAGTCTGATCGTCTCTTTCCCATTCCATTTCATCAAACCATTTCCAAGCCTTGCTCAAGGAGCAACCAGAAAACAATAAACATATAAGGGCCACAAACGCCAATTTTTTCATCGCAATCCTCTTTGACCAAGCCACCTCAAATGACATGAAGCCCAACCATATCACAGACGATCCAAATAGCTCTAGCTTTGCGGAACCTAACTATAAAATATTGTTAATGATAGCACAAAATAACTGATTATCACAACTGTTTTCTCTTTCTATAAACGGGATAATAAGATTTAGAATCGCTTTTACATTACTCTAATTTCAAAAATATAAAAAGCCAGGAGGTCGTAGGCTTCCCGGCTCTTGGTTATAAATAAGGCGATGTCCTCTACGACTATTTATTCCTATGCGTTTCTTTCCAAATAGTGTTGAGCGCTGAATGCGGCTATTGCTCCGTCTCCAACCGCAGTCGAAACCTGACGAAGAATCTTTGATCTTATGTCACCTGCCGCAAACATTCCAGGAGCAGACGTGGCCATTGAATCATCCGTTATCACAAACCCTGCGGGGTCAGCATTTACGAGATGCTTGAAAGGCACATTATTCGGACTGATACCCACGTAAAAGAATATACCACCAACTGGCAAGTCTATCACGCTACCATCTAGAGTAGATTTAATTTTCACAACTTTAACTTCTGTGTCCCCGACAATCTCCGTTGGAACACTGTTCCAATGAAATATAACGTTTGGATTCGCAAAAGCTTTTTCCTGTATTTCTTTGACAGCGCGTAATTTGTCGCGACGGTGTATCAAATGAACTTTGGTTGCAAACCTAGTCAGGTAAACAGCCTCTTCAACAGCCGAATCTCCACCTCCAACTACGGCAACCTCAATGTCTCTAAAAAAAGGACCATCGCATACTGCGCAATAGCTAACACCTTTGCCTACCAATTCCTTCTCACCTGGAATTCCTAATTTAACAGGAAGAGCTCCTGTGCAAACTATTACGGCCCTACACTCAACTTTCATTCCAGAGTCATCGGTAAGCGCATAACCTTGTGAGTATTTGTCAACAGATACAATATCCTTGTTTGTGATCTCAAGTCCAAATTTTCGAGCCTGCGATTCCATCCTCTGAGCCAACTCATATCCATAAACAGGCTCAACATTTCCTGGGTAATTATCAATCCATTCCGTGGCGGCCATTTGGCCACCGGTTGCGCCTTTTTCAATTAGAAGAGCCGGAACTCTGGCTCGCGCCGCATACATCCCGGCAGTCAGCCCGGCAGGACCACCTCCTAGAATTACCAATCCCGTTTTCATTAGCTAACCTTGTCGAGCAATTCCTTAATTTTACTCTTCGGCACAGCGCCAACTATTTGATCTACCACCTGCCCATTTTTGAACAGCATCAGTGTGGGAATACCCCTAACACCATACTTGGAGGGCGTCTGTTTGTTGTCATCAACGTTAAGTTTGGCTATTTTTATTTTCTCCCCGTATTCGTTTGCCAATTCTTCGACAACCGGCCCTACGGTTCGACATGGACCGCACCACGCGGCCCAAAAATCCACAAGCGCAGGGGTGGATGATTTAAGTATTTCTTCTTCAAAATTTGCATCCGTCACGTGCAAAAGCTTTCCGCTGTCAGACATTTCATTGCTCCTCTCAACTTATTTGTTAACATAATCACTACAACAACGATTTCTCAAAAAATTTATCAATCTTTGCTTCACCGCCAGCGGGACCTCATCTGATATTCCCTTGCCGCATAAATTCACTGTCCGTTCAAGACCTTGAAAAATTATTGCGCAAGGAGGACATTGTCGAAGATGATCTTCAATAAGTTTACACTCAGCTTCTGACAATTCGCGATCCAGATAATCAGATAATTTCTTGCAGAAATCACTACATTTCTTCATAGCTTTTACTAACTCTCTGAGTATCGGGCATTTCTTGTTCCATATAATAAGCAGTTAATGTCTCTCGGACAATGTTTCTCGCCCTATGCAATCTTGATTTTACCGCAGGAATTGTCAACCCTAAAACATCGGCTGTCTCTTCAATGGTAAATCCATCTATATCCCTCAAAATCATGACCGTCCTGTATATTAACGGAAGTTCATCTATGGCCTGTTCCAAAATTTTTTTACCCTCCATTGACAGGAGTATTTCCAATGGAGTGCTTACAAATTCCGGCGATGCTGTCATCATTTCATGATATTGCCTTTCCAAGGCATCATCGTACTCTACAAAATCATGAACATTCTTCCTCAAAAACATTAGAGCCGCATTTGTTGCTATTCTGAATAACCAGGTAGAAAATGATGAAGCTCCGGTAAATGAACCCAGGCCCTTATAAGCGCTAAGAAAGGTCTCTTGCAAAAGGTCTTCCGCCTGAGAATTGTCATGAACCATTTTTCTTAGGTGCCTATAAATCCTGCCCTGATATTTATCAACCAGCTTTTCAAATCCAGAAAAATCCCCTTGAAGTGTCCTGTTTATGCAGATAGTGTCCTGATCCATGAAGCCCTTCGATTAAGAACCATTGGTTCCAGAGAAGCCTGTTTTACAAATAGTGTTTCATCACTTAATGTCAACGGTCCAATTTTGTATTATAAATCGCTTTAGATTGGCTATTCAAATAAAAAATTGTTATCAAGCCTAGATACCCCAGACTAAATCATTATTTGAAAAACCTAGAAAAAATTTTGGCAATGCTCCTCTTTTAAGCAGCTTGTGAAATTGCTAGAATGGCGGTAGTTTTTGCCGCGTTTTAAGTAATATATAATTTATACACCATATGAGGGGTCTTATGAACAAAACTTTGGAAAAAGCAGCTAAAATTATAAGTAGCGCAAAAAACCTTATTGCTCTCACGGGCGCTGGTATAAGCACCGAATCAGGCATACCCGATTTTAGAAGTCCCGGAGGCTTGTGGACCAAAGTCGACCCTGGTGAATTTTCTATAGATCGATTTCTCCAAAATCCGGCGAGATTTTGGAAAATGAGTATTGATTTAAAAAAATCGGGAGACTTTGATCTTGCGTCCGCAGTTCCCAACGCGGCTCATTATTCGTTAGCAAAAATGGAAAGAAGCGGTTTGATGAAATGCGTCATAACTCAGAATGTCGATAACCTGCATCAAAAAGCCGGTTCGATCGAAGTTGTTGAATTTCATGGCAATCTACTTCGAGCCATTTGCATGAAATGCAAATCCCTTGAGCCCATTGAGAAAGTGGAACAACGCATTACATCCGGTCAGCAAGAGACTCCAAGGTGCAATGACTGTGGGGGACTCCTAAAACCGGATGCAGTTTTTTTTGGCGAACCCATACCCTCAAAAGCTATGATGATATCTCAGATTCAGTCTCAGAAATGTGATGTGCTACTTGTGATAGGGACATCCTTACAGGTTTTCCCTGCAGCGCAAATCCCTATCGTGGCTAAAATGAAAACCCCTCCTGCTACCATAATTGAAATCAATAGGGAACCGTCCGCGCTTCATTCTCAGGTTACAGATCTACTCGTGCTTGGTAGCGCAGGAGAAATTCTTACTAAGATTGACGCCCTACTCAATCAGGTCTAAATCTGTTTCAAATCAAAGCCTAAAAAAGGACGGAGGTCTCTAGGAAAAAACCTGTGCGATTGATATCTTGATTATCGGTATTACTCTTGAATTTGATGTGATCAGCTCTATAGCCCCCACTGATGGTCCATGTCCAGAACATGTTCACTGGTATGTCTACTCCACTCATGACCTGCCAGCGCCATGTTTCAAGACTATTGTAATTCCACCAGTCAACCCGTCCCCCAATTTTGGGACGTAAAGCGATGTTTTCAAAGATCGGATAAAAGGTCCCATGAAACCCTATTGTGGGAAATGTTAGCGATGTGCTTTCACTGTAGTTGTATAGCTTGTCTCCTACAAGAGAGTTGCTAACTTTCGTATCGTATCCTGCAAGAACAAGGTCCACGTTGCCCCCAAAAAGGATTTGGGGGGTCATGTAAAAATCGAGATCATATCCCAAGCGCCAGTCTCTAATCTTTTCGTAGGACCCATTTACAGACTGATCGTAAAGAGTGCCAGGTTCAGCGTTTAGCCTGAAGACATGAGCGTTATAAATCCTCAAATCAGCAAAAAACTCCCACGCAAGTTTGTCCTTTTTTAACCCCATGTTTTCTGATATGCCTATTTTTGTCCTGTCGCTCTGAATGAGGTCCCCTTCTAAAACTGTGAACCACATTCGGACCCCACCGTCTGCTCTGACATAATTAGGCACTTCCCATGCATACACATTGCCAATGATGAGAAAGCAGGCAATAATTAGCCAGCACATAAATAGTATTTTTTTCATGATATACAGGCCCTTGAGCTAACAAAAAGCTTAATTACTTTAAGTTTTATATTTAACTAATATAAAATAAAAGATAAATTGTCAAGTAAAACCGTGAAACAGACTACCGTTTTTGAACATCAGAGACATTCTTGACGTATAGGTATTACATGGTATTATTTTAATTCAGCTCATTAACGAATTTCCTAGACGAGGCCTTATGAAAAATCAAAAGCAGGAAATTATCACGTTTAAAGTTCCAGAATCCCTTAGAAACGCAATGAAAGGCATACCTAATCGGTCAGAATTCATCAGACATGCTGTTCTTGCAGCCTTGGGAAGCATTTGTCCGCTTTGTCGTGGCACGGGGGTTCTTCTACCTCACCAAAAGAATCATTGGGACCAGTTCTCCGTCGATCATCGACTAGAAGAATGTGACGCCTGCCATGCCATGCATTTGGTCTGCTCCAACAGGGCGCAAGCAACTCTTAACGATTCAGAATTTGCAGATGTCAAAAAAGTGAATTTTCAAGAATAAACGTGGAGAATTCATGTCATTGAAGAGACCTAATTTTTTTGTGTTTTTAGTGGTGATGGGATTTTGTTTTAGCCAACTTGCTGCCCTTCCGGCTCGGGGGGAACAAATTACTGCGTTTACCGCAATTGAGCCATATGCTTTTTTTGTCGAACAAATCGGCGGAAACGTTGTAAGAGTTGAAACATTGGTTTCTAGTGGAAAGGATCCTCATACATTTGAGCCCACACCATCCGGATTGTCCAAGCTGAGTTCAGGTAAGATTTATTTCAGGACGGGGATGCCGTTTGAAGAAAAGCTGCTGGAAAAATTTCCATCGCTTTTCCCCCATCTCAAGGTGGTAGACACAAACAAGGGTATTGTCTATAGGAAAATGGAAAATGACAAACATGGCTCTAAACCACACATTCACGACAACCACAAGAGAGGGTATGAACATAAATTCAAAGATACGAATGTAGCTCACCTCAATCATTCTGAATCAAGTAATGAGCACAATCATTCTAATTTGGATCCTCATGTTTGGCTCAGTCCTAAGAATGCAAAAATGATTTCTGAAAATATCGCAGAGACGCTTTCAAGCTTTCTTCCCGAGTATGGCGTTTTTTTTCGGAATAACGCTCAACACTTGAAGCAAACGCTTGATTTACTTGATTCTAACTTGAGCGATTCTTTATCAAAGTTCAAGGGCAAGAGTTTTTATGTTTATCATCCTGCATTCGGATACTTAGCTGATGATTACGGTCTTTTCCAAAGGGCTGTGGAGATCGAAGGTAAAGAGCCAACGGCTAAGCAATTGGCGAGATTAATTGATTCTGCCAGGAGAGAAAATGTCAGTGTGGTCTTTGTTGCCCCTCAATTCTCCAAAAAAGGAGCGGATGCCGTGGCAAAAGGTATTAACGGTGTAGTGGTTGAAATTGATCCTCTTGAAAGAAATTACATAGCCAATCTGGAAAAGATAGTTCAGAAGATTCATTCGAGTTTCAAATAGGTGTGAATTTGCCATCAGAACAAGTTGAGATTATTAGAATTAGAGATGTTGATTTTTCCTACAATGGTAGCTTGATCCTTGAAGATGTTGACCTCAATATCCAGAGTGGAGATTTTGTTTCCATTGTGGGACCGAATGGAGGTGGAAAGACCACATTACTCAAGATCATCCTTGGACTTTTAAAACCTACCCGTGGGACCGTTGAACTTTTTGGATCAAATCCTTCACGATCAAAGAAACGTGTGGGATACATGCCGCAGCACGCTAAATTTGATTTTCACTTTCCTGTTAGTGTGATGGATGTTGTTCTCATGGGACGTCTGGCCCAGTCGCGTGGAATTGGTCCTTACTCTCGACTGGACAAGCAAGTATGTCTAGAAAAGCTAGAATTAGTCAAACTTAGAAATGAAGCACGAAGTTCTTTCTCATCACTTTCCGGAGGTCAAAGGCAGAGAGTGTTGATTGCAAGAGCTTTGGCGTGCGAACCTGCCCTACTGTTACTTGATGAACCAACTTCCAATCTTGACATGGGAATAGAAAACGAAATTTACGAGTTGCTTCGTCAGTTAAACAAATCCATCACAATTGTCATGGTGTCTCACGACCTGGGCTATGTATCACGATATGTACAAAGGGTTGTGTGCGTAAAAAAACGAGTAGTAACTCACCCAACCTCAGAGATAAATGGAGAAATAATAAACGCTATTTATGGGACGCCCATGAAAATGGTGCGTCACGACCAGTGTGATTCGGGGAGGGCTGGAAGTTGCATCAATTTTTAACAGACCTGAGATCGTATGAATTTCTTCAAAATGCGCTTCTGGCCTCTATACTAGTTAGCTCAGCTTCTGGAGTTATTGGCCCGTTTGTTGTCGTAAGACGTATCTCATATTTGGCTGGCAGTATTTCGCATACAGTTCTCGGAGGTATCGGCGCGGTAATATTTTTCAATACCCTATACCCTCAGAATAGGATTGATCCTCTTTGGGGAGCCGCTTTTACTGCCCTATTGTCAGCCTTGATAATTGGACTGGTGAGCCTTCATGCTAAACAAAGAGAGGACACAGTCATTGGAGCAATGTGGGCCATTGGCATGGCTTTAGGAATTGTTTTCATTGCCAAGACACCCGGTTATACATCAGATCTTATGGGTTATTTATTTGGTAATATTCTAATGGTAACTGAACAGGATCTGTATTTGCTTGTTATTTTAGATATCTTGATTCTGGGCGCCGTCATGCTTTTTTATAATCAGTTTCTAGCTGTGTGTTTCGATGAGGAGTTCGCATCATTACGCGGATTAAATATAGACATTTATTATTTGTCGCTCCTTGCTATGACAGCTCTCACTGTAGTCGGCTTGGTCACCGTAGTGGGTATAGTGATGTGTATTGCTCTGCTCACTCTTCCGGCCGCGATTGCGAGTTTATTTTCTAACTCCCTTTGGAAGATAATGTTGATGTCGACACTGCTCAGCGTTCTTTTCACGTCATCCGGTTTAATTATGAGTTATTTGCCGGACATTCCCCCTGGAGCAACGACGATTTTGTTGGCAGGAGGGACTTATTTACTAGCGCTAGTTTTTAAGAAAGTATCCAGTCACGGATCTATTCTGAGACGGCATTAATCGACAAACTTTACTGAGACTACTTTTGAAGCCCCCGGTTCTTCCATGGTTACCCCAAATAAAGCGTCAGCTTCCTCCATGCTCATCTTGTTGTGAGTCACCACAAGAAATTGTGTCTTCTGTGACAATTTTCTAAGCATCTTGTTAAAACGAGCCAGATTGGAATCATCCAGGGGGGCATCAACCTCATCCAGAAGACAAAAAGGAGACGGATTGATCAAGAAAATTGAAAAGATCAGGGCCACCGCGGTTAAGGCTTTTTCACCACCTGATAGTAGATCCATGTTCTGAAACCTTTTTCCTGGAGGCCTAACCATTATTGAAACTCCGGTTTCCAGAGGGTTCTCGGTATCGCTAAGCTCGAGCCTTGCCTGGCCACCTCCAAACAGGAAGGGGAAAATCTCCTGAAACTGCTGATCTACTTTTTGGAATGTTTCTATAAATCTTTCACGTGTCGTCTGGTTGATGGCGTCAATAGTTTCATGAAGTGTGGCGACAGCTTTTTTCAGGTCATTTTGCTGGTTTTTTAAGTATTCGAGACGCTCCTCAACTGATTTGCTTTCCTCTATAGCTGCTAGATTTACTGGTCCAAATAACGTAACTTCTTCTCTGACTGAATTAATTTCTTGCTCTGAAATCTCTTCAGTAAATGCTTGGGCTTCATTCAAATCAATATTATATTTCTCACGAATTTTATTTTTCGCGTTCAAGATGCTTTCTTCAAGTCTAGCATTCTCGACTTCCAGCTCGTGCAACTGTTGGGCGCTTTTTTTGACCGTCTTGTTGAGATCGTGAACTTCGTGTTCCAAGCGTGAACAATTTTTTTGATGGCTATCAACAGCAGATTTGAAAGATTCGAGCGATGTATTTATTTGCCTATGAGACATCATCAATTGCGTTTCTTGAGAACTGACAGCATCTAATTTCTCGAGGAGCTGTTTTTCCATCTCCAACCCCTTGGTTCTTTCTTCGGAGAACTTTTTTAGTTGCTGGTCTGAATATAATATTTTCTCCTGAGCCGACTTAAGCTCTCTTTCCAGGGATCGAACTCTTTCACTAAATTTTGCTGATTGAATTTTTATTTTTTCAATTTTCCCCTGGTGATCAGAGTTTTCCTGGTGCAGAACATTACCCATGGACTGATATTTCTGCTTTTCTAACTCAATAGACTCAGATTTCTTCGTCATGGTTTCAATTAAAGAATCCGTTTGTTGAAGTTCATTGTATATTTGACCGATCTCCTTTCTAAATCTTGTTTCAGCCATATCAAAGGTCTGCATTTGGCTGACAGAAGTGGACAGAATATTCTTAAGGTTTTCATGCTGCGACTGCAGCCTAAGTTCCTCAATCTTTGATCGACTGATTTCCTCAGATAAGGTTACGAGTTTGGATTTCAATTGATCAAGTTTTCTTTCCTTTTCACCTAGACTAGCCTTAGCTTGATGCAGATCATCAATAAAGTTAGCAACTTTTTGCTTTAGGTCATTAATTTCATGTCTTTTTTTTAAAACTTGCTCTCCCAGAATTTCTTCTGATCCTCCAGAAACCTCTCCAAATCGGCTCAAATATTCGCCTTCTTTTGTCACTAAGTTAACTTGGAGACCATTTTGATCCCATATTTCGGCAGCCTTTCTGAAGTCTTCCACAACGTAAACATCTTGTAGTAAAAATCCAGCTAAACTTTCGTATCCTGCACGAACGGTCACTAGATCAATTAAAGGCGTGGCGTTTTCTGGACTTTTTGATGGGTTATCAATTTTCGAGAATCTAGGCTCAATTGGGACAAAAGAAACCCTCCCTAAGTTATCCTTCCTTAACTGATCGGTGAGGGAAACACTATCCATGACCGAAGACGAGACAATCATTTCAAACCTATTTTGAAGAACAGCTGCTAATGCTTTGTAGTAAGCCGAAGGAGCGTCAATTATCTCACCAACAGGTTCCAGGATTTTTCCACCTTCTAGTTGATTCTTTTGATTCATTATACGTTTTATAGAATCACGATAGCTATGGTAACCCACCTGGATCTCCTCCAAGGTTTGTAACCTCGAAAGACAGGCCGAATAATCTTTTTCCCTTTCCCGAATAGAAGTAACAAGCTCTTGTATTACTTTTTGGAGAGAGTTTTTTTCTTGGGACAGTTGTTCTTGTATGTAAAAGTGTTTTTTCAAGAATTCAGAGATATTTGCTATTTTTTTCAGAAAAGTTTCTATATTTTTTTTTGCAGACTCTATCTGTGCTAAAATGTCGCCCCTCTCTGCACTTCTTCTTTCGAGCCGAACTTCAAGCTCTTGTTTTCTTCTTACAAGGCTCTCTTTTTTGTTTTTGGCCAGAGCCGATTCCTGTAAGGATTTAAAAAGATCATCTCGAAGTCTGTTTAGTAGTTTTCGATTTTGGAAAATGTTGTCAGCCAAGTTTGAATGAATTTCTTGAGCCGTTTCAAGTTCTTTACTAAAGTCGATTAACTTGCTTTTAGCTTCAGAGAGGGTCTCTTCAACAAGAGTGTATTCTTCTGAAGCTTTATTCTTGTTTTCATTTAAGGTGATTGCTTGAGAATCGATGTTTTTCAATAGTGTTCTGACATCATTGAGACGTTCACGGGTTCTCTCCATACGTTCTCGATTGGAACGCAAATCCAGCTCCAACACGTGTTTTTTTTCTAGAATATCTCTGTAATCTTCCTCAGCCTTCACCTTGCCAAATCTCTGTTTCTCCAAGGCAGCGTTTTTTTCAATTAATTCGGCTTCAGTCTGATCTAGTTCGATCTTTAGTATAAAAATCTTTTGACTGGCGCTATCAAACTCTTGATTCCACCTTGCAACCTTTTGGACAAACATTGAGATTTCCATCGATTGCAGTTTCGATAATAGTTTCTGGTATCTTAGAGCCCTCTGCGATTGCCTGCGCAAGGAGATGCTCTGTGACCTTACCTCCCCTATAATGTCCGACAATCTCAAAAGATTCTGATTCGTGGTTTCTAATTTTTTTAAAGCAATTTCTTTTCTGAGCTTGTATTTGTTGACTCCAGCCGCTTCTTCAATTATCAGACGACGATCTTCAGGTTTAGCAGCCACAATCTGTTCGACACGTCCTTGTTCAATTATTGCGTATGAATTTTTTCCTACACCTGTGTCCAAAAAGAAATCTGTTATATCCGATAACCTGCAAGGTATATTATTAATTTCGTAATGAGACGATCCATCACGAAAAAGCCTTCTACAGACCATTATTTCATCATAATCTGCAAAAACGGAACTAGATGTCCGGCTTGAATTGACCAGAATTAAACGAACTTCAGCCAAACCAACGGGTTTAAGAGTTTCAGAGCCGTTAAAAATTACATCGTCCATCTTACGGCTACGTAAGACCTTTACACGCTGTTCCCCCATGACCCATCGTAGCGCTTCCAGAATGTTACTCTTACCCGATCCGTTGGGACCTACTACACAGGTCACTCCAGGCCCAAACTCTAATACAGTCCTATCTGGGAAACTCTTGAAACCTTTGATTTCAAGACGCTTAATGCGCATAATCCAACTCGTGATGCAACTAAGAGATTTTTGGCGGATACTATTAGGAGAGTCATTTGAAGTAAAGACAAAAGAACATGGTGCAGTTCTTAAATCTGAACCTAAGTAATTTGTCCAATTATTCTTGGCTGGATGTATTTAAAGAACCTGATAGATTGTAAACCTCTACAGCATTTTTTATATTTTTGAACGTCATTGGCCCAAGCTTCTCTAGTCGAAAAAGACCATTAATTCTCCTGGCTGTCTCTGGTCCAACCAGAATTTGGCCAGGCTCAGATGCCGCTGCCAGCCGCGCAGCTAAATTCGTCAAGGGTCCGGTGGCAGTAAACGTTGTTCTAGCTCCGGCCCGACCCTGAAATCGACTCGTCCCAACAGACGCTGCTCCAGAATTCATCCCCATATGAATGCTAACCGGTTGAAATCTACCTTTCAGCTCGATATTTATTGATTCAGTGCGTTTTCGTATTCCTAGTGCTGCCTTGGCTGAGTTGATGGCATTTTTGTCAGATGAACCCTGGAAAATTACCATCAAGCCATCTCCCGCCGTTTCATTTATGTCTCCATCGTATTGATATAAGATGTCTAAATAACTGGAGAAATATTTTTCTATTACAAAATTTACCTGTTCTTGAGTCAATGACTCACTAATATGGCTGTAACCCGCGACGTCTATAAATAAAACCGTTACATCAACTTCTCTTTTTTCCAGAGAGGGAGCTAAAGGATCTTTTTCGACGATTTTCTGCACGGTCTGAGGTACAAATGGCCTAAGATGCCCTAGAATTTGGTCTAATGTAATTTTTTCCTGGGCAACCTTCCAATGTTTCCTAGCATTCATGATCACGTTGGAAGTAAGTTCAGCCAGATCCTTCAATAGGACAAGGTCCATCTGTGAGATTTTACATTCTTCTTTGGCTATGACGTCTAGCACTGCAAGCGCTTGTCCACCATGATAAATTGGAAGAGCTACCTCAGAGAGACCGTCAGTCGGCTCATCAGTCGTCACTAGCTCGCATCCGGTCGAATCCATTTCAAAACATATGTATCCATTTTTTTTCTGAAGAGCGTTATCAACTGCAAAACGCCCCCGTTTGCACAACTGACAGTTGATGTGGCTGGAATTCATAGCGCAGTGTAGGGGTCTGGTGTAGTTAGCCGCTTCAGGATCTAGAAGCAGCAAACAGACCTCCTTGACATGGGGCAAAGTGGCTTTGGCTTCGTCTCTAATCACTTCGAGAATTGTGCTGATGTTAAGTGACGAAGTAATTTTCATGGCCACCCTGAACAAATTGTCAAAACGCCTCTGATACAGCTTTTCAGATATCTCTAATCCTTTTGCGGAATCTCTTCCAGCATTGGTCATGTTGGCCTCATCTTACGGAAATTTATTCCAGGTGCGAATGTTTCAGGTTATATATAGACTAGTCTTTATAATAATCATTTTTTTCATTCAACACCATAGCCTATTACGGATGCGGATTTTTTGACTTAATATATTGTCATGACGAACCAATCAAAAAGTGACCATATTCTCATTAGAGAAGGCTCAATCATAGTTAGACTATTGCATTCAGAATCTGAGGAACCGACATTGGAGTTTTACGATTTCAAAACGGGAGTTCGACTCAAAAAAATTTATCCCCCTTTAAAGCCTGTGGAACTCGAGAAAGGATGCAGGATTAATGTGGAAGCGGCTTGCGCTGTCATAAAAAATCTTTGTTTTTCTGATGAGTCTGAAACCTCAGAATCTGGAAAAGTCGTTACAATTTTAGAGGCACGTCAACGAAAACTTGATTCAGTGGTAGCTGATTCAATTTTGGATCAGGCGCGCATTATAGCTAATATTTTAAGGGATTACGTTGAGCTAGCTGATCACTGTAACAAGGAAGAGCGATTTTGGTTGTCTCAACAGATCCTTACTACGGTTCGAAAGATATCAGGAAGGGAATTGTCTGAGATTCAGGAAATCGTAGAGTGGTTCAATAACATTCAACCGAGGAAATAAACATGGATAACGAACTCAGAAGTGGCGCCGAGACTAAACCGGCTGTCAATGAACATCAAACAAATTCCGAATATGACCCGAGAGACCTGCCAACTCCATTCAAATATAAGGCATTGGCAGCCCTTATTTTGATCGTGCCATTTGGTTTTTTTATTGATGGAGGCCAGACTTTCTTTCTAGCTATGGATTGGGAATATGTATCCAAAATGACCGTATTGATTGGTCTGATTCTTTACATAGTCGCCGTCGGAAAATTGGCGGCACGAATTCGAGACTGGAAGGAACAATGATCACTCTGATTGATCGTAGATGTTGTGGACACTTTTTCGAAGATATGTTATTTAATACTTAAAAGAACTTTGTTTTTCATGACATCAATATTTGAGTGAAGAGTTTGAATAACAGGGCCGTTGGGGCAGCAAAATGCTTAAACTGAAATGGCGTTTTAGGTGTTTCCTTCTGTTGCTAGTGTTTCTATTTTGTTTGGAATCTGGATGTGGTTTTTGTCATGCCGTGGACAATGCGACAACTTGCTTCGAACAGGGAAAGTCGTATCTAAAATCAGGAAACTATCAGACTGCCATTGAAATGTTCTCCAAAACTTTGGATCTGCTCGACTCTAACAAGAAAAACTCCCATGTCGTCAAGTTAGCTCGAGCCCAGGCATATTACCAAAAAGGAGACGTGAAGAATTCCTGGAGGGATCTTAGTTCCGTTCTAAAGTCTGATGAATTAGAGGGAGAAACACTTGCATCAGGTCTTCATCTTCGAGGGATGTTGAACTTGAAGAAGGGAGTCCAGAATGATGCTATCAGTGATTTCAGCGCAGCCATCAAAACTCCTCATAGCAATGATTCCTTACGATCGGCCTCATTCATAAATAGGGCCGTGACTCTCATAAATGTGGGATCGGTAAACCGCGCGCTGGGTGATCTGAATCGTGCAATCGAATTGGACCCCTCTTCTTCTTTCGCATACGCTGCACGAGGTCTGGCTCATTTGAGACATGACAATTTGTCTCACGCCAGAAAGGACGCCGAGCTTGCGCTACAACTAAAACCCGATTCCCAAACAAAGAAGATCGCCACTAGAATAATTGAAGAATTGACTTTTGTTACGTATGGCGCCAACGGAGTTGAAGTTTCTATGAGTGAAGAGGGCCAAGTTTTTGTGCAGGTAAAATTTGGCAAGAATGGAGCTCCCCATAGGTTCCTTTTAGATACCGGAGCGACCCATAGTTTAGTCGATAAATCCCTGCTGAGGGAAATTTCAAAACAGGTTGAGGTCAGAGAAGTTGGAAAGGGAGTTGTGAGCATAGCTGATGGGACATCATTGCCTGTGACAAAGTATTTGATAAAAGATGTTTATCTTTATAATGTGCCTCTTGGTGAGATTCAAGTTCAGACTTTTGACAAGAAAACCAGGAAAGTCACCAATCTTCTTGGAGCAGGAAGCTTGTCGACTTTGGCCATTATCATAGACAGTTCAAAAAGGAAGGTAGAAATCCGCAATAAACTGGTCCAAAATACCCACTGAATTCGCCGCGATGAAAAAACATGAGCATTCATACGAACACACGAGCTATTCATATTACCTAGAAATTATTGAAAAAATTGTTGACGTCTATGCCAGATGAAACGGGACCAAGAACAGCTGTAGTGAAATGACCGGGTTGCAGGATTGCGCTGGCGCATTCACGTAATTCTTCGAGTGTTACTCTGTCAATGTCTTGTAGGATCTCTTCGACTGAAACATGCCTTCCAAAATAGATTTCACTTTTGGCTAGTCGATTCATCCTGGCTTCGGAGGATTCCATGGCCAGCACAACACTTCCTTTGAGTTGGTTCTTGGCCAGCCTCATGTCCTCGTTAGTCAGTGAACTCACCAGGCCGACGGTCTGTTCAGCAATTACTCCTACCAGATCTTCGAAACGACCCGGTTCACAGGCAGAATATATCCCAAACATCCCTGTGTCAGAAAAAGAGGAGACAAATGAATAAATGTTATATGCAAGACCCCGTTTTTCCCTGACCTCCTGAAAAAGCCTGGAACTCATTCCACCACCTAAAATGGTATTTAGAATGTAGGCTGCATGACGTCTTTCATCGGTCTGACCTGGCCCTTGGGATGCTATGCAGATATGGACCTGTTCTAGATCCTTTTCTTCCGAAATTTGCCCTGGAACAGGCTTGGGGATTGTGGTCTTCGATACAACGGAGCCACCATTGAGTTGTTCAAATCTTGATTTTAGAAGATCCAAAAAAGGTTGGTGCTCAATTTGACCCGCCGCACAAATTAGAGTCGCTTCCGGTTTATATCTGTCGCGCTTGAAGTCCATCAATGTGTCTCGGTCTATCTTCAGTATCGTCGGAATAAAACCGAGAATTGGCTGACCTAACGGATCCCCTTTCCAGAAATTCATACTTAATATTTCATGGATTAGTTCTTCAGGCGTATCGTCTTGCTGTCTTATCTCCTGACAAATGACGTCTTTTTCTCGTTCGATTTCATCTTCTGGAAAACATGACTCCAAATAGATGTCGTTCAGAAGATCAGCTGCCAAATCAAGGTGTTCTGCCATGACCCTACAATAGAACGAAGTCAGCTCTTTGCTGGTAAAAGCATTTAGAACTCCACCGACAGAGTCTATCTCCTGAGCAATCTGAAAGGCAGATCTTCTCGCAGTTCCCTTGAACAACATGTGCTCTATGAAATGCGAGATTCCGTTGACTTTCTTGTTTTCAAGCCTAGAACCACACTTTACCCATATTCCTAGCGACACAGAGCGCATGTAAGGAATATTTTCCGTAACGATACGGACTCCGTTATTCAAAGTAGTTTTTTGGTAATTTGAGGATTCGGGAGAATAGTGTTTGGCAGAACAAAAATCTTTAGATAAGTTCATAAATACGAGCCACCATCCATAATGGCTTCCAAAATCATCGCACGAATATCATGAATATCATGATCTCATGCGACGAATTATTAGCAATCAGTTTATAAAAGGACTCAGACTATAGGACTAATCCGCGTTCTGACCATCCGCATCTTTCTTGGATAGCTTGATCTTTCCTTGAGCGTCGATTCCGATAACTTTAACCGGAAAACAATCGCCTTCTTTTACTACGTCTGTTACTTTTCTCACTCGTTCATTGGCAAGTTGCGATATGTGAACCAATCCGTCAGTTCCGGGAAATATTTCTACAAAGGCTCCGAAATCGGTTACTTTGCGGACCGTTCCCATATAAATTTTGCCAACTTCAGCTTCCTGAGTAATGCTCTTTATAGCGTTTTTGGCTTCCTCAGCGCCACCAGCATCCACGGACGCTATTACCACTTTTCCAGTATCATCAACCTCAATTTTGGTACCGGTTTCTTCCTGTATAGCCCTAATTATTTTGCCTCCAGGACCTATTATATCTCGAATTTTCTCCGGATTAATATACATTACATAGATCCGAGGAGCATATTGGGAAATTTCATCTCGAGCCTTGGAAATCGTTTCATTCATCTTGTCGAGAATGTGTCGCCTACCTTCCCGAGCCTGGTAAAGAGCGCTGGTCAAGATTTCTTTGGTTATACCTTGGATTTTTATGTCCATTTGCAGCGCCGTTATACCATCACGAGTTCCGGTAACCTTGAAATCCATGTCTCCATGGTGATCCTCATCGCCAATAATGTCAGATACAACGACTGTCTTGTCAGAGCCTTTAAAAAGACCCATAGCTATTCCCGATACCGGCTCTTTGATAGGAACACCAGCATCCATTAGAGAAAGAGAGGAACCACAAACAGTAGCCATCGAAGAAGAGCCGTTCGATTCGAGAATTTCTGAGACAACCCTAATTGTGTAAGGGAATTCTTCATCATCGGGGAGCAAATATGCTATAGCGCGCTCCGCCAAGGCTCCATGTCCAACTTCTCTCCTGGAGGGACCTCTAAGGAATTTAACTTCTCCCACTGAAAATGGAGGGAACTTGTAATGAAGCATAAATGATTTAAAGCTAGCCCCCTCTAAAGCCTCAATTTTCTGTTCATCCGACGATGTGCCTAAAGTGACAATTACGAGCGCTTGAGTCTCACCTCGTGTAAATAAAGCGCTTCCATGTGTTCTAGGTAGAACACCAATTTCACATGTAATATCTCTAATCTGTTCGAAAGATCGGCCTCCTATTCGTATACCTTCATTGAGGATCATCGCCCTCACGGCTTCACCTTCGAGTTTTTCCAAGTATCCTAGTATTTCGCCCTTACGTTCCTTGCCTTCATCGCCCAAGGATTCCAAAATGGATTCGTACAATTGATGCAGTTGGGCTCGGCGTTCAAGCTTTTCACCGATGTTAAGCTTTTCCCTTATCTTAGGGCCCCAGTCACTTCTAATTGTTTCAACAAGTTGAGCATCCTCTACAGGAGTTAGGGTCATACGTTTGGGTTTACCACATTGAGCGCGTAACTCCTCTTGAGCCGCTACTATCTTCAGAATTTCCTCATAACCAATGTAAATGGCGTCTAGTATGGCTTCTTCCGAAACCTGATCGAAGCCACCTTCAACCATTACAATACCATCTCTAGAACCGACAACTATCAGATTAAGGTCTGAATAGGCATCCTCCACCGATGAAGGATTAATGATCAGATTACCATCGACTCTGCCGATTCTTACAGCTCCAATTGGGCCTCCAAATGGGATGTCAGATATGTGTAGAGCGGCTGAGGCTCCATTAATGGCCATCATATCTGGTTCATTTTCACCATCGGAAGATAAAACTGTAGCAATGATTTGGGTTTCTGCAGTAAAACCTTTCGGGAAAAGCGGTCTTATCGGTCGATCAATAAACCTTGCAGTCAATATTTCCTTTTCTGTAGGTCGTCCCTCTCTTTTAAAAAACCCCCCGGGGATCTTTCCTGCAGCATAAGTCATTTCAAGGTAATCAACAGTTAGGGGGAAAAAATCTATTCCTTCCCTTCCATGTTTTTCAGCAACTGCTGTAACTAAGACTACTGTTTCGCCAGTTTGAACTAAGACGGAACCGGAAGCTTGTTTGGCTACACGACCGGTTTCAAAAGTGATCTTTTTGCTGGATACTTCGCAGCTAGATCTATACACCATTTTTTAATTATTCCTCTTTCCCCGTAATTCAAAATCTCAGTAACTTTCCCCCACGCATAGAATAAAGCAATTTATTTTCTTATGCCTAGCTCGCCAATAATTGTCTTGTAACGATCCACACTCTTTGTTTTGAGGTAATCGAGAAGACGACGACGTTGACCAACCAGTTTCAGTAATCCTCTGCGTGAATGATGGTCCTTTTTGTGAATTTTGAAATGTTCTGTGAGATAACCTATCCTCTCGCTCAAAAGCGCTATTTGAACCTCAGGCGAGCCGGTGTCCTTCTCGTGAATCTTGAACTTTTCGATGATTGATTTTTTCTTTTCAGTGGGAAATGCCAACTCTCTTTTTCCTCCTGACAGTCATTGAGCTAATTTTTAGCTTAATCTGACATTAATAACACAAGCATTCATCTAAGTAAACATGATCAGATCAAATTTTTATTTTTTGAGCACATCTGAACCTGCATCAGGATTGGCCAAAGTCAAGAATAGGAATTTTGTATAGCCACAAAAACTTTGGAATCAGCGCGTGATTTTTTTGGTCGATTTGTATACTTATCCATGGAGTCTATGACTCTGAAAGTTAAGCTGACCAAATTTTTCATGAATACTCTAAAAGACTTGAAGAATAGCGCTCACTACCCAAGAGGTTAAATTGTCAAGTACTCCTATAAAAAAAACCAAGACCAGACTGATTACTAGGCTGAAGACTGCAATACTAGAAAACAGGAAAAAATTTTTCTTGTTCGTCGTAGCGTGCACAACAATTGTTCCATTAGGATGCTATGTCATTTATCAATCTGAATATTTTAACAAAAGCAAAACAAAACTAACAACTAGTAAGGTGATTCGTCGAGACTTGGGAGCCACAGTTCAAGCGACAGGTATAGTTAAGCCCATGGTTGGTTCGGAGGTAAAAGTAGGAGCGAGAACTCCAGGAAAGGTTGTCGAGCTTCCCATCAATGTTGGCCAGACAGTCAGAGAAGGCCAGGTCATAGCTAAACTTGAACAGGATGACCTTATCGCCAAAGTCAAACTTCAGGAAGCAATTCTATCCGAGTCCAAGGCTGATATGGACAGGGTTTCAAAGGACATTGAGAGAGAAAGGCCATTGATTGAAAAAGGTGTGGTTTCCCATCAGCAATTCGACAAAACGACTTCAAATTTTCAAATGGCGTTGGCCCGTTATGAAAAAGCCAAGGCTGAGCTTAGCTATGCTCAGGCAATGCTTTCATACGCAACTATCACCGCTCCGATCAAAGGAGTGGTGGCTTCCGTCAATACCATTCAAGGAGAGACAGTCACTACGGGTTTGAATGCTCCCACTTTCATCAAAATCATCGATTTGGAACGTCTCGAGGTTCAGGCCTACGTAGACGAAAATGACATCGGTAAGGTCAAACTTGGGCAAGAAGCAATTTTTACCGTCGCATCGCACCCCGGAGAGGATTTCAAGGGTTCCGTCACTTCCATTTATCCTTCAGCCACAATTCAAGACAATGTCGTTTACTATATTACTACCGTTAGTGTTGATAATTCGGAAGGAAAGCTCAGGCCCGACATGACTGCAAACGTAATCATATTTCTTGATCAGAGAAAAGGTGTTTTGACAGTTCCTAATCGTGCTATTCAGCGGGAGGGGTCCAGAAAATTTGTACATTTGATTGAAAACGGATCCATCGAGAGAAGATATGTAAATACCGGCTGGAAAGACTCTTCATATACGGAAATTTTAGACGGTTTGCGAGAAGGAAACCTTATAGTCGCCGGTGATCTGCCAAAAAACAGTTATTAGGCTTGCCATATTTATTCTGGGAGTTCCAAATGATTAATGTTCAGAATCTATTCAAGATTTTCCATAAAGACGGAATGGACGTCCAGATTTTAAATAATATTACTCTGGATATTAAAGAGGGCGAATTTGTCTCTATAATGGCGCCATCAGGCATGGGCAAAAGCACTTTACTTAACATATTGGGATGCTTGGATAAACCTACCTCGGGAACTTATATTCTCGATGGTGAGCCGGTTCAGGACCTCGATGATGATGAACTTTCTCGAATCAGAAATAGCAAGATAGGGTATGTGTTTCAGTCGTTCCACCTGCTGCCTCGTATGACCGCTTGGGAAAACGTTATTTTGCCTCTGATTTATAGTGATGATGACTCTGACATGAGGGAAAAGGCAAATGAAGTTTTACAATCTGTAGGGCTGCAGGACCGAGTCAATCATTTACCTAGGGAACTTTCAGGTGGACAGCAACAACGGGTTGCTATAGCCAGGGCTCTGATTAACAATCCAAAGATAATATTCGCTGACGAGCCTACAGGTAATCTCGATTCCAAATCTAGCGCTGAGGTCATGAACATTTTCAGGAATCTGCATTCACAAGGAAGAACTCTCATTGTAGTGACTCACGATCCCAATGTTGGGGCTCAGGCTGACCGTATCATTGAAATGAAAGACGGACAAATTTGTGATGATAGATGGACCAAATTGTCAAGCTAGGAGAATTTCTAATGAAAATTATTCGTATGTCAGCCCAAGCATTCCGATCTATGCGGGACAACAAGGTTCGATCATTTTTAATGATGCTAGGAGTTATTATAGGTGTAGCAACTTTAACAACTATAGTGTCTTCAGTGTTGGGGGCGCGCAGTCAGGTAATGTCACGTGTTGAGAGATTTGGATTGGATCAGATCATGGTCATGGCCGGAGCAGGAAGAAAGCCAGGTGTGCCGCAACCAACGCCCACAACCCTCAAAATTGAAGATGCGAATTCTATTCTGTCCGAAATTTCCAACGTTAAAGATGTCTGTCCTCAGATTAACCGGCGGGACATTCCTATCAAGTACCAAAACAAGAACTCCTATGCCATATTGATAGCCGCAAACACGAATTGGGCCGAGATATGGAACACTCAAATACCAAACGGACGATTCTTCAATGACTCAGAGGTGTCACGCTTGAATCGGGTCGCAGTTATTGGACAGTCCTTAGTCAATGAACTTTTTGATGGAGAAGATCCGGTTGGTAAACAGATCATTTTAGCCAACAACCCGTTTGAAGTGATAGGAGTGCTTGAAAAGAAAGGGGCCTCGCCCACCGGACTGGACCTTGACTCTCGAATCGTCGTTCCTATTTCCACCGGAATGAAAAGAGTTTTCAATCAGGATTATATAACCAACATTAAAATAGTTGTTAGCGATGTGAACCAGATGACCGACACAGTTAACGACGTAAAAATGTTATTACGCGAAAGACACAACCTAGCTCCTGGAGTGGAAGATGATTTCACTATCGTAACGCCCACTCTGATCATGGCTTTAGCTTCCAAAGTTTCTTCAACATTTAACATTTTTTTGATTCTTATATCTCTAGTGTCTCTATTCGTCGGCGCGGTTGTGATAGCTAACATAATGTTCATTTCGGTGAATGAAAGAAAGGCCGAAATTGGCATTCGCAGGGCAGTGGGCGCTACCAGAAACGATATTCTGACCCAGTTTTTGATTGAATCAGTTACAGTTTCTTTTTTGGGAGGAATTATAGGGGGACTTTCGGGAATTGTCACCGTGATATTGCTATCCCACTTAATGAAAATGCACTTTGGGGCCCTGGCGACTCCTTTAGTTATCTCCATCGCTTGTGCAATCCTTGTTGGCCTGGTAGCTGGAATACAACCAGCCAGAAAGGCTTCCTACACAGATCCAATAGAAGCCCTCAAATGACTAATTCCTTTTTTTTCAACTACCAATGTAATTAACTTTTTATCTAAGGATGCTGCGGATCGATGCGACCGTTCAGAGGAATCCGAATTGCTATCAAGTCCCTAACTGCACAGAAATTGCGCGTGGCTTTGGCTCTTTTGGCGATTATGATTGGAGTGGCCTCGGTAACTATAATGGTTGGAATTGGCAAAGGGGCTGAGGACGAAGTTCGTCGGAAGATACAGAGTATGGGAACAAATCTGGTAATGGTTAGCGCCGGTATTTCTCGAAGCGTGAAAGGACAATTGGGCCAAATTGGCTTAATGACAACTCTAACTCTCTCCGATGCCAAGGCCATTGAGGAAGAATGTCCAGACGTCTACCGAATTGCTTCTGCTTTTTCAAAGAAAATGCTTGTTACGCATGACAACCTA
This sequence comes from uncultured Desulfomonile sp., assembly GCA_937930835.1. Taxonomy (GTDB): domain Bacteria; phylum Desulfobacterota; class Desulfomonilia; order Desulfomonilales; family Desulfomonilaceae; genus CAITZA01. The sequence continues at coordinate 99,136 of CALGLN010000015.1, forward strand.
TCATATTCCACCAAAGTCATCGGAACTGTTCCGGATTTCATTCAGATCAAAAATGTTTTTGTTGATCAGGGATCATTCTTCGATGATGACGACGTAAGGCTTATGTCAACAGTAGCAGTAATAGGCCCCACGGTAGCCAAAAACCTTTTTCCCGATAAGTATCCCGTGGGTGAAAAAATCCGTATTGGTAAGGTTTTTTTCAGAGTCATCGGAGTGACTGCGTCGAAGGGAGATTTTGGGGGAGAGGATGAGGATGATCTGATCTTTACACCGCTACGGACAGCAATGAACAAACTTTTTAACGTCACCTATCTCAGCCACATTTTTATTGAAGCAAGAAGCTTCGAAGATACCCCAAAAGTTCAGACGCAGGTCAAATCGCTGCTGAGAGAGCGACACAGACTAAAACCCGATACATTGGACGATTTTACGATTCAGAATCAGGCGGATGTAGTGGAGGCTGAAAGCGCCGTTGTTAGAACATTTAGCCTACTTGTAATTGCAATTGCCTCAGTCTCAATGATTATTGGTGGTGTCGGCATACTTGGAGTCATGCTTCTTTCAGTTAAAGAAAGGATTTCCGAAATTGGTGTCAGGAGAGCCGTGGGAGCGAGGCGAAAGGACATATTAGCTCAGTTCATTGTAGAAGCGTCGTGTCTGGGGGTTATTGGCGGAATGTTGGGAATCATATTCGGACTAGCGGTATGTCAACTTTTGAGGTTTTTTTCCGGTATGCCCATAGTTGTTTCTTTAGAGCACATGTTAGGGGCTCTTATATTCTCCGTACTCGTCGGAATGCTCTTTGGAATTTATCCGTCATGGAAAGCCGCCAATCTAGATCCCATAACTGCATTGAGTTCCAAGAGTTAGTTGATCATATCTAAAATATACAACCCAAGTTCCTTAAAATTAAACTCATACTCCCTCTCATAATCTCTTGGTTCATTTTCAGAATAAATGACCCCAAAAAATTTGTTTATGGAAATCTTGTTTGTATCACAGTATTTAGATAGAGAGGCTTTTGTCATACTACCTATCAAATATGCTCCATTGGACGAACCCCAGCTAAAATGGGGACCATCGCCACCACTGTCACCTATCAGAAATACTCTGGACGACAAAAGCCCATGCTTTCTTATAACTGTAGCTGTATTTCTTCCTTTGTCGGATATTTCTGACACCAAGTAATCGAATCTGGGGTCTGTTTGGGCTCCAGGAAATTGTATGAATGGGTTTGATGCTATGATTGGAACAGCGGGTATTAGCTTCTTTGCTATGATCCTCTGAAAAAAACCTAACGCTCCCGTAGTGTTGATCATGAACAGTATGTTTTTCGAGGCCAAGAGATCAATCATCTCTGACACCCCGTTGTATATGGCAAATGACCTTTCAAGATAGGCATCCATCTGATCGATTGAAAATGGTTTTGGAAGCAATCCAACGATTTGCGACACTGCTTTTGAGAGAGGAATCTGATTAGATGTGTAGTTTTTGAAAATTGTATCCAATTCCTTCTTGAGGTCAGGATAAATGAACGCTACAGGATCGAATGGACCGGTAGGAGCTAAACATTCATTCCAATCTGAAGAAACTAATCCTTTGTAAATCATTTTAAACTCCCTATCATTAGTCTCTTACTCCGCATAAGCCATCTAATCTATCTATAATTGCGAAGATTGGTTTCGTGAGTCCTCATATATCACTATCTTGGACTTCTTTTAAGGAACAGTCTATATAGAGTCTCTGAGTATAGGCTAGATTACGCCGTGCCTATTTTCCACTTTCTGAATTTGGCTAATTAGAATGACTAACAATGACCTAATACCCTTACAGTTCTTTATAATGAAAATTTATGATTAGAAAATTTTATACTTTTTTTTGACACCAGTAAATTGATAATGAAACTGATTGAATTTAAGAGCCTATTGTCGATGTCGGATTGAACATATTTTTTGTGAGACACATTCAAGTTTTTAAAAGTCACCGCTGATTTTATCCAATTGGATTGATTTGTAATTCATCATGCTGTAAACTAGGCGCTGTATATGGATGTACAGACATTTGCTCTCTTAATTAGCCTCAAAACAGAATTTTCCCGTGTTTTTCAAGAATTTGGTCAAACCCATTAAATCTCAGGAGCTAAAGACTATGGATTTTATCGAGCGGCTGAAAGAAATTGTAGGTCCCAAGAACATCACTGTTTCTCCGGTAGATTGTTTGGCTTATTCCCGAGACATGTCCATTCATGCAGGAGCCCCTCAAGCGGTAATCTTTGTTAGTAACACTGAACAAGTTAGCCAGATACTAAAACTGGCCGATGAGCAAAAGATCGCTGTAACAGCACGAGGGACAGGGTCTTCAGTTACTGGCGCGGTATTGCCAATTAAAGGGGGGTTGATCTTAGACTTTACGAGGATGAATTCTGTCCTGGAAATTAACAAGGCTGATTCCTACGCGGTAGTCGAACCTGGTGTGATCTGTAATGCCCTCAACGCAAAGCTAGCGCCGACTCATTTTTTCCCTCCAGATCCCGGAAGCGCCGCAATCGCAACAATAGCAGGAATGATTGCCACTAATGCTAGTGGCGTTAGAGCGGCCAAATATGGCACCACGAAGAACTATGTCAAAGGCCTTACTGTGGTAATGGCCGATGGAAGAATCATTAAAACCGGCGATATTGCGCCAAAGAGCAGCGCCGGATACGATCTCACTCAGCTCTTTGCAAGTTCGGAGGGAACCTTAGGGATAATCACTCAGGCCACGGTTAAAATTTTGCCTATGCCTGAATATGAGGCTTTTGCCAAAGCGTCTTTCCCCGACGTAGAGACAGCAGGAAAAGCAGTAGAAAAAATGTTTACCTCGGGATTGGAACTGGCCACATGCGAAATACTTGATAATGCTTGTATCCAAGTGGCTCGAGATGCCCTGAAAATGGATATACCACCTGAAGTAAACTGTCAGTTGTTTATGGGGATTGATGGGCCCAAGACCGCTGTTGAAGAACAAATAGAAAAAATAAACGAAATTTGCAAATCAGTGGGGGGAATAGAGAACGTTTGGTCTGATAATCCCGTAGAGAAAGCTCAATTGTTTGCTGCACGCGGCGGGTTAGTCCCAGCCATGAGTAGGCTTCAGCCTCATCACAGATTAGTTCCCCTTGTAGAGGATTTTGGAGTTCCAATAAGCCGAATTCCCGAAACCATATCTGAAATTCAAAAGATCGGCAAGAAATACGGATTCCCAGTTGCTACTTTCGGCCACATTGGGGACGGCAACCTCCATGCTACTTTCATTATGAATCCGACTCTCCCTGAACATTGGGAAAAGGTTAAAGGCATAGCGATGGAGTTTATCGACATGACGCTGCGTCTTGACGGAACCGTCTCCGCTGAACACGGCGTTGGGATGGCAAAAGCCCCTTACATCGGAAAACAACTCGGTGAATCTCTAAATGTCATGAAGCAGATAAAGAAAGCGCTTGATCCGAACAACATTCTCAATCCAGGCAAAATGGGATTTGAAGATTCCATTAAGGATATTCTGGATGAAAATAGCTTTATCAATTACATAAAATTCCCTGAAAAAATTCAGCATTTTAGTGAGGAAGTCGACAGTGAGATTCTAGCGTGCATTCAATGCGGTTTTTGCAGAGCAGGATGTCCTACTTTTGGAGAGACTACGTTGGAATCCTTAAATGCCAAAGGGCGGGTAACATTGGCATTCAACATGCTGTCAGGAACACTCGAACCGTCTGAAGATTTAGCCAAAAGACTCTATCAATGCATGCTGTGCCTAAACTGTAAGTTTGTATGTCCAGCCAAAGTCAATGTGTCCGACATAATCAGGAGCGCCCGCCAAAGGCTGGTGGAAAAAGGTTTTCTTCCCGAAGTTTTCAAACCAGCCCTTTCATCCATGCTGGATGCTGCAAATCCTCTCTTAGCTCCGCCTGAAAAAAGGGCTGACAGTTTTCCCACAAATTTCAAGAAGGCCGTTCCGGGCGAGACAGAGGCTATACTCCACGTTGGATGTGTGACAGGATTTCAGGATGTAAAGATAATTCCATCAGTTATAGACATTCTTGAAAAAATAGGGATTAACTACGGGGCCTTGGCTGATCAGGAGACATGCTGCGGTTACCTTGCTTACCTCGTAGGAGATATGGATACTTTTGGAAAGACCATGAACATCTACACCGAAAAGGTTGCTGCTTATAAGCCCAAGAGTTTAATAACAACTTGCGCAGGTTGTCTGAAAACTTTCCGCGACCTTTACCCTCATTATGGCAATCCCAATGGATTCGATGTAATGCACATTGTGGAGCTGCTGGATAAACTAGTCCAAGAAAATAAACTAGTATTCAAGGACGACGCGCCGAAGCTCAAAGTCATATACCATGACCCCTGCGATATGGGACGCCACATGGGAGTGTACGAACCACCGAGGAATGTTCTTAAGTCGATCCCGGGTGTCGAACTTTTGGAATTTCCCCTGAATCGAAATTTGGCAAAATGTTGTGGTGGCGGCGGTGGAATGAAGGGCTTTGACAACGAAATGGCTTCCGATATCGGATATAAGAGATTACTTTCGGCGATAGACATGGGAGCTGAAATTCTGGTTTCAGCATGCCCGTCCTGTAAGGGCTCTTTTAATCAAGCGGCTGCCAGAGCAAGGAAAGATAAACGAGGTAAAATAAAAGTCATGGACATAACGGAACTTGTATCCAGCCGATTAGGTTAAGACTAACTCTTTCCTTTTGATCTTATTATTCAGACTGATGAGGCTGTGAGTTAGGGATTCTGATTTGTCTAAACGTTACTCAAACCTCATGGCCTCAGCTGCATCCAATTTGCTAGCTTTTCTCGCGGGAAGGTATCCTGAACTTATCCCTAAAACAAAACCGAAAATGACTCCCCCGATAACACTAAGAATGAACATAGAATAAGATGGAGTCGTTTTCAGGACTATTTTCAATATTTCGACCGAAATGGTTCCTGTTATGATACCGATCAAAGCTCCTACCAAGCTCAAAGTCACTGCTTCTACAAGGAACTGATTCATAATCATTTCTTCAGTTGCTCCAACTGCTTTTCTCAAACCTATCTCTTTAGTTCGCTCCCTAACAGCAGCTAGCATTACATTAGTGATCCCCAAGCCTCCCAGAATGACTATCACAATTAAAGCCGCGTATACGAACAACTTGACAATAAGTGCTGCACGCTTGATCGTCTTGATTCTTTCAGAAAAAACTCTTACTTCCATCGCCTCACTGTAACCAGGTTGGTTCTTGACAAGAACCTCATAGACCTTGTGTTCTAAATCCTCTATGACATCCCAGTTAATGGCCCGCACATAGATGTCTTTGATTTCATACATCCCAGGAAAACGTGAACGAGCCACCGATAGAGGTATCAAAATACTCTCCATAAAAGACGGATCCTCAACACCTCCTATTATTCCCACAATTCTGAAATAATGTCCCCCTATGAAAATTTGCTTGTTTAGTGGATCGGGCTCATCTCCCATTAAGATCCTTACTATTGTTGAGCCCACTACACACACGTTATTTTTCCACGACACATCATCCTCTGTGATCCGCCTACCTTGAGCCATAGGTATGTGAATGGTGTCAAAGAATTTTTCATCTACCCCAAGCAATCTTGCTGGTATTTTTTTTAAATTGTAACTGACTGGGTAAGAACTGAAGACTGCAGGTGAGACATGGCGAACCCCTGGTAACTTCTCTAAGTCTTCAACATCCTTTAGGAAATATTGTCCCCCGTGTTTTTTGGGGCTCTTGCTATAATCAAAGTAAGCCTTAACAATTGTAGCGCTTCCTAATAATTCTAGGTTGCTACCGAGATCAGATTCTACAGCCCCACCCATTGTTAGGATTATTATAATCCCAGCGATTCCCAGGGCGATTCCGATAAGCACGGCCTTGTATCTTCTCTTATTGCGGTATATTTGTCTAAGAGCTACGGTTGCCAGATCAGCGGTCTGCATGATTAATTAACCCAAGCAAAAGATAAGTCCTCTGCAAATTCTGAAAACTACATAAATTTTTCCAGTTTTGCATTCAAGCTACCCGTTTTGGTTTATTGCCCCAAAAGGCTTTCTATATTCCCGTCTGTTTGTGAAAAAATTTGATCCGAGATCATTTTAACGACCAGCACAATCATTATCTTCTCGAGAATAGTTCTTTTTCCAGTCGCTGAGTAGATTCAACGCTTCCAGGGGCGTGATCACGTCAATATTAATACCCTGGAGTTCTCTAGTCAATTCGTTGGAACTTGACGAAAACATTTCCAATTGAGCTGCATTTGATAACTTTTTCTTTTTTGTTTTTTTGGATTTTGAAATTTTGGGTGAACCTAAGTTGTCAATCTCGTCTCTTTCAAGATTTTGGAGGATTTCAGCTGCTCTGTTTATAACCTCGTCCGGTATTCCAGCAAGCTTGGCAACCTGTATACCATAAGATCTATTTGCGCCCCCTTGGGCTATCTTTCGTAGAAAAACGATTTTGTCATTCCACTCTTTAACTTGAAAATGATAATTACGAACCCTCTCTTTGACTAGCGCCACATCAACTAGTTCATGATAGTGGGTTGCAAACATGGTTCTTGGCCCTTTTCGATCAGCTCGGTCGTGTATGTATTCCGTCACTGCCCAAGCTATGGACAAACCATCGAAAGTGCTTGTTCCTCTGCCCACCTCATCAAGTAAAGCTAATGATTTTCCGGTAGAATTGTTAAGCATTTCGGCGGTTTCACTCATCTCTACGAGGAAAGTTGACTGCCCGAACGCCAAATAGTCAGCAGCTCCGATGCGAGTGAAAATTCGATCCACGATACCTATTGAGGCTTCCGAGGCAGGAACAAAACTGCCCATTTGAGCCATCAAAACGATCAGGGCTGTTTGCCTCATGTAAGTGGATTTTCCTGCCATGTTGGGACCTGTTATGATCAAAATTTGATGAGATGATTGGTCAAGAAATGTATCGTTGGGTACATAATTTTCACGGTTGTCAAATGTCTCTACAACAGGATGCCTACCCTCAACAATCCTGATCTCATCGCCGTTATGAATGTCGGGCAAAGAATAATTTCTGTTCGCCGCCACTTCTGCCAATGAGGCTAAGACGTCAATTGTAGCTACGTTTTGGGAAGTTTGTTGAATTCGTCCAATCACTTGAATAATGTTATTACGTAGTTGTTCGAAAATTTTTTCTTCGAGCTCAAGTATTTTGTCCTGAGCGCTTAACACTTTGAGCTCATAGTTTTTGAGCTCCTCGGTAATGTAGCGTTCTGAGTTTACTAGGGTTTGCTTCCTAAAATATGAAGGAGGAACTCTCTGCTGGTTAGCTTTTGTCACTTCGATATAGTAACCAAAAACCTTGTTGTAAGAGACTTTCAAGTTATTTATTCCAGTTGCTTTTCTTTCCCGAGCCTCTATCTGAGCGATCCACTGTTTGCCACTTTTACCGATCTCTCTTAATTCATCCAGTTCATTGTTGAAACCACTTCTTATGACTCCCCCGTCCTTAAAATTTGCTGGTGGAACCTCATTTAATACCTCTCTAATGGCATGAGTTACATATGACAAGTCATCAGTTTGAGCCAGCTCCGAAAGATAAGGATTCTCCTGATAATTGAGCAGTTCAATCAAACCAGGAAGTTTGGCAGTCGAATTGGCCAATTGTACGAGATCTCTAGGTGTTGCGCTTTTAAGCGCTATTTTTCCGACGATACGTTCTATATCAAATATTTCTTTTAATGATTCCCTTAGATCTTTTCGAAGACTACTTTCGTCAACAAGCTCTCTGACAGCCAGATTTCTTTTTTTGATCTCTTCCACATCCATCATTGGATAAGAAACCCAATTTTTTAAAAGTCTCGATCCCATGGCGGTTCTGGTCCTATCTAAGACACTTATGAGCGAACCGGAAACGGCGCCATCCTTTAGATTTCGGAAAATTTCAAGATTTTTTAGGGTAGAGTTATCCAACACCATGAATTCACTAAGATTGTAAAAAAATGGGGGCTTCACGTGAATCGGGGTCTCTATCCTGTTCTGCTTCACATAATTCAGCAGAGCACCGAGAGCTATTGTGGAACATGAAAAATCATCAAGACCAAATCCCGCAAGATTTTGAACGCCAAAATGATGTTTGAGAAAGTCCGAGGCTGTCCTAGATTCAAACATCCAGTCATCCAGATCTTTAAAATAATGGCCTTGTTGTAACATTGTTCCAAATTTTGAATGCGTCTGAAAATTAGGGGAAATCAATACTTCTTTGGGGTCTATCCGTTGAAGCTCCTGAAAAGCCAATGAAGCTTCGGAGGTTGACGTTATTTTAAGATCACCTGTGGATAAGTCGAATGACGCTATTCCAAGCTCCTGATTGTTGCTTGCCAGGCAAGTTATGAAATGATTTTCAGTCGGATTTATGATTCCGGCGTCATCAGTCAACCCCGGGGTGATGACTTTGGTCACTTCTCGCTTGACAATCCCCTTGGCCTCTTTGGGATTTTCTATCTGATCGCAAACTGCTACTCTTTGGCCTGCTGCAAGAAGTTTCGAAATATATGAAGAAGCAGCATGGTGGGGAAAACCGCACATTGGTGTTTTTTCTTGGCGATTCTTGTCTCTAGTCGTTAGGGCAATGTTCAATATCTTAGAGGCCTTCTCGGCGTCATCAAAAAACATCTCGTAAAAGTCACCCATTCTGAATAGTAGAATAGCGTCAGGATGACGACTTTTCTGAGCGCTGTATTGGCGCATCATAGGTGTGATGTTAAAAGTTCCTGTCATTTTGTTAAAAAACCGACCGAGAGATCATCATCAAATCAATTGAATTTGCTCGCCCATCATTTTCAGTGTATCTCATTGGGGCCTCTTGAAGTTTGAATCGATAATATAGCTTTATTCTAATGACAATTGTCAATCATCTCCGAGTCTCGAATCCCTGAAATGAATTTAAATTGATTTCCAAGAAGATCAACTTTAGGAAAAATTAGTGTCTTGACATCACAATAATACAGTATTACATATATTAATGTAATATTTTTTTGAGGATTCTTTGATGAATAATGTTCTCTCAGATCACTGCTGTCCTGGAAACCCTAGACTTCAAGATCGAGACCTGGTTTCCATCCAGTTGGCTCAAAAAATACGATCCCTTTTTAAACTGTTGTCAAATGTCACCCGCCTGAGAATTTTGCATGCCTTATCTATTAGCAGCGAACTTAAGGTCGGTGAATTATCGCAAATCGTATGTATGAAACCACAAGCTGTTTCCAATCAGCTTCAAAAGCTTTTGGATAGCGGAGTTCTATTTCATCGGCGTGATGGCTTACATGTTTACTACTCTATCGCTGATCAATGTTTGATAGGCCTATTGGAGCAGGGATTATGTCTAATAGAGGAATCTGAAAAAATGGTGGGCAACTAAGATGATGAATACCGAGACACTTTTCAAAAGTCCTGAATCATTTTCCGATGTTCCTAATTTGGAGGCGGTTGAACCTAGTTATCCTTCTACAATAACCCCTGGTTGATGTTTGAGGGTTGAGTCTCAGTTGAGACATCCAAGTCTCAAGCAGCCATTTGTAATATCAAGTATCCAATCAGTTTTGGGACCCGTTCCAGTTGTGAACAATTTCATGACTTTTGCGGATTGGTTGGGAACTGCAAGGGTTAGATGTGGCATCAAAAGAGAAAATTATATGGTGGACCCTGGTTTGTATGCTTTCGGAAGTCCTGATTCGGAATCAGAAATTCTCGTTACTTCTAATTACAAATTGAGCTTCGACTCATTGCGGGCTTGCCTTAAAGAAAAGTCATTCTGGATTTTGGTCTTAGACACCCAGGGCATAAATGTTTGGTGCGCCGCAGGCAAAGGAACATTCGGAACCGCTGAACTCGTAAGTAAGATCATGTCATGCAGTTTACACAGGCTCGTAAAACACCGGTGTTTGATCGTTCCCCAGCTAGGAGCCTCGGGAATATCAGCTTATGAAACGCGAGAAAAAACAGATTTCAAAGTCATATTTGGACCGGTAGATTGCAGAAATTTGCTCGAGTTCATTAATAATGGCAAGAAATCTAATGAGGCAATGCGAACAAAAACATTCACTATAGCCGATAGACTCACTTTGATCCCTATTGAACTTCTTCACTATATTAAGATTGGTTGCTTTTTATGCTTGCTGGTTTTGATAATAAGCGGTCTTATTGGGTCAGGAACAGACCTGGAAAATGTGAAAGGAGAGGGACTTTTCATCGTTTTTGGAATCTTTTCCGGCATCTTGACAGGGGCTTTTTGGGGTCCGATGTTATTGCCATGGTTACCGGGCAGAGCTTTTTCAGTTAAGGGCCTTTTCATTGGATTAATTTGTGCTTTGTTACTGCTGCTCTCCAGACACGTTTTCTACGGTAACCCATGGTCTTGGAACGAAGCTCTTGTATGGATTTTTACTATAAGCTCTGTTTCTTCGTACATCACACTCAATTTTACGGGATCATCAACTTACACATCTTTGTCAGGAGTTAAAAAGGAAATGAGATGGGCAATCCCATTGCAGATAATTGGTTTTTCATGCGGTATGGTTTTGGCCCTTGTAACGATATTCGATAAGTAGAGGCTTATCACCTAATGAAAAAAGTTGTTTACCTACGAAATGTTAGCACTCTTAAATTAAACACTGACTTATGTGTAGGATGCGAGGTTTGTATAAATGTTTGTCCACGAGGTGTTTTTGCTAAGGAGAACGGTAGCGTCAAAATTATTGATTTAGACGCGTGTATTGAATGTGGGGCGTGTCAAAAAAACTGTTACACAAAAGCTGTCCAGGTTAGAACGGGAGTGGGATGCGCCACAGCTGTCATTAACACAGCGCTAGGGAAGAAAGGTTCGAATTGTTGCTGTGTTGTTGAACCCTGCAACAGTGATAGTCAGAAGTCGTCTATTCGATCATCTGGATGTTGTTAAATCACCAAACAGAAAAATTCTCATGTGTTAAATTTCATAATTGTATCGAAGAAATATTTTACCCCATCTGGAGGCGATCAGCTTTTTTTCTTGATCTGTAAGATCGTATGTATTTTTTTTGTAATTTTTAAGAGAGAGAATGTATTTTCCAACACAGGCCTTAACTTCTTCAAAGTTTGATAACCTCAATTTTTCATAAACGTGCGCTAGAGTGGTGATCGGATCTTGATCTAGATCCTCGTACTTTATTTCCACCAGGGATTCTGGACCTATCAATTGTTGATCTCTTTCAAACAATGCGAACAGTTCCTCATACCACGACAATATTGTTTCCTGAACTAGATCAGGTGATGGGGTCTGTAAATGAACATGGGCGAACGAATCTCTCCAAAGTTTTTTTGTTGAGAGATATACATTGTATGGATTCCGAACAATATGAACAAATTGAGAATTTGGGAACATATCAGTTAGCAGTTCGATTCTTCCCATATGCGGTGGAGATTTGAAAAGCAGCCTTCCCCCTTCGGAGAGGGTCATTTTTTTTACAAAGATCAACATATTCCGCTTCCAGGCTAAAAGCGCATCAATAGACCATTGTTTAGGATCTAAAGAGGTATAGGCCTCTGGCGCCGTCCGGGGAAACAGAACCTTCATATATGGGGATACAAGAGAGCCAGCTGCTAGTGCAAACTCGTCTTCGTGAGGAGCCTCGGCTGAAAAAGCAACCTCGTCCATAGGTCTTTTTGGAGGAGCTATCAAATTAAAGATTACATTAGCAACTTGGCTAAAAATGAAATGATTAGGAAATGAAGCCTGATAAGCCGTTGGGGAAGAAAATCTTTTGTCCAGGCTCAATAGATTGTGCAGATGAGTTGTTCCACTTCTCCAATGCCCAATAACAAATAAAGGGCTGCATCCTAGGTTAGCTGAATTTATATCCTTGGAATTAAAAAAAGTTTCGCAACATCCAAGCATGCTGTTCAAGACCCCTAGGCCACTAAGGAAAGCTAATCTTCCGTAGCAGGCCGTATCTACCTGACAGTCGTTTAAAATTAGTGATTTCAATAATAGTTTCAGGGTCATCCCCGGTATTATCTGAGGACGAAATCTAAGATTGTTTACGAGTGACAATTAAATTCCACCTTAAACGTTTATTGAATTCTTACTTATAGCACATTTTCTTCCCAGAATCCTTTTTCGAAAATGCCAGACCTAATTGAAAAGATGACGGCCTTGGCCTGATTCAGGGCATGCGCTTGCTTTATTCAGTCAAAAATGTAAAAAGTAGTCTAGTTTTATATGCTCGTAAAATTATTGATTGCTTAAATCGGTTTGATATTATCAAGACTGAGCTGATGTGTGAGGAGGACTTGATGGCTTTTCGTGGTAAGGTCTGGAAATTTGGAGATGATGTTAATACTGATGAAATTATTCCGGCTAGGTATCTTAGTTTTACCGAACCCGAGAAACTAGCCGAGCATGTCATGGAGGATGCTGATCCCTCGTTTCCTCAGAAAGTTGCCAAGGGAGATATAATAGTAGCTGGAAAAAATTTTGGATGTGGATCTTCCAGGGAACATGCGCCAGTAGCTATAAAAGGAGCTGGCATTTCTTGTGTTATAGCGTCTGGATTTGCTAGAATTTTTTATAGGAATGCTTTTAATATGGGCCTATTGATATTAGAATCTAGCGAAGCTTCCGAAAAAATTAACGAGGGGGACATCATTGAGGTAGATCAGCAATCAGGGACAATACACAATTTAACCTCTGGAAATAGTTTTCATGTGACCCCTATTCCAGATTTTATGGACCAGCTGCTCAAAAATGGTGGATTAATAGAACACATAAAAAAATCAACAACTTCTTAGTTTTATCGGATGCGAGCGGCTTATTTTAGTCATTTTAGAAGGTTCCTGTTATTTATGTTATCGTATTAAGACTTTTGGTAGAGCAAGAAAACCTTATTTGGGATTTCAAATCATCTTGCATCCCAAATCCATGAAAAATAAATGTCAATACACTTTTTATTACCTGGAATTAGGGCTCACTAACAGTCCGAAGTTTACGGAGGTCCCATAAAGTGCGGGTATTAATGATTACTCCCGAAGCAACGCCTTTTGCCCAGACGGGGGGGTTGGGAGAGGTTTTACAGGCATTGCCAGCTGAACTTGCTAGCCTCGGTGTTGAAATTGATGTCTTCATGCCAAAATATAGAGGCATATCTGAAGACAGATTTAAGATAAGGAAACTTGATCTGGAAATAGAAGTTAGTTTGAATGCCAAACAAGTAAGAGCAGGTCTTTGGGATCATCTAACTCCTAAAGGGGTTCGTTATCTTTTTCTCGATTGCCCAGAATATTTCGATAGGGATAACCTTTATGGAACTCCTGAAGGCGATTATGATGATAATGCAGAGCGCTTCGTGTTTCTTACTCGAGCCGCAATCGAAGCAGCTCTTATTTCTAAATCTCCTTATGATGTTTTTCATTCTCATGACTGGCAGGCAGCTCTAACCCCTGTCTATTTGCGAACACTTTATGCCGGCGAGACAAATCTATCGTCTAGCGCGGCAGTCATGACAATACATAATCTGGGGTATCAGGGTATCTTTTGGCACTTAGATATGCCCTTGGTTGGGGTTGGCTGGGAATTTTTTACTCCTAGGCATATGGAATTTCATGGAAAACTGAATTTTTTAAAAAGTGGAATTGTTTTTGCCGATGAAGTAAATACTGTCTCTAAAGGTTACAGAAATGAGATCTTGACGCCAGAATTCGGTTTTGGTTTAGAAGGAGTGCTTCAGGAAAAGGGTGAGAGATTGTCAGGAATACTCAATGGTGTTGATTATGGAATCTGGAATCCGGAAACTGACACTCTAATCTGTGCCAACTACTCCTCCGAAGACCTTTCGGGTAAACGTGATTGTAAGAATGACCTTCAGAAATTAGCATCATTACCAGTCGATCCGGCAGTTCCTATCGTAGGCATGGTTAGTCGATTGTCCAGCCAAAAAGGCGTTGACTTGTTACTAGAGTCCGTTCCGTCTCTTTTGACGGCTGATGTCCAGCTAGTTCTACTTGGAACAGGTGAGGCATATTACCAGAAAGCGTTTTCTGAGCTCAACCAGTTGTATGGAAACCAGATTGCGACGTTTCTAAGCTACGATTATTTTTTAGCCCACAAAATATTTGCCGGGGCTGACATACTATTGGTTCCTTCCAGATATGAACCGTGTGGACTCAACCAACTTTACGCTTTACGATACGGCACAGTTCCAATAGTTAGATCAACTGGCGGATTGATGGACACAGTGGATGAGTTTGATTCAGAAACAGATTCGGGAACCGGCTTCAAATTTGTCACGCCTGCCGCATTCGAATTGGAGGAAACTATCAAACGCGCAATTAGTCTGTTTCGGTCTGATCCCGAAACTTGGCAAAGATTGATGGTAAGGGGGATGAAAAAAGATTTTTCTTGGAAGCGTTCAGCCAAAGATTATTTTAAATTGTATGAAAAAGCTATTCAGGATAGGCAGGACCTTCTCGATAGATGAGTCGTGTCGGCTAGTTTTGATCAAGTCTATGCTCTCAGCTTGTGCGCCAATGCAGTAAAACGGCGTTCGATATTTTTTTCTGCCACCGCAATCTCCATAGCTTTTGGGTTTGCCACCAATACCACTAGTTTCCTACCTCGAGTTATAGCTGTGTATAGGAGGTTCCTTTTGAGCATGACGTAGTGCTGAGTGCTCAACGGAACAACTACACACGGATATTCGCTTCCCTGAGATTTGTGAATTGTTACTGCATAGGCAAGGGTAAGCTCGTCAAGTTCATTCACATGGTAAGTCAGTTTTCGGGAATCAAATTCTATCAATATCTCATCCCAATTTTCATCAAATGACGTTATGCATCCAATATCACCATTAAAGACTTCCTTTTCATAATTATTTCTGACCTGCATGACTCGGTCGCCTACCCTGAAACGATCACCCTTAATGGACTTTCCGGTTGGGTTTACTAATTCTCTAATTTCATTGTTTAACCTCTCTGTGCCAACCTGTCCTCGATTCATAGGAGTAAGAATTTGTATCTCATCAACTGGATTGAACTTGAACCTGTTAGGTATCCTATTAGAAATCAACTCCTTGATAACACGCACAATATCGTCAGGATCTTCCTTTTCTATAAGGTAAAAATCACTGAGCTTGTTCTCGACGGGGTTTTTTATGGGTAGTTTGCCCTCGTTGACTCTGTGGGCGTTCACTACTATGTCACTTTCTCGAGCTTGCCTAAATATTGTATCGAGACGAATTACGGGGACTTGCTCAGATTCTATGAGATCCCGCAAGACATTTCCAGGGCCTACTGAGGGTAGTTGGTCAGCGTCCCCAACCAATATCAAACTGGATGTAAAAGCCATTGCGCCTAGCAGGCTATTAGTGAGTAGGACATCCAACATCGATGCCTCATCTATTATAACTACGTCCGCCTCCAATGGATTTCCTGGATTTCTCTGGAAACCACCTTCAATTGGTGAGTATTCCAACAACCTATGAACAGTTTTTGCCGTTTTGCCAGTAGATTCAGCTAACCTTTTTGCCGCTCGACCCGTTGGAGCTGCAAGCACAGTTTGAATCTTTTTTGCATCAAATATTGTTATTAGAGATTTTAGGAGGGTAGTTTTTCCTGTTCCAGGGCCTCCTGTAATTATGAGGATTTTACTAGAAGTTGCCATTTTTATTGCTAATTTTTGACCTTCAGATAGGCGTAAGGTAGAACGTGCTTCAACCCATTGAATAGCTGCATGAGAATTGATTTTGGGCAAAATATTCGGGGAAACTTGCAGGTCTTTTATTCGGCTGGCTACAGAGTTTTCCACTCGAGCCATCTGGGCCAAATAAGCGCGTTCATCTTCCATAATTAGGTCATGGCTCAACAAGAGCGCCTTAAAGGCATTTTCGAGGGTTTCGCTGTCGACTCCCAAGAGCAACCGAGCTTTCTCTATTAATTGTGATTTAGGCAGATACGAGTGGCCCTCGGAGAGAGACAAATCGAGAGTGTGTATAATTCCGGCTTTTGCCCTTAATGGGGATTTTAGATCAATCCCCAAACTTGCCGCTATTTTGTCGGCAGATTTAAAACCTATCCCTCGGATGTCTGTCGCTAGCACGTAGGGATTTCTTCGAACAACTTTTATTGATTGATTTTGATATTTCTTGAATATCCTGTACGCGTATGTCGATGAAACTCCATGGGTCTGTAAGAACAACATAACATCTCTGATTTCCCGCTGCCGTTGAAAAGCTTGAGATATGAGTTCCGCCCGGTTTTTTCCTATTCCTGAAACTGTTCGGAGTCTATCGGGGTCTTTTTCTATTACATCAAGGGTGTGCGTTCCAAATTTCGCAGTGATCCTTTGAGCCATTTTGGGACCAATGCCCTTTATTAAATTTGAGGACAGATATTTTTCAATTCCCCTGACTGTAGATGGCGATTTTATCTCTGCATGAGTGAATCTAAACTGCTCACCATAGCTTTTTGAAAATTCCCAATAGCCCTTCAACATTAGGGTTTCCCCAGGATGTGGCTGAGCTAACCTACCTACGATAGTCACTGGATCAGATCGACCTATCAAAGATAAAGCGCCCACAACGAAGTCGTGTTCGGAGTGACAAAAAATTAATTTCTCTAAGACACCTTCGATTGTTTCGAGGCGATTGGAAATCTCACTCATAACTCCACTTTTTGATTTCTATTAGATTTTCCCAATTCAATCCAAACCTACATATTATGCTATCCATAATTCAATAACAAATTTTGTTCCTAAAGCAGCGCCAAAGGTTGGGGAAAAAAAAGGGGACTGAAAGTCCCCAAAGGATTGGAAGGATTGTTATGATTTTTTGATTAGTTCGCTATTAAGTTTCTTGCTTAAGCAATTTCTAAGTTACATCTACTATGAACTCAAGACCTCTATCAGTCCTACAAACCGAAGCCGAGACCACCGCCAAGACCGCCGAGAATTCCGGAACACAACTCTAGACATGGCAGGCCACCCAGGAGTCCTCCACCTAAAACTCCACCGGCGTATGGAGCAGGCCCACAACCAACCGGCGCCACAGGGCCACAAGCCGGGGGGGCTACAGGCGCACAATTAGGAGCCATCGGAACCGGACCATAAGGCCTCGGGGCAGGAGCGCCGTAAGCTGGTACACCGTATGGAGCAGCAGTATTTCCTCCCAACAAGCTACCTACCACCAAAAATGGTAAAGCCACTACTCCACCACAGAGTCCAGGGAAAGGAGCGTCCCCCCAATATGCCGGGTTCGGTCCTACACCAGGGCCACATGGCTGAGGAGCACAAGGAATTGGGGCAGCCGGAGCAACTACCTTACCCCCCGCCAAAGCTAGTGACGCCATCATTAGCGTCGTTAAACAAAGTGAGAAAATCAGAATTCTCTTGACCATCATACCCTCCTTTATTGGGACAGGTCTATACACATCAAAAGTGTGTAAGCTGAGGAAATGCGTTAAGACATAACCCCCGAGTCAACCCTGGCGCAGGGACGTATCATGCAAACATATACCTGTCAAGAAAATTATTAATGTTACGATGTTATATTTTACTTAAAAAGTATGATCTTATAAAAAGCCCTATTTAAGTTACCATCTGTGAGCTTAATTATTGAAACTACTATTTTTATTTGTACCTATGCAAAACACAGATGCTCCGGTTTTGGCCTTCGCTGTTTACAACAGGTTCATCTCAATCCCAAACATTTTGGACCACTTTTAAATCCATGTTTAGGTAACTAACCATACGTTAACTTTTCCTCTTTTGAATTTAAATTTGAAGAATCAAGTTCTTTATTTTGGTTTTGATTAACTGTAAACCTTTGCTCGACAGTGATATAGTCATCTTGAGGAAACGCTGTTTGAGATAGTGTTGACTAGATATTCAGAATTAGAGGTTGCCAGAGTGTCATTTTTTAGAGTTTTGTTAGCTATCTGTACTTTGGTGTTTTCTGGTTTCACCCTATCCCACGCATCGGGTGGAATAACTCCTGAGCAAATTTTTCAGGCTAATTTGGACTGGCAAACTGTTATCGGTAGCTGGGAAAGGCTTCCGGAGGAAAATCCATTGGCTGAAAAACCCAATAATTCAAAGGAACCTGTTTTCCGAACTCTCATGACCCTCCGGAAAGACGGCACATTCAGAATGTTTAGCGAAACTTATCCGGTCGGAGTTGATGGAGTTTGGTCTTATGACGATCACAAAATTTTTGTGACGTTGCCCGACAAATCCAGGATAGACATGTATGTTTACGGCGTTAAGGGTGATTTCATGATCACCAGAACACCAGGAAAAAATGGATTAGATCAATTGTGGTCTCGGGTCAAATGAGCGGCACATCCAATTCGTGAGATTCAGTTTACTGAAGGCTTTTTTGGGCCTTGACCCTGATTTTTGGAATTGTTCGCAATGTGACATATTTATTATCATTAGATCAGCGGCTTATCTTAAATACCTAATCCATAGTCATGGCAGGGTCTAATCTCATAGCGCGCTACAAAACTTCGTTGACATTCATTTGTATCTTGGATATACTTAGCGCAGAGAATCAGATTTATAGTTTTGATGAGATAGTATAATATTTACAGTTAATTGAATTCAGCCCTTTAAGTAACCTCTTAATGGGTATCTGGGTATGGGAATAGCGTGAGCGCTTTATTCAAAAGTGCAAAGGATTACGATTTTTCCTACGCGTGGGGATTTCTCCAGCTCAAGGCGCTGTTTCGCGTTGTGGGGTGCATAGCACTATTGCTATTTCTTGTTGTATTTTCCTCGGCACGAGTAAACGCGAATACAGCATCTCCATCAGGCGGGGAACCGTTCGGATATTTTGATTTTCCCACATGTGTCCGATACGCTTTTGTTCATTCCGAGTCTTTGGTATCTAATAAGTTGGATATACAGGTGGCATCCGTGGATCTTAAGGATGCTCAGGCCGAGTTGCTGCCCACCTTTCAGTTGATCACTCGTTATTATTTCATCAGGACAGACGACGTCAATAATCCAAATCCATCCAAATTTAACGTCCAATTCGCCATGACGAACTGGAATCCTTATGAAGCCCTAATAAAAATTAGGGCCAGATCCATTTTCGTTGACATAGCCAAGTTAGCTCATTTTGATAAAATCTCTGACAATGTCGCCCACATGGCGAAGCTCTTCTATGCTATCAATAATCTTCAGTCAAACATAAAGGGTCAGAAGCAAATCCTTGCAATTTACAACAATAAGGTGAATTTCGGCAAAAGCAAATTTGAGCAAGGAAATCTTGATTCTTTTACCCTACAATCATGGACCAACTCCCTCAGAGCTCAGCAACTGAAAATCAAGAGTCTTGAAAGAGAATTGGACCAGAAGCTTTCCGTGTTAAAGACGTTAATGGGTTATCATCCTGATTATTATCTTCCTTTGGACACGCGGGATGCTGCGAATCAAATTTTAAACGGATTTAACGGTAAGTGGCTGACGTTTGCCGATGTTCAGGGTAGAAACCTAAAACTGAAAATGGCCGCCAAGAAAGAACAAGCTCAATCAGTCATGGTTACAGGGGCTTATCTACAGTTAGTTCCAAAACCATTATTCGTCTTCACCGATAATAAAAATACCCCCAACACAACATCAGGTGTGAATATGGCTTTGGGCCTTGATTATATTATATGGGATGGTTTCAAGAGAGTTAGGGATATTTCAAGACAGAAATTTAAGGCTCAGCAACTCGAGATTGACCGAAGGCAGCTTTCAGAAAAGCTTTACAGCGATTTTAAAAGAATTAGGGGTGAGATCAATTCTTCTGGAGAGCAAACTTCTTTGTCTAGAGAACAGGCAAAATTAGCGGAGCTTGCTGAAGAAAAAGCTGCTGTTCTTTACAAATCTGGCCAAATTGATTATGGCGAATATTCCAACCAGAGAATAAAAACAATCGAGGCTCATTTAAATGTGGCAAATGATCTGCAGAGCAGGGTTAATGAACTGATAGATTTAGCCACAATGGCAGGAGGTTTAAACAAATACAATGCCGCAATTCGATACTGATAACCCGAAAAAACGGGTTAAAGCATACGGAGTCCTTTTGGCGTGTCTTGTAGCCGTAGCGTCTTTGGCATTGTTAGTGGTAACTCAAGAACCGAAAAAGGCCGTATCTAGTCCTGTACCTGCCAAGGCGGCTATAGTCCCTCAAATAGCTGACGCAAAATCGGAAGCCGAAATAATTTTCAGGGGCAAGAGTTTTTCCGACCTTCAGCGGAAGATTCTCATGCCATATGGGGGAGAAATTTTAAGCATCGAGGCAAAAGAAGGTCAGTCAGTTAATCTTGACAATGTACTGGTCAAATATAAATTGGATCGGCAATCGATGATTCAGGTGCATCAAATCCTGTTCCCATCTGAGGTTTTAAGACTCAAGAATGCTTTATTTGACCAGCAGATTAATTTAGACAAACTTAACAAGGTTTCCCTGCCTCTCAAACAAATTGCTTTAGATAAAGCTCTTCAAGAGCTAAACGACATTAAGACACTTAACTCCAAAGGTTTGGCAGATGACGACGCAGTCACGAACAAGGAACGAGAAGTTGAAAGTTCAAGAAAACAAGTTTTGGAAGTTAAGGAAACCATAAAGCAATCGGAAGATGGAATTCGAAAGACTGAAGAAGATCTTAAATTTTTTGAGTCCAAGAGAAAAAGAGACCTCGACTTATTGGAATATCAGACGAAACGGAGTTATTCGAACACGGATTTACCGTTGGATATTGCTTTTCTAGCATCCCCTATTGATGGACAGGTAATTTGGCTTTCGCCTGAACTTAGAGTCAATTCGGAATTACCCACAGGAACTCCTGTTGTAACCGTTGCCACTACCCATCCCATGGTGGTGAGGTGTAAAGTTCATGAATTAGACTTGGTAAAACTTAAAACAGGTGACAGAGGCTCGGTAACATTTGACGCGATTCCCGAAAAACGATTTCCTTGTAAAGTCAGTAGAATACCATGGGTTAGTAGAAATCCCGCTCTTGAATCCCCGGCTGATTATGAGATTGAATGTCTACTTGACAATACGGATGGCAAAATCAAAGACGGTCTGACATGTAATGTTAAAATTAGCGTGACCCAGTAAGCAGGAATTTTTCGATAAATTCCCCTAAGTATAATCCAACGTTTTTTCTACTGAGTTCATATATCTCAGTTATTGGTAATAGTTATTAATTGTTTGCCCATTTACTCATCATTTTAACGACTTTATCGGTCGTTTTTTTATTGATAATCGGACTGTTAAATCTCTATCTAGCTGCTCGCGATTCCAAATGTTGCTCCGAACTCGGCCCTATGCCTTTAGTGGAAGTTCTTGTTCCAATAAAGGGCTTTTACGAAGGACAAGAACTCATCTTTAGATCACTGCTGAATCAAAATTATCCCAATTATCTAGTAAATTTTATCTTAGAAAAAAGGGAGGATGACGCATACTCATTTCTCGAGAAGCTTTGCGCAGAATTTACCAATAGTAAGATTCTGATCAGTGGCCCTACGAGGAATTGTGGCCAGAAAAACCACAGCTTAGCTTATGGGGCTAGTATGCTCGATCCAGATACCATTGTTCTCGTGACATGCGATGGTAATAGCATTGCCAGTCCAGAATGGCTGACTTCCATTACTCGTCCTATAAGAAAAGGACAGGCCCGGGCTGTTACGACATTCAGAACATTCAACCCGCAGCGCCCAGCCAGCATTGCTGGCATTTGCCAGGCTATATATGGTTCGTTGATATCAATGTTAATTGCAATTCATCCCAAGCCTTGGGGCGGGTCTACTGCAGTGGATCGAAGTTTGTTTGAGCTTTTAGATGTTAGGTCATACTGGAATAAAACCGTCGTAGATGATCTAGTTTTAGGAAATGTCCTAGTCCAGTCTGGGATAAAGGTGCATTTTTCACTAGAAAGCGTTATGGAAACTCCGCTTCCATCTCAAACCATCAACGGATTCCTCGGCTTTCTCCATAGACAAATACTCTTCCCAAAATTCACAAATCCTGCTGTATGGTTATCCTCCATGGTCTGGCAGTTTATGTTGAGCGCATCTACCTTTATCAGCATTTTGATGATCGGAGCAGACGTGGTGAATTTGTCTTTTAGCTTGCAAACACTGATTCCCGGCTTTTTCCTATTGGTTACTCTTCTTGCTTTCATAGTACTGAACAAAATCAATCCTCATCATCTTTCATTAACAACATGGATTCTTGGAATCTTTCCCCTCCTAGCATTGTCCACCTATGTCTATGCGCATTCGATTGCAGTGAATCATATTGATTGGAGTGGTAAACGTTATTATTGTGGCAAATTAGGGGTGGTGAAGAGAATCGAAGAGTTGAGTTAATTTGTCTACAGTGGACGAAATGCTATCTGTTTTAAGCCTCGAGCATGGATCAGAAACATGAAGATAAAATTGGCCAGAACAGCCGGATTCTGCATGGGTGTCCGGCGAGCTCTTGAAATGGCTCTAGATCTGCAACGAGAAGCCCTGTTGAAACCCATTGTGACTTACGGACCGCTGATCCATAATCCTCAGACTCTTAAGCTTTTGGCATCTAAAGGGATTTCACAAGTCAATGCAATTGAGCAAATAACAGAAGGTACCGTCATCATCAGGGCTCATGGAATATCGCCTCAAGAAAAATCCCAATTGGAATCAAAAGGTGTAACAATAATAGACGCCACCTGCCCTCGCGTAGCTCAGGTGCAAGCTTTTATCAATAAGCATGCCCAAATGGGTCATTTTTGCGTCATCGTAGGGGATGAGGATCACCCAGAAGTCAGAGGTTTGATGGGATTTGCCTCCTCAGGAGGTTTGGTAATCTCGGGAAAAGATTTCAAACCTCGACTCGATTGCGTGCCTCATGATCAAACAATTTGTGTGGTAGCTCAAACTACGCAGGAACCAGACATTTTTAGAAATGTTGTTGATCTGTTAAATTCGGAAGGTCTTAAGACAAAAGTTTACAACACTATTTGCGATTCTACAAAAAAAAGGCAGGCAGAAGTCAAAGATCTAGCGAGTCAAGCGGATCTTGTAATCGTAGTCGGCGGCAAGGGTTCGGGAAACACGCAAAGATTAGCTAAAGTAGCATCAGACCATGGTAAGCCGGTGATGCATATCGAAACTGACGAAGAAATCAGCTCGTCTGACCTTCAGGGAGCGGAAGCAGTTGCGGTTACAGCTGGAGCAAGCACTCCCAACTGGCAGATTAGACAAGTCATAGACAGGTTGAAACAAATTGATAGAGCCAACAGGAGTGATTGGTTATCAAAATTGAGACGATTGGGCGATGTCTCTGTCATGGTTTATGGTTGGGCTGCCTTGGCAGGAGCTGGCTTGACAGTTACTTGCCAAACCCTTTTATTAGAACCTTTAAGTTGGATTGCTCCCCTTGTTTCAGCATTGTTCGTTTTTTCAATGCACCTACTTAATCGTATTCAGGAGCGCGGAGGGGCAGTGCGTTTCAACACACCTGAGATAGCATCTTTCTATACTCGTCATGATCTCATGTTAACTATAATTGGCGCTATGTCCAGCCTATCAGCTATCGCATTGAGCTTTAAAATTAGCGTCCTTTCTGGGATAGTCCTGACTCTCATGACAGTAACAGGTTTACTCTACTCCGTTCCGATATTCAGTTTTTCCAGATCTCCAATGAAATACTGGCGCGCCATCAAGGACTTTCCAGGATCTAAAACTCCCTTGGTCGCCACAGGTTGGGCCATGACCGCGTGCGCCTTGCCAATTTTGGATTTTGATCTTATTCCCGGAATGCTAGCGTTTTTTACCACATTCTTGTTCGCCTTTGGAATGGTCTTCTGGAGAACTGCTCTGTCCGACCTTCTGGACATTCAGGGAGACAGAATCGTCGGACGAGAGACTATACCCATCCTCTTGGGAGCACTGAATACGAAGAAGCTTCTAAACCATCTTCTGATAGCCCTTACTCTCTTACTCTTGGCATCTGGAGTAATGCAAATTACCCCTAGACTCTCCCTTTTCCTTGTAATCAATGTCGTCTTCTACTATCTCCTTTTTTCTTTTATTCTAAAACGAAACATGGTTGATAGACTTGTGCTTGAAGCGATAACAGATGCCAACCTGGCTATTTGTGGCTTAGTTTCAGTAGCATACATATTAGTCTCTTGATTCTCCTGACTCGCACATATCCTTTTTTTGCGTGCTGAGTGTAACTGGCCAAATGGTCCATAAATCAGTCGCCAGACACACTCCGCACTGCTAGAACATTCCATCCTACTAACATCAGTCCGCCCAAACAAATAACTTGACAAAAATATTTTTTAAGTATAAATATTTTGTTTTCATAGAGGAGCCGTTTGCTGGCGTAGCTCAACTGGCAGAGCAGCTGATTTGTAATCAGCAGGTTGCGGGTTCGAGTCCCATCGCCAGCTCC
>CALGLN010000016.1 GCA_937930835.1 uncultured Desulfomonile sp.
GTTCCCAGTCATCCGGAGCATTCTGGGGCCTGATCGGATTCAGACTCGTTATGTGGCCCTGCCAGCCATATTCGTTCATACCCAATTCATGGACTTGCCTGGTCATGTAAGCAGGGTTGACTAATGTCAGTTTTTTTCCTGATGTTGTCTCTACATCACGTTCAGGAACTCCGGCCAAATAAGGATTAGGCGGAGTATGCTCAGTTACAGGGACGTAAACCCCTCCATGTATGGATGCCCACTTCCGGTAAACCAGATCTTTTCGAAACGTGTTAATCGCAGCGGATTTGGCAGCAACAAGCGCATTACCGTGCATCGTCTGGTAGGAAATGTATGAAAGGCCTAAAACCAGAAGCGTCCAAACTGTTAGAATTAAGCTAAGAACATAATTAATCATCTTCCTGGCTTTAGATGTATTTATTGAGCCTTCTTTCATAACTAATTCTCCACAAGCTCATCAAAGCAGAGACTATTCAAAGAAGCATCTCGGGGTGTTTGTATGTTCAAAATGCTTGAAATTGACCCCGACTTGAAACTCGAGAGCTTGTAATTTGCAGGCTATTGTTAGAATGATCTTTTGAGAAGTGATTTGATGTTCAATCAATAGCTTAAGTTGGATGTTCGCGTAAATCAAATAAAAAGATTGATGGACGTAACAAGAATATGCATTTAGTTTAAACCACTTGCAAGACTGATTCAATAAATAATAAGTTTGTGTTGGCAATAGAATGAAATGTCGGCGCCAACAATCATCCGCATATTGTCCCAAAAACCTTAGCTCTGGTCTTCGGTGGCGTTTTTGTGTAATTGTTGCGTTGTGGAAATGAAGTATCTGGAATCAACACAAGGCCGCCGTCATTAGTTTAGATTTTGTGACAGGTCTTAGGGGTTGTTGATGAATTTTGACGAATTAATAATTTCAAGAAGAGAAGAGATTCTGAAAATTGCTCGGCGAAATGGGGCTACTAATATTCGTCTGTTTGGATCAGTCGCCCCTGACTTTGACACTTTTTTTGTAAAAACACTTATATGATAGTATGTTGACTTTTAACGGGGGCACTACCGTTCCAGCCCCTAACCTCCCCCTCAAACACTCCACCTTCTTATATGGACGAGTCTCTAAAACGTTTCATAGTGAGGATAAACATCATGCTGCTGTAAGAAGCGACCAGCATAATCGGTGCCCCATAGAGGCGCTGTCTGTCCTGTCAAGGGTGGTACCCATGTGTTGTTTGAATAAGAAACTATGTACAACCGGAACTAAAAAATCACATTCATGGGGTATTCGACTAGTTCTATCCTACCTTTTTAATCCGCATTTCGGCGCCTTGGAGAGATTCTCTATTGCATTAAAGATTTCTTGCATTTTAATAGGCTTTGCCACGTAGCCGTCCATGCCCGCATCGAGACATCGTTCTCGATCACCTGCCATAGCGTGGGCCGTCATTGCAATGATGGGAATAGGCTTGGAATCCTGAGTTTTTTCCCGTTCTCTGATAGCAGCCGTAGCCTCGAACCCATCCATCTCGGGCATTTGAACATCCATTAGTATGAGATCATAGTGATCCCTTACGTATGCCTCGACGGCTTGGCGACCATTATGTGCAACGGTAACGGTATGACCCATCTTTTGAAGTAGCCTAGTGGCCAGTTTCTGATTGACCGGATTGTCCTCAGCCAGAAGTATGCTCAGACACCGCTCAGATTCCCTTATTGTGTGCCTGGTCAACAGTGGGGCGCGGATCTTTCCAGGGACGATCTTTTGTACCGAAGCGCATATGACCTCGAACAATTCTGATTGGCGGACTGGTTTCATCAAGTATCCTGCAATGCCGAGCTCCACACACCGTGCCGCATGCCCCCTTTCACCGGCCGACGTAAGCATTATCAGTACTGTTTCCTTCAGGGCCGGGTCAGACTTAATCTGCTCGGCCAACTGAAATCCATCTATGTCCGGCATCATGTAATCAATAAGAGCCAAGGTAAAAGGAGTTCCGTTATTATGTGCCCTCCTCATCTCCGCCAAAGCCGCGGTGGCATGATCCACAGAAGCGGGTTTCATCTGCCAGTTCGCCAACATCTGAGTCAATGCCCGTCTGTTTGTGGCGTTGTCGTCCACCACGAGCGCCGGGACATACCTTAGGCTTAGAGAATCGAGACAAATGGAAATACCCTTCGGCTGGGCCTGTATTCCTAATCGGACGGAGAAGTGGAACGTGCTGCCGTGCCCAACTTCACTTTCAACCCAGATCCTTCCACCCATAATCCGGGATAACAGAGCAGATACAGTGAGACCGAGACCGGTCCCTCCATACTCTCTAGTGGTAGAGCCGTCGACCTGCTGAAAAGACTCGAAGATCTTCTCTTGCATATGGGAAGGGATTCCGATACCCGTATCCGTCACCGAAAATTTTGCAACTATGTCGGAGTCGGTTTCCGATTCCAACGCAGCTCGAACAGATACCTCTCCCTTAGATGTGAACTTGATGGCATTACCTACAAGGTTGACAATGATCTGCCTCAATCGCCCTGGATCTCCAATCACTGCATCTGGAATTCCCGCAGGAATCTCATAAACTAATTCCAGTCCCTTGTTTTGAGCCACAAACGCCATAGTGGTAAGGGTGTTGGCTATGCAGTCTCGCAAGCTGAAGCCGATTGGTACCAGTTCCAATTTACCGGCCTCAATCTTGGAGAAATCAAGAATGTCATTTATGAGAGTAAGCAATGAGTCCGCCGACATTTTTACGGCATCCAGGTACTCACGCTGTTCGTCATTGAGATCGGTACCTAGAGCAAGATCGGTCATGCCAATGATCCCATTCATGGGGGTGCGGATCTCATGACTCATGTTCGCCAGGAATTCACTCTTTGCCCGGCTTGATTTCTCTGCTGACTGGCGTGCCTCGATAAGATCAGTGATGTCCACGAAAGATCCTACAACGCCGGTCACCATTCCTTCTTCATCGATGGTCTTGGTCCAATTTTTTAACACGACCTGCTGGTCACCATTCTTTTTTGTCAGTTCACATTGTTTTCGAAATACACGAGCATGAGGATCGGGATCTAAAAACGGACACATTTTATTGCAGGAGTCATCACCCAAAACTCCACAGTGTTTTCCTATCAGCTCCTCGCGGGTGTACCCGGTAAACCTGAGAAGCTCGTCATTGACCCCTGTGATGATCCGCTGCGCATCGATCGTATAAATGGATGTGGCTGCCGTGTCCAAGAATTGTCGCTGGAGCTGGTTGGCCCTCTGCAATTGAGCTTCTGCATCAATTCGCTGTGAGAATTGATGCCTAATGCTCGTCCGTCCCATCGCCAAGCCAAGTACTCCTAACAACCATATTCCACCATACGCCATGAACTGTGAGCTATTCTGACCAGACATCGTTTTTTCTATGGGGCCCCAAGGGATGGATATGCTTATTCCGCCTATAATGTCCCCAACCTTGTAACCCTGTTCAGTGTGGCACTTGAGACAACCCTCCTCCACTCGATAGGGGCGCATGAACCGGACGAAGGGTTTCTTGCCTATGGGAGCAAGTTCGACCACTTCGTCCTTCCCATTTTCAAACAAATGTAAAACCTCGCGTTCCCAATCGTCAGGAGCATTCTCAGGCCTCAAGGGCTTCAGACTTGTGGTGTGTCCTTTCTGGCCAAATTTTCTTTCGGCGAAATCGTGCACCTGACGGACCATGTAAGCCCCATTCATCAGTGTGAGATGTTTTCCAGATGGAGCGGTCACGTCTCGCTCAGCAACGTGCGATAGATATGGATTGGGGGGAGTTTCAGTGGTCACGGGAACGTAAACTCCGCCGTGCATTGCCGCCCATTGACGGAAAGCCAACTCTTTCTTGAAACTCTCCACAAGACCGTTATGGGCAATAGCCATGGTGGATGAATATGATTGACGATAGTGAAGAACTCCTGCCACGACAATAATTATGGTCCAAAACGCCGCTATGGCCATTAGCATGAGATCAACGCGATTTCTCAATCCGATGAACTGGAGACTCTGTGGTCGCATTTCGCCTCCCCCGGTATTCCAAGTCTCACACGTGTGATGATTTGCTATGAATTATAGCGGCGAAAACCTCTTCGATCAAAGGAATAATAAGTGGTTGTCATTGGAATCACTGCTGTAAATCCTATCAGCGAGTAAATATCAAAGCAGATCTCATCGGCGGCGCTCGGTGAACAGGACTGCATCGAGGCGCGCCCAAACTGGGGGAAATCTTAGAACAGGCTTTTGAAGGGATAGAGAGATCTTCGGGTTCAGAAGACTGTCCAAGCGATTTGGCGCCAACGGGCAGATTTTCGGGAGACTTGTTGGCAAGATCTTGGGGACTTAGGCGCTGTGTATGTGCCCAACCCTGAAAAGTTGAAGGGGAAAGCGAATCCTTCACCGGACTACCTGGAACATATTCTCAAGGGGTATGCGGAGCACAGGTTTGATAATTGAGAATTTCCGATGTTAGAATGCCAGCGTTTCAAGACACTGAACCAGCCCCGCCAAGCAGCTCCCGCTAAGTCCCCGTGAGTGGAACCAACTCTTTCGCGTGGCCCAGGCAAGACCATTCATTCAGGCCTTTGATACGTAAGCCCACTCAAAGAGTCCGCAGTAATTCTTACAACCTGGAGGGAGTTTCCTGCTATCCTCCGCGACTGGGCAACCCCGGCAATGATTTCGGCCTGAATATGAGAAGTGATCTGCCGCGATGTTTTGAACGGACCATTTCGGGCAGCCTCAGCGCCAGACAGAAACGGCATGGACTGACTCCAATAGTATGAAATAAATTTCTGCGAGATGAGTCTCTGGCTTACAGGGAGGCGATTACCTTAGTCATCCCCTGTTTCTACCGAGATATCCGATAAGGCAAGCAGGAGAGCATACTTTTATGTATTCGTAAACTACCCTTCTCGCAGGATACCCTTTATTTTTAGGAGAAACCTCACCTGATCGTCTTCACTCTGGAGTGCCATTTTTAGTCTTTCCATTGCACCGCTCTGTCCGGAAGCACCCAGCGTACCCCTCTCCTTGCATCAGATAAGTTTCCGAACCATCGGTGAATAACGTGGACACTAACATGATCAATGGTCTGGCCTGCCGAAATCACCCCTCATGAGCGATCCCGCCTGGACCTTTCTCCCGAGGGACACCAAGTAGTATTGCTATTTAACTGCCTTTTACTTCTTCTCCGCAGCGTTTCTTGGCCACCGGTCACGGGAGCCAGCCTGCACATTTCGGTGATAGCAGCATAAAATACTCAGTTAAGGTAGGACTATATATTTAACAGGTAGGAAGATAAAGGCCAAGACATCGCTGAGAGTGTTCTTGATCTGTGACGACACAATGTGCGCATCAGAAGATGTATGCTAACCATATGATGATAAAGGGATATATTGAAATAATGAAAAGCAACTGGAGCGGCAAGGAGCAAGTTCTACGATGGCCGATCTATTGAGCAAGGTTTGTCACCTGACCATTTTCCGTCAGTATAGCAACAGATTCCGAGTAGCGATAGAGATTCTGGCGAATTGGGATTGCTTCCTGACCCTGAGCAAGAGTGCAGCAAAAGAAAAACGACAGCGTCTCCGCTGTCGCTACGTGCTTGTTATTATTGGTGGGCCGTCGGGGGCTCGAACCCCAAACCTACTGATTAAGAGTCA
>CALGLN010000017.1 GCA_937930835.1 uncultured Desulfomonile sp.
GTCGGACATTGCGGATATTTCGAGGAGGTATGAAATGAAAAGAAGAGACTTTATGAAGAAGGCTGGAGTAGCGGCTGGGGCCACTGCAGCGGCCACGATTGGGGCGCCTGCTGTGTGGGCGCAAGGGAAAAAATATCAATGGAAAATGGTCACCACCTGGCCACCTAACTTTCCCGTATTGCAGGTCGGCGCAGAGCGTTTTGCAAAGCGTGTTAATGAAGCCACAGAGGGCCGAATAAGCATTCAGGTATTCGCAGGTGGCGAATTAGTTCCGGCGCTTGGTTGTCTTGACGCTGTTTCCAACGGCACCGTAGAGCTTTTTAGTGGAGCAGCTTATTATTGGGCAGGAAAAATACCCGCTGCCCAGTGGTTTTCTTCGGTTCCTTTCGGATTTAATCCTCAAGGTATTAACACATGGTTCTATGCAGGGGATGGCCTAAAACTTTGGGAAGAGGTTTACGCTCCCTTCAACCTTGTGCCACGACCTCAGGGCAATACCGGTGTTCAAATGGGCGGTTGGTTCAGAAAAGAAATGAAGACCATGGATGATTGGAAGGGCCTCAAGATGCGTATTCCTGGTCTAGGTGGCAAGGTGGTGGCAAAGGCCGGTGGTACTGTCGTTCTACTTCCTGGAGGTGAAATTTTCACATCGCTTGAACGAGGAGTGATAGACGCTACTGAGTGGGTAGGACCTCTACATGATCTACGGTTAGGACTCTACAAAGCAGCCAAGTATTATTATTATCCCGGCTGGCATGAACCGGGAACTTGTTTAGAGGTCACTTTCAACAAAAAAGTTTATGACGCATTACCTAATGATTTAAAAATAATTCTAGACGCAGTAGCTATGGAAACAAATCTGTGGAGCCTTTGTCAATTTGAAGCCCAGAACGGACAGGCGTTAGAAGAATTGATCAACAAACACAATGTGGACCTCAAGGAGTTCCCACCTGAAATGCTTCAACAACTGAAGAAATTATCTGATGAGGTTCTAGAAGAGGAAGCGGCAAAAGACCCGATGTCAAAAAAAGTGAATGAAGCATTCAAGAAGTTTAGGGATCGTATAGGCCCGTGGGGAACTGTTTCCGAAAAGTCATTCTATGACACAATCTTTGGCAAATACTCCTTGAAAGCGGCAAAGTAGCAGTCTATTTAACCAGGCTCCGCAATTTTAGCGGAGCCTAAATCAAATAAGGAGGACGGTTTTGGATCTGGATAGGCTTCTTTGAGGGCCTTTAAAACTGCTTGTTTCAATTTCTCCACATCATTGCCCGTCTTTTCAAGAAAAGCGCTCACTTTGTGGGATTCTATTTCGAATGTATCTTCCGGTAGAAATGTGTAGATTACAATAGGTAAATCAGGCCTTAGCTCTTGAAGTTGATCTAATGTCTCTAAGCCATTGAAAAAGGGCATCTCCAGATCACATATCAATAGATCAGGAGGAGGCTCAAAACTTATCAATTCGATTAGTTCAATTCCATCCTTTGCCAATTCAATTATGAACCCAAGCTCAGAAAATTCTCTTCTTAGAAATTCTCTAACGTTCCTATTCCTGTCGGCAATGAGGATTGTAAAAATTTTATCCATGAGCCTCACCCCTGCCACGCATCAACAATCACGTAGCAATGCTCATGCCAAAATATTGCCGTCAACAATTGCTTGATCAGATCCCCCACATTAGAAACTTCTCGACAAGTCTCTGAAATTCTCAATCAGAAAAGTGTAAAAATATCTGACACGTCGTAAAATTTGTCCTCTTAGCACACCATTGAAGGAAATAAACAGAGGAAAAATCTGATCCGATTTACTCTTTGATAGGAAATAACGCGACGCTTTTTGATGATTCGAGACGACTAAGGTCAAAGAATTAAATTATTCACATTTGAGATCTTCTGAATTTTGCGAAAAGACCTGGATCAACTGTTTCCTCAAAGACCTCCATTGATGTGTATTGATCCTTGTTGTCAAATCTCAAATACATCACTTCTTCAACTGACGACCCGTTCCTTTTATGGCGTAACTCATGTCCATCTAGGCGCCATACACCTTCTTCCACGGTCTCGGACTCGCCTATCCTGGAAATTCGGCGAAACCTCCCATCACTTTTGTACTCAAGAAATAGAGTAAAAGCATTGGAGCCTCTGCTAACAAAGGGTCTCCCCTTATAAGACTGCAAATAGGGTTTGCCAGGTTCTTTGGTCTGAAAAATTTCCCAAAACCCTACAAGTTGTTGGGATTCTTTTTCAGTAGCAACTCGGGTCCCATTTTTCGTTTCTTGGGCGTGAATGGGTGGAAGAAACAGACTCATAACAAGAGCAACGTAGACAACAGCAAGCCAATAGCCCAATCTCAAGGTAGTCTCCTTCATAGAGTTGTCATCCAAGAAAATAATAGCGGTAATTTAAAAAAACAGAATTATGTCTTGTGGAGCGAATATGATAACATCCTGTATACTAGCTTTACAAGATGATTCATTCAAAATTTATGGAATATGTTTTCATCATTCAAGGGTTTAATTAGCATTTTTGACTTTTAACCACTAAGGTTTAAGACTTAAGTAATGCATTAGAATTCATATCGTCTTATGTCATCTTCTTTTTTACTGCTATTACTAGATCTGAGGGACAAATGTCATCTTTCAAGGATCAAAAATTCAACCGGATTCATTTAAGTGCAGGAAAGTACTCTCCGTTCGTTCATTCCCTGATGTTGATCATTGTGGGAATCACCTTGGCAATAATCGGGGGATTTAAACTTCACGACATATATGGAACACTTGTGGCGCAATTGCCTTTGGAGTCCTCAGAGAGCATAGTTGAGAAAATTTCGTCCTCCTGGTTAAAAGTGTCTTTGTATTTTGTAAGTTTTGTTTCATCTCTAAGCGCTGTACTTTTTGGAATTTCGTGGTTTCTTGGTGGGTTTTCCGAATTTGTTGACACTTTAAGAACATCTTCGTATCTATTTGGAGATTTGCAACACCCTGAAAAAATAGCTGATTTACTAACACATCAATCTTTAGGACATCCCATAAAGAACTCTCGATTTCTTGATTTTGGACTTTCGTACAGCCCCGTATCCAAGCTCATGGTCAAGAAAATTGTTTGGTCCAGCCTGAAAGTAATTTTCCTTTGGATACTTGTGTCGGCGCTTTTTTTCGCAGTGCAAACGTTACCATCTTTTCTTAAATTGCTTTTTGGAAGAGAATTTGCTTTCAGTTTTGAGGCCTCTTCATTTAGCCAGATTCATGTTTTATTCATTTCGGTATTGTTGTTGAACTTGCTGACGGGTGTCCTTTTGTTCAGTAGAAAAAATTCTGAGCTTCTGCCGTCAAAAGAGAATTTTCAATTAAGTGGTAATTTCCCTCCGTCTTTTTATTTGTCTATATTTCAGAATGCCTTCAGGCTTCTAAGCCCTAACAAAAGTAAACTATCCAAGTCGTACTATATGAAAAGATCCGAGGAAAAATACACTCACGGATCAATGATAGAAAGTATGCCTGTCATGGCGCCTTCCGTTGCAGCGCCGATTGCGTTTATCATAGTTCCAGTTTGTCTCTACTCCATGTTGATTGGTTTTTGGAGTTTAATCGACTTTACTTCTCTTGAATTAGCAGCAATCGAAAATGCATTACCATCCAGTATTATTCAGAAAATGGCCGGAAATATATTTTTTTATCTGGGCTTAATTTGGTTAGGTTCCTATTTTTCAGAATGGGTTCGAATCTTGCTAGGCGTACGACGTTTTCAATCTACTATAGGTCTTTGCACTATCAGGGTCGCAGACGCTTCTGAGGCTATGACATTGACGCCTTCAAAAGAGCTGAAGAAAGCGGTCGGTTGGAGGCTAGATAACGAGGAGTCAGAAGAATTGGTTTCATGGGCCAAAGAGCCGTCTCTCATTCAGCAGTTTTCGGTATCGCTAGTTTGGGTTAAGGCAGTGACAGAATCAATGGCGGATTCTCCTTCGAGGTATTTCTACAAGACGTTAAAAGACACACAATGGGACCAGTTGGTCAAAAGGGTCTTAGAGCTTACGCAAAACTTGCGTTTTGAAAAGACCTCTAGGAATCAGTCTATTGACCATCAGAATGATCATCAACTTCCTTAGAGTCATCTGAATTGGAAGTTTGGATTTCTATTAGCGTTTGAATTGGAAATCAAAAGATAAAGGGAGGAAAAGTTCCTCCCTTTTATTTACATAGGCGCCTTCAGGCATTCTGTCCTAATATTGGACTGTTATTTATCCTAAAGTTCAAGCCACGAGTGCGAATACAGCGAATGGCCTAGCAGTAGTTTCGCTGTCTTGACATAATCCTGTTCTTGTTTGCTCAATCCTGACAGCTCAATTTCTTCTCCATCGAAGATTCTTCCAACCAAGTTCTCCAGATCCATCATTTTGTCATGAGCCAAATTGACTATGGTGTCGTCAAACCCGTCTAAAATGGCAGAGGTTATGCCACATTTTTTCAGAATGCAAAGATAAACTTGGTTCAGGATGTCACGTAATTCATCAGGGGATCCGTTGGAACAGTTTGAAAGTCCACATGTGGACTGGGATCCTGGAGCCAAATCGGGGAGCCACTGCATGAAGGTGGTGCACCCTTGGAGTTCCTGCTGTTGGGAAGAAACTGGAACTACGATGGGATCAAACCATATTTTCTCGAGGCCTATACCCAATTCTGCTGTCTGGGTCATCATGCTGTCGAGAAGAACGGCCCTTTCATTTTCATCACGTGGAATGCCTTGGGGGCCCCACATTAAACCCACCATTTCGCAATTATACTTGTTGACTAATGGGAGCTGCAGAGCCATGCGCTCTGGTGTCGCCATGATAGAATTGATAACAGCGGGTCCTTTCTTGGGAACATACACCTGCAAGCCGGCCTCAACGGCGTCATTATTGGTGGTATCCAGGAACAACGGAAGATCTGTTACTTCCTGAACCGTTTTAACCAGCCACTGCATCATTTCTGCGCCGCCTTTACGAGCTGGACCTAAATTCAAATCCAGTAAATCTGCGCCTCTTTCAGTGAGCTTTTCAGCCCACTCTTGAATAGGCTTGGGGTCCCTCTCTCGCATGGCGTTCCCTGTGTACTTGGACATTATGTTGATGTTCTCAGCTACCACCTTGATCATCGAACAGATACCTCCTATTGACTCCCGTTCCCGGAAGGAACGCTATTTTAATGGGCATTGTAATAACGTACATTGACGTAAAGATGAAACAGATAATTATTGATATATTTCATATTCTTGAAGAAAATGCTGACGAAAAGAAATCTTTTCCGTCAGCAATTAGCTCCAAGGATTCTAAGATGCAAAATTCTGTCTGAGGTATGCAGGAATGTGAGCGCCTTCTCTTGGGCCTATTGCGATTTCCCAGTCAGGAAGCTCTTCTTCCAAATCACCACTGATTATAGCAGCAGCTCCAGGAATAATGAGTTTTTTCAACTCCGATTTCTCCTCGATGCCACACTTTTTAACGAAAGGACCGATTATGTCACCGACGAATTTCCCTGCTGCCCATGCAGTCAATACGGAAAGACCATCGGTGTTTAATACTAGAAGCCATGATGGTACTCGGCTTGATTCAATTTCACCTGAAACTATAAAATAAGTTAGTGAGAAATTGCTGGTAATTAGTACTGGGGATTTGCTGTCAGGATTATTGATAGGATAGATACCCTGTTCAGTGGTCATAGGTCTCTGTGGATCTGTGTAAATGTTGAGCCTCTGAAGCAATAATGGAAATAGAAGCTCTCCTTTGATGTCGCTAAGTATTTCAATTCCAGCATACTTGGCTACAAAGGTGCCTGCCACAATCGCTTCACTCGTAAAATTATCAGCCATTTCGCAAGGAAATACTATAGTAGGAAAACCGAGCGGTCGGTAAAGATTTTCAAGAGATAATCTCCTAATCATTACCTGATCTCTCAACTGTCCCGCCAATGTTCTGTCGTTGGTGGCAAGAACGATATCCTTCAAGCCTTTTTCCGTGAGCTTCACGCTCATCTTTGCTAATTGGCCTACCTTGTCGGCCTTGATGGCTAACGGGCAATCAAATTCCTTAGCCAAATCGGCCATGGCATCTAGTGTGGCTTCAGTAGCTGCGTAAATTAGAGGTCTATTCTTGCCGATCACAGCAAGGGAAGCTTTCAAGGCATCGAGATTGTCGCTAATCAATACGACGGCCGCTCCTGCATCAGATGCTTTTTTGGCGACCTCGGCAAATTTGGCTGAATCGCCTGAGTCCTTTACAGCGATTATCTCCGATTTGAGTGTCAAACCTACTCGTTCATAACGTAATTCAGCAAAAGCTTTTAGCTTGGCGTTAATTGATTCTTCACTTTCTGACGCGAGAATCAGACAACCAAGCGCTGTAGGATTGTTGAAAGTTTTTTCGTGCCTAAAAAGAACCGTTTCCCCACCAACTTTTACTGCAGAGTCTCCGATACCAATGACCACAGTTCGGATAGGAGGAGCAGAAGCGGATGCTAATTTTTCTTTAGCTTCCTCAGAAACGTAAGGGCATTGAGCCAGCTCAGCTTTTCCTGCCGCCAAGTTCATCGCAAATGCTAGACAGGTGGGAACGCCGCATTCCCCGCAGTTCTTCTTCGGCATCATTTTGAAAATCTGAATTCCCGAAAGCGCCATCGATTGAAACCTCCTTTTCGAGGCAATTATACCCAAATAAATTGCAAGTGATTATTGTTGCTTAATAAGCTATAGAGGGAACGCCAGCTAAGCGCTCCCTCGCAGACATAAACAATATAACATGAAATGTGACTACGTGTCACTATCCAACTATGGAATCCATACTCAAAGCTGGGTGCTCTTTTTCCTGCAGGAAGGCGTAAATTTCGTCTTCTGTAACACCAACAGTCTCATCAGCGATTCTGTCAGTAAGATTGGAAATTCCGTATTTCTCACCCTGCGCGTTAATTTTGTCCTTCAACATTTCTTTGAGAGCTTTAGGTAACCAAACCAGCCTTCGGATTCCCCCTTCAGCTGCTACGAATTTGTCGGAAACAATGTATAGTTTGGAATGGCCTACAAAACCAGGGGTAACGTTTCCACCGCCAGCGCTACCCGCGAGGGTTGTGAACTTCATACCGCATGGAGTCATGCCCTTGTAGTCTCGGTCAACAGTCATTATACCGTTA
Organism: uncultured Desulfomonile sp.; assembly: GCA_937930835.1. Lineage (GTDB taxonomy): Bacteria > Desulfobacterota > Desulfomonilia > Desulfomonilales > Desulfomonilaceae > CAITZA01. Next base: position 7,163 of record CALGLN010000017.1, read on the forward strand.
CATACTGGCAAGACCGCTGCGATACATTCGAAACAACCGCATGAAGTCATGGGATATTCCATGATCGAATAAGCGCTACATTCAGCGACTTTCCCGCGTGAAGCCTGGCTCACGAAGGCGTTAACGCCCTCCCATTGACCGAGACGTTCATCTACGGTTTTGCCTTTTTCGATCGGTTGATTCGGACCAGTGGGGTTGATTTCATTGGAAGCTTTGCAATCAAGCCAGTTGTAGGCTCCGCAAAGGCCAGTTCTTTCGGGAGTAACCACACACACGTGAGTTGGAGCGAAGCTCTGGCACAAAGTACAAGAGTAGTAAATGTTCTCGTCTTCGTCTTTCATACCCTGAACTCGGGCATCGCGGACGCCATACGCTTCTTTGGCTTTCTTCAGGAGTTCTTCACACTTATCCTGTTCCGTGTAAATTGTAACTTTTACCTTATCCAAGACTGAACCGAAGTCCTGATGATACTTCGCATGCAATATGGAACCGATATGTTTGAGTGAGAAACCTTTTTCCACGGCTCCCTTTCCAATACGCACCCAAGCGATGTCTCTTTGTCCTATGTGCATCAGGCCCTGAGCATAATTGATAAGGTGGTGGATTTGTCTTTCCAGAATAGGTTCGAAGTCGGATTGCATTTTACGTCCGGCGACTTCCACATAAATACCCAGAGGAATCCTGGATCCCGGTTTGATGTCCTTCAAATCCGGACCAACCAGATCGACCTGACCATCTTCGATCTCATTCATATCCTTCATGACGGTGAGCTCTACACCGATGGTCTTTCCTCCGCCAGCTTCCATATAAATGTCTTCGCCACGAATACGTTCACCTTCAAAAGCAGGTCCGTAAGCGACAGGAACTGGAACCTCTGTTACTGTTACCTTCAATCCGCGTACTTCAATCGCCTTGGCTACGATATCTTTGTGAGGAATGTTAGAAACGACGTGTTCATAGGTACAAACACCGGTTGGTAAAATCTCGGGAATTGGAGTATCAGCGATTGTCGGGAAGCCATAATTGATAACACCCGCTGCGGCCGCATACCATTCATCTGATACATCTCCCAGAGCCAAAACAAATGCGAAAACCCTGTCTTTGTTATAGATCAGGACCTTGCGGAAATCGCCAGGCTGGATCCCCCCAAAGCTCAAAGCCGCCCTTGTAGCGAAGCCTACTGCAAAGATCGCAGAAGAAATGTCTGGTCCAAAAGGAACCAGACGGGTTGGCCACCCCACCTGGACACCAGCTTCTCTCAATTGTTGTGAGAAGGTAGTTCCGTTGTGCTCAGCCGCCATGAAAACATAAAGGTTCTTTTTCTGAAGTTCCAACGCCATCTCGGCAGCTATTTCCTTGGTTGGAGCAGAACCAACTATTGCCGCAAATCCCGGAGCTGTTCCGTCAACGAACTCGACGCCTCTTTTTCTCAGAATGATGTCATCAGCGGCTCCGAGCCATAGTTTCTCATCCGTTGGGTCTTCCGCTGGAAGATAGAAATCAGGTTCTTCCAAATAACGAAGAGCCTCAAAGATTTCATAGTTGAACAGAGACGCCATTCCCGCATCCAAAACGGGTCCAAGGTATGGTAGCGGTGTTTTGTCTCTTACTAATGGCGGAATAAGGTGCTCAGCTCTGTCGAGAACCAAACCCGCATCACCGAGATTCTTGACCGGAAAACCTAAAATACCATATATAACAGGCAGATAGTAGCCTGTGTTGGGAAACGATATTTCTTGTTTCTTACCATACTTTTGTACGGCCATCTCGTAACGTTTACGTGTTTTTTCGTAGACCTTGTGAGCGCCGGCTATTACATTCGCTGCTATTATTTTGGACACTTTTCATATCCTCCTATTAAGACTTTTAAGAGCTATTGATGGGGAGGGATACCCCTCCCCCAGTTTATCAGCCGAGACTCACAAATTATCCGGCTATTTCTCGTCTCATGGCCATATCCATCAAGACTCTCTCTCTAGCTTTATCAATACCCAGAGCTTTTCTCTTGGCGTCTATATGAGCGATGCAACGTCTTGCCATTTCATACGGGTCTTTGTCGACCATATCCCAACGCCCACCATAGACTTTCTCTATGTCTTTAAATAGGTAGTTCGTGCACACGTCTTCGTTGATGGTCGGGAACCCTCCTCCGAATAATACGTATACACCTGAAGCTACGAAGTATTGACCGATTGAGACAGCTTTTTCACTCATCCACTCAGGCGCAACTCCCACGGCGGGAAGGTCTGATATATCGTCTCCCAATCCACCATCTCTGACGACTGCCGTTGCTGCAATCAGGATTCGTGAATTATCAACGCAAGAACCCATGTGTAGGACAGGAGGAATGCCGACTGTCGCGCAAACTTCTGCCAGACCTTCGCCAGCATATTTTGCAGCAGCTTCGGGAGTTAACAGGCCAGCTTTGCCCAAAGCTATGGCTGAACATCCGGTTGTAAGCACAAGGACATCGTTCTTGATTAGCTCTTTGGCCAATTCGACATGCAAGTAATCCTGTTTAATTCTGGCATTTCCGCAACCTACGATTCCCGCCAGTCCTCGAATTCGGCCATTGATGATGTTGTCATTCAAAGGACGATAACTGGCCCGGAACATACCGCCCAGCATGTAGCTGATGGTCTCATGGCTAAATCCAACAACCATGTCTTGTTGTTCAGTCGGAATAGAGATTTTGTTTTTGTCACGGTTAGGGAAATTGTCAATGGCATCTTTGACTATTGCTCTGGCAGTTTCCAAGCCATATTTTTCGTCATACTCATAGTGTTTGTAAGCTCCCTGCATTTTTGCGATCGGGCTTGTGGTGACTATCTGAGTATGGAAACATTTTGCCAGCTCTGCTACGCCTTGCATAATGCACTGTACGTCTACAACCATGGTTTCAAGTGCGCCAGTTATTATCGCCAGTTCCTGTTGCAGATAATTCCCAGCAATGGGAATACCATGACGCATCAAGATTTCATTTGATGTACAGCAAATGCCACCAAGACTGATTCCGCCAGTCGCCCCTTTGCTCTTAGCATAGGCTATCATTTCAGGATCCTGAACGGCCTGAACGATAATTTCTGATAGCGATGGCTCATGTCCGTGAACGATAATGTTGACGGTGTCTTCCTTCATACAGCCAAGATTGACCTTACCAAGAATCGGCACTGGAGTTCCGTAAAGAGCATCTGAAAGGTCTGTAGCAATCATCGAGCCACCCCATCCGTCACCCAAAGCGCATCGGGTAGCCAGACGAATAATGTGCTCCATTTCCTGGTTCACGCCCATGTGAGTCATGTGCATGACTTCGACCACACCTCGGTCTATACCGATAGGAACAACATTCTCTTTTCTCCAGATTTCCTGCCTTTTCAGCGGGGCCCTCTTTACATTCATGATTTCGCCATGCTGTTGACCGTATTCGGCAAGGGCTTTTTCGCCAACTTCGATTGCGATGTCCTTAAATTCTCGTCCCTCTGTGTCTATTTCGTAGTCCATAGCCAGGGCAAGAACCTTAGCTATATCCTTAACCTGATAGTCGGGGAGTTCGCCTTTGGCTGCTTCTAGGAAGGTGTGCGCCACGTGACGACCGTGATCGGAGTGGGCAGCAGCTCCAGCGGCTACCATTCTTGCAAAGTTTCGAGCGGCTATAGTTTCAGGTGTGGCTCCGCAAAGGCCTGTTCTCAGTTTTCTTTCTTCTGGTGTCTCATCCTTGCCTTTGGGCGGCAGTACTCGACATGGCCCCATGTTACATATCTTGCAGCATGTTCCGCCTTTGCCAATGGGACAGGCCGTCATGGTTCTGGCCCTGTGAAAAGCAGTTTTGTAGCCTTTTTCATCGGCATATTTAAGGCCTTCCAAGGTGACATCACACGCGGTATATTGTGACCAATCCGCTGGAGGCAGTTCTTTTTTCTTGAGTGGCGCAGCTGTTACAACCGCTGCTTCGGCTTTTGCAGCGGCAGCAGGAGCGGCTGCTGGAACGGCCTGAGCTGGTGGCTTGCCGGACAACACTGAATCCAAGCCAGCCATCATGGATGTTAGGCTCTTGAAAGCCTTAAATGCGCCGACCATTTCTTTTAGGCCTTGAATATCGTCCTTGGTCAACTGACCCATAATTGCTTCCTCCTCTTCCTCTGCGAGCGCTTCGGAGACGACCGCAGGCGCAGGTTTTTCAATAATTTCTGTTTTAGGCGCCTGAGGTTTGATCTCGGGCGTTTTTTCGACTTTAGTTTCAGGGGCG
>CALGLN010000018.1 GCA_937930835.1 uncultured Desulfomonile sp.
GGACTTGCACTTGACAATTTGATTGAAGCACACGAATGACTAATTTTGTTGTTTCGGATTGAGCGGTTCAATGACATCACCATTAAAACCGACGTAGAGAATATCCTTACCTTGGCATTTTTTTATTACATCATGGGCGAGCCGTTTTTTCTCGGATGAATTAAGCCCCGCATGGAGAGCATATTCATCGAGGAAACGCATCCTTTCAACGCCGTTTAACAATAATGGGGTCGAAAGAAATATTTGAACCATATTCTTTATCCTGCTTCTCATTGAGAGGTGATGGGAAAATCTCACATCATCATAATCAATTAGACAGAAGCGTAATGAAATCGAGTCATCTTTCGTTTCCGGCACTAAAGCGTCAGCATACTCCTGCCCTGGATTCGAACCCTCGGAAACCATGATGTTGCATGTTTTTAGATCGGAATGAAAAATTCCCTTGGAATGCATCGACCCTATAAATCGTCCAAACTGTCTAACAGCGGACTTCTGCTGATCTCTTGTCCAACCGGCCTTGAATTTGCCCAACAGGTAGCGATCCAGCTCGATATGATTTCTCATGAATTCCATGATCACCCACTCAACCGTAATTAAACCCTTAGCTCTCTTTCTAATCAGCGCCAATGGGGTGGCCGCAGGAATTCCGTTCGAAATCAGTTTTAATCCGTTCTCAAAAGTTCTTGAGCCATGAGATTGTCTGAATAAGCCTTTGAGACTATGAAGTAGTCCTCTATCGTTAAATTGCTTTACGCACAAAACTGGCAATTCCGGGACTTCCACAAGAGTGACAGCAGTCTCAGGAGCATTCTTGAAAATCTGTCCGGATTTGCCTGAAAGTATTTCGGTGTGGCGGCTGAGAATCTTCGAAATCTTTTTCCCGAATTCTTCCCTGGAAATTCCGGTGATCGTACTAACCTGGTCCGGGATTATGACCTCAAGGCCGCCCAAAATAATAGCGCTGTTTGAATTACCGAGGCTGTGGTTCAGCTTTTCTAGCATCTTGTATCAATTTCTAAATGCACTGAGAAGACGATATTTGAGGTAGTAACGCCACGGACGTAGTCGTAACGGAGTGCGTTCAATGGACTTTCTGAACCAGTTCAACGCCTGGGCAAGATCTCCGGTCTTCACATACGCACGTCCAAAAGAAATGTCATGATCCGACATCGTCCTGAGATAAACTTCTCTCGGTATTCTATCAGGATCGTAATGCTTTGTCAGTATGTCGTAAGTGTCGCTTCTGACTCCCACACGATTATGTGAAGTGTTTGACTCATAAAGCCTTATGAATACAAGAGGCTCATCGTAATAAGCGATAGGATAGGACTTTGCAATCTTTAGCCATACGTCAAATTCATCTGCAAACCGGTATTCCGTCGGAAATCCTCCAATTGCCTCAAATACATCTCTGCGGATCATCACTGACGAAGTGTGTATGAAACTCTCAGAATACTCCTTGAGAAACAGGTCTCCTTTGATCCAACGACCGTGTCCAGATGACCTCACCTTCGAACCCAAACGCACGTGCTTCACTGCAAGAAGACCAACATCAGGATTCTCTGTGGCAAATTCTGCCTGAACTTCAAGTTTCCTTTCGTCCCACAGATCATCATGATCAAGAAAACACAGCCATTTGCCTGATGACAGACTAGCCCCTTTATTGCGAGAAGCGGCGATCCCACTGTTAGATTGACTTATAAAATTTATGTCCGGGATAGTCTCTAGCCAGTCTTTCGTTCCATCACTGGATCCATCATCAACAACCCATATTTCATAGTCTTGAAACGTCTGAGACTTTACGGATTCAATAGTCCGCTTAAGCAGATCAAGCCTGTTATAAGTGGGAATTATTACACTAATTAGTGGTGCCATGTGGTTCATTCTTGGAGCCGATCATGGAAATGGTCTTTTCAAAAACTAACTCCGGTGTAATTGACCTCATGCATGGATGATCCGGTAATGGACATGTAAAATGTCGGCATGGAGCGCACGTAGCTTGGCCTTTGATTATTTGAGCCTGTTTTCCAAAAGGAGCTGTTGCTCCTGGAATGGTGGGACCGAAAATCGTCAATATCTTTGAACCGGCTGCAACAGCTAGATGAGCGCTTCCTGTGTCGTTGGAAATAACAAGGTCGCTGAAACTCATCACTCCCATGGATTGCTCCAGATCCGTCTTGCCAGCCAGGTTAAAAGCTCTTCTATTGGTCATTGAACAAATTATCGAATTGATGAGATCTGTCTCGCTTGCTGCGCCCATGAACAGCACCAAAGCGTCCATTCTCTCGATGAGCATGTCGGCTAGAGCAGAAAAATAATCCAGAGACCAACGCTTGGCGTCTGAATTGACTGACCCGGGACACAAACAAATGATCGGCCGCTGTCCATTCTCAACGTGGTAACTCTTAAGTAAACATTCGACGTTATGACTTATTGACCGATTCAGCCCAATAGAGCAATCAGGTTCGCCATTGGCTATCCTGTTGCGCAATCCAAAGTATTCTCCGAGAAATTTCACAATCTCCAAGTAATAATAAACCTGATGCTGTTCCTTTATATGCTTTGTAAGCGGAACCCTGACGTTTAATAACGGGCCTCTGCCATCAGTAGGATATCCGACTCGAATCGGAATTCTTGCTAGCCAAGAAGTAAGAGCGCTTTCGAATGCGTTCTGGAAGTGTATCACCAGGCCAAATCCTTTTGACCGCAAAATTGACGCCATTTTGAACGGTCTGGATAGCCTGGACATCTGGGGAGGAATAGTGATGATCTCATCGGGAATTCTGGAAACTCGCAACAGGCTTTCCAGTGATTCGGGAACCCAAAAAGTAATATGGGAACTCGCAAACATCTGCCGCAAGGCCTTCATGGCAGGCACAGTCATTATACTGTCGCCAACCCAATTTACCCCTCTGACCAGTATTCTGGACGGAAGTTCGCAGGTTCGACAATCAGAAACCTTCATTCCGCCCCTTTGCTTCGGAACCCGCGTGTCCTTGCTGAATTGAAAAATTAATCAACTGCTCACTTGCCCTTTGCGAGGTTTTCTTTCTCTTCCTCTTGAACTTTCGATGCATCCAAAAGCCCTGTTCCGGATTCTCCCGAAGCCAGGACTCGAATACAAGGTGAAATCTCTGAGAATTAACAGCAAGATCGTTTTGAATATCGCCTGTCCTCTGAATTGGAATTTCCGCTCCAAACTCACATTCATAGCGTCCGTCATCCAGACGAGTTCCTCTAATCGGAAAAACCAGCGCATTGCTCTCTATGGCAAATTTAGCGAAAATTCCATTGGCAAATACCTTACGCCCAAAGAAATCTACGATTGTCGGCCGAGTGTCATCTCCTCTTTGATCCGCCAAAACAACTACCATCTCGCCCGAACCAAGCGCTTGAAGTATCTTGTGAACGCTTCCCCTATGCGGCAATATCTTTAATCCGCTCTTGGCGCCACCACGTTCAAATATCATGTGTTTGTTAACAAAATAATTAGGCACGGACGTGACAAGAAGATTGCCCTTTATGCCCATGAAACGGCTCATCGCCGCTAGGACCTCAAAACTACCGAAGTGGCCTGTTACATAATAAAGCCCAACGTTTCCCGGAGACCACGCAAAATCAAAATTTGACTTCCCCTTGATCACTAAACGCTTGGCAAGCTCATCTTCCGACCAACGCCGAAGCCGATAAAATTCAACCGAAAGCATTCCAAAATGCTCGAAATTGGCCCGAGCTAACCTTCTAATCTCTTTGGAGTCCCTCGAGTCCCCAAAACAGATCGTCAAATTCTCTATCGCGACATTCCTTCTCTCTGAAGCCGCAATAAACATTATTCGACCAAAAAAACGCCCCACAGCCAAAGCCGACTTGTCACCAGGAATTGCGCAAATCAACTCCTCAATTATTCGGAAAGCCAAATAAACAAGATACTCCAGATAAAGCCTCAGTGAAAAGACCGGCCTATCGGAATTGTCCCAACTCATCTTGACGCCCAATTAATTATCTAGCTTTTAAAGCTTCAAAAATCACTTCGCAGGATCTCCAAGGGGTATCGCTTCATCAATTAACATGATGGGGATATCGTCCTTAATTTCATACTTGAGTCTACACGCCTCACAGATCAGTCCATCCGCATTGGGGGTAAGATTCAGTTCCCCCTTGCATTTCGGACATACCAAAATGTCTAACAGCTTCTGATTAACAGCCATGTCTCACCTTTTTGACAAGAACTCTAAATGAATTTTTCTCAAAAGCAGTATACCAAAAAGAGTTTTGTGATGAAAACCTCTAGTTCCACCATCGTGTCATTTTGTTAATGTAAAACTATCTGGCGGGTGATCTTTGGAGATGTGAGAATGTGCGTATTGGACTCAATTAATCAGGCTCAACACGCACACTCCCCGAAGAATTTCTCAGATGGGTCAAAAAAACCTTACGCGCGACAACTTATCACTTATCGGAGTTAGGACCTTTCGGCTCGGCTTTGCTTGGCACAAGGCCAGCTGCCGATGTTTTTTCCCCCTCATAAACCGGCAGTCCTTCGTTCATCCATTCCTGGCTTCCACCGTGAAGGCTCACTGCTTTTGTGAAACCCTTGCGTTCCAATATTCCGGTAGCCATACTCGATCGGTAAGCTGAATTGCAAACCAGGACCACCGGTTGTTCCGGTTCAAGCTTGGAAGACAATTCCGCAAGATGAGTAAGCGGCAGATTAAGCACATTGCCTATGCGCATGGCCATCCATTCGTTAGGTAGACGAACATCAACTATTAATGGGGCTTGTCCATTTTGCATCAATTCGTAAAGCTTCTTCGGAGCGATGGGTTGAGCCGCTTTTGTGGGCAGTTTGGCCTTTTTCCATGCGTCAAGCGTTAGAGCTTCTCCGGTATATCCAATCCTATGAAGCCTGTGCTTGGCCTCCTTGAGTAGCTCTGGGTCCCCGACGAGCACGAGCTTTGATCCCCATGGGACAATCGTGCCTACATATGTCTCAAGCCTGCCTCTGGCAGCAATATTCACTGAATTGGGAATGTGCTCCTTGCCGTATTCATCCGCATCCCTGAGATCGACAAGGTAATATTTCTTCGGCTTGGTAAGCTCCGCTGTCGGTCTGATCTCCTTATAAGCCTCATTCCATTTCACAGGCGCAGGACCCTGCCTGTTCATCTTCGCATTGTGACCAAAATACTGCGGAGCCTCAGGTAATCCCTGGAGCACCATTGCCACAAATTCTCCTCTGCCTTTGGCCTTGAAATATGGATTTGCCTCTTTCTCGTGCCCAATTGTTGACTTGGGCTCAGAACTAAGATTCGCTCCACAAAGTGAACCCGCTCCATGCGCGGGGAAAATCATCACATTGTCAGGAAGCTTCGAAAGCTTGTTCATCCACACGTCATAAAAAGAGCCTGCCAACCAGGCCGCCGGCACACTCCCATCCAACAGGTCCGGTCTGCCGACACTACCAACAAACAGAACGTCACCGGTAAACAAAAGTTTCGGATCTTTTAGATCATCGGCAGAATATACGGCGCAACATTGCCCGTCAGGCGTGTGCCCAGGAGTATCCATGAATTTGAGAACCGCTTTTCCAATCTTTAGTTCAGAGTTCTCGTTCATGGCCTTGAAAGGATATTTAGCGCCTGATTTGTGACTCTGGTAAATTGGAACCCCTAACGCCTTCTTGACCTCGATGTGTCCAGCTACAAAATCAGCATGCGAATGTGACAGATAAACGCCAACTATTTTTACTCCCAGCCTCTTGGCCGTTTCCAAATAAAACGATATGTCTCTGACAGGGTCTACTAATAACGCCTCCCCATCACTTACCAGAAGATAGCTATAGATCGAAAGCACCGGCAAGGTTATCTGAACCACCTCAAAGCCCGGGAACTTATAAGTATCAACGATGCTAAAAGTTGAAGCATCCGCTCCATGAGAAGCAGACTCAGCATCCTTCAACTGCACTCCGCCAGGTTCATTCTGAGCAGGCTTTTCCGCCGCCCACGCTCTACTATTAAAAAATGATGACGCAACAAGTGTAGCGCCTCCAACAGAGGCGCCCGCAAGGAATCCCCTTCGTGTTATCATTAACTTTTTCATGTGACTCCTTTCAGTGTTTTCTCAATTGGTTCAGAAAAAGTTGTCAGTTGTCTTTTTATAATTGCCATAATATAAGCTATACTTCTCCGAGCCTCAAAGGTCAAGCGCCCCATTTACTATTTAAGAATGATTACTGACATGAATGGAATGTTGGTCGGAGTGTAAAAAAAGAAATAACAATATCTTATGGTCTATTTCTTACTTCTGAATAAAAGCGTACTTTGAAAGCGGTTTCACTCATCAACGGTACAAAAAACATAAAGCTTCATCGGCGTTCTCATAGCGAAACCCGTCGGCGCAGTGAAAAAAAGATCCGGTATTTCCAAATCATCAGATAGATTAATCTCAAACGACTTGGGTCTGATTCTTTGGGAAATTTGGAGATAAGGTCAAAGTTGATTAACATGTCATACATATCGCGAAAAATCATGGTTTTGCTGGGCTGGCTAATTATATGCCAGATATCGATCCTATCTGTTTGCAATTGGTCTTTTGGTCAAACCCCGGACTGCCAGAAACCTCAATATGTGTCCATAACGATTGGTTCCAAGACGATCAAGGCTACTTTGGCGAATACGGGCGCTCTTCGTGTTGAGGGACTGCTAGGCTGGTCTTCAATAGACGACGAAACGGGGATGTTGCTGGATTTCATGACAGAGGGCATTTACGCCATACACATGCAGGGAATGAAGTTTGCCATTGACGCCATTTGGATAGATTCTACAGATACCGTGAGACTCATTTACGAAAACATAATGCCGAACTCTGGAGTTACCTATCCTTCGATGTTTCCCGCCAGATATTGTCTGGAGGTAGCCGCTGGTTTTTGTAAAAGGCGCAATGTCAGGTCAGGTCAGAAGATGAAAATAACGCCGTGGAAGGCGCCCCAATAAGGGTTTATCCAGCAACCATTTCACATGATTTGAGGAATGTGGCTGGATCCAGATCATCCCTTATTCCAAGCCGCGTAAGGCAAAAGTCGTATCTGACCGGATCATCTGGTGAAATTTTCCTGAAAGCGTTTGTGATTTCGACGGCGGTTTTTAAATCCGCAGCCTTCCTGGATGTAAGCCCAAGGCTGGAGCTGATGCGGCGCATGTGAATGTCGACTGGGACAACAAGCTTGGATGCGGGGATTTCGTCCCAGCCCCCAGGGTCAACTTCATCCTTCCTTATCATCCACCTCAGAAACAGATTAAGGCGCTTACAGGCGCTTCCGTTTACAGGGGACGGCAACAAACTCCTGGGCTTCCCGTCGAAAACCTCCGAGAGTTTTGAAACAAAGTTGGCCAAAGCGGGCAATATCGTTTCATCATTGTTTGAAAGGCCGCTGACGAAACATGCCTGGAGCGATCCATATTCTTTAATTACGGTCTGAATCCCGAAAAGCATCGTAGCCAACTCTTCGCCAGTTGTGAACCTATGCTTGAAACCTCTGTATCGGTCAATAAGTTCATTCCTGGAGCATGACGGTATCGTGTCCGCCGGATTCGGAATTCGGGATAATGCTGCGCTGACGCTCTTGAGTATCTGCTTGACGCCGCCGTATGCCAGAGAGCTGGAAACAAGGGCTACTATCTCCCTGTCCCGGATGTCATCGTAATCATACAGGAATTCAAGTGGATCAGGGTG
>CALGLN010000019.1 GCA_937930835.1 uncultured Desulfomonile sp.
CAATTTGTCAGCTTTCAGAGACATTTGTTCTCTCCCGAGTTTCATAAACCTGGATGCCTGCTTTCGCAGCAATTATAGGGCTGGACAGCGAGATACAACTCTATAGCCTCCTGAATGTTCTTGAGCGCAAGTTCCCTGGTCTCTCCCTCACTGATACAGCCCGGCAGGGATGGCACAAATACGGTGTAACCGCCTTCTTCGCTTGGTTCCAGGATTACTTTAATGCGCATGGTCTGACTCCATGGTGATGGCGGCAAGCCCCGGCCCTTTGGGTCCGGAGTTTGGAGTTCGGAGAGCGGTGATCGGGAACAGCATCAGGGACGAGGAATCTTTCTATTTTGGGTTGACCGTATGAGTCCTGATATCAGCATACCGGATATTCAGACAAGTTATCGTTACTCTTGATCCATCAAAACAAGACCAGGGCAGTTATCGTAAACGACGTAAAGCAAAGACCTGGCCGCGAGATTAGGATTGAATGCCCTACGATCACGATCTAACGGACAACGACCGCAGCCCGTTACAAAACTGGATCTTCTGCTGACCATGAATCCGCTCAAACGCTTCGGCAATATTACTCATGAGGATATCACCGCAACTAGCCACATAACTCACATTCTTTTGCCAATTTTCCATCCTGAGTAATTCTACAATTCTCATTTATTGTAGCTCTAGATATATACGGGTTAGTCTCTCATGGACCGTCTTGACATTGAGACATCCTTAGCTCTATTTCTTTGTAAGAATGATCATAGGATATTGAAAATACCGTGTAAATAAATCTGGAAATCTATCCTCAAGTCTGAACAGGATATCCAGCATTTTCCTTCCTATGTTGTTATCAGGTATTAGCTTTTTCTGGTGCCCGGTAACAAAAGAGCGCCATGGCACAATTTTGATATCAGCCAGATCATTGAACCTAGCCCACCATTCAAGTGGATGTGAGAAAAAATAAGCGGGTTGACTTGTATGGGGCATTTTTCCTCGTTGTTTTATTAACCGCCATAAATTCTTCACAGGCCGGAAAGGAATGATCAGCCGTTGGATGATGGTATCGGGATTATTATACACTATAATGACCGGTTTACCTCGTTTAGTCACCCTGATAAGCTTCCTGACCGCCTCCTCTTGTTGATCCTTGTCAATATGATAGATGGTATGAAGGCTTATGGCGCAATCAAAAAAATTGTCGTCAAATTCAACATCAAAAAAGCTTCCTGCAATGAAAACACCGTGGTCTCCAATTTTTGCCTTGGCTGCTTCGAGAGCTTTAGCAGACAGATCTATGCAGTACCTTTTCTTGAAATTTTTGGAATATTCCAGGTATTCAACGTATTGTATCGGGCCAGACGCCATGTCTAGTATGTATTCTCCCGCCGAGGGGATATATTGCATCAACCTGAGCCGGCAATTACTCACATATTCAACTGCACAAGCCCGCAAATCCTCAAATCGTCTGGCATCCTCCGTTAGCCCGTTTAACGTTTCCCAGCCAATAGAATCGTAAAATTTCAATACACGTTTTTCAGCATCTGTTGTCATCTAAAACCAATACGCCTATTCTCATTAGCTCATGAACAATGATATTCGAATATTACTCTCAGTCTGGGAAAAAGTTACATTATTCGGCAGCGCCCATTAATATTGTTAATTGGTATAGGTCGTCAATGATGGACACCAAAAGAATTATGCGGCTTTTAGATTCTTGTAATAGAGTTTTTCAAAGCCTGCCGGGGATGGGCGCCCCCGTTTCTGCTGCTCACCGAAACCAAATCTTCTCGAGATGTAATGTATACCAAGTTTTTTCTTGATCCGTTTTAATTGATAGAATCCGACATACATCCCGTGATCCGCAAGATCTGACTGGAGGGGATAAGCGCCGTACGTCTTGCGGTTACGCTTATGATCGGCGAGTATCTCGACCTCCAACCTGGCTTGCATGAGTCAAAAAGCTCACGCATGACTCTGGCCAATTCAATTTCGAGATCACTTGGCTGTCTTGAAGACCGTCGGACTTCATAAAACTTGTCCACGGCAGCATACCGGCAAAAACCATGATGGCGTAAGGAGCGTTCCCATCGCTTGGTAGCTTTGCCAGTTTCCCGAATATTACGGTAAAAACGATCAATGGAGAAAAAGTTGAGATAATAGTTATCAGATATCAGTTAGTAGTTAGGGTAAACCAAGTCCTCAGCGACGTTAGTAAACAGCCGGGAGATGGAAGTTGGGAGATGGGAGTTAGGGAAGACATGAATAACCAGCGATGTGATCCGGTATTCCGAACAGACTCATCCATGAGGTTGTTTTTCTTCTTCCCCAACTTCTAACTTCCATCTACTATCTCCCCTCTTCAAGATGGAAGCTACGGAATGCCTCGCGTTTGACTACTTCCGATCTTAAATCTCCGGGGCTTTCTGTTTCAATGTCGGGCCTGTCTCACACGGCATCTGATTCCGCCGTGATGTCGTCCTGCCTCAAAGGAATAGCGCTAATAAGACTTATAATTTCGGCGCTAAAACCACTTTCCTTTTGAAGTATCTCCGGCGCTTTCTTTCGAAAGGCCATCACTCGAGCAATGTCATCTGAAGGTAGTCCAATCTGGTCGAGCCGGTATTCAACAATAGATTCAGGGCTGGGCGCCTCGATTTTGTGGTAATCATTTTCATAGGCCCACGCCAACTTAATGAGGACTTCCAGTTCATCTCCTTCGGAAGTTCCGGGCCGACTCCCCCACAACTCCTCAATTCGCGCAATGGCTGCCGCGTAATTGACCTCAGTCCTTATAGGCCCTACTTCCATGTCATATCCTCTCTGATCGAGAATCATACATTAGAGGCGTCAATTTCGTCATAATCCTTGTGATATCCCACCCACCTAATAATTAATGCCTGTTGAAGGTAATCAACCCTGACAACAATTCTGTAATCGTTTCCGCCAAGATTGAAAATAACCCTGTTGTCCGTCAGAAAATCAGCCGTCCTGCTGGTTCTCCTTATGTCCGAGGGTGTTCTCCATGTCGCATTCTCAGTTTCATGTAACCACGCAGACAATAGCTTCCTGGCTTTGGCGTCCCCCTGGTTGCAGAACTCTATTATTTTCTTGCGCATTAGAACTTTCAAGGTCGATTAGACCGCCGACTGCTTGGCTGGTTTTGAACATCTATCGAGTATCTGTAACAAGACTGATCCCAAGCCTGCCCTATTCGGGCAGTTACTATGGCTCCGCTCTGGAGTTCCTCAGATTGTAATTCCAGATTCTTTAAACTGCCGAGGCCCTGCGGGACTAAAAATACCGTTTTTTATTTGGATACAGGCGCCGCTGTCATAGTTTTTTGTATACATCTTTTCTGTGACCAACGTCGGCTATTTTTACGGTTAAGTTATCAAAATCAATGAAGTAGATAACCCTGTAAACTCCTGACCGTATGCGAAATGAATTCATTAATCCAGAGAGTTTCTTGCTTCCCCTTGGGATCGGGTTGACGGAAAGATCCGAGATCTTCAACAGGATCTTTTTGGCATCGTCCCTCGGAATTGATAACAACCTTTTCCTTGCAGGGTTCTCGATCAGGACGGTGAACCTTGTGGTTGGGCTCATTCAGCATCCAACAGCGCCTTCATTTCCTCAATGGTTATAGTCTGTCCAGGCTCTTTTCTACTGTATGCCTTGTAAGCCAGGAGGTAATCGTTCCTGTCATCGTCGCTAGTCAACAAATCAAATTCTTTCTGAAACTCAGGGTCCTCAAATCGGAATTCTTCGAGAGTCGAATTCTTGTCGGCGCTATCATTACTTGTGTAGGCTAGAGATTTCATGATTTATCCTGAATAAAGTCTATCTGGAAATGGCCACCGTTTTTCCGGACTCTGGACTCCGACCTCCTTGGATGCAGGATATTGAAAATACCGTGATCTGATTATAATTTAAACGCCACGCTTATCGATT
>CALGLN010000020.1 GCA_937930835.1 uncultured Desulfomonile sp.
CGGGCTATCTCCCGCTTGTTGAGATATTCGTTTCTTCTTTGGGCCTCGGCTATTACAGCTCTTATATTCCGCTTTCTCTTGTATGTGTCCAAAACACACCGAGGGAATGGCCAGTCGTCGACTGGATCATGTGACTCCCTGCGAGATATGAAACTCGTCTTCCGATTATCCCTGACAGCATTCCTCATTTTCACACTCCGATAATCTTCAGAAATAGGGTCCGTGTCTGGAGAGAAAATTAATAATAAATAAAATTATTATATATTAACGACGGGTTAGACTTATTCTCACCAATACCCATACACAGACTAGAGATGGGAATTCTGAGAGACAGACATCTTTGGCTCCTATCCAGTTTTTCTCTTTTCTCCTCCCTTGTTCAGTGTTTCCCATGAAATTTACCGCCATTCCTTAAGCATACCCTGTTGCTTTTATTGATATTATGTCAATTATTCCCGCATTCTCTCATGTGCCACGGTCTTTCTTGAGCTAAAAACCTCGATCACATTCCATCCCAAGACTCCGAAAACCTGCTGAGGCTGGTTTCCATTCCGTCCAGCAATTGGCACTGTCCATCGGAAAGAATGTATCTGCCGGTCATTCCGACAGCTCTTTGTATAGCGCCGGAGTTTTTCAGGTTCTCGATAAGGCGGTAGACGTGACTTTGCGATAGCCCGGTAGTCCCACAGATGTCCGAGACTGAGCATGGTCTGCCGATGTGTATAATGGCCTGTTTTACCAACGTCTCGGAGTCCCGTGAATCCTGATCTACGTCTTCGGGATCATAGAGCCAGCCGGTTTCCCCAGGTGAGTCCGCCCATCTCAGATGGTATTTGCGATCAGACACGTCCCTGCCGGATATTAGAATACTGGCAGCCATCTTCTCTCGATCGGGTTTGTCAAAGATCATGATGGCATCGGCGGCTCCAGTGATTCCAGAGGAACCTGATATGCCGTTAAAAGGGTCTTCGGATACTGCCTTGCGTTTGTGATGTATCAACAGAATAGCGACGCTGTTTCGAATTGCGAGCTGATGCAACATGCCAACTTCTACATAATCCCTTGAATAAGCGTTATCCTCAAATTTCGCGTTGCTCTTGGGCCGGATTTTCTGGAACGTATCAATTACAATCAGCCGTGGATTTTCGTTGGCCTTTATCCAGTCCTGCATTGACTGCAATGCATCGGGAAGTGGTTTCCAGCTTCTTGCGAATATGGCATTACGCAAGCCGATAGCTGAAACATCCTTCCCCAGTTTAATCAGCCTTTCCTGAAATCGCTGGGGTGTGTCTTCAAGTGCTAAATGAAGCACCTGTCCCTGATTCGCGGGGAAACAACCGAGAGCTTTGCCTCCGCATGCTACGGCAAGACTTAATCCCTGAGCGAACCAACTCTTACCTGTTTTGGGCGCTCCAGCCAAAACCGTCAAACCTTCGGGCAGCAGATCCTTAATCACCCATTTGACGGGAGGCAGTTTCATGTTCCGAAGCTCATCCCAGGTGATCATTTCATTGCGCCTTTCGATCTCTTCAGTTATTGCCTCGTTGAACAAAAGAGGATCTGCACGCTGAGTTGCTGTTTTGACTCGCTGGTTAGCCCACGAGGTCATCTTTGCTATTTCACTTTCGGGGAGTGGTGGAGAGCATCTGACCACGTTTTCTTTCATCACTGCGTCGTGGAGACGTTGCCCCGTAAGTCCCATCTTGCGGAGCGACACGGACAGGTTTTTCATTTGCTCGTGCCGTTTTCCTTGCGGTACAATAGGGGTATCTTTCTGGTTCGATTCCTCCACAAAACCCGGTCGTTCGTCAGTCCAGCTAACCTCCAGGCCAAGCCGATCTATGAGCATGTCACGCTCACATGGGAACCCCAGATTGTAATAGTGTATCCTGCTCATAAATGGCTCTCTCTTCAGATGCCAGAATCCTGCCAACCTCATCACCCTTCCAAGGTCCTTGCATGAAGGATCAGCATCAAACTTTTTTATGAGCGCCTTCTGCAGAGGAGTGAATTCACCAAGAGAAACGTTCTTGGTTCTCCAGAAGGCCTGATATCTTCCGGGGCTTGATTCCAGGATAACGTTTGGTTTTAGGGCGCAATTTAGAACTGGATCCACTGGAGAGCCATCCAGATCTACAAAGAGGGCTCTAACCCTGGTAACATTGCTGGCGCTTCGGCCTGCTCCATCGCAGTAATTGACCACAAAATAGACTCCAGCCCCCCTTCTGTTGTCCTTCGTTAGCCAATCTTCGCATTCGGTCAGTGATCCAAAACGCCATTTGGGCTCAATGATAAAATCAGGACGACTTTTAAAGGTCTGGAAGCAGGTTTGGTCTGAACTGCCGATAACTGCCTTCAGAAAGCGTCGGGCTTCCTTAATATCTGGTTGAATGTCGAACAATGGTGGCCTTGTGTTCATTTCTGCTCCTCCCGAACAGATCACTGATCCCATTCTCCCCACTGGAGGGTTACGGGCATGTTCAAGGAAAGACTTCGTGTGTAGGCTTTCCAGCTTCCGAGGACGCATTTGTCTTCTGTGTTTTTGAGTGATCTTTCCGGAGTCAGAAAACAACTGATCATTATTCTCCCAGCCACTTCACGTGGTTCACCATTCATGCAATTCCTGCAGGTCATATTTTCTTTTTTCATGTTTCCTCTTTATCCAAATCGAGTTCTATCAAAAGTCAATTTCATCGCCGAAAACAGTCCATCCCTCAGTAGCTTTTCTGGCAAAGAGTTCGATTCTGGGCGGAGGGCTAACCT
>CALGLN010000021.1 GCA_937930835.1 uncultured Desulfomonile sp.
ATCGAATTTGCGGATATTGCCGATTTCATTGACCAGCCCATCAAAACCTACTCCAGCGGAATGTATGTGAGGCTCGCTTTCGCAGTGGCGGTGAGTGTCGAACCGGACATTTTGCTGGTTGATGAAGCGCTTGCCGTCGGCGATGTCAAATTTCAGGCGAAATGCTTTCGCAAATTCGAAGAGATAGTCCAGCGAGGGACATCCATTCTGTTCGTGACGCACTCCATGGAAGAGATCACACGCAGATGTGTCCGGTCCATCCTATTGGAACAAGGGGCCGTTGTGTCCGATGGCCATCCCCGTGATGTGGTCAATCAATACATGGAACTGATGTTTGGAACAACGAAGCGTTCGTGTGCAACCATAAGCTTGCAGGATGCCCGTGAAACGCCACGCTCCAGGATCGACGCCAATTATCAACAGCTCCGTTTTGAGGATCGCCCGGGTTATAACAGGCATGAATTCCGTTGGGGAAATCGTGATGCTGAAATAATTGACTTTTCGGTTTTCACGGACAACGAGGGTCATAGGACAATAATTCCGTCCGGCGTAAGAACGACCGTTGTGATTACAGCGCTTTTTAATGTAGCGCTTGAAAATCCCATATACGGGCTCACAATCAAAACTCCGGATGGAGTAATCGTTTACAGCAGTAATTCAAGGGACTGCCGTGGCGGGCCTTTCTCAAAACCGGTCAAGCCAGGAGAAGTCGTTCGGGTAGGATTCATTCTCAATCAAAGGCTTGGAGGTGGCGATTACCTTCTGTCAGTAGGCGTGGCAGTCGATATTTCAGGGAAAATAGTTCCTCTTGATAGACGATATGACTCGATACACATACAGGTCGAAAACACAAAATGCCGTTCGATCGGCCTGGCGGATTTTGACATGACTGTAGAGTTTGCTTCATGAAATCGAATTACTTTTA
Source organism: uncultured Desulfomonile sp. (assembly GCA_937930835.1). Lineage (GTDB taxonomy): Bacteria > Desulfobacterota > Desulfomonilia > Desulfomonilales > Desulfomonilaceae > CAITZA01. Next base: position 926 of record CALGLN010000021.1, read on the forward strand.
CGACGAGCATCATCATCTGTTCAGACGACCGGCCTTTCAAGGCATTTCTTATTCGGACGGCGCTTATGAAGAGCGACGAATCTGCGAAATCATCAAATGCGCTGAGAACAAGAGCGTCTTTTCACAGGAGTTGTTCAATTCCATAGAAAGCTGGGCTTCAGAATATCATCTGAGCCGTTCTCGACATTGCCTTATCAGGCCATTGAAGATCAATGCTCATGAACGAATTCTGGAACTGGGCTGCGGGTGTGGGGCGATAACACGATATCTTGGCGAAGTCGGCTGTGAGGTCGTAGCTGTAGAAGGCAGCCTTACCAGGGCTGGAATTGCCGCCTTGAGATGTGAAGATCTGCCGAACGTTAGCGTTTATCTGGATGATATCTCAGAGTTCGTGTTTCCTGAGAAATTTGACAGGGTTTTCATGATAGGTGTCCTGGAATATTCGAATCTATTTTCAAATGAACAAAATCCATCCCGCCATTATCTGCGAGTAGCTTCTGAACATCTTAATGAAGACGGCGAACTCGTTATAGCGATCGAAAATAGACTCGGACTCAAATACTTCAATGGATGCTCTGAAGACCACATAGGTGTTCCATTTTTCGGGATTCAGGATTTGTATACGTCTGAAACAGCCCGTACCCTTGGTCGGAGAGAAATCATCTCGGAATTGCGTCAGGCCGGTTTTGAAGGGGTGTCTTTTTACTATCCGTTCCCTGATTATAAACTTCCGTCGATAATAATCCACGAATCAGCATTTGAAATCCCCGGGTTCAATATTACTGACCTGCTTTTGAGGGTCGCTGGACGGGATTATGGCGGCGCCCCGTATCGCCTGTTCAATGAGGCTCTGGTCTATAAATCGCTATACAGGAATGGGGTCCTGGAGGATTTTACCAATTCATTTCTCATTGTGGCAAAAAAGAAGCGCTATCCGGCGCGAGATGACAATGAAATCGCATGGAATTTTTCAGTTCAACGACGCCCTGAATTTTGCACGCAAACGAGTTTTCATCTTAATGGCTCCAGGATTGAAGTTCAAAAAACAAAACTTTTAGACACGGAAAGGATTGAGCCCCTTGAATTTGAAAATGGTCGAATAACTCTTGATCCCGGAGTGGCTGATTACATCAAAGGAGAACTTTTGCTCTGGCGCTTCATTAAGCTCAGTCAATCCAGAAGTTCGTTTAAGGATCTGGCTCGATCACTTGCTCCATGGCTGGACTTATTGCTGGAATGTTCTCATGTCAGAAGCGCTGGAAATGATTTGACAAATGGCGTCAAAACGAGGCTCCGGGAATTGTATATCCATGGCGATATGATCGATTGCGCTCCTTTCAATATTATCCGGAACAGTGAAGGAATCCATCTGATAGACACCGAATGGCGTATCGAGGGAGATTTGCCTCTGGGGTTCGTTCTAACAAGAGGAGTCTTGGGGTGTGTTCTGTCAACCTTTACAAATTCAGTTTCAGCGGATGTTTTTGCCATTGTAGGGGCGCTCTGTGAGCTCAGGAACATCACGGTTGAACACGATGATTTAATTCGTTGGCTGGAAATGGAAGAGTCTTTCCAGCAATTAGTTACCGGGAAAGATTCTCATGAATGCGATTTTTCCGCGGGGAGCTATATCAGCCTGTTAGACGAGCTGCATCATCAAAAAAACCGAATGATTGATCTCGAGGCATTGTTGGCTGCCAGCAGGAGGAGTGAAGAGCCGGAAATAAGCCTTTGCCTGGTCAATCACGGAATAGCCCAGTCTGTCGATCTCGCGGTAATAGAAGCATCCAGCAATTTGGAAGCCGATGATGATTCTCCGGAAGATGAGGAGTTTGTCAATTCTCAAACCGAAGAAAGCAATGTTCAGGAGGTGAAAATATCTGCAGGCCTGCAGCCGGCAAGTTTCCAATAACAATTCCAATCTCGATTGGTGGTTTTGAACATCTGGTCTGATCACCTAAGAAAACATCTAAAATAAAGGTCATAGCGGGGGGGGGAGATGGAACATCTAACTATTGAGAATCGTATGGAAATTACTCAAAGCGATTACGATATTCTTGTGCAGGCCCTGAGGGAAAAGGAAAAGGAGCTTCAAGAGATTTATGGATCGGTATCGTGGAATATAACGATTCCAATCCGAATTCTGGGAGGTTTCTTAAGGCGCTTTCTTGGTGAACGTCATTTTCTTTCCCGGTTGGGAATGTTATTGAGAACTGCGATCATTGGTATTTTCGGAGTCGTCGGTAACGAAGATCAGTCCACGCGATTTATTAATAACTGGCATGAGAGATTAATTACTCCTGCCAAAAAATTCGCCAGGATGGCGCCTAATCCGGTCAGATCTATCTTGAGAAGCTCTTATTACGGTCTGGCGCTCCTGTTCTTCCCTTCGAGCAGTGTAACTCAGGCCTGGCTTGATTTCAAAAGAGGATCACAGATTCAATTGAACTCCAGGCAGGTATTGTATGAAACATTGAATGAAAATGCGCCTGAATCTACAACGCCACTTGTTGAGGTCTTTCCAGAAGGCCAAAAGGGGATTGATATATTTGTTTTTCCCATAATTGACTGGAGTTTTAGAATTCAGCGTCCCCAGCACATTGCTGAGGGTCTGGGGCAAAATGGTTACCGTGTTTTTTATCTGTCGACAATTTTTTCTGAGTCGGATGGTCCGAATTTTCGAGTTGTCGAGACGCCATGCGAGAATGTTTACCTCTGTCAGGTTTCCTGTCCGCAGCCTCATCCGGTAATATATTCAGGCGTTTTCACTCAAGAACAGATCAGTTGGGTAAGCCAGGCCATTGACGATTTTGTTGAGAGCCTCGGGAATAAGCCATCCATCGCAATCGTTCAGTTTCCCTTCTGGGTCAAATTGTTTGGTAACTTAGGCAAATTAAACGTCATTTATGATTGCATGGATTTTCATGCCGGATTCTCAAACATAGGGAGCTCGTTACCTGAAAACGAGCACGAATTGCTTTTGATTGCGGATGCTGTCACCACTTCATCACAAGAGCTTTCACGTCACGTAGAAAGGTTTCGTAAAAATACTATCATTCGAAATGCCGCTGATTTTGATTTTTTTTCAACTCAACCTGAAAAGATTTTTCCAAGGCCGAATAAACCCGTTGTGGGTTATATCGGGGCTATCTCCGAGTGGTTTGATACAGATCTCATGTGTAAGGCGGCCATTGAAAATCCTGGCTGGGAATTTATCCTGGTGGGATCTTATGCTCACGCCGATGTCACCGGATTGAAAAAATGCCGTAATGTCAAATTACTTGGAGAGGCTGATTATGGCATGCTTACACATTATCTATACGCCTTTGATGTTTGCGTCATTCCATTCAAGTTGAGCAGTCTTATTGAACACACGAATCCAGTGAAGCTCTATGAGTATTTGAGCGCCGGGAAGCCGGTGGTGTCTACGAACCTTCCTGAACTGGCGTTATTAGATAGTTCATTGGTATATTTGGCAAAATCCGAAAAAGACTTTTTGGTGAAATTGAGGGAAGCCATGGCGCAAAAGGATGACGTTGAGTTAGCGCAAGAAAGGCGAAAGTGGGCCTCAAATCAAACCTGGAAATTGCGGGTGAATGACTTCGATAGGGTAATTGGGGATTGTTATCCAAGAGTAAGCGTTATTGTGCTGTGTTACAATAACCTGGTTTTTACAAAAGCATGCCTGGAAAGTCTTGAGAAATTTACCAGCTATCCTGACTGGGAATTAATTGTAGTAGACAACGCCTCGATTGACGGCACGGATCAATACCTGGAGGATTTTGCTCAAAGCAGATCATGGGTCAAAGTTGTGATCAATTCACAAAACGTCGGTTTTTCCGCCGGCAACAATACTGGTATCAGAGCTTCTGATGGAGAATATATTGTACTGCTTAACAACGATACTTACGTCACGGAAGGATGGCTCAACAGGCTGATCAGGCCGCTTCGACTGAATCCCGATCTGGGCCTGGTTGGACCGGTCACCAATGCGATTGGAAATGAAGCTCAAATTCAGGTCTTTTATGACGATACAAATGAAATGGCAAAAGTTGCCAAAAGATATTCTCAGGAACATGATCGGCAGATTTTCTACTGCGATAATCTCGCCTTCTTTTGTGTTGCTTTCAGAAGAAGTTTGTTTGATGAAATCGGTGAACTCGATGAAAAATTTAACATCGGTTTCTTCGAGGACGATGATTATTGCATTAGAGTCCGTCGAGCGGGTTATCGCATAGGGATTGCCGAGGACGTGTTTGTTCATCACCGGTTGTCAGCAACTCTGGACACCTTGGGCGCCATAGCGAAAAAGAAGCAATTTGACCGAAATCTGGAGATTTTTGAGGCCAAATGGGGCAAATGGAAACC
>CALGLN010000022.1 GCA_937930835.1 uncultured Desulfomonile sp.
CCGAGCAGTTCATTGCGTTTTCCTGCTTGAGATTGGCTATGGCTTTGACGACATTTTTCCAGGAGGTGTTCTGAGTGAGAATTGCGCCGACACAAACTTCGAAAGGGCTGTCCGCCGGCCACCAGTTTCTTGGACCGAAATAGTCATGGAGCCTCTTATAAATCTCCATGAGCTTTGTATTATTAGATATATTTCTCTCTGACATGAAATTTCCTGCCCTCAAAAAACTCTGCCCATAGGCTTGTTAAGTGTAACATAGACTGACTATCAGTCTTATGCTAATAATATTATGTATTTCTTTTCCTTGGAGAATGAGGATGTTCGATCTTCAAATCCTTGTTTTGACTCTATTTCCCCTATTGTCAGGAATAACCCCGACATCGGCTTCTGTCCCCGATACTTCGGCTCTGATTGGTTTACAGGAAACTATTAGCTCGGAATTCATGGTTGGTGAATGGCGTTCTACGGATCATTTCGGCCGATGGGGCGTTACGGACAAGGAGAAGTCCAGAGTTCGCAACACCCGGTCTGAAGCCGTCATGATACTAAATGCTGACGGTACCATGCAAATGAAGAACCTGTTCAGGCCTTCCGAGGGATCCTGGGAAATGACAGATCGTGGGCTGGTAATTTTTGATCCGAAACGTCCCGAGCGAGCAAGCCAGATCATTCCTGTGAAAAAACGCGACGACAACAGGATATGGTTATTATTGCCATTCACAGGTGGATCTGCAGGTGTGGGGATGAAACGCTATAGCGGGGAATCAGAAAAGAAATAAGAGCGGATTTTCTAGCCCAATCCAACGTTAGCCATCAGTCCTAGTGCGCAACTCCTTTAGGCGTCTATCTTTTTCGACTATCCTACTGACAATTTCGCGAAGAGTCTCATCTTTTAACGGAGTCAAAATTTGCTGAGCCATTCTCTTCTGCTTTTCGTTAGGCTCGGGGATAGGAATATCTTCTTTCTTCGGAAGTTCTTTGGCTCTTGCCCAGGAACGCTGAATAAACTTGATCTCCTTGAAAGGAGCGGCGTCAGGATCCAAAGCGCCGTTGATTTTCTCGAGGATTTTAAATCTTACGGCTGTGAGTTCACTCATCCAAACCGCGGAATCAACGATGACAAAGACCGTATCCCCTGAAATCCTGTCTATTCTGGCATGCCTGGCTATTACATGGCTGACAAGCCTGGGCCACAGCTGGATAACAGACTGCCTGGAGAGCGCCTTGGTAAGGCCGAGATTTGCAAGGACAGTTTTTAATGTAGAAGAGATAAGGACAATTTCTTGTGACTTACGTGTAGTCATAAGATGAACTACTACTTATTGGGATCAGTTGGGGGCGCAATCAGTGGGATCGCCCTGAATTTTTGAAATAGCATGTGGAATGGCCGGCAACACAGCTTCAAGATTCTCCACTGCCCCTTTGGGACTTCCGGGAAGATTAATTATAAGGGTTTTGCCTCTGACTCCGGCTATGGCGCGGCTTATCATAGCATGAGGCGTCTTTTGAAGGCTTGATCCCCTCATGACCTCACCCATTCCCGGAATAACCTTGGAGACGACTTCCAGAGTGGCCTCGGGCGTGACATCTCGCGGCGACACACCGGTCCCGCCAGTGGTCAAAATCAGGTCAAGTCCCTCAATGTCACACCACTCCGTTAGAACTCGTATAATTTCCGGTATTTCATCCGGAACCACATCAATGAGCCTGACCTGAAGGCCAGAAGAGGCCAGCCTTTTTTCCAGGGCTGGCCCCGAAGCATCCGGTCTTACGCCTTCAGACGATCGATCACTAACAGTGAGAATTCCCACAAGCGGCATGAGGAATGAACCTCGGCTCCTGATCTTCTTCGTTGAATGATGGTAAACCTCGGTGGAAATCACGGACTTGCATGTCCTGAGCCTCTAATTCCTGTCTCAGAAAACCTGCCGCTTTCCACGGGTCCACTTTGGTGCCACAAGTAAAAATATCGATGGCCGCATAGCCGTATTCCGGCCATGTGTGAATGGTTAAATGAGATTCAGCGATAACTACGACACCCGAAACACCCTGTGGGTTGAAATCCTGGAAGGCAGTCTTCAGCACGGTAGCGCCGGCGACTTCAGCGCCATGAGCCATTATTTTCTCCAGGTAGTCCATGTTATCCAACTTTTCCGAATTGCATGAGCAGAGCTCGATCAAGAGATGAATTCCTAAAGCCTTCATCGTCATCCCCCGTACCGAGTGGTCAAAATCGCCGCTCGTATATAAAGCAAGGGTGTAAAAGCACTACTCCCGTATTCCGGCCGGCCCTTGCCAACCTCTTACGGGCGCCTACTACTTCAGTTCTCGACTCTTAAGGTTAATCCAAACCGGATTTTCCCGGCTGCCGAAAGCCGAAACCTGAGAGAAGTCTATTCTCTCAAACCGAGCAGTATCAAGGTTTCAACCTTGAGAGGAAGAAACAGGACGCTTCTCCACTCAGGCCAACCCCTCCGTTAAAAGAATTTTTCGATGCTTGTGCAAAGAAACAGAACGTAGACAATGAACCAGGGGAGGCTAACCTGTCCTGACCAGACAAAAGATGGTTTTTTGCAGATATATTCCGGTTCATTTCAACATCCTGATGGTATGCTACAAAGATATCTTAAACCATATTTCTTTCCGTTAAATTGTGTCACTTGTCAAGCAAAAAAGATTCAATAATTAAAAATTTTTATCGCTTTCTGGAATGTCAACAGCCTGACCCACCAAAATTAATACCGACTCTCCTATAACAAGGCGGCGCCAGGTTTACAGGCGTCTATTTGCGCCCCGCATGCTCCGCAACGCGTGCTGCCTGAACGCAACGGAGATCTGCAATAACCGCAATATCTCACCGAATCGTGCTCGATTTCCCTAACAGTCGCCCCGCACCGCCTACAATTCATCTCACATTCCGGAGTATACGCGGAACAGTTTGGACACACTATTATGGGGCCTGAATCCAGAGTTGGATACGGATACGCGTTTCTCAATTTCTTCAAACGCATCCAGGCTAAGCCGGCCATTAATAGCAGAAGCGGCGCGAGCGTAAATTTAGCGTATTCTGGAGATAGCGCAACCAGAAAATTATATGATCCGTGAAAAATTACTGACAGGAGAAATCCTTTGAAGACGGAAGATATTTCACCGCTGCTGTAGAAGCGTGAAACTCCTAATGAATAGCCCCACATGGCAGAGAACATCATATGAGCCGGGGTGGCGTACAAGAGTCTGGAATACCAAACCTCCGGCCCAAGCTTGATCAGATAGAGCGCGTTTTCGACTGAGGCGAATCCTAGTCCTGCAGTCATGGCAAAAATTAATCCGTCAGCCGGAGTACGAAAATCCGGGCGACGATATACCGATATCCACACGGCTGATAACTTGAAAAATTCCTCTATCGGAGCAATCAAAAGAAAACTCGCCATGGCGGACCCTAAAAGGGTTTCTTGCCGCAATTGCGCTCCGGTTATGTTTTCGAGAAGATGCGCCGGTATTGTGCATAAAATTCCTGCCACAAACACCCGGGTGACATTGTCGAAAGTTCCACCGCCTATAGGCCCCTTGATGAGGAAATATATAAGCCACACTATTCCGGGGGCTAAACCACTTATCAAAAGGGGCAGTTCCAGTTTAATACCTCTTGTTTGACTTTATCGGCATGACCGTATATCACGGAAACTTAGCTAGTCCAACATCTCTGGAGGGAATAAGAAGCCCAATGTCAAGTCTCAGCGCCTCACCAAAGCCCGTTCAAGCTCATTGGGAAAAGGAATTGGTCAAAGTTGAAAATGTTTACAAGCATTTTGCGGTAGCCAAGAGCTTCTTTCAGAGAGGGACTCTCAAAGTCCATGCTGTTGATGGAGTAAGTCTTTCGATTTTTAATGGGGAGACGTTAGGCCTTGTTGGTGAGTCTGGTTGTGGGAAGTCAACGTTAGGAAAGCTCATATTGAGACTCGAGAAGCCTACCAGTGGAAAAATATTTTTCGAAGATCAGGATATCGATCAATTGTCGGGTTCCGAACTGAAAAGCATCCGCAGGAAAATGCAGGTAATATTTCAGGATCCTTATTCATCTCTGAATCCCAGAAGGACAGTCAAGAACATCATAATGGAGCCTCTGATTATTCATGACATCGGAAATAGAGCTGAAAGAAACCGCCGAGTCTATGAATTGATGGAGGAAGTTGGTCTTAGGCCTGATCAAGCGACTCGCTATCCACACGAATTCTCGGGTGGCCAGCGTCAGCGCATAGGTATTGCCAGAGCCTTGGCCTTGAACCCAAAATTGATCATCGCCGATGAGCCGGTGTCAGCCCTAGATGTTTCAATCAGGTCCCAGGTTCTTAATTTGATGAAGGATCTCCAGGAAAAATATTCTCTATCATACCTGTTCGTTTCCCACGATCTGTCCGTCGTTGAATATATATCAGACAGGATAGCTGTTATGTATCTGGGGAAAATAGTCGAAATAGGCCCCAAGACTATCGTTTATAATTCACCGAAGCATCCTTACACTGAAGCTTTGCTAAGTTCAGCTCCCGTTCCTGATCCTGCTAGCCGAAACAGGAGAATTATTCTTAAAGGTGATGTGCCAAGCCCGATGTCTCCTCCAAAAGGGTGCCGGTTTCACACTCGCTGCCCTATCCGCATTGAAATATGCTCTTCAGAAGAACCACCGCTAAAGGAAGTTGATAACGGCAGGTTTGTGGCATGTCACGTGCGCGCAACCTAGCAATTATTAACGAAATTGTGTGGCCCGATTTCCAGGGATTCTGACTTCTAACGCTTTCATGGAGTAAATTTTAGATTTTTTTTGTGAGTGTTTACATTCGTGGGCGGACTATTTGAAGCCGAACCTTACTGTGGTCCGGTCCCGCCGAATTTGTGTAACATCGTTCAGATGAACGATTGGCGCGGATTCAAACCCTTGCAAAAAGTCGCGAAATGTGATGAACATAAGTCTGTCATAGCTGCCTTGGCGTTTACGATCCCAATTATTCTAATTACCGGTCTGAAAAAAATCCTAAATGCAAAACCTACGTGAGATATTTGAATCACTCAGCGCAACTAATTTTGTCGATATAGGGCTAATAAGCTTACTCATATATTTTTTCGTTGTTTGGTTTAAGGGGCCAAGATCATTTCAGATCATAGGGTCTATATTTGTTATCGGAGTTTTGTACTTCATAGCCAGTAAATTGGGGCTCATCCTTACATCCGTGCTTTTCCAGTATTTGTGGGCCGCAATTATTGTCGTGCTGGTAATTGTCTTTCAGCCTGAGATCAGGCAGATGATGGATCGGGCCTCACCTTTGAAGCTTTTGATCTCAGGAAAGAACAAACAAGTTAAAAAAGGGCTTATAGATGAGGTTGTCAACGCTGTAGCGGAGTTAGCGCGAGAGAAAACAGGCGCCCTGATTGTTTTCCAAAGAGAAGATATTCTGGACAACCTCGTTCTCAAGGGCCAGGACCTCGATGCAATGGTCACTGCTGAGTTGCTCGAAACTATATTCCAGAAAACTTCCCCACTACATGACGGGGCAATACTGATTCACAACGGTCGGATAGTTTCAGCAGGATGCATCCTTCCACTTTCACGCGATGAGGCTCTGAGTCGACGCTTTGGGACACGTCACAGGGCTGCAATTGGGATCACGGAAAGATCGGACGCGTTTTCAATTGTTGTTTCGGAGGAACGAGGAGAGGTTTCGCTGGCTAGCGCTGGACGCATTATTACATACAAGAAACGCACGGAATTTGTCGCTGCCCTGGAAAAACTACTTGCCACCGGCCATATAACAGAAGATTCGGACTCCTCGGATAATTTCATGACCTTGATAATATCCAATTGGAGATTGAAGCTATTATCTTTAATTACTTCCATTTTCCTATGGTTTGTGATAGTTGGGCCACAGAAGTCCGAGCTTGGTATATCGGTGCCCATTCAGTATACGAACCTTCCTCTTTCAGTTGAAATCATCGGGCAATGGATGGACCGTCTAGATGTGAGGGTTCGTGGTTCAGCGTCAGGGCTTAATAATCTGAGTTCCGGCTCTGTGAGGGCTGTGATTGATTTGAGCAAGGTCTTGCCGGGTCTGAATTTTTTCCGTGTCACCAACGATAAGATCCTTGTACCGCCCGGCATCACGATAGCACAGATAAGACCGTCTGACGTGCAACTCAATATCGAGACGGCGCTCATAAAACAGTTTAAGGTGGTTCCCACAATTGTTGGGACCTTGCCAGAAAAAACAAAACTCGTAGTTCAACCGACGGAAGTCAAGATACGCGCTGGTCACGGCGACATTAAAAAATTGACATCAGTGACTACGGAGCCAGTTGGAATAGCTGAGTTACTAGCAAAAGAGTCTGTCAAAACGCCTGTAACTGTTAAGCCTGAGGGCTTAAGGATAGAATACATCGATCCGGCGCAGGTCACGGTCAGACTGGAGGCTGAGAAAAATTGACCTACAGTCGTTTGGAGCATATAGCCAATGATTCTCTTGCAGAACCGTTTGCAGGCGCTCTTGAATTGCTCTCAGAAAGCCTCAATGCGCAGACTGTGGCCATTTTCTTACTTGAAACCGATTCCTCAAATCTTGAACTGGTCGCCCTTAAAACGCAGCGGAAGGATTTCCTGAAGTCCGCTCGCAGATCTTTGGCGGACAATCTGTTAAGTGGTGTGGCTCAGAATGGCTTGACGGTCAGTGAAGTCATCAAATCAGATGTTTACTCAAGGCTTGGGTTGTACTCTTCAGGCAGCCCTGAAATCGTTTATATTGCGATTCCATTCGGTAACAATGGTGTTCTGTGGGTTGACAGGGAAGGCGCTGAGCGTTTTGCGCCTGATCAGATCAAACTGGCAACCTGGGTGGCTAACATTGTCAACGACATCATAATCCTACAGTTTCAATCTCGCCGCACGAAAGATTCCGGACGGGATCTCGACATAATCACATCCCTTGCCGATGGAATGGAATCGGCTATACAGGCATCGGACATCAACATTGATTCCATAGTGTCGAAAATGACTGAGGCTCCACAATGTGATGGCGCCTTGGTGGCTATTTCTACCGACAAGGGTGAGTTGTGCAGAATAGCGTCCGTGTCTGGATTCTCAGGAGCGCTGGCAAGAGGCAAGGTTGTGAGATTACGTCAGGGCTGGGCGAGATGGGCAATTGACAAGATGAGGCCGGCAATCATATCCGGACTCAAGGGTGATGAGAAATCCCTACCTATCTTCCACACCGGAGAAGCTATTGGTTTCCCAGTTAAAAGTGTGGCCGTCATCCCATGGTACGGATATGACAAGGTCGATGGTGTTCTGATTGCGGCGTCAAAGACCGCAAGCGCAGACTGGGAATCAAGAAAATCGGTCTGGATGTTTCTGGCTGCGCTTGTAGGCGTAATTAGACGACTTGAAATAAGCGGTAAAATATTGAAGAGCGTCAGGCGTTACGACGGAGAATCCGGCGTAATGAGCGAAGGCTTCTTCCGAAATCAGCTGCAAATAGCTTTTGACAGACAGGTTACCTCTAGTGGAACGTTTTTCGTGCTCATGGCGAAGATCGTAAATGTGGATAAGCTTTACATGGAATATAACTACAAGACTATGAATCGATTTTTGGGTCTTTTTTGTGAAAAGCTATCTATGTCGACCAAGCGTCAATGCATCTCAGGAAAGTATGGCACCGGCTGTTTCTGTATAGGTATAGAAAATCTTCCTGCCACCGAAGTCGACACACTCGTCAGAAAAGCCGCCGCTCTGCTAGGACAGGGAATTTCAAATGTGGACGGCGTAGACATCAGACATGAGGTTGAATTTGGTTGGGCCCTATTTCCCCATGATTCCCAGAATCTCACTGGCCTATTGACTCGGGCCAGCATCAAACTTCGGCACAAAAAATCACTTAATCAGTTCTAGCAATTTTATTTGTCCAAATGTGGATTGAAATGATATTGTGCTCGTTCTCCACGTCATGATTGATTTGAACATCCAATATTGGAAAAACCTTTCAGGAGACAACCTTGAGCATGCTGACATTAAATGACCCTTGGAAACATTTGAGAAAAGACTGTTTTGGCAATCAGGAACCCGAGGTCACACTGGAAGCTGTCACAGCCCCTATAGAACTGTTTGAGAAGCAAATTGACAACACCCAACTATGGTCTTCAGTCGAAACCATGCCGGCATGGTCAGCAGCTATAAGCTACGGAAGCCGGGAAAAACTTTCAGGCGATCGAAATAAGCAAATTTCCCTAAACAGAAAGCTTATAGAACTCGGACACCATACTCCCCTTGAGTCAATTCAATTCAATTTTCACGTGGCGGGTATATCCAAAGCTTGTGGGGCTCAACTTTCCAGACACAGGATTGGTCAAGGCCATGTAAGTTCAAGTAGACGCTTCCAATCCCAAGGAATGTCGTTTGTTTATCCATTGCTGGCATATATAAAGAACGAAGCTGAAGCAGAGGCTGCCCTTAAAGTCATCAGTGATGTCAACCAAAAAGCCTTTGAGATTTACGAAAAACTCAGGGAAGAATCCAAGCTTCATAAAGAGGACGCACGCAGGATTATTCCCGTGGCCTCATCTCAAGAACGCATTTGGTGGGTTAACGCTAGGGCTTTAAGAGATTTTTTCAGATTGCGGCTTCCGCGTGACGCTGAATGGGAGATTCGTCGTTTGGCGATAATGATCTTTAATATCGTCAATGGAATCGCTCCATCACTTTTCGAAGATGTTATCGTGAAGGACTAGTCCGTACTGCGTCAATCAGGTCCGATATTTTGTTGTATGACCGGTGGCATTTGGGATTGGGCCTTGAGATGACAATCACCTCACAGTTCTGAACCTCGGCGGCTTTCAACTTGTCCGGAAGTCCTCCGGGTATGCCGCCGTCTTTTGTCACCAAAACGCCTATACCGAATTTCCTCAAGACCCGTAGATTGTCTTCCAGGGAAAAAGGGCCTACTCCGAATTCACATTTGGCAAGATCAATCCCTTGTTCCATCACAACCTTCCTTGATTGACCGCAATCCAAAGCCCTTACATAAAGCTCCACACCTTGAGTTTTCGCCCGTTCTACATATGGATGAAGATTGTTTGTGCCGGACGTCAGAAGTATGGACTTCTTGAACGATGTGGCCAAACAAGCCGCTTGTTCATGAGAACTGACGACATGGACGTTTTTTCCGTATTCCGGGGCGCCGGGTCTATCATACCGGAAATATTTTATTCTCAGTATGGATGCGGCTTGTATTGCATTTTTCTGAACTTGCTCTGCATAAGGATGAGTAGCGTCAACAATTGCGCCAACCCCTAATTGCTTGCATAAATCGATCATTTCTTCTGCGGTCAAGCGACCGACTCGACGGCTGACGCTTTTAGAAGGGTGAAGTTCAATTGGAAAATCGGTCGCAGTTGAAACGGTTACTTCCAGTCCGGCGTCTACCAGGCCCGATGCTATTGAGCGTGTTTCCGCAGTTCCTGCCAGCAGAAATATCACGAAAGATAACCCCTTGGAGTGACAAAAAAGGAATCTATAATTCTCGATGTGCTGTTTCCGATGATAACCAGGCTTCTCATATTAATATCGACTTCCAGGAAGCGCCCCAAGTCACTGAACACAACCGTCTGCTCGGGTGTTCCAACCGAGGTAGCGATGCCTACTGGAGTGTTCGCAGATCGGGCCTTTCGGAATATCTCAGCGGCTTGCTCAAGCTGATTGACCCTTTTTCTGCTCCGAGGATTGTACAAAGCCACTACTAGATCAGCGTTGGCAACAGCCTCGAGTCGCTGCCTGATCATCTCCCATGGAACCAGCAGATCACTAAGACTAATCACAGCAAAGTCCAGCATTAATGGAGCGCCCATAGCCGCGGCTGCCGAACTCGCGGCTGTAACCCCCGGGACAATCTCAATCGGGATTGAAATTCCCATACTCTTTCTCAGTTCTATAGCAAGCCCCGCCATACCATAAACACCTGGGTCCCCGGACGAAACCAGCGATACCTTGAATCCATTGGAAGCCATTTGTAAAGCCTCGGAACAACGCTCCCTCTCTCTCATCATTCCGGTGGAAACAACCTTCTTTTCTCCGATTAAATCCCGGATCAAATCTACGTATCTGGAATAGCCGACAATTACGTCACTCTCGGATATTACCGACACCGCTCTGAACGTCCTATCTTCTTTAGAACCAGGTCCTATTCCAACTACAAACAGTTTTCCTTCGCTATCGCTATTGTTATCCCGTCGTAAATTTTTCTCTTCAGTATTAATTTGGTCCTCCTACCCGCCAATAGCGCGCACGGTTCTGATACCCCCGGGGCGCCTATGTTCTGCTGGACAAAGTCTGATCTGTAAAAGTCCCTCGTGGAGTTTACAATGTCTTCTGAACTTATAAATATCAACGGAATTCCCAAGTTCTCGGCCGCCTGAATTAGACCCTTTTCAGACATCTTGGCGTCCACGGTCGCCAATAGGCGCACATCCCCAAGGGACAGACCCAATCCATGCACAGCGCTTGTAATCGCCAGCTTTATCTGTTCGGCGCTGACACCTCGCCTGCAACCGACACCCACTATGATGTTTTTTCGTGCTTCAGTTGTGGTGGTAATGATGGGTTCTGAAGCCAGGATATTTGAAATACCTATGGCTAAATCGTTGGCCCCGCCTTCATGTCCGCTAAGCAGGCTGATAGCCCATCTCGCGCAAACATCAACTACGACAACCGCCGGATCCTTCGTCTTGTGAGCTATGTTGGGAGCTATAGCTCTGACGGCTACCCCACATGGTCCGATCAAGACAAGTCCATCATGAGAGCTGAATATATCTTTAACCAGATCCAGTATACGTGAAAAACGTTTGCAGATTATGTCAGTCGCCACGATGTCATGGACATAGATTTCGGCTATTTCAAGCCGTTGAGCCAGCAACACGGCTATTGACACTCCCTCAGGAGACAGAGTTATAATTGCGATATTCTTTTTCAATCTTTTGCTGTCCTGAATTCATGAGAGAAATCTGAAGCATAGAGGCGCGAAGGATCAACATCCCTTGAAAGCGCTTTCCCTACAATTATCAATGCGGTCTTTTTGATGTTTTGATTTTCAGCTTTTGAAGCAATGTCTTCTAATGTCCCACGTATTATGGATTGCTCTGGCCAAGACGCCTTGGCGACAACAGCAGCCGGACAATCACTTCCGTAGGCGTCGCTTAGCTCACTTGCAACACTTGCTATCTTATGAGCTGAAAGGAAAATACACATTGTGGATTTGCTTGCAGCGAGTTTTTTCAGGTCCTGGGGTTCTGGCATCGGGGTTCTACCTGAGGTCCTGGTCAGTATTATGGTTTGCGATATTTCAGGGGCAGTCAATTCTGTCTTTAGAGCCGCTGCCGCCGCCTGAAAGGAGCTAACGCCCGGAACTACCTCGTAATCTATGCCTAATTCATCCAATTCATTCATCTGTTCCCGAATGGCTCCGTAGATTGAAGGATCACCAGAATGAAGACGCACTACGTCAACATTGAGATCTCTTGCCTTCAGGAACAGACTCCTGATTTCATGTAGGTCCAGTTTAGCCGAATCATAAATTTGCGAATACTTGGGAATAATAGATAATACTGCTGGACTAACCAATGAACCGGCATAAATACAAAATTCGCATTCACTCAGGATCCTATGAGCTTTCACGGTTAGTAAATCCGGATCTCCAGGTCCTGCGCCCACAAAGGTAACTTTCATTGTATGCCTTTTGAATCTATTTCAAGCAGAAGAACGCTAAGATTGCCTGCTTGTGTATCCAATCTTCTGATAGCGTCGACATCAGTAAGCGCTATTTCGCCATCCAACCCAGCCCTGGAAACAAAAGCCAATCTTTTAACATTCCGATTTTTCTCAATCATCTCCAGTAATGGTCCGATTCTCCGTCGCCCTATCTTCATAAAAACCAACGAGCCGGATTGCTGGAATTCCTTTTCGATTAAAGTCCAGTCATCACCGGTCGGGAAGATGGTTAGTTTCTTACCCGAGACGCCTAGTGGAAAATTAGTAAGAGAGGCTGCCGCCAGGAACGCCGACACCCCTGGAATCGTGATGGATTGGAATCCGGGCATTAGTTCCTTCATCGCTTCTAACAAATATATATAGGTCGAATAGACCATCGGATCGCCTATTGTTAGAAAGCCTACGTCAGCTCCGGATTCAAGAACATTGCAAATCTGACGGCAATTTTCCCGCCACTGCCTTCTTATCTCATCAGTGTCATTCCCTAAAGGGTATTCCAGATCATATTTTCGAGAATCCGACGAAATGTAATGGCTGGCTATCTGGCTAGCAAGCCCGGTTTCAAAACCACGTGCCCTGGGGATAAAAACGTGTTTCAGCCGAGACAATATTTTTGAGGCTTTTACGGTCACCAGTTCGGGATCACCAGGCCCTAAACCGATACCATAAAGTGTGCCCTTCTTCTGTGTCATTGCTCTTTATCCAACAGAATTATTATTGTCGAAGGGCTTATTCTCAGATCTTGCAGAGCATCAACACCTAGCCAGGTGATTTTTTCATCGACCAGCGTGAGATTCTCGCAAACGACAACCACTGGATTTCCCCTGGTATCAGAAAAAGATGAACGGACCCACTTCGCCGTGTTATCGTTGCTGGCAAATATAGCTACCTTGCCATACTGTTTCAAAATATCAGGGAGATTTACATCCGGAAGCTGTTTATGAGCGCTAATCAGCCTCGCGTCATGCCAGCTCATTCCCAGCCGTGCAAATGCCACCTGAACGGCGCTTATCCCGGGAATAACCTCGCATGATTCAGCCCCAAACTTTTTGATCACCAAACTCGCAAGACTAAAAAGCCCAGGATCTCCCGTAACCAAAACTACAACATTTCGCCCATCAGGCAGCGCTGAAATTTTATCAACAGTTTGCGATACATTCTTGTCCAACGGAATTCTTTGCGCCATATTTTCAGGAAACATGCCCAACAATTTCCCGGATCCTACAATGACATCAGCCGAATCGATCGCCATTGTCGCCGCATAAGTGAGATAAGATCGATCGCCAGGACCACAACCAATTATTTTTATCTTCTTTCCCATAAGGAATGATCCCCAGCGCTACCTAATGCTTTTCCCGTCATGTCTACAAGTGTGACCGCTATCTGGAATTTGTTATTTGTTCTAATTATCACGCTTTGCTGAATACGTTCTGCTACCAAGGTTGACAAAAGCCGTTCCTGTCCTGATTTCAGGGACTTGAAAAGGCCTTCAACAGTCGTGGATTCCAGAGAATATATCTTGAACATTTGTGACGCCAGATCAAGGACATACGGCAGAGCGCTTGAAGATCGTGACGAATGAGTGTCCCACTGGCCCATAGGCAATTTGGCCAGTTTGCCCGCATGTCCAACTATAAGGATTCCCGCAAACGGATAATCCACAATCTTATCGAGTATAAATCCCCATTCATTTCCGGTTTCAATTAGCTGCCCTTCCCTCAATCTAAAGATTGCTTTTGCAGCCTTCTCTCCTATACGACCGGGAACCAGAACCGGATTGCCTATACCGCAGGCCTGCGACAAATTCATAGAAATTACCAGCGTCTCTCGAATGGCGTCACAACTGAAAGGCTTTACAATTCCGGTGGTCCCCAGAATGGACAGGCCTCCGACTATTCCAAGCCTTGGGTTAAAAGTCTTTTTGGCCAACTCCGCGCCACCTGGAATTGAAATGACGACTTCCACACCCTTATCGGTAAGCTTCCTTATCGAATCCTCTATCATTTTTCTCGGCCCGGGATTGATGGCGGGCATTCCTGGCTTGACTGAAAGCCCGGGTTTGGTAACATGCCCTACCCCTTCGCCCGCTTCAATAGTAATTTCGTCCCCCCCATTCCACCTTGCATGGACCCGAACCGTTACCCCGTCTGTAATATCAGGGTCATCTCCCGCGTCTTTGACAACTTCGGCGACACTCCACAGATCATCACGATAAGACTTATGGACAGGAATCAGCGCAGAACATTCTGGTAATTGTATTTTGACCTGTTCAGGGACAATTTCTCCCAATAGAGCCATTACAGCCGCTGTAGATGCCGCCGACGCACAAGCTCCCGTAGTAAAACCCGATCTCAGCTGTTTAGACTGAATTGATTTCAATTAGTCTCGCACCTGCTCAACAATGCGCCTGTTCCGTTCAAACTGTTTTCTGCTAGACATTAGATAGGGCTCTCCCACACAAGGCGTGTATGACGCTAACCGCCAACGGACTGCCACCGCGACGTCCTCGCAATGCGATATATTCAACCGGCAAACTCATCAACTCATCCTTGCTTTCAACCACATGCACGAATCCAACCGGCATTGCAATAACAAGAGCCGGTTTCAGCTCGCCCTCAATAATCATCCGATTGAGTTCCAGGAGAGCCACAGGCGCATTACCTATAGCCACAATTGCCCCATCCAGAATACCGGTGGCTTTTCGAATAGCATGTAGAGACCTTGGCAAGTTATCCTTCTTTGCGGCCTCAGCAATGTCAGAGTCGGCAATATGACAGTGAATTTTTTCCGCGGAGTAATCAGGACACACTGACCTTAACCGGGCCATCGATATTCCTGACCTAATCATGTTTGAATCCACATAAATGCTTGCCCCGCTTCTCAATGCTCTAATTCCCGCATTGATGGCCCCAGGGCTAAAACAGATATCCTTAACAATTCCACAATCTGCCGTAGTATGAATTATCCTTCGTATGATCTCCCAGTTCGCTAAAGGGAAAGCCTTCGAATCAATTTCCCGTTCAATCAATTCAAATGATTTTTGCTCAATATCTTCTCCACTCATTGGGCTGTCGTACAAATTGTAAATGAGTGGCCTGGTCAGTTCGTTCAATTTCTTTCTCCTCACCAATTCAGTCAGCCTCTTCATCAGGCCTTGAAGCGCTAACAGAAACCATTCGATCCAAGGCCTTTTGATGCGACGCAAAATGCAAGTGTATGTAACTTAGCAAAATATTATTGCGCTGAAAACCTTCGTTATAAATCGATTCCTGACTGGGTCTTGAAACCTCGTAAACCCGCTTCCATTCATTTCCATCGTCGAATTCAACAAGCTCGGAATAGTGGAATTCATGGCCCCTTAACACGTCGCCTTTGCATGCAATGATGGTGTCTTCCTGAAATGCCACCTCGCAATAACGAAGAGCTCGCAAGCTTTTCCTCATCTTGGTCCATGCTGGAAACAGGCCCACCATTTTATGACGTAGTCCGTCATCAAGCTCTATTCCTTGACTCAAATACATCAGTCCGCCACATTCGCCATAAATCGGTCTCTCCGATTCAGCGAAATCCTTGATCATTCTGAGCATCTCATGGTTGGCGGCAAGCTCTCTCGCATATTCTTCAGGATACCCTCCGCCAAAATACAGGAAATCCAGGTCAGCCGGTAGAGCCTTGTCAAAGATAGGGCTGAACATTACCAGTTCAAAACCTCTATCTTCAAGGGCCTCGAGGTTGTCTCTGTAGTAGAAGTGAAAAGCCTCATCAAAAGCTATTCCGATACGCATGGTTAGATCATGTTCTTGTCGCAGCCTTGAAACTTTGGGCGCCACAAAATCCTGCCCGGAATTGGCTACATTGATCAACTTTTCGACATCCAGGTATTTTTCGGATGCATCCACTAGCGCTGCTTTTGCGTTATCATCAAGCTTTTGACACGATGCGGTGACTAATCCCAGGCGCCTGCTGGGAAGACTCTCAAAGGCGCCCCTGGGAAATGAACCTATCAGCGGAGCCAATCCATGTAACCGACAGGACTCCTCCAGCCACTTGGCGTGATTCTCTGACCCAGTATAGTTTGCTATAACGCCCGCGATGATCAAAGCAGGTTCGAACGTGGAGAATCCTTTCACCAGAGCGGCAATTGAACCGGCCATGCCGTGAGTGTTTACTACCAAAACTGTCGGCGCTTTGAGCCAGACGCCGATCTCGGCCGCGCTTGAGTCGATCCGGCCCGGTCTGGCGCCGTCAAACAATCCCATCGCTCCTTCAATCACAGAAATGTCGACATCCTTGGACTTCTCCAGAAAAAGACTGATTATGTAGTCTTTGCCCATCATCCAGCCATCAAGGTTGTAGCAAGGTCTTTCGGACAAGATAGAAAGGTAGGTGGGGTCAAGGTAGTCTGGGCCAACTTTGAATGTCTGAACCGTCAGGCCAAGCTTTTTCAGAGCTGCCACAACGGACATCGTAATAGTTGTCTTTCCCACACCGCTCTGTGGAGCTGAAATCAGAACCCTTGGAACTAAGCCTTTTATCAAAATCAATTCTTTCTTACTGAATAAATCCGAACTTTGAATTCTCACCTGTCTGATAACACTAGATAATATAGCTTTTTAAAATAATCGTAGCATGATCAGCATGGCTGAGCAAAACAACATCATTGTTGTGGTCATTAACCTAAGAGCCATCAGGATGTGCCCTGGGGACAATTTCTGTTTCGGATCACCAATAAATTCTTTGTGATGGACAACACCACCGTAGGATGATGAGCCACCGAGCTGAATCCCTAGAGCGCCTGCAAATGCCGATTCAGACTGTCCAGAATTTGGACTGGGGTGTTTTGAGCGATCGCGGAGAAAAATTCTATACGAATCATATGCGTTAGCTCTCAGAATAAATGCAGCAACAGGTACCAGGAGGGCTGTAAGCCTGCTCGGTATGAAGGCAGTCAGGTCATCCAGTCGGGCGGCTGCCCATCCAAAATGGATATAGCGTTCGTTCCTGTAACCGAACATCGAATCCATAGTGCTGACAGCCTTGTAAAGCATTATGGCGACCGGACCACCTATGAAGGCGTAAAACAACGGGCAAGTAACTCCGTCCACCAGATTTTCAGCCACACTTTCGATGGTGGCTCTGGTTATGGCCTCGGAGTCCATGTCTTGAGTATCTCGTCCACAAATCATGCCGACCCTTAGCCTGGCCTCGGTGAGATCATTGTTTTCCAGGGCTCGAAAGACATCCATGGCGTGATTGTAAAGATCTCTGGTGGCTATTCCGGTGTAAATTATCAAGGTGGCGACGATGAAACCCAAGAACGACGTGATTCCAGCGAATAGATCGATGACAAACGTTGTGACCAGGAATACCGATACTAACAATATCAGTACGGTCAGTATCCCAGCTAGACGCTCAGATGAAAGGTATCTCCGGGTGAGGTCTTCGAGTATAGCCGCAAGTCTACCCATGACCCGTATAGGGTGGAACATGTTTCGTGGGTCGCCGATGATCCAATCCAGTATTACGGCGAAGAGTATCTGGAACTCATTCTGTGTCAAAGTCCCATAGCCTCGTATATTTTTTCCATGTTAAGATTGTAACGAACTATGTCCGCCAGTCGGTCGAAAGCAGGATTGAGATCATACCTTGTCTGGACGCCGACCATTGCGCTCAACCCCTTTTGCCCCCTGAGTCTGTTTATATACCAGCGTCTGAACTCGTCAGAATCGAAAACGCCGTGAAGATAAGTTCCCCAAACTCTCCCGTCTTGCGAACAATAACCTAATTCATGCCCATCCTCTCCCACGATCACTGTCTTTTCATCGAATGCGGTTGTTTTCCCATGATGGATTTCATATCCATGAACGCCGATTTTTGAATCCGCATGGAAGGCCTTGGTATATTTAAGCGTTTTCTCAGGTTCCATGGCTGTGGAAAGATTGAGGAAACCTAGACCTACAATCTCGCCGACATCAGATTCAAGATGATAATCGTCCCGAATAGCTTTTCCGATCATTTGAAAGCCACCACATATTCCAATTATCTCGCATTTTTCTTCATTCCAAAGGTCCGTTATTCTCGAAGCGATTCCATTTTTGATCAAGTGATTCAAATCACTAATAACGTTTTTACTACCAGGGATTATTATTGCGTCCGGTTCACCTATCTCATCTTTTGACCTGACGATTCTAATGCGGACATCAGGCTCATTTCTTAATGCGTCAAAATCCGTAAAGTTGGAGATATGTGGCAAATCTATTATCGCGATGTCAACATGGCTACCCGAAACACTCTTGTCATCGAAAAAACCACTCTTGAAAGTCACCGAATCTTCTTCCGGAAGTCCTAGTGAACTAATAAAAGGGACTATGCCAAGCACAGGCTTACCAGTAAAATTTAGTGTATATTCCAGGGCTGGACCTAAAATCGTAGCGTCACCGCGAAATTTATTTACAAGAAAACCCAATGTCTGCTTGCGTTCCCACTCTTCGAAAACTTCCATGGAACCGATGAAAGAAGCAAACACTCCTCCACGATCTATATCACCCACTATGATCACCGGACTTTTTGCGTAAGCAGCCATCCGCATGTTAACTATGTCATGGCTCTTGAGATTTACTTCAGCCGGACTTCCAGCTCCCTCCAGAATTATGGCGTCATACTCTTTAGACAGATCATTGAAGGCGTCACACGCCTTTTCAAAAGCCGCTGATTTGTATTCGATGTATTGGGAAACATTCATGTTTGAAACAGGCTTCCCCATGACTATTACCTGGCTCCCGGTGTCACTGTTCGGTTTCAATAATATAGGATTCATTCGAGCGTCGGGCTCCAAACCACATGCCTGAGCCTGAAAGGCCTGGGCGCGGCCCATTTCCAATCCCTGACGAGTAACAAATGAATTGAGCGACATGTTTTGGGACTTGAATGGAGCTACTCTGATTCCTTCTTGAGACAATATTCTACAAAATGCCGCTGTAATTATACTCTTTCCGGCGTTTGAAGAAGTGCCCTGAAACATGAGTGTCTTTGGCCTGTTTGGCTTCTTGACAGGCTCAGATGTCAACAGCAATTGCCTGAGAGCCTCCAAGAGTTTCAGGTTCTCTTCCCTGTTCCTTACTGCCACACGCACAAATTCCAAGCCAAGCCCTGGGAAATTGGCGCAATCCCTTATGGCTACTCCTAGCTCTAATGCCCTTTTAACCAAACCAGATGAACTATATCTTTTTTTGTCCAACCTAATCAGGATGAAGTTTGCGCAGGCAGGGAAGGCAAACAATCCATCGATTTCCAAGAGTTTGGAATATAGGAAATGTCTTTCTTGTTCTATGAGTCTTACGCTTTTTTCAACGTAGTCTCGATCAGCCAAGGCCCTGGTTCCAACCTTTTGCGCCAGGCAGCTCACTGACCAGGGCGGAATGAATTCGTTAATTTTTTTTACCAGATTTGCATCCGCTATACCGCAGCCTAGCCTCAGTCCTGGAATTGCAAACGTTTTTGTTAATGATATTATGATGATGATATTTGGCGATCTCTTTACAGTAAAACTCTCTATCCCTGAGGATAAATCCAAAAAGGCCTCGTCAACGATGAAAAACGTTTCAGGGTTGTCCTTTGCCAAATCCAAAATTGCATCTATATCCAGGCCATTTCCAGTGGGATTGTTCGGATGTCCGAGAAAAACAAGTTGATTTCCATTTAGACAAGTACCCAATTCATCAATATTGACCTTGAAGTTTTCCTCAGGTGTTGTAAAAACTCGTCTAATTTTTAGGCCCGCTTGAGCACAAGAAGTTTCATAATCGGCGTACGATGGTGAGACTATGACCGCCTCGGTCTTTCCAAGGCCTCGAGGAATTGCATAGATCAACTCGGTGGAACCATTCCCAACCATAGTTTCTTCAAATTTCGCGCTATAACGAATGGAAATAGCTTCTCTCAAATCCGTGCAATCCGGATCAGGATAATGAACCAATTCTGATATGGATGAACTCAGAGTGGATCGTAACCAGGAAGGTGGCCCTATGGGATTTATGTTTGCTGAAAAGTCAGTGATTTGCGCAACATTTTTTCCGGAGGCTTGAGCTAGTCTCCTCAAGTTACCCCCGTGAGGGAAAGATTTCATTTAGAGAATAATCCTTAACCAGGTGCGTTGATAATGAAATTATACATGGACTCTATATGGCGTCCAAGGCTTCGGTCAGCTCCTTGCTTCTCACAGGTTTGGAAACATAGCCATCCATACCGGCCTCAAAGCACATTTCCCTGTCACTCTCCATGGCATACGCTGTCATTGCAATTATGGGGATTCTAGTGCGCAGGCCTTCGCTTTCAGCCTGTCTTATTATACGAGTTGCCTCATAACCGTCCATTTCAGGCATCTGGATGTCAGTGAGAAATACATCGAATTTGTCCTTGTCGAGCGCCTCTACAGCCTCTTTTCCATTCGAAACAATCATCACATCGTGACCCATCTTCTCCAGCATCCGCTTGGCAAGTTTCTGGTTCACCACATTGTCTTCAGCTAACAAAATTCGCAGACTACGACCCGGCGTTTGCTTTTTCTTCTTTTTTGCATTTTCTGCAGGTGAAGTCGTTGGCTTATTGTTTTTTTCTATCATGGAAGACAGGTGTGACATTAATGAGGTCATTTTCACGGGTTTGGTGAGATACGATGAAATCGCGTCAGCCGAGACGTTAGGAAATTCTTCCTGCCACCCAGCAGAAGTAAGCATTATAACCGGAACATTACTGTAAACCGGTAACGACCTGATCTTATGGGTTAATTCAAAACCGTCCATCTCCGGCATGCAACAATCAACCAAAATAACCGAAATTGGCAAACAGGCGCGAGCGCTTTCATCCAACCAGTTCAAGGCATCCTGCCCTGAATCGTGGCTACTCACGTTAAATCCCCAGGTAGAAAGAGCCGTCTCGAGTATTCTTCTATTGGTAGCGTTGTCATCCACAATCAGAGCATTTAACCCTTTGTAAATGTCGAATTTCTTTACTCCATCGGCCACAGCCGGACTGGAACCCACTGTCAGAGGGACAGTAAAACAGAACTCGCTGCCTCGTCCTTGTTCACTCCTGAACCATATCTTTCCGCCCATGAGTTCCACAAGCTGAGCGGAAATGGTCAATCCCAAGCCCGTACCACCGTATTTGCGGGTTCTAAAAATCTCACCTTGTTCAAAGGCCCCAAATACCTTGTCCTGGAACGGCGTCGGAATACCTATTCCCGTATCCCTGACCACAAATTCGAGGATCAGATCATCATTTGTTTTTGCCTTCGAATCCACCTGAACCATGACCTCTCCCTTTTCGGTAAACTTGATGGCGTTACCTACAAGATTTATGAGAATCTGGCCGATCCTTGTGGAGTCTCCAATGACAACTTCCGGAATCGATGGGTCTATTTTGGATAATAGTTCCAGCCCCTTTTGATGAGCTTGAATTGCCAATCCTGAAACAATACTGTCTATCCGATCCCTGAAATTGAAAGGTTCAGGATTGAGGTCGAGTTTTCCCGCCTCTATTTTGGAAAAATCCAGGATATCATTAATTATTGCCAACAGAGCCTCTGCCGAGGCGTGCGAAGTTTCAAGGTACTCTCGCTGCTCTTCGGTCAGCGCGGTATTTAGGGCCAATTCGGTCATACCCAGCACACCATTCATCGGCGTCCTGATTTCATGGCTCATCTTCGCTAGGAACTCGCTCTTGGATCTGCTAGCCTGTTCTGCTGCTTTTTTAGCTTCGATCAGTTCAGTTACGTCAACAAAAGATTCTATAGCTCCCGTAAACTCTCCCGCCTCATTATTCAACGATACGGCATTTTTCAGTACTGTCAGTAATTGGCCGTTTTTTGCCCTGATCGTGCATTCACTTCTGGAGATATTCTCTCCAAGCGACATCTCAGTCAGTCCGCATTTGTTAATGCAAGGTTCTTCGCCGAAAGACAGGCAGGGTTTGCCAATTACTTCTTCAGAGGTATATCCGGTGATAATCTCAAATTCGTCATTGACACTTGTGACAATTCTGTTGGCGTCAACGGTAAATATTGCAGTGGCAGCCGTAGCAAGGAGAAGCTTCTGGAACTCATTGGCTTTCCTCAAACGATTTTCGGCCTCTTTAATTTCACTGATGTCCTGGGCCACCTCCAGCCTGACAATCCTGCCATCAGGCCAAGCTATTGCTCTGTTTCTAATCCCCAACCACTGGCCGGTTTTGGGATTTTGTCTCTCCCACACGTAGACACCGGTGGGTTTACCGTGTTGGTCGATCAACTTGTCGTTTGTGCAGAACGGACACGGACCCTTCTGGTCCGGATGAAGCTCTTGCCAACAGGTCTTTCCAATGACATCCCTACCATAAATGTTTTCAAGCTGCCGACTTACGAAGAGAATTTCGTAAGTCGACATGTCAGCCACATACACGAAGGCATCGAGCCCATCCATGACCGCCAGGAATTGTTGGTGAGAATTGTTGAGACGCTGTTGAGTCCTTTCCCGTTCTATGGCGTCTCCTATATTCCCGGCGGTAGCCTGTAAAATTGATACTTCGCTCTCCACCCATGTCCGCTCGGATGTGCAATCTTCAAAGGCTATCAATCCCCAGAAACGACCCTGAATTATTATCGGAACCATTAACATGGATATTATTTCCTGAGGTTCCAGAATCTCCCGCTCAGTTAGTGGAAAGTCCCTAATAAGCCCATCAAGACTCTTCCCATCTGAGAGTGTCTCAAACCATCTGGGCAATGATGCGCCGTATGAGACATTCTGAAGATCAGGATTGTCTATCTGCGCGGAAATGTTGTCCCTTACCCATTCATGTCGAAGACTCATGAAAAATTCGTCCTGATCTTGGGCTTCATGATTTTCAAAAATGGCGACTCTATCCACCCTGGTGGTTTCTCCAAGTCGACTCAAAACTGTCCCTATAGCTAAATCAAATTCCTGATATGTAAGAAGATCGCGAGATATTTCAGCGGCGCATTCGAGTAACCGATCCCGGTTGGACAACTGCTGGGCTATTGCTTTTCTTTCCGTAACATCG
This sequence comes from uncultured Desulfomonile sp., assembly GCA_937930835.1. Taxonomy (GTDB): domain Bacteria; phylum Desulfobacterota; class Desulfomonilia; order Desulfomonilales; family Desulfomonilaceae; genus CAITZA01. The sequence continues at coordinate 22,856 of CALGLN010000022.1, forward strand.
AGATAAGTTCCGGCAGCCCTGATAGGCTTGCCATCCTTATTCACCTCTACGATCTGTCCACGACTCAAAATCCAAAGGTAGTCTCCAGTCTTTGAAAACATCCTGTATTCAGCCTCAAAGAATGGAGTTTGTCCCGAAAGATGGAGTTCAAATAGCTCTCTGGTCTGTTGGACATCGTCCGGATGAATTAATTCTAATAATCGAAATACGCTGGGGCCAATCTCGTCTAAATCGTATCCAAGCATGGCCGCTAAACGGCTGTTAATGATTACTTCTCCAGTGATCAAGTTCAAATCCCATGTTCCCAAATTTGCGCCGATTAAGGCTAACTCCAGCCTCTGCTCACTGGCTTGCAAGGCTTGCTCATCTTTTCGGCGCCTTAGACCAACCGCATAAAACGTCGCCAATCTCTTGAGAGCTTGGAAATCTCTGCTTGAAAAACCGGAATTTGATTTTAGTAAAAAAACATGTCCTATGGTTTCATCACCAGCCAATACAGGCGCTAACATATATTTTTCAAAAAAAGTTTTGTCGAAAAGCTCAGGGTTGTGATCCGAAAACATCAAGGCCGCTGATTTGATGACCGGCTTGCTAGTGCTAAACAACTGACTTATTACATTTTCGCGTGTCTCCTGAATTATGGAGGCCAGCTGTTTGGTCTTCATCCTCGCCAGACGATCAAAGAAACCAGTGTAAGCGTAAAAGGTTATTCGTTGGGATTTCTTGTCAATCTCGGAGACAAAGCCCTCCTCACTGTTAGTCAACGCCAGAGCTTTTTCGAGCAAGCCCCTAGATATGTCCGCCATAGTGGAGCCGGAAGACAATACAGAAACATATAATTCTGTCAGGGCCTTATTTAAAGTGAGTTCCCACCTGAGCTTCTCCTCGCTGAGTTGAATTTTCTCTTCAGTCTGCCTCCTGCTCGTTATGTCGAAAAAATTCATGAGCATGGCAGGACGGCCATTATGCTCAATCTGATTTATCCAGACTTCGAGTGTGAGGCTCTCTCGAGAGCTTGAGACCGCGAGAAACTCGGCATGAACTTTGAATTCCACACCTTCCTCAGTTGACGCAGCGAATTTTTCAAAATCAGACAGGCTTTCAGAGGACAGAATCTTTGGGAAAGGAGCATTCAAGAGTTCATCCTGGCTATAGCCGAGGATGTCTGCGAAACGCTTATTCAAGAAAACAATTTTTTTATCCTGACACAGGCATGTTCCACTGGGTGAATGATCAATCAGAGCCCTATACCTTTGTTCACTCTCACTTAAAGCCTTTTCCGACTGAATCCTTTGGCCAATGTCAGTCAGTGAAAATACAACTCCTTTAGACCAATCTTCCGTGTCTACTAACCTGCCAGTCAACAAGCATGCTACTGAAGACCCGTTCTTGTGAAGGAAGTAAGACTCGTAGCTGAATCGTTTTTGGTTTTTGAGATCTTGAATGAGCTTTCTGTTTACAACTCCAAATTCATTCTCATCCCGAAAAATGAAGGACGTTTTCTTTCCGCGTATTTCATTGAAGCTCCATCCCAATATATCTGTGAACCCTTGATTGACCCACACAAATTGATCATCGATCGACAACGTTATGCCATTCATCGAGCCGTCAAGGATGGCCAGGAGCAACTTCTCATGATCCTCCAAACGTTTACGCTCCTTAGCCAGTAATTCTCCTCTTTCCTTCGCCTCCTCCAATCCAAAAATACATTCTTGAAGGGGCCTTTGATCTGATTCGTGTTTGTGTCTGCGCTGATCTGTCATAATCGTGGTTCCAGGGAATGGGACAATCTGAAAAACATCAATACAGCTGAGGCTGCCCTGCAAGAAAGTTCTATCATCACCCCGATCAGTTTGTTTTCTGATTTAGGACCAGGAGTCATAGGATTTCACGGTGCTATTCAGAATCCACTGATTGAAAAAGACCCAGGATATTGGAAACTCTAACCCCTAAAGATCAGAAGGTTGAACAAAAAAGGCGTTCGTTATTCACCAAAAAAGTTAATTGCCTTATGCGGTATCTCCGCATACATTTTTAACAAGATTATATCAGCTTGAAAAGATTTATCAAAAACCTTTTTTATTGGGTCAAAGCAGGTTTTGTTGATTTCTGAGAGGATAAAACAGGCCGGAATATCTTTGGTTGGATGTAGAGAAAATTGTTTTGTGAGGCAAAAGCATGAAGCTCATTGCGAATAATTGGCTCAACCAGCCTTTGCCTCATCAAATAACACCATGTAGCCATATAGAGCTAGCTTTTTGATATACCGGCCTTGTCAATGATCTCAGGCACCATGGAAGACCACCCTAACGGCATGAAGTGTACTCCGTTACACATTGGAGCCAGCTCTCTTACAAGCTCGGAGGTTAGATTCACACATACGTCTTTAGCCTTGCTAGTTCCAGCTCTATCATATTCCTGAATCCAGTTCTCCGGAACGTTAATTCCTGAAACATTTTCATTCATGAATTTTGCCATTTTCGAAGATTTGACGAGGACTATTCCCAACTGAATCGGTACCCCGAAGCCTGAAGCAATATTTATGAATCGTTCAAAGATCCTGGGATCATAAACTGCTTGCGTCTGAAAAAATTCCGCGCCAGCCTCAATTTTCTTCTCCATCTTTAATAGCTGCAAATCTAATGGCTCGAAATTGGGATTGACAACGGCGCCCAGAGCAAAATCAGGAGCCTGAGTCAACTCATGCCCCATCATGTCATACCCCTTCTTCAAGCCGTCTGCAATCTTGATCAACTGAACAGAATCTAGATCGAATACCGGCTTTGCAGACCTGTGATCACCAAGGCTCGTGTAATCACCTGTCAACGCAAGGATGTTATCTATCCCAAAGGAATGAGCGGTCAAAATATCTGATTGAAGCGCTATTCTGTTTCTGTCTCTACAGGTGATCTGGTAAATAGGCTCTATTCCACTTTCTTTTAATCTAACAGACGCCGGTAACGAACCAAGCCTCATCACGGCGCTTTGGTTATCTGTAACGTTAACCGCATCAACGTAATCCCTAACCGCCAGTGCCTCTTGAAGACATTTAGGCTTTTCAGATTTCGGATTTGGGCGCACGGAACCTTTTACCGGTCCCACTTCACTGGTTAGAACACTCTTTTTGATCCTAAATAAATCTGTTATTTTCATGGCTGCCCCCTAACCCAAAACAACGCGTCGAGGTTTGTTCATTTTGCTGTAATCTTTCGGAGCAGTGTACACCTTTAATTTGTTCACTTCTCCCAATGCCTTCATTCGCTCATAAATCATGATCCACGCGCAGTCTCTCTCTGGATCAACTTCACATTTACCATTTTGCGCGCCTCCACACGGACCATTTAACAAACTCTTAGCGCATTTGGTCACCGGACATATTCCCCCGGTTTCGTTCAGGACACACTCTCCACATTCCTGGCACTGCTCTAGAGCAAGCTTGTTCGCCACAACCGTGTCCATATGGCCCACTGAATCTAACCCTATCTTCACAGGCTTCAAGAAACCCATTTCTTCCAGCGCCTGCCTGGTGATTTGCGCAGCTCCTCCACATCCAAGCACCAAAAAAGCATCGGTTGATCGAATTTCGTCCTCATGCCCCTGGAAAGCCCCTGTAGTGTGTTGGATGTAACAAGTTCGCTCGGGAAGAAGTTGCGTCACTACCGTTTTACCGGCCGCTTCGAGTTTTTCCGACATGGACTTGATCTCTGGCTCTCCACCCGTCTTGCAAACCTTCGCGCAACCATTGCATCCAGTAACGATTACCTTTTCACAATCCTCCAGGGCTGACAGGATTTCATCCATCGGTTTGTACACAGTGCCAATCATGATTTCTCTCCTTGTTTTTCTGCTAATAACACTTACGAACAAAAACTCTGAGCCTATTGAGAATTCAAAGACCCTCCGTTGGGCACGTTAAACATGAAACGATAAAAACAATTGTTCATCTTTGATTCTGATACGATGAACGGCATAAGAAAGATTTCTTATTCAGTCTCTCAGATCCGGGCCGATCATCCGGGAGTTTTATACAACATTCATATATAAGAGTATTACAATATATAAGATTAGTCAAACAAAAGTTTATATCCGATGAGTATTTTATCTCAACGCATTGTACTTAGTATTTTAGTTGTTTTTCATCGCTCGAAGAGTTTTGGCCAGAAAAATTCTTGTTCTTGATCAGACCTGTTAAACCTGTTAACTAGATCATTCAGATTTTGACCAAGATGCGGATTGAAAACTAACTACGTGTGGTGATGAGCGTGTTTGACAGAACACAATTAGGGTTGTTGATGGACGAAAAAGATAAGGCGCTACTAAACGAAATTCAGTCAAATTTCCCTGTTACTTCAAGGCCGTATCAGTCCTTGGGGGACAGGCTTGAAATTGACGAAGATGAAGTCCTGAAACGAATTGCTAGGTTGCGCGAGAAGGGCATAATAAGACGAATTGGGGCTTCAATTAATTCCCGTAGGATTGGATTCGTCAGCACCCTCCTGGCCGCAAAAGCTCCGGAAAACAAGTTTGATGATTTTGTCAGGTTAGTTAATCAGTGTGAAGGAGTGACTCACAATTACTTGCGTAAACATGAATACAATGTCTGGTTTACGCTGATTGCTCCATCAGAAGAAGATAAGAAGAGAGTGATCCGAGATCTTGTTGAGAAAACTGGGATAGAGATAATCGAACTCCCGGCCAAGAAAATATTCAAGATCCGGGTAGACTTTAAGTTCTAAATATATTCCAACGGGGCGCCGTGTTTGACGACCTAATGGAGGAGCATTTACATGTTGGCGGAACTCAGCGTGTTCCCTTTAGACAAGGGAGGTTCAAACTTGAGCCAGTTCGTGGCTCAATCACTCAAAATAATTGAAGATAGTGGACTGGCTTACGAGATTCACGCGATGGGAACCCTGATCGAAGGTCCTGCAGATCTGGTTTTTGAAGTCATTCGAAAATGTCATGACAACATGTTAAATCATTCCGACAGGGTTGTGACCTACGTTAAGATTGACGATAAGAAGGGTCGCGTCGGCGCCATTAAAGGCAAAGTGGAATCAGTGGAAAGCAGAATCGGACATCAGTTGAACAAAGGTTAGAGATCGACTTTACCCGGATATGAAATCTCAAGATTCAGAAGAAATACTTGATGTGATCAACGTGCATGACGAGGTCATTGGAATCGCTTCCAGGGGTGAGATTCACGCTAAATCGCTTTTTCACAGGGCAGTCCACATCTTCGTCTTCGATGAAGCTGGCAACATCTATGTTCAGCGCAGGAATGACCAAAAGGATTCTCATCCATCGAAGCTTGATTCCTCAGCTGCGGGACATGTCGATTCAGGTGAAGATTATTTTGAGGCCGCAAGGAGAGAATTGCTCGAGGAACTGAGCCTCCTGGACCAGATCAAGGAAGAACTGCGCTTTGGTCCTGATGAGAAAACAGACAACGAGAGGGTTGTTTTGTATAGCTGTGTTGCCGCCGCCCAACCACAACCGAATCCTTTGGAAATAGCTTCAGGTAGGTTTTGGAAACCGCTAGATTTGGAAAAGGAAATGGCCCAGAGAGCTGACGATTTTGTGCCCGCATTTCTGGTTTTGTGGCGTTTGTTCAAAAAGAAGGAAAATGAGAGCAGTAATACAGAGAGTAATTAACGCCAGCGTCTTTGTTGACGAGAAATTGATCGCGCGCATAGGACCAGGGATGCTTGCGCTGACCGCCGTTTCAGTCTCAGACAATATGGCTGATGTGAAATGGATGGCAGATAAGCTATGCGGTTTAAGAATATTCTCTGACTCAGAGGGACGAATGAACCTGGATTTGTCTCGCATAGGAGGCCAAATCTTGGTGGTATCGCAGTTCACGCTTTACGGAGATTGCCGAAAAGGCAAAAGGCCCTCATACACAAATTCAGCCAAACCGCCAGTCGCTGAAGAACTTTATAACGCATTGATCAATGAAATTAAGCTTAAAGGGGTGGATGTAAAAAGTGGGGTGTTCGGGGCTATGATGAAAATAGAATTAATAAACGATGGACCGGTGACCTTGATCGTCGATTCGCCAAGCTTGTAATATGTGGAGAAGAACGTACAAACCATGTGTTTTTTGAGCCCCCCACCAAGAGAGATTCAGCTCAAGTATTGCTTTTAATTCTCAGTTCAAACTGACTATCCGCATGTGAGAAATAGAACTTGCCTTCTGCTTCCTTGAAAACAATCCATTTTGCCAGTTGATAATAGGCCGGTCGACTAAACCTCGCATGAAAAGCTCCCAGTTTGACCATGACATATGGAACATTTTCCTTGCCAATCCATAGTCGGTCAGGAACTAGCTGTTCTTGCGTTCCATCGTTTAACTTTATGGATATAGATCCATCCGAAGTTTGGTCAACCTGAGTAACCACAAAGGGAGCGTCATGAACAATAACAGAACATATTTCACGACCAATCTTTACAAAATATTCTCCGTCCGCCTTTTTATTCAGAGCCTTGTAAAATTGCGACCGGATACCAGGATGAATTATCTCAGCTCCATTCTGAAACCATTTCCCGTCTTTATCGATTTCCAATCTCAAATATTTTGTTGAATCAAAAACAAAATCATCAGGCATGCTTGAAATTTCGCTCATTTAATTTCCTGTCTGGTTAACTTGCTACTTTATTTCCTCGCCAAAGATAAAACGCCTATTATTTACCATCTCTCAGCCATATCTTTCCTTGAATGTATCTTCTTATAGGCATAGAAATTGGCCAAGACTTTTTTTACATAGAGCCTCGTCTCGAGAAATGGAATATTTTCGATGAACTCATCCTGGTCCATTTTGGCATTTCTTTTTGTCCAGTCTCTAACTTTGTTGGGGTCAGCGTTGTATGACGCAATAGCTGAAACTATATTCCCATTAAATGTCTTGAGATTCTGAGCTAGTATCTCGACCCCAATCGAAATATTGTTTTTTGGTTCCAGCAGATGTGAAATCAGACCAGAATAATTTTTCGATTTTAGTTTTTCGAGTTTCTGGGCAGTGGACGGAGTAACCTGCATTAAACCCACAGCCCCTGCCGGAGACACCGCCGTAGAATCGTATTTGCTTTCCTGACGCATGATGGACCATACAAGATAGGGGTCTATTGAATAAATGGCCGATTGTCGAATGGTATGCGGAAAATGAACTTTTGGATAGGCTACATTTAGGAAATCCCTCGGAGAAGTATCCGGTGGCTCATCAACGACTGATCCAAACCTGTCATAGAGAATGTCACAGGCCATTCCGTACATCTTGGAATTATGAGCTGCTGTAGCAGTTAGTAACGCGATCGACGGGGTGTCACGAACACTTTTGGGTAATGTCTTGAGGTTTGCCAGCGCTAACTGGGGCAAATCATTGTCCAGAAGTCTCAACGCAGCCTTAACTTCTTTTAAATTCATTTGCTGAGGGGTCAGTTTTGTTTCAGACAAATCGACTTTCTTGGACCCCGACCCCGATCCCACATCGTTAAGCTTGAGCTCTTTGGCCGCCAGAATTGCATAGTAGTCATTTCTACCTGATGGAATTAGCTGGCGATACAATGCTTCAGCCGCTGCCTTCGAACCCGCCCTGGCAAAAGACCGCGCCTCCCAGTATTTGGACGGATTCGCCAATTTGCCATTTGCTGATAGTTTCCGGCACTCTGCAAATAGACCAGCAGCCTCCTTAAACTGGCTCTTTCTATACTTTATCCACGCTAGCTTCCATTTTATGTCTGCTTTGAGTATAGGACTGCTGGTTTCAGTCAAAAGTTGATTATAAAATACTTCTGCTTGGGACAGTTTACCTTTCTCGAAGTTATGGGCCGCCAGGTTAGCAAGAACCCGCTTTTTCAACTTCGTCTGCCCTTTATCCAGAATTTTCTTGCATGAACTTTCAAACTCTTTGTCCTTGTCTAACCTCCAGTAAATCAAGCTTAGCAGGTAATTGGCCTCAATTTCGTCTTCCGGCATTACCTTACTGGAAAGGAAGCTATTCAATACTTTTATGGCTTCATTATTGTCCCGGTTCTTGTACAGCGATCGAGCCAATTTCAGTTTGGTAACCTTGTCTTCAGGCTTGATCTGTAACAGTCTTTTGTAGGATTCAGCAGCCAGATCAAACTTCCCCGATGCAAAAAGTTTGTTTGCCCTGATCTGCTCTTCATTCTCAGTAAGTATTATTGGGGATATCTTTTTTTGTTTTACTAGCTCAGGTACAAGTTCATAAGCGTGTAACCCTTCGACACTGGCAGGGTAATCCACCATTATTTTTCTTAACATGTTTTCTGCCGCAGCATGATTGCCATGCTTGATCTCAAGAATGACCAGTCTGAAAATCAGCGGAGGCTTCTCAGAATCCGAAGCTCTGGACAACTCCGCCTGAATGTTTTTTTGCGCTTCGGTCTTTCCTTGCTCAACCTGAGACTCAATCAATATCGACGTCGTAATTTCTTTATATGGAGTAGAGGGATGAAGACGCATAAATTCCTTGATTGCTGATTCAGCCGAAGCATATTTTTTCTCAGATATGTAGCTCGAGGCGGCCAGAACATATATCACTGGACCAAAAAGGCTATCGTTGGATATAGGCTTCCAAACAGTCAACGCCTCATCCAGGCGCGAAGAATCATAAAGCCGCTTCCCCTTCTGAAATGTTTCCTCAATCGAGTCGCAGTGGCCATCACGCGCTTGGTTAGAAAAACAAGTCAGAAAAATTAATAACATAAAGATTAATTTTGATATTCGAATCATGCCAGACAAGCCCTAGATGACATTCATCAGCAGTTATTCCTTATCATTATATCATAAAAACAAAAGCTTATATTGTAAATAGCTCATCCGCTATTTATTAATCGATATAACTTGCTATATCTAATCTTATAATGCTTTCAAGAATATTCATTTTTTCGGCCATCACTTTTCTAACACCCGCCAGACGTGATTACCTTTCATAAAAAACTCACAAATGTGTCTTGTCTCAAAACTATATGAACGGTTTGAATGAACATCCTGCCTACCTTTATTAAAAGCGCAGTTCATGACTTTATTATGCGACACCACAAAACCTTTTTGACAAACCCAATTTCATATCATACACTTTGGTAGGTTTTTTAACCCTTCGATTTTCTATTATTTCTGAAATGGTGTTTTCAATGGGTCCTGTTAGGTCTAGGTCGTTGGTAAAACGGGAGGTTCAAGAACTGTTGCTATTGTTCGAGATTAGCCAGATTCTTGATGAAAGTATGGATTTGAGCCAAGTGGTGAAGCCTGTATTAGAAGCCATGTCAAAGCACATGGGCATGATGAGGGGCACGATCACACTTCTCAATCGAGAATCTGGCGAAATCATGATCGAGTCAGCGCACGGATTATCCGATGCTCAAAAAGTGCGCGGTAGATACAGACCGGGGGAAGGCGTTACTGGAAAAGTTGTGGAAACGGGTGAACCCGCGGTTGTTCCTCATATCTCAGACGAGCCGTTGTTCCTTGACCGCACAGGCGCTCGTCGAGACCTGGACAAAAAAGATGTGTCTTTTATATGTGTCCCAATAAAGCTAGGAAATGAAGTAGTAGGCGCGTTGAGCGCGGACAGGCTTTTCGAAGAAGGAGTATCATTCGAAGAGGACGTTCGACTTCTCTCTATTATTGCGTCAATGATCTCACAGGCAGTCAGGTTGAGACAATCGCTTCTTGAAGAACGTCACAAACTCCTTGAGGAAAACAGCAGACTTCAGAGGCAGTTAAAGGAGCGATTCAGACCATCCAATATTGTTGGAAACTCTAAAAGTATGCAGCTGGTTTACGACCTTATAGCTCAAGTCTCCAAGAGTGACGCCACGGTATTGATCAGAGGTGAAAGTGGAACCGGCAAGGAGCTTGTAGCGCATGCAATTCACTTCAATAGCCATAGGTCATCGGCGTCGTTCATTAAAGTAAACTGCGGGGCCTTGCCTGAGAGCGTTGTCGAAAGTGAGCTGTTCGGTCACGAACGAGGAGCGTTTACGGGGGCTATCTCAACCAGGAAAGGAAGATTCGAACTAGCCCACGGTGGCACGATATTCCTGGATGAAATCGGAGATCTATCGCCAACAACCCAAATAAAGCTCTTGAGAGTTCTCCAGGAACGAGAATTTGAACGAGTGGGCGGATCAGTAACAATCAAAACCGATGTCAGAATAATTACCGCCACTAATAGAGATTTGGAAGGACTTATAAAAGAAAACAAATTCCGAGAAGACCTGTATTATCGTCTTAACGTCTTTCCAATACACGTCCCGCCATTGCGTGAACGAAAAACCGACATCCCATTGCTCGCAGACTACTTTGTGGAAAAATACAGCAAAGCCAATATGAAAGAAGTCCTTCGTATATCCACCCCGGCAATTGATATGCTTATGAGCTACCACTGGCCAGGTAATGTGAGAGAACTGGAAAACTGTATGGAACGTGCCGTGTTGCTCAGTTCTGACAAGGTCATACACTCCCACCATCTACCCCCGACCCTACAGACCGCGCAGGCGAGCGGAACCTCGAGCACTGGCGCGCTAGACACCACTCTAGACAGTATGGAACGTGACCTATTGTTAGACGCCCTCAAATCGTCTGGCGGCAACAAGGCCAAAGCTGCTCGAGCTTTAGGCATTAGTGAACGCGTAATGGGGCTCAGGGTTAAAAAACATCAGATCGATCCACGACGTTTCCGTACCACAATGTAATAAGCTCTATAGAATATTACATTTTGGTAATTTAAACTCTTGGAGGAAAAGCTGGCGTCTTTTCCTCCGACTTATTTATATCAATATATTTAACTAGTTATAATAGAGCCACCAATTAAACCATCTTTGGCGCCTTCATTGCTCTAGAGCGTATCGACTTCAAGAGAAGCAGGTCAACACGATTTGCCCTGGATTTGAATAACTTGCGAGGGCTGAATCCTTAAGAGTTCAAACACCCAAAGGCTTATCGGAATTTAAAAATAGCAGTGGAGGTTGTATCAAATGAATCAGGCTGACAATGCATGGGTACTGGTATCATCAGCTCTTGTGTTGCTCATGACACCAGGCTTGGCTATGTTTTACGGAGGGATGACCAGATCAAAAAACGTTTTATCAACAATGATGCACAGCTTTTTTGTGATGGGTTTAGCTTCTATCATATGGTTGTTTTATGGCTTCAGCTTATCTTTTGCGCCTGACGCCTGGGGTGGTTTTATTGGCGGTTTGAACTACATTGGGCTCAATGGAATTGGATCTGACCTTTTCCCGGACCTCGTTGATCCGACAAAAACAATGACTATCCCTGGAACTACTTTCATGATTTTTCAGTGTATGTTCGCTATTATTACACCGGCTCTAATTTCAGGCGCTTTTGCCGAAAGGATGAAGTTTAGCGCATTCGCTATATTCATGTTTCTTTGGATCACTATAGTTTACTGTCCTGTGGCTCACTGGGTTTGGGGACCCGGTGGCTGGTTAAGTGGAATGGGCGCTATGGACTTTGCTGGTGGAACTGTAGTGCACATTAACGCTGGAATAGCAGCCCTTGCATGTGTCTTCGTATTAGGAAACAGGAAGGGTTACGGAACCACACCCATGATACCCCACAACCTTACACTGACCCTTCTAGGGGCTGGCCTGCTGTGGTTCGGTTGGTTTGGATTCAACGCCGGTAGCGCCCTGTCAGCAAGTGAAGGAGCTGCCATGGCATTTGTGGTAACCCATATGGCTACTGCAGCGGCTGCTTTGAGCTGGATAATCATGGAATGGATCATCAAGGGCAAACCCACTACTCTGGGTATAGCATCAGGAGCAATAGCTGGGCTGGTCGCTATTACTCCGGCAGCCGGCTTCGTTGGGCCAATCTCTTCTGTTATCATCGGTCTGATAGCTGGAGCCATCTGCTATTTTGCAGTCCTGGCAAAGCACACTTTAGGATATGATGACGCTCTGGATGTCGTAGGAGTTCATTGCGTGGGTGGAATATGGGGCGCTATCGCTACGGGATTGTTCGCATCAAAAGCTATCAACGCTGCTGGAAGTGATGGGCTTTTTTTCGGTAACCCCGGGCAACTCTGGACCCAAATTGTGGCCGTGCTAGTAACCATGGTCTACTCCTTTGTAGTAACCATGATCATTCTCTATATAATCAAAGCCATCGTCGGAATAAGGGTTTCAGAGGAAGATGAGTTCGTGGGCTGTGACACATCTGAACACGGTGAGACAGCTTACAACATCTAATTCAGGAAGTGATGATTACCAATATATTACGGATAGTGTGATCTCGCTTAAGGCAATATCAAACATATAAGAATGTTCCAAAGGGGCAACCTATGAAAAAGATAGAAGTTATAATCAAACCATTCAAACTCGATGACGTCAAGGAGGCGCTTCACTCTATCGGTGTCCAGGGAATGACAATCACTGAAGTTAAAGGTTTCGGACGTCAAAAAGGTCACAAAGAGATCTACAGAGGCGCAGAGTATCTCGTGGATTTCCTGCCAAAAATAAAAATAGAAATGGTCGTGCAATCGGATTTGACTGATCGCGTAGTGGAAAAAGTCATATCAGCCGCCAGAACCGGCACAATCGGCGATGGAAAAATATTCGTACTGCCAGTGGACACCGTTGTGAGAATAAGAACAGGAGAAAAAGATTCTGACGCAATCTGATCATCAGCAATAATTAAGGTCAAAGTCTTTGGACTTACCATTCAAGAGTTCGCGGTATAATCCCGAACTCTTGGATCCTCCCAAATAAAGGACCACCATTTTTTCTCATGAAATCATGAAAATTTAGGTTAAGTGGAACCTGTCAGCCTAAAACCGTTCATTCTTGATCTAAAAAAATACATATGGGTCATTCGAACATCCAGAAGAAAATTAAACGGTTGGAAACACCAGTTATCCTGAGATTCAAAGCTAGAGGAAATGATTGGGGTTACAATTATGTAACCGATGTGCTAGAGAGCACGCTACATAAATGTATCTAATTCAGGGCCATATTACAAAATGGTAGGTTAATCATGAGCGTCAAAACGTTAAGTCAGACTAATACAATCAAAAACATAAGGATATATCAACATGTTATACATACGAGACTTTATGTGATTGACTTGGCATGCAGATTGCTCACTATATCAAAAATGTAAGGTTTTGAATTCTCTCGATGCTCAGCGAATGTAAGGATGAGATCAAGAATAGTGATTTCCGGAGTTAGTGGTTGAGTGTTCATTCTCTGGATGCTGACAGAAAAGAAGGAATGAGAAATGAGAAAAATAGAGGCAATCATAAAACCGTTTCGACTTGATGATGTGAAAGAGGCTTTGCAATCGGTAGGTGTTCACGGAATGACTGTAACCGAAGTCAAGGGCTTCGGACGACAGAAAGGTCACAAGGAGATTTATCGAGGCGCTGAGTATCTTGTTGATTTCCTGCCAAAGGTAAAAATCGAGTTAGTAGTCAAAGCTGACATGGTACCGCAGGTAATTGAAAAAATAATATCCGCTGCCAAGACCGGGAGCATAGGTGACGGAAAAATATTCGTTACACCGGTTGAGTCAGTCATAAGGATAAGGACAGGTGAGAAGGATTTGGATGCCATTTGATTAGCATCTGTTGATTTGATCAATTTTCATCAATTGGCATGTTCTCAACATGCTTTAGGCATAGCTGCAAGAATAAATTAGTTTGAAAACAAGGAGTAAAGTATGGACCCCAAACAGGTTTTGGAGTATGCCGCTGAAAACAACGCGGTAATGGTAGACCTAAAATTCATGGACTTCCCTGGGATGTGGCAACATTTTACGGTTCCTCTTCACGAACTAGAGGAAGATTCATTTGAAGAGGGATTTGGATTTGACGGCTCGTCCATCCGGGGATGGCAACCGATTCATGCTTCGGACATGTTGGTAATTCCTGATCCTAATACTGCCGTGATGGATCCGTTTATGGAACATCCCACTCTGTCACTCATATGCAACATATACGACCCTATGACCAAAGAGAAATATTCTCGTGATCCTAGAAACATAGCCCAGAAAGCCGAAGCCTATTTAAAGTACACAAAAATTGGGGATACGGCGTATTTCGGACCTGAGGCTGAATTCTTCATTTTTGACGATGTGCGGTACAGTTACGGCTCGAACCATGGATTTCATCATGTGGACTCCATTGAGGGCACTTGGAACACAGGTAGAGAAGAGGAACCAAACCTTGGCTACAAGCCTAGACATAAGGAAGGCTACTTCCCTGTTTCTCCTTCTGACTCACTTCAGGATATCAGAACCGAAATGGTTTTGTTGCTGGAGAGCCTAGGCATAACTGTAGAAGCTCAGCACCACGAAGTCGCCACCGCCGGTCAGAGCGAGATCGACATGAAGTTCCGACCGATAGTTCAGATGGGCGATCAGCTGATGTGGTTTAAGTATGTATTGAAAAATGTTGCCAAAAGACACATGAAAACCGTTACTTTCATGCCCAAACCCTTGTTTGAGGATAATGGCTCGGGAATGCACACTCACATCAGCATATGGAGAGGTTCTCAGCCACTTTTTGCAGGTGACAAATATGCGGGCCTGTCTCAGGAAGCCCTGTGGGGAATTGGTGGAATCCTGAAACATGCTCCGGCGCTTTGTGGAATCTGTAATCCTACTACCAACTCTTACAAAAGATTGGTGCCAGGCTTTGAAGCCCCAGTTAATCTCGCTTATTCGTCACGAAACCGCTCGGCTTGTTGCCGAATTCCGATGTACAGCGCCTCACCCAAGTCAAAACGCATTGAATACAGGACTCCTGATCCTTCCTGTAACGGTTATCTGGCTTTTAGCGCTCTGCTGATGGCTGTCATAGACGGCATTGAAAACAAGATTGATCCAGGAGAGCCTCTTGACAAAGATATCTACGCCTTGTCGCCAGAGGAATTGAAAGATGTTCCTTCTACTCCAGGAGACCTCGCAGAAGCTCTTAAGGCGCTTGAAGACGACCATGACTTCCTCATGAAGGGGGACGTCTTTACAGAGGACGCCATTGGAATGTGGATTGAATATAAAAGAAACGCCGAACTGAACCCGGTACGGATGAGACCCCATCCATATGAGTTTGCTCTGTATTTTGATATCTAAAACATACTGGGTTCGCTAATTATACTTTTTACAATGCCTTAGATCCATCCTGAGCCACGGTGTTTCGATTGAAGCCGTGGCTCATTATTTTGTTGCTTCGTCACATTGGGTTCGACGATAAATAAAGCGTCATGAAATGACAAGGTTGCTCTGTTCATCAATTGGAGGCCCGCTTGAAAACCCTGAGAATAGCCCTGGCTCAAATTAATCCCACTGTTGGAGATATTGGAGGCAACACGGCAAAGATCGTCGCCAATATAAAAAAGGCTATTGCTTTACAGAGCGATATAGTTACATTTCCAGAGCTTTCCATCTGCGGTTATCCTCCTGAGGATCTCCTGTTAAAGCACAAGTTTCTTTTGGACAACCACAGAGGCCTTGAGGCGGTAGTCCAAGCATGTGAAAACATCACAGCGGTTGTTGGGTACGCCAACTTTTCGAACGAAAAGACCTATAATTCGGCCGCATTGATCCATAACAGGGCCGTTGTCGCCGTTTACAACAAACTTGAATTACCGAATTACGGTGTATTTGACGAGAAACGATATTTCAGTCCCGGTCAGGGTTGCCTCGTTTTTGAACTCAGGGGTATCAAGGTGTCTGTCACAATATGTGAAGACATCTGGGTAGAAAATTCATTAGCCGAAGACTGCGTGTTACGAAATAGAGCTGCTTTGACCCTTAATATCTCAGCATCGCCTTTTTATTCGGGAAAATACGAACTTCGCAAGAAAGTTGTTGGAAGATTTTCCAAGGTAACCGGATCGATTGTGTGTTTTAACAACCTTGTGGGGGGACAAGATGAGCTTGTCTTCGATGGAGGCAGCCTAATAATTTCGCCTGACGAAAAAATTCGGACAGCGGCAAATCGTTTTTGCGAGGATTTGCTGGTGACTGACATGACTTTTGACGTAATCCCGCTCGAAGAATCGTCACGAGGCCCTGACAAAAAGATCGTGGTTCTCGATTCGAGAGTGCCTGAACGGTCTAGCGGGGTCAGTAATCGGCGTCCTCCTGACATGGACCGGGTCGAAGAAGTCTTTGAGGCACTCAAACTTGGGCTAAAGGATTACTGCTCAAAAAATCGCTTCACGAAATTGGTCATTGGTTTGAGTGGTGGTATCGACTCGGCTCTCACTACAGCAATAGCTTGTGAATCCCTCGGAGTTCAAAATGTTATTGGCGTAACCATGCCATCCCGCTTTACATCGGGCGAAACACTCTCTGATGCTGCCCTGCTGGCTAAGAATCTAGGCATTAGAATGATTTCCGCTCCCATAGAGGGGATACTGGCCTCATTCATGGACGCTCTTAAAGATACTCTTGGCGATGGCCCATTGGGAATTGAGTATGAAAACTTGCAGGCTCGAATCCGAGGCGCAATATTAATGACCCTTTCGAATCGTTTTGGATGGTTGGTGCTCACCACAGGAAACAAGAGCGAGACAGCTGTGGGTTACTGCACTCTTTACGGAGATATGGCAGGAGGTTTCGCCCTTATTAAGGATGTCCCGAAAACATTGGTTTATGAGCTCTCGCAATATGTCAACAAGCAAGCCGGTTACGATTTGATACCCCAATCGACCTTAGATCGGGCGCCAACTGCAGAACTTAGACCCGATCAGAAAGACGAAGACTCTTTACCGCCTTACGACATCCTGGATCCCATATTAAAAGCATACGTTGAAGACGACAAATCCCCGGATGAAATACGGAACTTTCCTGCAGAAATAGTCAAGTCAGTGGCTCACTTAGTTGATATTAATGAATATAAACGACGGCAAGCGCCGCCTGGAGTCAAAATAACTCCCAAAGCCTTCGGCAGGGATAGAAGACTCCCAATTACCAATAGATACACTAACGATAATATGGATGAAAAATAAGATGATCGCACTGGTGATACAGCATTTGGAATCTGAAGGCGTGGGAACTTTAGGCGATTTCCTTAAGTCAAAAGACTGGGAACTTGATTTCGCAAGGTTATATGAAGGTTGCCAACTATCCGCCAAGAATGGGATGTATGACTTGGTCGTCTCCATGGGCGGAACAATGAATGTCTATGAGGAGGAAAAATATCCGTTCCTGGCAGATGAGACCAAATTTCTCCGTGAAAAGATCGAAAGGGGAACGACAGTTCTCGGAGTATGCTTGGGCGCCCAGATGATGGCCAAAGCCATGGGAGCGCAAGTAGTAAAATCCCCAGCAAAGGAAGTTGGCTGGGGAGAGGTTTTTCTTAACAATGAAGGCCTTTCGGATAAACTTTTTGCTGGAATCAAAAACCCACTGAAGGTTTTTCAGTGGCATGGAGATATGTTTCATGTTCCAGAATCAGGTGTTTTACTGGGCTATTCAGAGTTGTGCCCACACCAGGCTTTCAGAATTAACCGCTCCTATGGCTTTCAATTCCACATCGAGGCTGACGCAGGTCTTTTGAGCGCTTGGTTTGATGAGTCACCTCAAAAGGACGCTTTCGTCAGAGAACATGACGTGAACGTCAATAAGTTGAAATTACAGTCAGAAATAATATATAGCAATTTAATTGGCTCTATTACACAATAGTCTTCAACATGACTAGATTGTCCTGACTTTGCCGATAGTGAGGTTTTTTGGGACAAACAACCAACTCATTTTTGATCGCATTGAACTTTCTGACAGTTTTTAACTTTGGAAAGGGCTCATTTTCCAGCCTGGAAGATGTCGGAAGGTCAAGTTGGGCTTTTCCTCTTGTTGGGATTTTCATAGGCGTCATTCTTGTCGTAGCACAGGTTATAGCTAACTATTTTGTGCCTCTAGGTGTTGCGGCATTGCTCACGGTGGGAGTTTGGATATTTGTCACCGGTGGTTTACACCTCGACGGATGGAGCGACTGCTGGGATGCTTTTGGAGCGTCTGTAAGCAAAGACCGAAGACTTGAAATACTTAAAGACAGTAGACTTGGCTCATTTGGGGCAATGTCCCTGTTCATTTTGCTTGGCTTGAAGGTCTCCTGCCTTTCCAGCGGTTTAGTTAGTTACCTGGAGTTGATACTGGCTGCGGCGCTAGGACGGAGCGTATTGGTGATATGCTTTAGACACTGTGAGCATACTTCTCCCGGGATGGCACACTCATTCATAACCGGTATTGATTCACGGGCTTACGGTTTTATGTGGTTTGCGCTTCTACCGGTGGTGATAATTTGTGGCATCGATGGTATAATCTCAACGTTCGCCGCAATTGCCGCCACATTTTTGTTCAAGAGGATCGCAGAATCAAAACTTGGGCTCATCAACGGCGATGTCCTCGGGGCCTCTTGCGAATTAACGGAGACAATTGTTTTGATAACTTCCTGTTGGGGATAACTAATCTGATGAGACTTGGAACCACTTCGTACATTTATCCAGCGGATATTATAACAAACGTAAGAAAACTCGCAGGCCAAACCCAAGATATCGAATTGGTATTTTTTGAGATAGATGACAGATGGGACAGCTTACCGACAGATTCTGAAATCAATGAACTCAAAGAAATTGCTTCCAAATTTGATATGACATACACGGTTCACTTACCATTAAACGTGTATTTATCGGATCACCACCCATGTATAGAAAAAACCATCAAAGTAATAGAAGCTACCCTGCCCCTAAATCCATTCGCATACATCTGCCATCTTGAATCATCCGAATTGGCGGCTTCAACCCATATTTCAATCTGGGAGAGGCAATCCATTAACTCTTTGGAAATATTGATAGATGTTATAGGAGACCCGAGCAAACTGTGTGTCGAAAACCTTGAAACCCAGGCTCCTTCCCTGCTCGACCATATCACTGATAATCTTCCTGTGTCTTACTGCATAGACATTGGGCATTTTTGGAAAAAGGGACTTGACCCAATGCCCTATATGCAAAGATGGTTCCCAAGAGCTCGTGTGATTCATATGCACGGATTTGAGGGCTCTGACCATAAGAGCCTCTCAGTTGTAAACTTCGCAAAACTAGATCCGATAGTGGAAATAATAAACAAACATTTTAGGGGAGTGGTAACTTTAGAAGTTTTTAGCGAAAAAGATTTCCTGGAATCCGTCGAAAGTTTCTGGAATTCATTAGAACGAATTATGAGACAAACGGCCATTGCCAGACGGATCAGTGTAGGCCCAACATTGAAAAAAGGTAAGAGTTAGAATAGAAAAGAGCGTATTCGAAAAAGACTGGTGAATGGTGCCGAAGAGGAGACTCGAACTCCTACAGGCTTGCGCCCACCAGACCCTGAACCTGGCGCGTCTACCACTTCCGCCACTTCGGCACATCTCGATATTCACATCATTGGCCTGTTCTGTCAAGATGTAAAAAGACTCGGGCTCAGTTTCAGTCTCGTCAATCGTAAAAACAAAATTGCCACATAACGCTCACGTGTTTCTAGGAATATTTTTAGAATTGATATAGGTTTTTCATGAAAATCGCTTCACTGTTGAACATTTAACTGAGCAACTGAAAAACTTCCAAGAATTCTCATTAAGAGGCGCGAGCAAATTGTTGAGCATAAATCTTTCATCAAGAAACAGTAATTCTAGTAAATATTTTCGTAATGTTCTAATTATACTATGTTTTATTGTGTTACTCGTAGGGTTACTGATACTAGCTCCCATCAAAGATTGGTTAATACACATCTTGAATTGGACGCATGAGCTTGGTTCGGCGGCCCCGTTCGTGGTTTCAATTTTCTATGTCATAGCGGCCGTAGCTTTTCTTCCGGGTTCTGTCCTTACATTAGGAGCCGGCTTTCTGTTTGGAGTTGTTCTGGGTTTTATCACAGTCTGGTTTGGGGCTACTGCTGGCTCTTGCGTAGCATTCCTGATAGGCCGCCACCTGGCTAGGGAATGGGTATCTAAAAAGGTTTCTGGAAATTCAAAGTTTTCTGCGCTAGATGAAGCCATAGCAAGAGAGGGGTTCAAACTGGTTTTCTTGTTGAGGCTTAGTCCATTATTTCCCTACAATTTCTTAAACTATGCTTTAGGTTTGACAAGAGTGTCTTTTGCCAACTATGCGGTTGCATCTGCAATTGGTATGATACCAGGAGCATTGATGTATGTTTATATTGGCTCCGCCGCGCGATCATTGGCTGAAGCGGCTTCAGGAAATGTAGAGACCGGCTGGGCTGGTCAAGTTTTCTTTTGGATAGGCCTGGTGGCAACAATATCCGTGGCAATTCTCGCCACTAGAATAGCCAGAAAAAGCATTTCTGAGGCTCAGGAAAAAGATTGAGTCCAATGAGTCCAATGAGTATGGTTTTGCGAACAACCTGGAATCAAAGCTGGTCATGATGTCACAAAATCCCAAGAATATGTCTCAGGCTGAATTTGACCCTAGCCTTATTGCGCAGGTTCATCCTGATAATTGGACAAATCCAACACCCGCCTCAAAATACAATCTCGTAATCGTGGGAGGAGGAACAGCAGGCCTGGTGACCTCTGCAATAGCCGCTGGCCTTGGCGCAAGGGTAGCCTTGATAGAAAAGCGTTTTCTCGGTGGAGATTGCTTGAATTTCGGCTGTGTTCCATCTAAGGCGCTCATCAAATCCGCAGACATGTGCTTTAAAGTCTCTGAATCGAGTCGATTTGGCGCATCTATCGAACATCCAATTGGAATCAATTTCAAGACCGTCATGGACAGAGTTCGGAATGTTAGAACGCAAATCAGCAAAAATGACTCGGCTGAACGTTTTACCAGATTAGGAGTCGATGTTTTCTTTGGCGAAGCATCATTTACTGGTCCTGATCGAGTTGAGGTTAAAAATGCGATTTTGAATTTTAAAAAGGCGGTCATTGCCACGGGCTCCAGACCCAAGGTTCCAGACATTTCTGGACTGACGCAGGCCGGTTTTTTCACAAATGAAAATATCTTTGAGATCAAAAATCTTCCGCGAAGATTGGCTGTCTTGGGCGGGGGACCTATAGGATGTGAATTGGCCCAAGCTTTCAAACGTTTGGGATCCCAAGTAATTCTTTTCCATAAGAACAACCATATCCTTGACAGAGAGGACCCAGAAGCGGCTGACATACTTCAAAACCGGTTTTTGACCGAAGGCATCGATTTGAGACTTTCAACAAGTTTAATAAACGTTTCATTAAACCCCCACTGCAAGAAAATAGAATTTATACAGGATGGTCAACAAAAGTCTGTAGACGTAGATGAAATTCTTGTGGCCACCGGACGTTCCCCAAATGTCGACGGAATAGGTCTGGAGAATGCACGAATAGAATACGACACAATAAAGGGTGTTTTTGTTAATGATTACCTACAAACCACAAATCCAGACATATTCTCTGCCGGTGACGTTTGCATGCGACACAAGTTTACCCATGCTGCCGACGCGGCAGCTAGAATCGTTGTAGAAAACGCCCTGTTCAGAAAATCCGGGACCGTGAGCGCATTGGTAATCCCTTGGTGTACTTATACGGACCCCGAGATTGCTCGTGTTGGTATTGACGAATCTGAGGCTGAAAGGCAAGGAATACCTTATCAGGTATTCAGAGTCGACATGAGAGATGTTGACAGGGCTGTAACCGATGGAGTTGAAACTGGATTTGCAAAGATCATTACCAAGGCGAATACGGACAAAATTCTCGGTGCCACGGTAGTTGGTCATTGCGCCGGAGAACTTGTTGGTGAGATCACGCTGGCAATCAAAGCAAACATAGGTATGAAAACGATATCATCCACTATACACCCCTACCCTACAAAATCCTTGATAATTAAGAGACTTGCAGACATGTACATGGGTTCAAGAATGACACCAAACTTGAAAAAATTAACTAGAGCATGGTTTTGGTTTCGAAGAATCTTCTAGGTTATGGTTGAACTGGAGCTGCTTTGTGAGCCGCAGGGGGCATGGTGGCTTTTGACGTGGGCTTTGGATTTATGATGCCGTCTATTAAACGCCATGGAATTGAAACAACCATGTATGGAATGTAAAGGAGGCTAGAAACAATGGAATTGTCTTCGTGAACTCGAGCAGACCATTCGGCAGATGGATCATTTGGGCCACAAGTAGAGGCTGGAGCCTGGACTGAAAAAACCGTCAGGCAAAGGATCAAAATCACCGCCACTGTTGACCTAATTTTCAAAACTTCCTCTTATTTTCATATCACGGTCAAGATTGAACGGGAACCTGCAATTAGCACTGTTAAACTCACCGGATCTTCTCATATTCGGGCATAACTGTCAATGATAGAGTTTGGTTTGTAGCAGTGCTTTCAATTGAACAAATCCCAAGGGATTGAATTGAGGTATCTATCAAGCTTCTTGAGATAGCTCTGAGTTTTCCATGTGGCTCCATGTTTTATTTGAGCGCTTTCACCCATCCAAAGATCTCCGATAATTGCAAAAGGGGTTGGACCGAATCGTGCCTGATGGGCCGCCAGAATTCTTTTGTGAGTATCCGTATAAATGTAGTGAGGATATTTCTCCAGGAGAAAGTTCTTGAAGAGAATAGCCCTTCCCGTTTTAGGTAAAAACGTGTCTGCAGCCTTAATTGTCTCAGACTCTCTATCGCTCGGCCAACCGGAATCATCGTAATTTAAGAAATCTCCGTCAATTGCTATATCACGACCCGATAGGTCCTTTATCCTGATCTGTTCCATCATATTCCGGCTGGAAAACGGACCGTAATGATAATCCATACCCACAAAGAAAAGCCATGAGCGATTACCTGGGGCCCCATACATTGCGGCATACTGAACAAACATCGGTTTTATTGCGGCAATTCCAACGTCTATACCACCATTTAGGGTATACATATAATCGCGGAGCTCCTCTTCCGTGAAATTTTCTCCCCGTTCTCGCATGACCTGAATTGCCCTTGGAAAATTCAGTTGCATCGAGCCTTTAGTCCTGACGACATTTTTGACCTTGTTCAATTCCTTGTCTAAAATGGATTTCAAAAAGTCGGGCAAGAAAGCAACATCCTTCTTCAGATCTTCAACCACCTTCGCTGCTACAACTTCGACATCCCCTTCAGTCTTGCATTCGAGGATCATCGGATAATATTTGTCTTTGTAAATATTGTAGTAATGAGGAACTGGAGGCACCGACATCAAAGGCCCAAGCTTCGCCACCATGTCTCTCTCAGCTCTATCCAGAATTGTTGACATGTCTTCACCACGTGATGGATCTATAGCTAAAGGATCAACGTGGAAACCTGATTCTATGGATATGATGCATGCAACCAACCCCAGGATTTCCTGACAAAGAGGCAATTGATTGTTTTCAACTCCGGTTATTATGGCCTCAACCCAGTCCCTCTGCTTCTTGACCGGACAGTTCAAAGGCTTTGCGCTTATGAAAGAAGACAACCAATTTTGAGCGTTCACCCTGTCCATCAAGCGCACCACGTTAGTCATCATTGATGCCTCTTGATCGACCAACTGTTGCAAATCGTCTAATTGCAAGTTTATTATTTCACTTAGCCTTTGGTGTTCTGAGCGTGAATTCGAATTGGGGGCCAAAGCAGGAGCATTGGAAACCCGGGAAACTGTTGAGATCTGTGTCTTCTTTCGGGGGATGGACTGAGAAAATCCATGATCGCCAATTTCTTGATGAACATCGGATTCGATCCTGATTCTTGCTAAAGCTGGAGAACAAAAGAAAACTGTCACATAGATTGTGGCCATTAATAAGCTGACTTTATTGAGCATTTCACCCCGGTGGCCTGACAGGCTTCTCAGTGGTTGAATAACCTCAAGCAATGGGAATAATGCGTGTGACGAAAATTGTCAAGCTCGGCAAATGATTAGCATGCTCTTATGGATTGAACATTATACAAAAGAAAAGCCGGAGTAGAAACTAACAACTCCGGCTCTCCTATATCAAATATTTTCTCACTAAGCTGTGGCTTCTGACACCATTGGCAGAAACTCTGTCCTGAGTTTTTTCAATGCTCTTTTTTCAATTTGACGCATTCTTTCTCTACTAGTGCCAAAATGATCACCAAGCTTTTGAAGTGTCCACGGATTGTCTTCCATGAATCTCTTCATGACAATAAATCGCTCTCGGGAATCCAATTTTTTCAATGCCTTCTCAGTTGTTTCCGAAAGCTCCTTTTCCGTTTCAACCTCTATCATTAAAGACTCCTGGTCAGCCGATTCGTCCTGAAGCAACTCTATAGGAGTCAGATCATTCTCTGATCCGAACGTCTCGTTCAAAGACCAATCTCTGGCTTTAACCCTAGCTTCCATTTCTATGACTTCGTCAGTCTTGACCTTTAATTGGGCAGCCAGTTCGTCTATTCGAGAAGAACGAGAAGCCTCATCATCATGTTCGCCAATGTCCCCAACCCTAAAAAATAATTTCCTTTGAGCCTGGGTAGTTCCTAGTTTCACTAAATTCCACGAACGCAAAATGTAATTCTTGATATATGCTTTGATCCACCATATCGCAAAAGATACTAAACGGAATCCTTTGTATGGATCGAATCTTTTCACGGCTTTCATAAGGCCTATTGTGCCTTCTTGAACAAGATCCTGAACTGGAAGCATGTAGTGCCGATATTGAAACGCTATCTTAACAACAAACGGCAAGTGCGACACGACCAATTCGTGAGCAGCCTCAACATCGCCGGTTTTACTTAGCTTCACTGCCAATTCAAATTCACGTTCAGCGGTAAGAGGCTGTATCTTTCTAACTTGGCTCAGGAAGTGATCAAGTTGGTTCGTTGATACAACCGGATAATTCATCTCTTCTCTCCTATTTAACTGTTTTTGTTAACAACCCAAACAAAAAACGAGCATCAACCTAGCCCTACAGAATTAATCATTCTCTAGGAATTTGTCAATGCTCTCGCAAAAAAGTTTCTTGTTGTTGTTCTTTTTCTAGGATTCAGTAATCATGGTCTAGCCTTCTGAAATGGGTATCTTTCTAGGCACAGCCTTGGCCGCCTTTGGTAATCTTAGTTTGAGCACCCCATCGGAAAGATTAGCCGAAATGGCGGATCGATCGATCACATCAGTGAGCAGAAAAGACCTGTAATAGTGTCCGACCTTGTACTCCACCAACAAGTCTGTTCCTTTGTTATCCGTTTCTGTAACCTTACCGATTATGGAAAGCGTGTCGTCTCTAAGATCTATATCCAAATCCTCCGGTTTTACCCCTGGCAAGTCAACATTCATAACGATTTCTTGCGATGTCTCATAGATGTCCACGGCAGGAGTAAAGAAGTCGCCTTCATGGGTAAGCTCACCTTTGTCTACATTTACTCCGGTCTTTTCGGAAGACTGGATTCCTTGTGTATTCATTGCTATTCCTCCCGTGCTAAGTCTTACTCTGAGCTAATCTTGATCTGTTTGGGGACGGCTCTTTTTTCCTTCGCCAATGTCACTTTAAGAATTCCATTCCTGTAGGTCGCCGTAACATCCTCTGAATCAATTTTCGCAGGAAGAGTCAAACTTCTCTGAAAAGGTCCGGTGGCTATTTCTCGTCTGTGATAACTAGCGCCGGGAGGTAATTCCTCAGCCTTGCGTTCACCTTTAAGAGTCAGAGTTCCACCCTCTATCTTGAGCTCAAGATCCTCGATCTTCATCCCGGGGATCTCTGTCAGAACCACAAACGAATCAGGGTCTTCCTTAACGTTCATGAGCGGAAAGAGCCGGGATTCTGTCCAAAAAGTCCTCGGAGACTGACCGCGCACGTTGTTCATCATGTTAAACATATCATCAAGTCTCCTTAGCATCTCCAAGTCTCCTCGCCTAAGACCTCCGGTACGCCATAGTTGCATGATCAATACTCCTCTCTAAGAAATACCATCTTCTTTAATTTTGTCCTGCAAATCGTATAACTATCTACAAACACTGTTTCGTTTGGTTTTCGAACAATAATCTTATCTCTCACTTATTCCCTACTATTTGTCAGGTAAGCACTGCTCCAACATTGTAAAGTAACTAGCGTGACAAGATAAGTCCTCGAGCTTCCTTATACCTGATTCTGGACTTATTCCATCAAACTGTTGTATCTTTAAACAATTGACTGTGAGGAGGATCGGAGCAAAATGCCGCAACTTTCATTTTTAAACACTATAACTTCCATTGAGGAAAGAATAATAGCAGGTGGATCGATTCTACGCTCGGAAGCGGAACAATTGATAAATGCGCCAGACGACCAAGTAATGGCTCTTGCCGCAGCTGCGGATCGCTTGAGAATTCATTTCAAAGGTAATGAGTTCGACTCCTGTTCGCTGATCAACGCAAAGTCCGGACGTTGCTCAGAGGATTGTATTTTTTGCGCTCAATCAGGGAAGCACAACAGTTCGTGCGAAACTTATGGCTTGCGATCGGATGATGAAATAATTCGGGCCGCTGAATCCGCATACAAATGGGGGGCAAAGAGATTCTGCACAGTCACTAGTGGTGGAGCACTGTCGGATAGAGATTTTGACAGATTGATAGGGGCGTTGGAGAAAGTTAAAGACAAAGTGGACATAAATCTAGATTCTTCATTGGGCTTCCTGAGTGACGAAAGAGTGGACAGATTGGTTTCCGTCGGAGTGACGCGTTACAACCACAACCTTGAGACGTCTCGTGAAAACTATGTCAACATTTGCACTACTCATAGTTTTGAACAAAGGGTACAAACGGTCAAAAAGATACTTTCCAGAGGTTTATCGGCTTGCAGTGGGGGAATTATTGGATTGGGAGAGAAAATCTCACAGCGTCTGGACATGGCTTTTACTCTGTTGGAACTTGGTGTTGATTGTGTTCCAGTGAATATCTTAAACCCTAGACCTGGCACTCCACTCGAAAAGGCTGTTCCTCCTCAACCTATAGAGATCATAAAGACATTAGCGGTATTCAGATTCATTCTTCCTAAGGCGACGATAAAAATTGCTGGAGGTAGGGAACAAAATCTTGGGGATTTTCAGGGCCTAGCCTTGAGAGCGGGCGCAAACGGCATGATAATTGGGGGATATCTAACTACTGCTGGACGGCAAATCAACGATGATTTGAAATTGATAGCTCAGGCAGGATACCATTTACCACAACACGTAATGTGAAATTTTCCGGGAAATGACATAGGGCGCCCCCCGGCGCTCATTGGATTCTTCTTTATTCCAGGATTGACTACAAGTCCTAATTTTACGTCATGATGGATTGTAAAAATCCCGTAGGTCTGGAAACAAAGGGCTAAAAACAAAACATCCATTCGAAACCATTCTAATTGAAGTCTCAAATTATTCGTGCCCCCGAGACCTTATGACTGATTCACCAGACCTATCATGTTAAGTTCATCAAGCAATTCTATTTCACTATTAAAAGTGATAGTTGCTATTCCCACAGACGAGGCCCTTTGCGTGTGTCCATAATTGTCGTCAATAAATAATGCGTTTTGTGGAGCCAATCTCAACTTATCCAGGACATCAGTAAAAATCGTCACATCTCTTTTGCTTTTTCCTAAATAGTACGAATTAAAAATGTGATCAAATTCACAATAGAAATGATCGCGATGATCCAGTTCATCCAACCAATTTGTCTGATCACTAAGCATGTTTACAGTTATGTTTTTTCGTCTAAGCATCCGGACTAATTGGATCATTCTGGAACTAATCAGAAATCGACTCAATATTTCCTGCCGCATTACTTCATTTGTCAATGAAATTCCCGAGAGATTTCGTAAAGCATTCCAGAAGAAGGATTCAGAAACTTTTCCGGTTACGTAACCAGTTTCATACACGCATTCTGTAGCCAATTCAAAAAATGCTTTCTCATCCATGTTGGACAAACGCGCTATAGAAAACAACCCTTCCCTAAAACCTTCCGCTGCAATCACCCCACCGTAATCAAAAAAAATAGTTGAAATCTCTGTCGAACTTGAAATTTTATTACTCTTGGACATATTTGAGCTTGGACACTTTCCTATAAAAATAGTGATTGATAAAATTGCATGTTAATATATAATTAGAAATCTGTATTGTTAAGTCAATGCATCCAAGACTCCGCCAAGTTGGCGCGACGGATGGGGCACATTTTCGTCTGTTACTGTATCTTGTATAATCTCTAAAAAACAGGAAGGGCTACGCTTAAATAGCGCTAGTTATCCGTATCGCAGGTCAGATAATTAAGGAGTAATGTGAATGATGTATCAGAATTGTGAAAGCAACGGTAAACTATGTCTTAGAAATGAAAGAGGGTCATCTGTTTACAGCTTTTTGGGGTACGCCGTCCTGGCAGTTCTAGTAGTTGTCTTATTGTTCGTTTTTCCTTGGAGCCAGTTAACGGGTCCGAAAGCGAGCGCAGATGTGGCGGCGGGAAATGACGCTATGTCCAAGAAACAATTCGATAAGGCAATAGTCTTTTTTGAAAAAGCTCTGAAAGCCAATCCTAATGACGCCGTGGCCTTAATTGGCAGGTCAAGGGCAGCCCTTCAATTAGGCGACATAGAAAAAGCGCTTAATGACGCAAACACCGCCATTCAGAAATCCCCGACTTACGCTGATGCCTATGGGCAGCGTGGTGTAATATTCAAGATGAAACAGCAGGCGCCTGAGGCCATAAAGGATTTCTCCAAAGCTGTTGAATTAAACAACAATTATGCATGGGCCTATGCGCAAAGAGCTGACCTTTATTCCCGAACCCAGGAGCAAGAAAAAGCCCTCAAAGATGCTGACAGGGCTCTAAAGAGCAAACCTGACTTTGTGGAAGGCCTGAGACTAAGGGCATGGATATTGAGCCGCATGGGCAAATGCAAGGAAGCATCAGAAGATTTTCAAAAAGTTACTAAGTTGAGCCCAAATGATGCTTGGTCCATCCAGGACACCGCATGGTTCCTCTTGACCTGTCCAGACGAAAAGCTTCAGGATGCCACAAAAGCTATGGAATTGGCTCAGAAGGCCGCTCAAATGTCTGCCGACCAGGACGGTGTGTTCCAGGAAACAATTGCTGAGGCTTTCTTCAAACAGGGAGATGCCTTGAAGGCAATAGATCATCAGAAAAAAGCTATCGAGATGGGTTCCAAGAAATGCCCCGATGGTTCGTGTATTAAAGAAATGCAGGAAAGACTCAAAAAATATGAATTGGCCGCTCGTCAGGAAATTAGAAAAGCCTATGAATTCCTTCCTATAGATAGCGCCAACTAGATTTATTCTCAACAAACCAAAAAAGGCGGATCCGTTACGAATCCGCCTTTTCTATTTTTAACAAAAACTGCAACATTACTTCCAGGATTCCAGTTTAACCACCCACTGTTCTCCCTTCAAATCCTGGAAACGCACTTTAACCGATTTGCCCAAAAATGGAGCGAGCCTAGGTCGATCATTTTTTTCTATCTTGGCTATTTTTCGCGCATCATTGGCTCCAATTAAAGTAACGCTATCTGAATCTATACGGGACAACTTCCACAGGAACTCGTCAGCCAGAGAGTCCGTGGCGCCCATGCAAAAACCCACCACGCACAAGACACCTAACCACTTTATCTTCATGGTCTCCTCCAACCAATCCTAAAAAGTCCCATCCATTAGAACGAGACACAAATAAAACAAGTTGAACACCGTTCAACATTCTTGACGTTAACTACATAATACTCCATTACCGATATTGATTCAAGTTTCCGATAGATACAATTAGTAGATAAGAAACAGAGGAATAGTAAAGCTTGTTGGTTGAAGTTTTTATCTATATTATTACATTATGTTCCTGAGATAATTACTTGTTATATATATAAAGTTAGCTCTAATTTTCAACCTTTTGGCCTGGAGTCGCGGAGGAAACGGAAAATAGGGCGCTGCGGTCTTGATTGCTCTAATTGCGGATTCATCAAGTATTGTGTGTCCTGACGAATCTAGTAGATTTACGTAGAGTAGCTGACCATCTTTTGCAATCGAAAATTCCAGAGCGAGGCTTCCCCCCAAACCTGATTTTGCCGCAGCCGACGGATAAACCCATACACCTTCGATCTTTTTTTTGAGGTGGAGCATATAAGAGTAGAATTTGTCTTCTCGAGTATTGATGTCAACTACAGCCTCTTCCACATCTCCCTCTGGAAAGAAATCGTTTGCTCCAGGGATTCTAGACAATCCCTTGGCTATTTCCTGCGGCGTTGGTCGAAGATCTATCTTTTTTCTCTTTGAATTCTCATGACGAGATTGTTCGACTGGTGTCTCCTTTTCAATTTTCTTGTTGACGGTTTCGGAACGCTGTTGGCTACTCCTCTTGTTCTGATCTTCCTCAGGCTCTTTCTTCTCCTTAGTATCTCTGTCAGCCTTTTGAGGGGATTCAGGAGCCGCAGGAGGAATTAGTGAGGCTGTTCGTTGGTTTTGCGCATCGATATGACCAATCGGCGCTTTTGGAACCGGAGGAATCTTTGGAAGCCTCTGTTTTTCAGCTGTATGATCCCTGTCCGAAATAGCGGATGCCTCTTTAGGAGGAGGCTCAACTTGCTTTTGGGGTTCTTGCGGCTCTACCAATCGAACCTGAGTAACTTTCTCACCCGGTTTCAGTATTGGATTTGGGCTCGCAAATTGCTGAAAATATGGAATCGCCAATATTAGTGAGAAGTGCAATATAAGGGCTGCTATGACGCAGTATTTGAATAATTTGTCTACCTTGTCATTTTCCAATGACCTGTAATTACTCACAACCGATTCAAACTCAAGTTCCGAAGCGTCATACAAATTTTCCTCAGCTTCCACAGCCACGTCGTGTGAGGCTACAGTCTGAGGTTCTAGCTTTGACGCATTTGACATTTTTGTAAGATATAACTTGAGGTTTTTTAGAAGCATCAATTTCGCTACTTAGCTATTATTTTTATAAATATAATAACGTCTTTTGAAGTTTTTACAAACTGATTTGTTGATTTATGTTCCCCACCTAATATTGAAGTTTACCTCGAATTCCTTTAATAAACAAACAATCGTCGGTCTCATTCATCAAAACTTCCTTTGAACATGGGGTCAAGCCACTCTCTTTTGTCTACCCAGGATTGCATTGCGTAAGGGCTCATCTTCGGGTAGGTTGTTGCGTAACAGTAAACACATTGGTGGTAACATGTGTTGTATGCCCCGATGTCTACCGATTCAGCGCAGCCACATTGGGGCCTATTTTTGGAAAGTTTAAGACTCGCCAAAGCATCTTTTCGGCATTGGGAATCTGCAAGATCCGAAATAAAATCGGCGTCGATGCAACTAGCTCTTTGGATCGGACCCTGCGCAAGGTAATTGTGCGCGCATGACAGCATCGTGAGTTCGTAACCCTTTGCGATTTGCGCCATTTCTAACGCAACCCTCAAAGCGTCGCTCTGGTTAATTTTTGAGAATCCTATTCCACTCTTAGCCATTTTTCGGATCGTTTTTTGATAAAAGTCACAAAAACTAAAGATACAATGGTCGGTAAACGGATGGAGAAACGAACACAACTCGTTAAAATTTTGAAGGTGTCTGTCGAAAGTCCACTCCGACGTCACCACTACAGGATCATATCTCCACCTGATGACCTTCTTATCAAATTGTTCCGAAATTTCTTCCATCGTCTCTAAAGTGTGACGCAAATTTGGGGTTTTTGGTTCCAAAATTTTAGAATAATTGTTTACGGTATACAGAAAATACATGACGTAGCCGAGATCTTTCAATTCAAGTAAATGCTTCAGCATAGGCCCGGCGTCCTTCGTCCAGAAGACAATCGCAATAACTTCATGAGGCTCCAAGCTCACTGTTTTGATAGTATTGTTGAAAGGTGAAATTACCTTCAAATAACCTGCCCTAACACGTTGGAGAAACCAGTTTGAGTAAAAGGCTGGTATGTCGGTGCGTCTGCTTGCCGAAATTATGTTCATGCTTGATCGCCATTCAGCTTTTTTGTTAAACATTAGGTCATGTTTTTAGGCAAATCTCCAGAGTCTGTGTCTTATCATTAAGTGAACAGGCGCCTAAGATCAAAACTTTTGGGTTTCAGAGGCCAAAATTATGTTTAATCAGGACCGTTACTGCTATAATAGGTCATCAAATCTAAAGCTCAGAAAACTGAACTGTAAGTTTTGACTTTTCAGCTTCACGTATAGTAAAAGTTCGAACATCATGATCTATATATTCCAGTCGCCAAGGGGGGCATCACTCGGAAATCAACGAATTCCCAAATACGTTTAATAAACGAAATCATTGATAGAAAGGAAATTTTATGGCCAAGTCCAAAAAAGGTCAGGAATCGTTCGAAGGCTCCGTTCCTGAAAACGAACGAGCTAAAGCCGTAGAAATAGCTGTTGGACAGATCGAAAGGCAGTTTGGTCGCGGCTCTATAATGAGGTTGGGTGACTCTGGATTAGTTTCTAACATTAAAGCCATCTCGACTGGTTCTCTAGGCCTGGATATTGCCATCGGGATTGGTGGAATTCCTAAGGGCAGGATCACAGAAATCTTCGGACCGGAATCTTCGGGCAAGACAACATTGTGTTTACACGTTATAGCTGAAGCCCAAAAGAGGGGTGGTTATGCGGCTTTTGTCGATGCAGAGCATGCGTTAGACACGCATTATGGGAAGAAACTTGGAGTAAAGACTGAAGAGCTTTTGGTATCACAACCGGACACTGGAGAGCAGGCTTTAGAGATAACCGAGATTCTTGTCAGATCTGGCGCCATGGATGTGGTCGTGATTGACTCAGTAGCCGCCCTAGTCCCACGTGCAGAAATTGAAGGTGAAATGGGAGATTCGCATATGGGATTACAGGCTCGTTTAATGTCTCAAGCCCTCCGTAAACTCACCGCAGCCATATCTCGATCAAATACCGCAGTAATTTTTACCAACCAGATCAGGCAAAAAATTGGAATAATGTTTGGAAATCCTGAAACAACCACTGGAGGTAATGCGCTAAAGTTCTATTCTTCATTACGTTTGGATATTCGAAGAGTCGGGCAAATCAAGGAAGGAGAAAACATTACCGGGTCAAGAACACGCGTGAAAATAGTAAAAAATAAACTTGCGCCTCCATTTCAGCAGATTGAATTCGATATCATGTACAATGAGGGAATTTCAAGCGCTGGTGAAGCTTTGGATTTGGGAGTAGAAAACGGCGTCATAGAAAAATCAGGCGCTTGGTATTCATATAACGATGAAAGGATAGGACAAGGTAGAGAAAACGTCAAGACATTCTTGCGCGAACATCCTGATATATTAAATGAAATCAGGAACAAGATATTGGATAGTAAAGGGCTTTCATCTCTACCAACAGCTGTCGATAGTGATTTTGAGCCTACTGATTCTAAAGGTTTAAGCTCGGACGATTTTTAGAAATGTCTGGAGTTACCCCGCACCCGAGTTGAATTTAGGAACACTATTAATCAAATTTGCTAAAAATTGAGAAACTTATAAAGCAACTCTCTCCATCTTTTGGATTGTTAATGTCGTGGCTCAAGAGTAAAATGGTTTTTAATGGCGAAGAGGGAACTGGGGTATGGTCATCTCCATCTACTCAGATGCTTCAGAATCCAGGATAGAACAAAAGTTAATGATTCATCGAGAGTATGCTACATGAAAGACGCCAATTCATCCGGGGCACGAGAACATCAGGATCAGGCCAAATATTACAGATCTTTGACTATTAACATGGTTTTGATCATAGTCGTTGTGTCGATAATGCCATTAGTCCTCGCCTCGGTAACCATAGGCTACTTTTTCGACGTTTCTTACAAAGAGAAAGTGGCCGATCATGTGGTAACTTTAATAAAAAAACACCAGCAAAGTATAGACGGCTTCCTTAGACAAAGAGTTGCAAATATAAGGTCATTAGCCCGAATTTTCACCTTCGATCAGCTGAACAATGATACTTTTTTAAAGGAGAGGCTAATCGTTCTCCAAGAAGAGTATGGCCCGATATTCGTCGATATCGGGCTGGTTGATGACAAAGGCATTCAGGTTGCTTATGCTGGGCCTTACAGTCTGAAAAATGCCGATTATTCAAAGTCCGAATGGTTCAGACAAAGCATTGAAACAGACGTTTATGTTAGCGATGTCTTTTTCGGACTAAGGGGAATTCCACATTTTATCATAGCCGTAAGACGGGAAACTGAAGATGGAAAGAAGTGGATACTAAGGGCGACCGTGGACTTTGAATCCTTTAACTCTCTGGTTGAGAACGTCAGAATTGGAAAAACCGGATTCGCTTTCATCCTGAATCGTAAGGGAGAATTCCAGACTAAACCTCGATTCGAAGTCAGCAAAACAACAGGGCCATTTCTTGAATTCATGTCAGGAAAGCTTTTTCGGTCAGATCAAATAGAATATGTTGAACAGTCCTTTGAAAGTGGTGGTGACACTATTAACGTGATAGCCCCGTTGAAGGGTGGTGACTGGCTATTGGCTTTCCAACAGAACTCCTCTGACGCGTACAAGGTTCTGGAATATGCCAGATACATAACCCTTGGCATTTTCTGGTTCGGCGGATTAGGGGTAATAATAGTCGCTATCCTTTTATCCAAAAGAATGGTTCGTCACATTGCTCGAGCTGATCTCGAAAAGGAAATGATGAATGAACAAGTCATAGAGGCCGGAAAATTAGCTTCCCTTGGGGAACTTGCAGCCGGAATAGCTCATGAAATCAACAATCCTGTGGCCATAATGGCCGAAGAGGCCGGCTGGATAGAAGACCTACTGACTGAAGAAGAATTCAAGGAAAGTGAAAACCTTGATGAGTTCAAACGAGCCCTCAATCAGATAAGGACCCAAGGTAAGAGATGTAAAGAAATTACGCATAAACTTTTGAGCTTTGCCAGAAAAACTGACCCAACTGTAAAGAACGTTCAGCTCAACGAAATGATCGAAGATGTTGTTTCACTTTCCGAGCAACGAGCCAAGTATGCGAATGTTAAATTTTTCTCGGATCTGGATGAAAATCTGCCAACAGTCGATGTTTCCCCTTCGGAAATACAGCAAGTGCTTCTGAACCTAGTGAATAATGCTGTTGATGCTCTAGAACCCAAGGGTGGAAAGATCACCATTTCAAGCAAAGTACAAAACGACTTTATTGTCATAGATGTCGCAGACGATGGACCAGGAATTCCGAAGGCAAACTTGTCCAGAATTTTCGATCCCTTTTTTACTACCAAACCAGTGGGCAAGGGAACTGGACTAGGCCTTTCAATATGTTATGGAATAATAAAGAAAATGGGTGGAGAAATAAGTGTGAGTAGCGCAGTGAGTATTGGCACTACTTTCCATATAAGAGTACCCTTGGGAATCAAGAAAACTGAAAACAACGGGGATCAGACTCAGGAAATGACCTAATTATCTAATTCGAGCGATTTGTTGTTCTTCCCAAGGTTTCGATCAAACATTAACGAGGAAGAAACGATGACTGATCAGCCTAGCGATAAAACTTATCAGCCTAAGCTTCTAATAGTCGATGATGAAGAAGGATATGTAAACATACTTGCTAAGCGCCTGACAAAGAGAAACTTTTTAGTCAAAACAGCATTGAGCGGGGCCCAAGGAATCCAACAACTTAGAAAAAACGATTTCGACGTAGCAATTTTGGATCTAAAAATGGAGGGAATGGACGGGATAGAAGTTCTCAAAATATTTAAACAAATGGCCCCCCAGTTAGAAATCGTCATGCTCACGGGGCATGGCTCTGAACAGGCTGCTCGTGAGGGGATCAAATTTGGAGCTTTTGATTATTTGACCAAGCCCTGTGAATTGGACGAACTAGTGGAAAAATTGCTCCAGGCATGTAAGAGGAGAGGATGTGGTGAGTGAGTTCAAAGTCTTGTTAGTTGATGATGAAGAAGACTTCGCTAATACATTGGTAAAGCGACTTAACAAACGTAAATTGAACGCAAGCTATGCATTAAGCGGAAAAGAGGCAATAAGGGTAGTGGGGGAAACGGATCCGGATGTCGTAGTTCTAGATGTCAAAATGCCTGACATGGACGGAATAGAAACTCTGAAACAGATTAAAGCTATTAAGCCATCAATTGAAGTTATCATGCTTACTGGTCATGCTAACGTAGAAGTGGCTATCCGGGGAATGGAACTTGGAGCTTTTGACTACTTAATGAAACCCATGGAAATAGACGAATTGCTTTACAAACTCCAGGACGCATACAAGAAAAAATGCTGTAATATTGATGACAAAGAGTGTGAGATCCCCAGTTCATTAAAGATCTGAAAACTACCGTACGATAAGTTTTCAAACACCACTCAGAAACACTGGTCAGAATTCATCTCTCATGAAGTGACCTTTGTCAAAGTGTAAACTTTCTTGACAGCAGCATGCGAGTTTTACGTTTTTGACGAATCAAGACAGAACAAAAAAGTAGCAATTTAAAGCGGTTATCTTGTGTTCTGTTCTGATTTTTTGGCATACTCATTGCATAAAGAGGTAGATTTTACACATTGAATCAGGGAGGAAGCTTGAGATGAAATTGGGCGAAGCGTTGTACCGGACTTTCATGGAAGCATCGAAAGCTCACGCTCGATGGGACTATGAAACGTCCATGGCCATACTTCGGGATAGAAAACGGCTAATCATTTTAGCAATGATGACTATCCCTGCGCTACTAACTGGAGTAGCCTTAGCCACTGACATTCCAAGTGAATTTTTGGGTGGTTATAAGGCTTATCAGCCAGCCTATTACACCCCCACAATATTCCTTGTGTCTATAGCGGTCGGTCTTTGCGCTGGCCTCATTACGGGGTGCATTGGAGCCGGTGGAGGATTCATCATAACACCGGCGTTGATGAGCGCAGGAGTAAAAGGCATCTTGGCGGTCGGCACTGATCTTTTTCACATATTTGCAAAGGCCATCATGGGCACTGCCATACACAAGAAGTTGGGGAACGTATCTGTTGCGCTTGCTGTAGCCTTCCTGGTAGGCTCAGGGATTGGCGTTACAGGTGGAGGATTCATAAATCGTGCAATCTATGAACACAACCCTGTCTTGAGCGATTTGTTCATTAGCGTTGTTTACGTGGTGCTTCTTGGGTTCTTGGGTTTTTATTCATTAATTGATTTCTTAAAATTGAGAAATGCTGGTGTTGACGCTGGAGCACATGGCGGAGGAGCGCATGGTGGCCACGGAGAGTCTGAGAGCGTGGGATTACCGGCAAAACTGCAAGCTTCAAAGATCCCTCCCCAGATTACTTTCGACGAGGATTTAGTTCCTGGCGGGAAGAAGATTCCTGCTCTATTCGTAGCCATAGCTGGAGCCATTGTTGGTTTTGCAGCTGCGATCATGGGAGTTGGCGGCGGATTTCTTACCTTCCCGATTTTCGTTTACGTGTTGGGAGTCTCCTCTTTCACCACAGTTGGAACTGACATCCTTCAGATCATTTTCACTGCCGGTTACGCAGGGATATTCCAGTATGCCATTTATGGGTTCATCTTCTACACATTAGCCATGGGTATGCTACTGGGCTCTCTGCTTGGAATTCAGATAGGAGCCTTGACGACCAAGGTCGTAAAAGGGATTTACATCCGAGGTTTCTACGCGGTTTCAATTCTCGCGGGTTTTGTGAATCGATTCTTCTCTCTGCCTGAGAAACTCAACCAGATGGAAATAATAAGTATTTCAGATTCTCTGGCGAAAGGATTTAACTTCGCGGGTTTGATTGTATTCTTTGTTGTCATAGGTATTTTTGCCTTGTGGGTCATAAGCAAGTTTTTAACCAATATCAGCGCACTACGAGGGGAGGTCTAGAGCCATGTTAGTTAAAGATTCTGGACACTTTGTAAAAGGTCTCCTTCTCCTGATAAGTTTCCTTGTCGTGTTGGCAATAATGTTTATGCCGTACTTCGGGGAAAGTCCCAGAACAAATCAGCCCCGGAACGCGATGGAAGCGGCTGATGACCTCTTCAACGCGATTTCCAAGGGGTCCACGTTGTACATTCCGGACTTGGAAAAGAAGAACAAAGCTTTTGAAGGAACCCAGATTGAAATAAACCTCAAATTAAAGAGCAATGATTTAGCTCAGAAGGCTACAAAACTGCTGACCTCCACAGGCGCCAAAGTTTCTGGAGAAGGCGTTCAGCTAAAGGCTGAAGGTGATCTGTCCAAAATAATTGCGGGCGCTTTGGCTGATTCCAACGAGCTGTTTTTCAACAGAAGCGAGCAATTACAGGCGAAATACGGTTTCTCCGGTCGCGAAGTAATTTTTACCTGGTGGAATATCCTTAAGGATGCTGATAGGGATCTGAAAAGGCAGAATAAGTTCAAGGAAGCTACGTTCATTGGTGACGTGACCAAGAGAGCTGTTGAAGTGGCTTTTAATTTTTATGGAATTGAGCCTCAAAGTGTTATTTCCAAGGCAGGGATATTGACCTTTGCGTTAGTATTCTACGTAATTTATACCCTGTGGTGGGGAATAGCGATATTCTTTCTATTCGAGGGGTTTGGCCTGGAGATGACCGCTGGATCCAAAAAGGAAGTATAGATTTTACGAAGTCTTGGGGTGAGTATCTCAGCTCACCCCACAATAATCTCTTTGACTTAAATTGTTTCAATTGTAAACTGTAGTTGTTTACTGGATTTTTGTTCCCTGTCTGTGCCATCCTTAAAATATGAAAACAATTCAATACAACTAAAAGAGGCTCTCCTGATTAAGTAACTACTTAGAGTCCTTTGATTATTTAATAGCGTGTAGATCCTGGATTTTTCACAGATTGGGCTTTTGTCTTCGAGGAGCGTTCATGGTCAGAATTACTAACTTCCTGAAAAGGCTTGTTAAAAGAGAAAAACATAAAGATGATGAACTCCAAGATATTCAAAGCCTTAGGACTGCCTTCACCAACAGATATCACAATTTCAAACTGTTACTAACCGCAAACAACAAGGCATTGGAGATAATGTCTGAATTGGAGAAGGCTCTAGAAGGCAATCAGACCTTCGGAATGTCCTTTGTAAGATCCCAGTCCACAGCTGTATTGGTAAACGTATTCAGGATTGTTAAACACCTCAATGAATTGGCCCCTGGTAAATACTCAGAATTGTTCGAAAGATTCAAGATTATACAGGAGTCGATCAACAAAGAGCTTAGCCGCCGAAAAATCACAAGAGGTGAAGAGTTGGTGTTGCCTCTGGAAAGAGTCAATCGTGAGATGGTTGACCAAGTTGGCGGAAAAATGGGCAACGTCGCTGAGATTCATAAT
The DNA here is from genome assembly GCA_937930835.1 of uncultured Desulfomonile sp. GTDB lineage: Bacteria > Desulfobacterota > Desulfomonilia > Desulfomonilales > Desulfomonilaceae > CAITZA01. The sequence goes on from CALGLN010000022.1 coordinate 62,066, forward strand.
AGTATCGGAGTCCCTACACCTCCTGGATTTGTGATCTCGGCTCTGGCATACGATAGATTCGTGAGTCACAACGACCTACAGTCTGAAATCGATAGAATCATTCAGTCGGGCGATTCAGAAAAACTTGACGATCTCTACCGTCTTAGCACGCATATTCAACAACTTATCATATCATCTAAAGTCCCTGGAGAACTAGAAGAGGCTATATACAGAGGATATGACGAAATTGAACAAAAAATGGGGTATCGAGTGAGGGTTTCTCTGAGAAGCAGCGCTGTAGGAGAGGATGAACTCGGAGCTTCCTTTGCCGGACAATTCAAATCGCTTTTAAATGTCAGTCGAGATAGTATTGTAGAATCCTACAAGGAAATTATAGCAAGCAAATACGGCCTTCAAGGAATAACCTATAGATTAAACAGAGGAATTCCTGATGAAGATGTGGTTATGTGCGTCGGATGCATGGCCATGGTAAACGCCGTTTCAGGCGGGGTGATGTATTCATGCAATCCAATGAATTTCAGGGATCAGTCTATACTGATTAATTCCGTATGGGGTTTGCCTAAGGCCGTGGTAGATGGGAGTGTCGACCCCGACGTGATTATAGTTGAGCGTGCCCAGTCACTTAAGATTTCTCATAAGGATGTGAAGCAAAAGCCACTGGAATTTATTTGTTACCCTGAAGAGGGAGTCTGCCGTAGTGAATTGACTCGAGACAAAGGACAATCGCAATCAATTTCTGATGATTTAGCCTTGCAACTCGCTTCTATGGCAATACAATTGGATGAATATTATGGAGCGCCACAAGATATTGAGTGGGCAATTGACGACAATAACCGAATTTTCATACTCCAATGTAGGCCACTTCAGAGAATAGAGATTAACAGCGCCGCATCCGGTTTCAAAAAATCAGAAACTGATCAATCAGTAATTGCGACCGGTGGAGTAACAGCCTCACCCGGGGTAGCATCTGGACCTGTGTTTATTGTACGCAACGACGTTGATAGACTTAAATTCCCTGATGGAGCCGTTTTGGTCACCGCACAATCATTGCCTCGATGGGCGCCTTTGCTCAATCATGCTGCAGCAGTTATCACAGAAGTAGGTGGAGTAGCTGGTCATCTGGCAAATGTGGCCCGTGAATTCGAGACCCCAGCCATTTTCGGACTCCCAAAAGCCACTGAAATTCTCTCGGATGGAAAAGAAATCACGGTAGATGCTGATGACATCACAGTATACTCAGGCAGAAAAGAAGACTTGCTGGTAAACAAGAGACCCAAGAAGAATCTTATGGAGGGAGCCCCCGTGTATGAAACTCTCAGACGAGTTTCGGAACACATAATCCCACTTAATTTACTCGACCCAGATTCGACTGATTTTCGCCCGCGTAATTGCAAGACTCTTCATGATATCACGCGATTCTCGCACGAAAAGTCTGTGCATGAGATGTTTAGCTTTGGCAAGGAACATCATTTTTCAGAGAGATCAAGCAAACAGTTGGTATGTCATGTTCCCATGCAATGGTGGATAATCAATCTCGACGACGGATTTAAGGAAGACGTAGATGGTAAGTTTGTCAAGTTAGACAACATAGTATCAGTTCCTATGCTTGCTCTGTGGGATGGTATCACGGCAGTTTCCTGGGAAGGCCCTCCTCCGGTTGATACCGCCGGTTTCATGTCCGTGCTTATACAAGCCACCAGCAACCCAGCTCTTGACCCATCCATGAAATCAGCTTACGCCGCTAGAAATTATTTCATGCTTTCAAACAATTTCTGCAGCCTCACTTCACGTTTCGGGTTTCATTTCTCCACCGTAGAAGCGCTTGTTGGAGACCGCCCAGGCGAGAATTATATCAGTTTTGCTTTCAAGGGAGGCGCGGCCGATTACCCTAGAAGAGTTCGTAGAGCAATGTTTGTGGGAAATATTCTGGAGAGATATGACTTTCGAGTTGAAATCAAAAAGGATAGCTGCTTTGCAAGGATTGAAGGCTTCGATCAGGAAATAATGAAGGACAAACTACGTATACTTGGTTACCTCATAATCCACACAAGGCAATTGGACATGGTAATGTCAAATGACGGATCTGTTTCGAAATATAGAAATAAGATACTCGATGAGATAGAAACAAAAGTCTTAGGGAGAGAATCTTCTCTCCCCGTAAACGAGTCTATGGCATAATGTCCACTGTCGGATATAAACCTCTAGATAGACCTTCTCGATAAGGCTGAACTATGTTGAAAGAAATAGTTCTTCCAAGTTGAGCATGTCCTGAATTCACATCTGATTCAAAAAAAGCCCCATTCGCTTCGAGAATGTGTTGTACTCTGTTTCGAAAACCTCGAACGAACTTATCACCGCTGCCAGTGAACTTCAGTCTTCCCTTTTCGAACGAATCGTCAATTTTCCTGAATTCATCCAAATCTATGCTATTTGTTTCTAAATGCTTGGAATTCGATATGAAACCCCAAACAAGGCTATTTGAAGGAATTTCCAGTGGTTCCGTAAGATCTATTATTGTGTGAGGCATGACAACACAATCGTCTCCAACTTTTAGTCTACAATCAGTCGAGCCTCTCAAGAATGAATTGAAACCAACGAAAACCCGTTTACCCAGATCGGCGGAGATTACTTTTCCACCATGGGCCGTGACATTGAACCCTTGAAGAGTTGAATCAATCAGGTAGCAATTTTCCTGAGCATTGGCGCCCTTCCCCATCGATGTGTTCTCTAGATACGATCTCTGAGCCACCAACACGTTTTCTTCTATGGTGTTTTGCCCCCTGACTACCGCATAACGCGATAAAGAGGCCCCGGTAGGCACCAATGTCCTGGACTGGGAAGGAGCTCGTTCAAATATCTCGACAAAATCTTCTTTTCGACTTTCGACAAATTCCATGAAAATTCCAGTAGGAACCGAGCCGGCAGTTAAATCAATGTATTTTTTCAGGATGTTAAGATCATATTGGTATTCAAATTCAAATGCATCCTTGTTTCTTATCCATATGGTCCCCGGTTCCACAAGCTTATGAGTTAACTCACCTACCTGAACGTATGCGTAATTTCCGATCACGCAGTCATGAATAGTTGTAAGATCTATTGTGCTGAATGGCCCCAAGAAGCTGCCTTCTACAGGCGCCCCGTGAATATTGGCATAATGCAAGGACACAGTGTTCTGAATAAGAAACGATTCTGGATTTTCGGGGTCGTGTGAGTGATTGTGGATCAACGTTTTAACCAAGAAGCTGTCTTTGATGATTATCGATTCATCCTCATGAAGTCTTATTCTTAATCCATCTGATTGAAAAATCTCTTCCTTTGACTTGAGCTCGTCGCCTCTTACATCGCACTTGTATACAACAGAAAAATCCACAAAGCATTTCCCAAGGAAATAACTCCCGGCTATATTGCAATTTCCGAAATGAAACCGCAGCGGAGTTTGAGATGTCAATCCATAAAACGCGTAAAATTTGGTAAATTTCTCCCAGTCGATTAACTCGCGCACATACGGACCAACATCAAACGCAGGCTCTCGTAAATTTATATTAACGCGATCAATAATCCTGTTGATCAAATCTTCTAGTTTTCTCATCTGACTCGCTCTCCAGTTTCTAAATGCCCCCCTCTCGAGAAGGCCGGAATGGCTTTCCAAACGCCAAGAAATCCAAAATCGAAAGAAACTATCAAGAAATGATTATTGATCATATATTTCAGAGCTCACAGTTTTTATCAACACAAAACTATACTCAATGTTTATTTTTGTCCCAATATGTTTACTTTCATTTCAGAGACCAAAATTTTTTTAAATCTATCAGGAGCTGAGAATCGTCAAATGCTTGAAATTTGGAGATGCCGCTGGTAACATTACGTTGATCTACAATATATTCTATACTCGCATTCTTTCCCAAGTTTCACATCAGGGATAAGCGGGGGGAGGAACCAATGTTGGCTCAGGTCATATCTGGAGCGTTACTAGGCATAGATGCTTATCCGGTTTCCGTAGAAATTGATGTTCAGGCCGGCTTACCGGCAATAGTAATGGTAGGTTTGCCCGACAGCGCAGTTAAGGAAAGCGCGGCGAGGGTAAAATCGGCTATCGCTAACGCGGGATTTCCATTCCCCGCTAGGCGCACCACCGTAAATCTGGCTCCTGCAGGTCTTCGGAAAGAAGGATCAGGGTTTGACTTACCCATCGCGATTGGAATACTCGCAGGCCTTAACCTAATGCCTTCAGACAACCTGGATAAATATATGATAGTAGGAGAACTCTCACTAGATGGGGGTGTTAAGTCAGTCAGAGGAGCGCTTTCATATGCCATAGCTACAAAGAAGATGAATTTGAAAGGACTCATCATCCCAGAGCAAAACTCAAAAGAAGCCGCCATAGTGGCTGGTATTGACGTAATCGGTGTGAAATCGCTCCTGGATACAACAAGCTTTCTCTGCGGGAAAATCGAAATAGCCCCAACAGTCGTTTCGGAGTCTGAAAGATCCAATTCCAATTGTATTTACAATGTGGATTTTTCGGAAATTAAGGGTCAGGATTATGCCAAGCGTGCCATTGAGGTGTCAGCGGCCGGTGGTCACAATGTGCTAATGATTGGGCCTCCAGGTTCGGGCAAGACCATGATATCGCAACGAATACCGACAATCTTACCGGAACCAGTTTTTGAGGAAGCCCTCGAAACAACTCGAATTTATTCTGCCGCTGGCTTGCTGGGACGTAATGGATACATGATGTTAAAAAGACCTTTTAGATCCCCACATCACACCATTTCTGACGCTGGCCTTATCGGGGGTGGAGTAATTCCAAGACCCGGAGAGGTTTCATTATCTCACAATGGGGTACTTTTTCTCGATGAAATGCCGGAGTTTCGAAAAAACGTCCTTGAGGTCTTAAGGCAGCCATTGGAGGACGGAGAAGTGACAATTTCCCGGGCTCAGGTCGCAATAACTTTTCCAGCGCGTTTCATGCTGATTGCAGCTATGAATCCTTGTCCTTGTGGCTACAGAGGCGATCTAAAACACGCATGCAAATGTTCTCAACAAATGATTCAGAGATACTGGAGTCGTATATCAGGACCCCTACTGGACCGTATTGACATCCATATAGAAGTGCCGGCGGTCGAATGGAAGGAACTTACCGAAGTCGCGGATGGAGAAACCTCCTCGGACATTCGAAGTCGCGTAAATAAGGCCCGAAAAATTCAGCTCGGGCGTTTTTCCAAATCCTCCATTTTTTGTAACGCTCAAATGAAGTCACATTTGATCAAGAAACATTGTCAATTGGATGCGTCATCTTTAAAGCACCTAGAGAAGGCTGTAGATCAATTAGGTCTGTCGGCGCGAGCTTATCACCGAGTCCTGAAGATAGCCAGAACCATTGCGGATCTTGACGATTCAGAGAAAATACTCAATCACCATGTCTCTGAGGCCATTCAGTACAGAACCCTGGACCGTCGATACGGATCAAACAAGGATTAGTTAATAGGTTCAATGGAATGTTTCAGGCTTAGCTGAAAAAAAACAATTATCCTGGACAAAGCAATTGAGATTCAAGAGAATCTTGTTCCCCATATCTCATTATTCTTCCAGGCAATTTAGTTTAGTTTCTCCACATCCTCTTGATTTACAATTGTCTTGTTTTCGATAAAATTTACTAGAAGATCACGTATCATGAGGCCAGAATCGATTCTGTTTTCGGCTTTGTCTACAAAGATTTTGTAGCCATCACCGCCCGAAGCTAGAAATTCTCCCATTGCTACCCAGTAATCCTTGTCCAATTCGAAAGGACGTCCATTTATTTTACTAATCTCTACTTTCCCGCTCTCAATTGTCATTTCAATCCCATGATGTTGTAGCTTGCCACCACTATTATCAGGCAATTGAAGACTACGCTCGAGAGCATACTTTATGTCATTTCCCTTCAGATGCAGCTTTACTACCTTATCATCAAACGGCAACACGGAATAAACGTCATCTAATATAATTGTCCCGGGTTTAAGGCCGGAACGAATAGAACCACCGTTCAATAAAGCCAAATCCGCTCCCACACTTTTCGCAACCAGACTTGCGATTAACTTGGCCAGCAGATTAGGCGAATCAGAGCGTACCAAACTCCTCGAAGCTTCTAGTTCTAACTTGTTCTCGCCGAGAACCCTCTGAAACTCATTACCCATAAGGATTTTGTAATTCTCGACTATGCCTGAGATTGTTGGATCTTCTTCTATCGTTGAATCCAGAGAGATCAATTTGCCTGAATAAGATATTATCTTGCCTGCCTGGAAATCGATGTCTAGCCTGCCCAGAAACTCGGAATAAGCTCCAGCCTGACAAATCAGGGTCTCCCCCACCCGAACAGGCTCTGGAAGCGTCGTGTGTGAATGGCCTCCAATTATGACATTGATCCGTGGACAGCTAGAGGCCAGAATTTTATCGGCTGCAAGTCCGAGATGGGTCAAGGCCAAAACAAACCGGTTGTCGGAAATCTTACTCAGTATGTCCTTATTGGTAGACACGGGTTCTAAAAACCTTAGGCCGTCGACATTCCCTGGGGATGTAATAGTCGGGGTCTCTGGAGTGGTAAGGCCAATTATCATGACTTGCGGCGCCGACCCGCCAGGATCCGGATTCTTTATCGAATGTCCTTCAAACAACAAATTGCCATCAGAGGAAACAATATTTGAACTCAAGAGCGCAAAACGCATTTCTGGTTTTAGTCTATTGACAAGATTGTCCAAACCGTAATCAAATTCATGGTTCCCAACCACCATCGCGTCTAGCCCCATGGTATTAAGGAGATGAACCCCCATGGCGCCCTTGAAGACAGTCGAGAAGCTTGTGCCGCTAAGCAAGTCTCCCCCCAAAACAAACAACGTGCGCCTTCCTTGCGCTTCGTTTTGTTTCCTCGCCTGATTTATTACACTTTGCGCCTTGGCAAATCCTCCTGATAATCCCTGTGCGCCTTCAACAGGTCTTGAGTTGTAATGTCCATGAGGGTCATTCATGTAAAAAATCGTCAGCTTAAGAATATGATCTTTCGATTCAGAATTGATTGGGTCGGCGAATAATGCTGAGACCACAAAAAATGAAAGAAAAAGAATTACTGTGAAGATCAGTTGAAAACGCTTTTTCAATTTGAACGCCCCTAGGAATTTTTAAGGGAAATTACGTTTAATTAATAAGGCCATGATTCTCAAAGAACCATCATCTTGTCAACACAGGACAAAATGGCCCAGAGGAGATTTCAGATCTTGTCTGACGTTTGAATGACCGAGAAAGAACCATTCCAAAGAGTTCACGGCGGATTTATCTTTATCATTTGGGCTTAAGCGGTATGTTATTCCAGAGATTTTATCTAGCAGGTGGTCGGGGTGGCCAGATTCGAACTGGCGACCTCGTGCTCCCAAGGCACGCGCGCTAACCAGGCTGCGCTACACCCCGCAGTCAAGCAGTTGAACATGAATTAAATATAATACCAATTAAGCTTATTCAACTCAAGGACTATTTTTGCGAACACTTGCGTTTCACGAAAACTTGTTTTTCTGTCACAAGGCATCAGGGATCAGATTCAGACCCAATATCAACCAAAGGACTTGAGCTTTTCAATCAGTTCTCGCATTGCCTTGCCCCTGTGACTGACTCGGTTCTTAGCATCCCCGTCCATTTCTGCGAAGGTAAGTCCTTTAGGCTCGTAAAGAAAAACGGGATCATAACCAAATCCATTAGATCCTCTGGGTTCGTCAATAATCACCCCGTGACATTCAGAACGGATGACAATTTCATCTGATTCAGCCAAGACAAGGGCCAAAACACATACAAATCTAGCGGTCCGTTCTGAGCAGGGGATTCCTTCGAGTTCGTGAAGCAGTTTCTCGTAACGTAGATTGTCCGGGACGTCGATGCCAGCATACCTGGCAGAAAAAACTCCCGGTCGCCCATCCAAAGCATCCACGCATAGCCCAGAATCATCGGCTAGAGCTGACGTTTTCGTAAATCGATATATTTCCCGAGCCTTTTTTAGCGCGTTTTCTTCAAATGTTTGCCCATTCTCTTCCACATCTGGAGCTCCCGGAAAATCGTTCAAGGATAGAATTGTGATGCCAAGATCCTTAGAGAGTTCTTGCAGTTCTCGAACCTTCCCGTTGTTTTTAGTAGCTACAACTATTTTCTTTGGAATACTTTTCATTTTGTAATCGATCAAATTGATCATGCCTGTTTGTGCATTTGAGCGTGCGACAGAAGTTGACGCGCTGATAGTTTTCAACCACAGTATTTATTGCGGGGCGAATACCTTTTTTTTTAACTCACCGCTGGCTAAATAGGGGTTTGATTTGCGATCAATGATTTCTTTGACTATCAAATCCAACGCGTCAACTCCTCCTACCCTAGATAGCGCCTCTTCAAGAACATTTTCTTTGAATAGATCAAATAGTTGTGTTTTGATGCGTGAGGCTTCTCGCTTCAACAAGGCATCTTTCCCTTTGTCATCTAAAAACTGTTTGTGAGCAATAATTGCTTCAAACACTTCATCAACACCAATGTCCTCAATGGCTTTGGATGTAATTACAGGCGGCTCCCAACCTAATGAATTGTATCTGGCTCCAGACATCTTCAACATTGACTTGATCTCACGCACCGTCTTCTGAGATCCTTCTCGGTCAGCCTTATTTACTACAAATAAGTCACCGATTTCCATCAGGCCAGCTTTTATGGCCTGAATATCATCTCCCATTCCTGGAATAGTCACAAGCACAGTCGTGTGAGCGCTGTGAACTATGTCTATTTCATCTTGCCCAACACCAACTGTTTCTACAATTATCACGTCTTTTCCCATCGCGTCCAAAACTACAATAGCGTCTGCGGTAGATCTTGTTAAACCGCCAAATTTTCCCCTGGTCGCCAAAGATCGTATGAAGACCCCTTCGTCCAGAAAATGCTTCTGCATCCTAATTCTGTCACCCAGAATGGCGCCACCGGAAAAGGGACTCGTGGGGTCGATAGCCAATATTCCGACAGTACTTCCTCGTGACCTGAAGCGGCCAACAATACGGTCGACCAAAGTGGACTTTCCAACTCCAGGGGAGCCTGTGAAACCGATGACGTACGCTTTCTTGGTGTGAGGATAAAGGGCTGACAACTCTTCTATTACTCCAGGATCTCCATCATCAATCCGGCGTATTAACTTGGCTGTTGCGCGCACATCGCCTTGTAAAACCTTGTCGGTGTTCAATTTAATCCTTTCAGCTTTCAAAACAGGAGAAAATTTCCAGAGCGCTACGATGTTTTACTTGCTATGAATAAGGTACCATTAGGTAAGAAGGTCTTGGATGAAAGTCAACCATAATTTGAGAAGAGCCACATTTCTAGGGTACACTAAATAAGGCGCCCCAACCAATTGGCATTTATTGGGACTATATTGTAAACTTGCGTTCTTCGTAAGGGCAGGTGTTACATGATGTCGAAAAAATATGAACAGTTTCTTGGATCAAACCCAGGCTTGGTAGTTGATCTAATAGATTCAGGCAATTCTCCGTACTCCTTGAAAACCGTCGATGGTTTCGAGTTTGTGGTTTCTTCTGATGATTTCAACAACTTCTACAGGTTGCTTGGAGACGGCCCTCCATCAAGATGGAAGAACCTAGTTACGGATGCCTCAACAGGAATGGTTGATACAACTGTGGTTGGTCCACTAATTACCATGATACGCAATTTCCAGTCGGCGTTCGCTGATTATCCCAAAGCGCGGTCCTTTTTAAGATGGTGTATGGGTGAACTCGGAAAGGACGATAAGTCATTCCTAGTCACTACAAGAAAAAAGCTAGAAGAGGACGCGCGACATCCAGATTTTGTTAGTGATGAGGATTTGAAGAAATTGGTTCGCCTGGATCAACTCCAGAAGAATTTGTTGGCTGACAATTCGTTTGGCGAGATAATATGGCCTGTAGGCAGATCTTCTGATTCATCTCCGTTTGCTTTGTCTCCCGGGCAAGATATTCAAAAAGAAAAAGATCCGGAAAAGCCTAAGAAAAAAGTAGCCAAGCAACCTATACCTCGTATGAAAAATGTCGAACTGGAAATAGGGCAAGACCTACTAACAATTCATATCGATCTTTCAAAGGAATTTGGACCATCGAAGTCCGGCCGCAATAATATTGTGGCTACCACCGAGGGTAACAAGACATTACCTGGACGTGACGAACGAATCGGCATGACTATCTACAGGGAAATAACTCCGAAAACTCTGAAAAAAGGAGCAAAGGATTCATTCAAGAATGTTAGGATGAATGTCGATGGTGACATCTTGACTGTAGTGATCGATTTGACGAAAGAAATCGGACCGTCCAAATCTGGTAAAACCGTAATAATTGCATCAACTGGAGGTAATCAGTATGTTTTTAAAAGGTCTGAGAAAATCGGACTAAACGTATATAGGCCAATTTAAAAACCTTTTTTAAAATAAGAATCGCCGAGATTACTTTTGGATCTGGCTTTTCCGGCTTAATATCTTGCTTTTACGAAGTTTTGGATTTACTTATATATATATGTTAATCAGTTTTTAGATTTGGTTTCTTTACAGCTAGGAGGCTAAAAATGTTTGTATTTGGAACAGCAGACGACGTTTTCGCGATGGCTGTGCGCATCGAAGAGAATGGTAAGAATTTTTACACAGGAGCAGCTGAAATGGCCCAAGACCCAACAGCTAAGGCCCTTTTCGACGACCTAGCAGCCATGGAAGCCTGTCATATAGACGCCTTCAAATCTCTTCGAGCTTCGCTCCCCGATTCAGACATTTCAAACGTCGTTTGGGATCCTGAAGGACTTGCTGAAAGTTACTTGCAGGCCACGGCTGACACTCACATATTTACGGTAGAAACAGCCAAAAGCAGACTCGAAAAAGTCAAAACCCCCTCCGAAGTATTGGACATGGCCATACAGTTTGAAAAGGACTCAGTAGCATTTTTCCTTGGAATGAAAGAACTGCTTCCAGATCCAGCTGGAAAAGGTGAAGTCGACAAGCTCATCAAGGCCGAAATGGAACATGTAAAGATGCTGTCTAATGCGGCCAAGAATTTTTCTGAGTCTGGAATAACGGGAATCGCTTAATTTTCAAATGAAAGGGGCTCGAAAACTTTTTTCGAGCCCCTTGAAAATCAGAACTATTCCGATTGTTAGTTATTGTTTTTCCGGCCTCAGTGAAGCAGTTAATCTCTCTCCCTTTTTCGGTCCTTCGATAATCTCAACTGTAGCCATACACGTTCCCTGGCTGTCTCCAATACACGAAAGGACAAGACATTTAACCGGGGCGCCAGAGTCCATCATCGTTATAATATCTCCGCGAGACATCAGTTGAGCCCCGGAGAGCATCGCCTGCTTGTTTTTTGGTTTTCTCATCAATCTTCCAACATTTTCCGAAGACTTCAGAACTTAGAGCTGGTCAAACTGGTCAATTTCAAAGTTCGTGGGGTGACTAACCTTCAGTCTTTCAGACTCATTCAATTTTGGTAAGTTATTAGTAACGCTCCCTCTAGCGCCACCCGATTCATCAACCAATTTTTTTGTCTTGGCAGGAATTTCTTTATGGTCCGAGTTAACGTAACTTCTCAAGCTGGAGCAACCGGTCAATACAAAAGCGACGAACACTACAACAACCACTGGTCTCATGGATCGACCTCATAAATGAAGTGACCCTCACTCCCATTGGGCATTCTAAGAAAAAACGTAACAACAAATCAAGCTCAAACTCACCCGACCAAGCTTCTAACTTGTTGATATCACCAACCAAACCACACCACACGAATCAGTATTACCCTTTATTATAAATAGAAAAGGTCGACTAGCTAAAGCATTACTTTCAGATTTTTAAAATGAGAAAGTATTGAATTTTTTCAAACACTATTAAGCTTATTAAAAATGAATTCGACTCTTTTCTCCATATCAGATGCCTCCAAGGGCAATTCGTGACTGTAGCCAACAAGGTGAAGCAATCCATGAATGCCGAGATAAAGAGTCATTTCATCATAAGAGTAACCTAGATCATCAGCGTCCGTCCTAACTCTATCCGCACAGATTACGACATCTCCCAACATGTCGGGTTCTGCCGAAACCAGTTTTGCTTCTGATTGAGAAAAAGCCAGGACATTCGTTGGCTCGGGCTTGCCTCTGTACCGCATGTTCAGTTCAGCCATCCTGCCGGCGTCTACTATGATAACGGAAACCTTGGTAGACTCTCTACATCCCAGCTCTCTTAACGTTAGTTCCATTTTCTTCTGCAAACTTGTCATGTCCAATTCGAGGGATGTCTGTTGATTGTCGATTAGAATTTCCATTTTGCTTTTCCTGAACAATATTTTCGGCGGGATAATCAATTCGTGAGTGAAGGATTCCCTGTAGGGCCCGGACCAGAGATTTAATTACCGCATTTATATCTTTGAGTGTCAGGGTAGACTGGTCTAGTTGCCCATCATTGAAGAGCCCCATTACCAAGGATTGTACCCTCTTTTGTATATTCCCAGGACTTGGATCTACCAATGTTCTTGTCGCAGCTTCAGCCACATCAGCTAACATTACCAGCGCGGCTTCTTTTGTTTGTGGCAAAGGACCTGGATAACGGTATTTCTCTTGAGAAATGACTTGATGGGTCTTTTCAGAACGCTCTAATGCCTTGTTATAAAAGAACTTTATAAGACTATTCCCGTGATGTTGCTGAATTATTTCGACTATTGGAGAACTCAACCTGTAATCCTTAGCCTTCTCCACTCCGTTTTTCACGTGAGACACCAAAATCAGAGCGCTCATAGTGGGCTCTAGTCGGTCATGAGGGTTGATGCCTCTGACCTGATTTTCGATAAAATATGTAGGCTTGGTTGTCTTACTAATTTTGCCGATGTCATGATAAAGCGCCCCAACTCTGGCCAGCAACGGGTTGGCCCCTATGGCTTCCGCTGCCGCCTCCGCTAAATTCCCGACAATCATTGAATGATGATACGTTCCTGGAGCTTCCAGAGCCATTCTTTTTAACAATGGATGATTGAGATTGGCTATCTCAAGAAGTTTTATGTTGGTGGTGTATCCCAGCGGCTCAAGTAGCGGCGCCAAACCCGAAACTAGGAGTCCTGAAAGCACTCCGCCTAAAAATCCAAGCCCAATTTCATAAGCGTCCTGAACCGAATTCATATTGCCTAGGGCCATCTTGATACCAAGAATGGAAAGCATGTTAACCAGGCCCACGATCAGGCCTGCCCTTAACACATGAGTCCTTTCGGTGACCTTACTTACTCCATGAAGACCGATGATGCCCGAAATAAAATAGAAGCAAAATAAATAGATGTCTCCTTCAACTGATATGGTCGCTACTATTGAAGTTAAAGCAGCCACGATGAAGGCAATCCTGGGATCGACCATTAAGGATGCTAACATAGGCGCTGTAGAGATAGGAGCTGCAAACATTATTGAGCGAGCGTTAACAGAGCTGGCGGTGGACGCAAACACTACGGCCAACGAGGCGGTGAACTTGACCAGGACGATTGCTCCAATCACGATTATACAAAAAAACAGAGCATCCTTAATTGCGTCTTTGCTACGCCCAAGATACGTTTGCGAAAAATAGAAACTCACCCTAGTCAGTAGAATCAACAAAAGAGAAAAACCAGCGATAATCACGTAAGTGCTATATGCAGGATGAGCTCTTCTGAGTCCGTGAAGTTTTCGCAGATGGCTCTCATTAACTGGTTCACCCTCTTTGACTATTTGTTCACCTTTGGATACCTGAAAGTACACAGGCTTCACGGAAGCTAGCGCCTCCTGTCTTAAAGCCTGAGTCTTTTCACGGTTATAGGTGAGGTTAACGTTAATGAGATCAGTAGCTATTTTTCTTATTGCCTGGTTGAGAAACGAATCATCCGAAGGATCAATTTCTTCGGCATTGATAAGATCTATGGCTTCCTTGAGATCATAAATCGTGGAGAGGTCCTTGAGTGGATCGAGCTTATCTTTAGACTTAGTCTTAATGAGAATGCCTTGCTTGGCGTCTCTCAAGAGAAGTTCCCTGCTAAGAACTACACCCCTTAATAACAGTGGCACCACAAGTGAGCGCAGATCCCGCTCCGCCTTGGCGTTGAATCCAGCAGCTTTGAGAGCCGCAAAACAAGGTTGTGATACACTCGAGCCAAGTAAGGATTCAAATCTAGCCTTCTGTGCGCTTTCATCTAACGGCTGAAATGGCTTGGAGCTTGCGGTTTGATTCTCAGGCTGCGGCTTGGGATCACGACTCCTCTCCTCTTCCCTAATTTTATTCTCCTCTTCAGCGGTTTGATATTCCTTCATGAAATTGAATGCGCTGGATATACGAGCCTGAACATCGTGAATCATTTCTTCATCAAAATCATAGACAGGAGGAGCCGATCGGAGAACTTCATCCCTATTCTTGTTAGTAGCCGCCTCATCTATGACCTTGAATGTTATAGGCGAGATTATTGTTTCGTGAGAAGGCTCTCCCACGACAAGGTTTCCAACGTGATACGACTTAGGAGCCATCATGAAAGCGGCGATTATAGATGTCCCTACGAGTAGAGCCCTTAATTGCCACTTCTCATCAGTAAATTTGTAAACCCATGCGGGAAGTCTGCGGGCTGCAACTTTTTTTGCTGATCCGAGACGTTCCCTAAACTTTTCCGAGGAGCTTGGCTTTTGCTGCCCCTTATTTTTTTCACTAGAATCAGGCATGATCTAGCCTATTTTCGGCCTCTGGAGCCATTACCCATCTTTTCGTAGGCTCTTATTATTTCCTGAACCAGTGGGTGACGAACCACGTCCTGTTCAGAAAAGAAAATGAATGATATCCCTTCAATTTCAGCTAAAATATCTTTAGCTTCGACCAATCCCGATTTGGTTCCTTCAGGAAGGTCGATCTGGGTGATGTCTCCGGTTATTACGGCCTTGGAAGAATACCCTAATCGCGTCAAAAACATCTTCATTTGTTCTGAAGTCGTGTTCTGGGCCTCATCAAGAATCACAAAAGAATCATTAAGAGTCCTTCCTCTCATAAATGCTAGAGGCGCGACCTCTATGTCTCCTCTTTCAATCATTCTAGAAGCTTTGTCAAGATCAATCATGTCATGCAGAGCATCGTAGAGCGGCCTGAGGTATGGATTAACCTTTTCGTAAAGATCTCCAGGGAGGAAGCCTAGCCTTTCGCCGGCCTCAACAGCAGGGCGTGTCAGAATAATTCTGCGTAACTGCTTTTTTGAAAAAGACGCCATAGCCATGGCCATTGCTAGATAAGTCTTTCCAGTGCCCGCTGGACCGATTCCAAAAACGATGTCTTTAGATTGAATAGCCTGCACATAGGCCTTTTGAGTCCAGGTCTTGGGTGTAATAGGCCGTTTACCGAAAGAAGTGAAGACATTTTCACGTAATAAATCTTTTAACTTGGAAGATGGATCCCGTAATAGGGCTCTCGCTCCTTGATCAATATCAGCAGGATGAATGGGATAGGCGTCGCGGGCTAGAGAGTAGAGCTGTTTGAGCAGTTTTTCCGCGATCTCATCTCGACTAGGCTCCCCTAAGATACTAACAGTATTGCCTTTAATAGAAATCTCTACGTTGAGACACTTCTCCACATGTTTGATGTTTTTGTTGAGGTCACCGACCAGAGCTTGAAATGCGCCAACATCATCAAAACTTACTCGCCTCGGAATTCTCTCGCTACTCGCTATGTCGATAGATACCAATCAACCTCCGTGTGACAGCCCTTCCTAATTCGCCAATCCGCTTGATGTAGCTATCACAACCTGGTCACGCCACCGATTTTAATATATATATTAAACCAAATGAATCAAAATGTGAAACATTAGCGATATGTCATAATTTAGCGCTGAGAGAGATAAACTTTATGTCGGAATGTTCAAACGAGATTAAGACGGAAAATTCTTTCTGCCGGATGCTGGAACTCATCAAGGCACTTCGTTCAGAAAACGGGTGCCCGTGGGACAAAAAACAGACCTTGGAAACTTTCCACCCCTATATTTTGGAAGAATACCACGAGCTGGTTCATGCAATCTTTCAGAATGATTTCGATGCGATAGTTGATGAAACTGGCGACCTCATTTTCCTTGTGACCTTCGTAGCCTACATGTTGGAACAGGCCAGAATTTCCAACGTGGATAATGTTATCGAGGGTGTTATAAAAAAAATGACGCTTAGACATCCTCACGTTTTTGGGGACGTCAAAGTAAATAATTCCCAGGATGTCGTTGACAACTGGGTAAAGATTAAGGCCTCCGAAAAAAGGATAAAGCAACGCAAATCCTTGCTCGACGGAATCCCACGTTCAGCGCCCGCGCTTTCAAGGGCGCAGAAGTTATCTTCTAGAGCTGCAAAGGTCGGATTTGACTGGTCAGGTCCTCATGAGGTTATGGCAAAAGTTTACGAAGAACTTGATGAACTCAAACAGACAATGGAAATCGGCGACAACAATAGAATTAAAGCTGAATTCGGTGACGTGCTATTTTCAATTGTGAACCTGGGAAGACATCTCTCCGTAAACTGTGAATCTTCACTTACATCATCCTCAGACAAATTTGAAAATCGTTTTCATTTTATCGAGGATAAGCTCAAGTCACGTAACAAATCGATACACGAGTCAACACTAGAAGAAATGGACAAACTTTGGGATCAAGCCAAGGAAGAACTCAGCTGAAACATGTAGGGTAAGTACGATTCTGCTCTTTTGGGGCATATACCTAGCTGCCCCGGATGACAAACCACATGTTAAGAAACTCTTTGTGAGTCAACGTTGGAGCAGGCTTTTCAGGCCACGCTATCCGTAGTCAACGAGTCACAGTTAATAGGTCAGTACAAGATGGTTATCGTATGTAGACCTCCATCTTTTTGTATAACTATTTCCAAACTTTCACTGCGTAAACCAACTGCTATTCTACCTTTAGAGCTCGCTCCCTCCATTCCGGAGATATCTCGTAAGATCTCGAGGCCTCTTGCAATAAAGCTAGTCGGAGCTTTGGGTAGGGTATATGTCGTGTCGGCATACACCGTCGGGCCGTTGTCTTTGTCAATGTTTATTCGTACAGCCTTAGATTCAAGAGCATCCAGTAAAACCAGAGCCAGGTATTTCAAAGGCGCCTCGTCAGAATCTGTCCCAGGCTCTTCATTCCACCCCAATGACTCCCAATTAATCAAAGATTGGCGCGCATTTACTTCCAGTTGGCAGTCTATCTGCTGCTGTAACCTCAAGTGAAAACTAGTTGACTCAGACATGATGTTCCTCCTGGAATTCCTACTTTGCCCGTTCAGCCTTAATGACATGTGGAGCACGAAGTGCTCGTGCAACCAGAACAACCTGACTTACCTGATCCAGAAGTCTTGAAATCACCAGCGGCGCTCTTGAAACTGCAGCATGACATCATACGATTAACTGCGCCACCACATTTTGGACAAACGACTTCATCTGATCCAAAAACTAACATCTCAAAATCCTTACTACACTTGTCACAATGATATTCATATATCGGCATCTGCCCGCCTCCATTTTTAAGCTATATATTACAATTGCGCCTTATTTGAACAATATGCAAGTATTCGTTCAATGTGTTTAAAAAAATAAACCAAGCGTGTGGCAAAATTCATTGACTGCTTTTAAATTAATTTATATTATAAGAAGTTATGTTTTAAAGATACACTGCGTTACGATGCTGGAGGACGAGACAATGCAATGCTCAACGGTAAGAAAAGGGTCAGAATGTGGATTCATGACCGGCAAAGGGTGCAATTTCAACGGTGGCAGATGTCTGCCTATTATAGATAAATGCGAAGGCTGCTCAAGAACGATAAAAATAGACGAAGAAACCTTCTGTAGGGTTGCGCCCAACCCAGCGGCCAAATGGGCGAGAGGATCCTGCAATTTTGCTACTCATCTAGAGAAAAAGTCTGTCGAAGAACAACAAAAGATTAATCCTCTTAAGGCTTCCAAGCGAGCAGCGGCATCCAAGAAATAGAATTTTCTTAACTTAATCCAGAGCCAAGTTTGCTCTGGATTGAGTTCCCTTCCTTGTTTATGCGCAAAGTGGTCTTTCTTTATCGATTACCTGTTTCTTGTGTGCATGAATATCAAGATTTCTAGAATAACAAAATTGGCAAAGTTTTTTTACAGCGCTTTCTAAAGAGACGCAATTGAAGGCCCATGCGTGAATTACCGTGTTTGTAGATACGGTTTTTTATGAAAATTGAGAGAGGCTTGCTGAATGGACCATACTCTTTTGAGTGGATTTGGATTGGATCTGGACTTTTTATCGCGTTTGTTGAGCATAGTGATAATTGATTTGATCTTGGCCGGGGATAATGCCGTAATTATTGCCATGGCCGTTCGATCACTTCCTAGGGAACAGCGTCGCAATGGTATCCTTTTAGGATCTGCCGCTGCAGTGCTTTTGAGGGTTTTGGTAACGTTCTTTGTTTCACAAATTCTTCAAATAAGCTTTCTGAAACTTGTCGGAGGAGCTCTCATATTAGGGATTGCAGTAAAGCTCTTCGTGTCCGGAGCCCCAGAAGACTCTAGTCAAAAACAGGCTACCACGATAGGACAAGCTATAAGAATTATAGTAATCGCCGACATAACAATGTCTGTAGACAACATGTTGGCAGTTGGAGGCGCCTCCGGAGGTAGTCTCTTCCTGTTGCTTTTTGGGCTTGGTTTGAGCATTCCGCTGATAATTTTCACCAGCAACCTTTTGTCCACATTAATGGATAAATATCCCATAATAATATATATAGGAGCGGCGGTCTTAGGTAAGGTAGGAGCAGAAATGATTCTGACCGATCCTGCCATTGTCCCGTTAATTTCATTAAACAATTATGCTCAGTACGCGGTAGAATTTGTCACGGCTGTTTTGGTAATAGTCGTGGGCAAGCTCTGGATACGTTTGATGATCAAAAGGGATAACACTTCAAAAAATCAATAGCCCGCTATTAGTAACAGTGAGTGAGGACGCATGTCTATTCTTACTATTTCAAGAGAATATGGTAGTGGCGGTCGGGAAGTAGGCCACGGGGTAGCCGAAAGATTAAACTACGATTATATCGATAAGGAACAAATACTTTTAGAGATGCGGGCTCATGGCAAACAGTGGGAAAAATGGGCCCAGGGACTCGATGAACACGCCCCGACGATTTGGGAAAGATTCGATTGGTCGTTTAGAGGCTTCGGAGCTCTGTTGCGCAGTATCATTCTTGAGCATGCGGTAAGGGATGATGTTGTTATCATGGGTAGAGGCGGTCACATTGTCCTGGCTGATATACCATACGCATACAGAATAAGGGTTGTGGCGCCATTGAAGTCGAGGCTCGAGCGAATAATGATTCGAGAATCTGTCGATTATGATACGGCCCGCTGGTTAGCTGAAAAAACAGACAAAGACAGACGGCAGTTTTTCAAGGCCATGTTTGGATCAAATTGGAGCAGCGCCAAAGACTATGACAGAATTTTCGATTCTGAGAAAAAACCTATAGAAACAATTGTAGATTCTGTCTGTGAAACCCTTTTCAACCTCCAACACAAGAAAAACCCCGACATAGAGGCTTCTCTCAGAGTCCGCTCAGCCGCGGCCAAGATCGAAGCCGGGTTGCTTACCTACCCTTTCCTCTTTGTAAATGCTATCGAAGTTGTTGTTGATGGAAAGGATCTGATCCTAAAGGGAGTTGTGAGAGATCCCAACCACAGAAAAAGGGTCGAAGATGTTGCCAGAAGGCTGGCGGGTGATCTTCCGCTAACCATAAATCTGAAATACAGGGGCGTTTAGGCGATAGACGAACAGCGTTATTTCCATCTAAATTCACTGTTTTTTGTTAAGATTCACTAGGGGCGATTAATGATAAAAGTTACATGTTTTGGGGCTGCCAGATCCGTAACTGGCTCAAACTACCTAATTGAGACACCAGGCGGGGCAAAATTTGTCGTGGATTGTGGGCTCTTTCAAGGTAGTAGAGAAATTGAACGTCAGAATTGGTACGACTGGGGTTATGACCCCAAACAAATAAAGAACGTTATACTCACTCATGCCCACATTGACCATAGCGGCCGAATTCCCAAATTGGTCAAAGATGGGTTTAGTGGACGAATAATTACATCTCCACCCACCGCTGAGTTGTGCAGAGTAATGCTTCTTGACTCAGCCCATGTTCAAGAAATGGAAGCCGAATGGCAGTCTCGCAGGAACCGACGCCAAGCCAAGACTCCTATCCAGCCACTCTATACGAAAATTGACGCCGAAAAGAGCCTCGAATACTTACATCCGGTAGAGCTTGACGAGGTGATCGAGTTGGAGCCTGGAGTAGAAGCACGCCTCAGAAATTCAGGTCATGTTCTCGGATCATGCGCTGTCGAAATTTGGGTCAAAAATGGATCCTCAGAAACCAAGATAGTTTTCTCTGGAGATCTCGGAAAACAGGACCAGTTAATTGTCAAGGATCCCTTTAAGATTGGCTCAGCTGACTATTTGTTTATTGAATCAACTTACGGTAACAGGCTTCATCGCAGTTTTGAAGCCAGCAAGGCTGAATTCCTCCAAGCTATTCAATATGCTGTCTCCAACAACGAGAAAGTGATAATACCCGCGTTTGCCCTGGAACGAACACAAGAGATAATATATGTTTTGGGTGAATTTTCGCGAGAAGGCAAGATTCCGCAGATTCCAATATTTTTGGATAGTCCCTTAGCAATAAGGGCTACTCAAATTTTTCGCAATAACAGAAAATATCTTGATGAAGAAGCTCAAAAGATTGTCGACAAGGGCTTAGACCCCTTCGACATACCGAATCTCAAGATGACCCTAACTGCCCCAGAATCCATGAAAATAAATGAATTCAAGGGATCAGCCATAATTATTTCCGCAAACGGTATGTGCTCAGCAGGGCGGATTAAGCATCATCTCAAGCATAACCTCTGGCGACCCGGATCAAGCCTAGTGATTGTTGGCTTCCAGGGAGAGGGAACTACCGGTAGGCAGATTGTCGAGGGCGCCAAGTCAGTTCGAATATTCGGAGAAAAGGTAGCTGTGCGTGCAAAAGTTTTTACCATAGGAGGTTTCTCAGCTCATGCAGATCAGGCCGACCTTCTCAACTGGATTGGCCATTTTGACCAAAAACCGGCCCCCAAAGTCTTCGTGATACATGGTGAACCCCTGTCAGTTGACACCTTTGCCAACAAGGTCCGAAAACAATTCGGTTTCGAAGTCTATAGCCCTCGACTAAGAGAGACGCTTCAATTGGAGCTTGGCAGAGAGGTTGCAGAAATACTTCCGCCTGTTGAACATATCGACCTAACAAAAGATTCCCTAGAACTGACCGCTGAGCTTGAAATCGAAATACAGCGCCTAAAGAAAAAGTTCTCGGAAAGCAAAAAAGGACTCTCACAGGACGACTTTGACAGGTTGAGGGAAATTCGAGAAGAACTCCAGAGTATCGCGGAAAACTAATTGAAATTTAGGGACAAACCGGATGCGTGTTTTGGAAATTCTTCCAGATTTTTTCTTTATTCAAAGAGGCTTTCTTAACGGCAATCACTTTGTCTATCGATCAGAAAAACC
>CALGLN010000023.1 GCA_937930835.1 uncultured Desulfomonile sp.
AACTGCGGTCCAGATGTGCCGGGTTGAGCCAGTGGTCTGGATGGCGATAGATCGAATCCCTGCTGGTTTTCGGATGACAGTCTTGGCTTTATTAGTTGTTGAGCAAACAAGTCTTTAGAGGCAAATGAGACCAGTAGAACAAGAACAAGACTCAACAAAATCTTCTCAAAAAAGTTGACACAACCACCTTTGCGGTTGGATTGAATACCAAACCACATAGCTCCTCCCTCACAATTATAAAGCACCCAATTGTGCCATCTATAAAAGCACCTTCAAAGAATGTGTCAAGAGAATAAATTGATTCTGGAATCAAATGTTGCGGATTGCCAACGATACTTAAGTGATTACCCTGTTCTTTAGAAATAAAATTGTTTTATTCAGTCCGGAGGTCGAAATGGCGACATGTATACCACTAGAGAAAGAGATGTTACCAAACAGAATTGCTGTTCAATATGCACAGGGACATTTGGATTTTGACAGGGCGAGAAAAATTGCTGATGAGAAAGCCAATGAACATTTCGAAAATCCGATGCTGATGGCATGGATTGATTCAAAGACAGGAAAATTCAGCCCCAATATCGTTTGTTGTCAGGAGAGCAAGCCCTCTTGGCTCGTCTATGCCGAAAATAGGGGAGGGGATCTATCAATAGATATCAACGATATGGAATATGTTTTTGTTTACAGGCGCGGGTGAAAATGTCTTTCATTGCCATTTGATCGAGAAACGCCGCGCATCAAAGACTACTTAAACTCCTCATTAGTTTTGACTTTTGAAGTCCTGAGGCAGCCTTGCCAAAGCATTGCATTCGTTCGTTTATCAACTGAGGCTTTCATCCATTTCTCACTTTTAAACCTAAGGATCAGCAGTCCACACATTATGATCATGGACGCGGTCATAGACCACCAAATGCCACTGGCACTGGAGCGCAAGAGATAAATTACTGAAAGTATTAGTGGTATTCTTATTAACCACATACCTGTAAATATTATTCTCATGGTTCCGAAAGTGTCACCTGACCCCTGAAGCGCCCCTGAGAGAGAAATGCCGATGGCCATAAATGGCATACCCAGCATATTGATTCTAAGATACCGGGTCATTTCCTCATAAACTGAGTGGTCATCGGTTAGCCAGCGTGAAACGTCGGGAGCGAATATGAACATGAGTGTTGCTGGTATTATGATTATGGCAAAGCACAGGGTGGCGGTAGCTCTAGCCCCTTTTTTAGCCCCTTGAGGGTCTCCGGCTCCCAGCCTGTTACCGGTGATCACCGCAGCTGTCATGTTCAGGGCAAAAACAGGCAGGAATATAATTGCTTCTATTCGGACACCGGCGGTCATAGCTGCTAGAGCCGTTATTTCGCCGTGTTGAAGTCTGGTCACGAGAAAATAAACTACCAAAGTTCCCGCGTTCCAAGCAGTTTGCTGAAGCGCGCTAGGAATGCCAAGTTTTAGCAGGTTCTTCAAACACCTCAATATTGGTCTACCGATGAGTGAAAGCCTTATTCTATATTCCCCTCGAAGTATTTGAAACATATTCAGAACCATCCCCAGTGTGGTTCCTATTGCCGTAGCCCAGGCTATACCGGCAAAACCAAGAGCGGGTATCGGCCCTAAACCGAAACCAAGGACAAAATCACCAATAACATTAGCTAGTGAAGCCAGGCAGCTGTTAACCATCGCCATGATAACACGGCCGGACGAACGAAGAATGCCGCCTGATATAATCATCAAGTACGTCGGTATCAGGACCAAGGAGAATATCCGCATGAACTTTTCGGCAATTGGCCCGATCTCCTGCGGCATTCCTGCTAATGAGATGATTTCGTGGCAGTAGACTTGCGCAAGTACGGTCAGTAAGCCTGAAATAGCTATTCCTACAGTCAAGGAATTCGCTCCGATATTACTCACGCCCTCTTGAGATTTTGCCCCATATGCTTGAGAAACCATAGATACTGTTCCAACAGAGATCGCAGTGGCCAGTATCATGAGTGTCCAATAAAGCTGTCCAACATATCCGACTGCCGCCAGCACCTCAGTTCCCATGAATCCAGCGACGTAAACATCCGCAAGACCGATTGTGAAATGGAAGAACATGATCAAAATCATGGGCCATCCCATTGACCATGATTCTCGAATATAAGGAGCTATATCATTTACAAAGCGTTTAAGACTAAACATCAACTTAATTAATCCCGCAACGTAGCTTCACAATCAGCGTGACCAATGGCGCCCGTGGATTCAGGAACAACCTCGACTCATGTGACTGAGGCTAGAACTTACAATTTTGTAACAAATTAGTTTGTCTTGAATTTTTCGTCCGACATCCATATATTCATTCAGATTTGCCTAATTAAATGTTTAAGAGACTATAATCCAGACAACTCACAATAAAAAGAGATAAGCTTCATGCCCAAGAGAACTGATATCAAATCGATTATGCTCATAGGTTCAGGCCCTATCATTATTGGTCAAGCCTGTGAATTCGACTATTCCGGCACACAGGCCCTAAAAGCTCTTAAAGAAGAGGGCTATCGCATAGTGCTCGTCAATTCCAATCCGGCAACGATCATGACAGATCCGGAATTTGCGGATTCCACATACATAGAACCGCTAAAGATCGACTTACTGGCAGATATTATCGCCAAGGAGAGACCTGATGCGCTTCTGCCGACAATTGGTGGACAAACAGCTCTCAATCGGGCGGTAGAGCTTCATCGGGCCGGCATCCTTGAAAAATACGGAGTAGAGCTTATAGGGGCCGGAATTGAGGCGATAAATAAGGCCGAAGACCGTGATCTTTTCAAGATTGCCATGCAGAATATAGGAATGGATCTTCCCCGGAGCGGGTACGCTAGTTCCGTGAAAGAATGTTGGGAAGTTGCCAAAGAATTGGGATTTCCAAACGTAATAAGGCCATCTTTTACACTTGGTGGCACCGGCGGTGGGATCGCTTACAGCGAGGAACATTTTGAAGAGCTTGCTCGTTGGGGATTGGAATTGTCTCCGGTTAATAGAGTTCTGATAGAAGAATCAGTACTTGGATGGAAAGAGTTTGAACTGGAGGTAATGAGAGATAAAGCAGACAATGTTGTAATTATTTGCTCAATTGAAAACTTTGATCCTATGGGGGTTCACACAGGGGATTCAATAACGGTGGCGCCAGCTCAGACGCTTACTGACAAAGAATATCAGATATTAAGAGACCAGTCTATTGAGATTATTAGAGAAATAGGAGTCGATACAGGTGGATCCAATATACAGTTTGCCGTTCATCCAGAAACAGGTCGAGTCATAGTCATAGAGATGAATCCGAGAGTTAGTCGTTCGAGCGCGCTGGCCTCAAAAGCAACCGGTTTTCCTATAGCAAAAATAGCTGCAAAACTTGCAGTGGGTTACACTCTTGATGAGATTTCTAATGATATCACTTTGAAAACCCCCGCGTCCTTCGAGCCGACCCTCGATTATGTTGTCACAAAAATTCCGCGTTTTACTTTTGAGAAATTCCCGGGAGCAGATAACGGCCTAGGAACTCAAATGAAATCTGTTGGCGAAGTCATGGCGATTGGAAGAACATTCAAGGAATCTTTCCAGAAAGCCATTCGGTCACTGGAGACAGACACATACGGTTTTGAACCGATCATGCCTGCGCAGGCAAGCAAGGACGAAATACTAGCTGTCATATCCAAACCAACACCAAACAGGTTGTGGCAGATCGCCGATGCTTTTAGGCGAGGGGCCACAATAGATGAGATCTACCAGGCCTCTTTCATTGACCCGTGGTTTCTTGATCAGATGCGCCAAATTCTTGCAAAGGAAGACGAAATATCGTCTTCAGATTGGCTCAAAGGGCCTGAACTAGGCGCTGAGCTAAGAAGAGTCAAATCACAGGGGTTCTCGGATGTGCGATTAGCAGCGCTCACGGGTTGCGATGAGCAAGATATCAGAAAGTTACGTTTCGACATGAAGATCAAGCCCGTTTTTAAGCGTGTAGATACTTGCGCGGCGGAATTTGAGGCTCACACACCATATTTGTATTCGAGCTATGATGATGAGGATGAATCTGGGGTTACAAAGAAACCAAAGATCATGATCCTTGGAGGAGGGCCCAATAGGATAGGGCAGGGAATAGAATTCGACTATTGTTGTGTACATGGAGCGTTCGCCCTGAAAGAGGATGGTTTTGAAACCATCATGGTTAATTGCAACCCAGAAACAGTCAGTACGGACTATGACACGTCTGATAGGCTTTATTTTGAGCCTCTAACACTTGAAGATGTTCTAGCGATAGTCGAAAACGAAAAACCCGATGGTGTAATTGTTCAGTTCGGAGGGCAGACCCCTTTGAAACTTGCAGTTCCTCTGTGGAATGCGGGTGTGCCTATTATAGGAACTTCACCGGACTCGATCGACCGGGCGGAAGATAGAAAGAGATTCAAGGAAATGCTCCTGTCACTTGGACTTCATCAGCCTCCTAACGACATAGCTCATTCATATGATGAAGTAATGGAAGTGGCTGGCAGAATCGGATACCCATTGGTTGTAAGGCCATCATACGTGCTTGGTGGTAGAGCTATGGAGATAGTGCATGGCAAGGAAGATCTCGAACGTTATTTGACTCATGTTGTCAAGGCTTCACCCGAGCATCCGATTCTGGTGGATGGCTATCTAACGGGCGCGGTGGAAATCGATGTCGATGCCGTGTCTGATGGTGAGGATGTTGTCATCGGTGGAATCATGGAACACATAGAAGAGGCTGGAGTTCATTCCGGTGATTCAGCCTGCTCATTGCCTCCCTATAGCTTGGGAAGGTCTTATCTGGACGAAATAAGACGCATCACTCGAATGCTGGCTCTGGAACTAAAGGTCAAGGGCCTCATGAATCTGCAATTAGCTCTAAAGGATGGAGAAATATTTGTTCTCGAAGTGAATCCAAGAGCTTCCAGAACCATACCTTTTGTTTCAAAGGCTATTGGAAGGCCGCTTGCAAAAATAGGCGCAAGAGTCATGACAGGTAAGTCTCTCAAAGAGCTAGGTTTCACAAAAGAAATCATTCCAGATCATGTCAGCGTTAAAGAGGCTGTGTTTCCTTTTATTAAATTTCATGGTGTTGATGTTGTGCTTGGACCCGAAATGAAATCCACCGGTGAAGTCATGGGTGTCGACAAGGAATTCGGATTAGCTTATTTGAAGGCTCAGTACGGCACGGATTTCCCATTACCCAGAGGCGGAAAGGTTTTCCTCAGTGTAGCTGGCCGTGATAAAAATGCTGCAGTGATAGTCGCCAAGCGCATTCAAGAATGCGGGTACAGTTTCGTTTGCACTCAGGGGACCGCGGCTGCTTTGAGAGAAGCAGGGGTTCCAAGTACGATAGTATCGAAAGTTCATGAAGAAGGTGAAAGTGACGTAATAGATCTCATCAAGAGAAATGAGATATCACTTGTAGTGAATACGTCAGCTGACAAGAAGTCTTTTGAAGACTCTTTTGCCATAAGGCAGGCGGCTTTGAACCATAATGTCGCCTATTTTACAACCCTTGCCGGAGCGAATGCTTTCTCTTTGGGACTCAGATCAATTTGCAGAGGCGCCCGTTTTGAAGCGAAGTCGCTACAGGATTATTATGAGTCTAACTAATTGATCATGTAGCTCCCGTGTGATATTTGATGTCTATTGTTTATGGACGAGGGCGTGGTCATGAAAATTAGAAAAAGGGTATTGCCGGCGGGTTGGTATCCCTCCACAGCTCGAGACTGCGAATTTGACATCAGAAATTTCGTGAACGGATACAATCCTCCAGACGGGAAATGGATTGCCGGTATAGCCCCACACGCAGGCTGGTATTTTTCAGGTAGACCGGCAGCTAGAGTCCTCAAAGCTCTTGCAACCAATAACGATCCTGACATCACAGTAGTTTTCGGGGGACATCTTCCAGCTGGACACCCACCAATAGTCTACACGGAAGACGCGTGGGAAACACCCTTCGGAAATCTGACGATGGACGCGCGCTTTGCCAAGGAAATCATGGCGCAAACGCAAGCCGTTGCAGCTCCAGAAACCTTTGGAGATAACACGGTAGAAATACAGTTACCGTTTGTGAAATGGTTCTTTCCGAAATCCAGACTAATCGCAGCCCACTCACCTGCATCCATGTCTTCGGAATCTTTTGCTAAAACCTTGTGCGCTTTGATCAACCAACGGGAAATGACTGCGGTATTTCTTGGCTCCGCTGATCTCACACATTACGGCAGAAATTATGATTTTTCGCCAAAAGGAACTGGTATAGAGGCTGTGGAATGGGTAAGAAACGTCAACGACAAGTCTTTGATAGATAAGGCATTGGCCATGAATGCCCTCGGGGTGCTAGACGATTCCAGAGAATTACACAACACTTGTTCTCCAGGGCCGATCATTTCAGCAATGACATGCGCCTCAATCCACGAATCCAAGGGCGGCTTCCTGATAGACTATTTTACAAGTTACGATGTCATGCCTGGATCTAGTTTCGTAGGCTACGCTGCAATAGTGTATTAACTTTTTACTGGATCAGTGAATGGGGCCTGCTTTTGCGACCCATGTCAAGCTAAAGTCTTGTTTAGTTAGTATGAGCGCTAAGTCTTTGTAATTCATAGAGCCTCTTTGATTCCTCAACCCCCTTGAGACAGACTTCGAATTCTCGCTCTACATAAAATTTCCCCTCGACCAATTTATAAGTTGTTTCCGATACTACCACCATTCCTGCATTAGCGGTAGATTGAATACGATCTGTAAGATTAACATCCGATCCAACTATGCCGTATTTGGCTCGACTCTCCGTCCCAATGTTACCTATAACCACTTCGCCCGTGTTTATGCCTATTCCCATCGAGACATTTGGTAATCCTCGATCCAAGTTTTCGGAGACAAAATCCCGCATTGCCTCTTGCATGTCAAGAGCGCAATTAACAGCATCCAGAGCTCTTTCCACAATACTGGATTCCACGCCGTTGAAGAATACGAGGATTGAGTCACCATAGAAATCAACAATTATGCCTCGATATCTCTCGATTACTTCAATCATTCGAGAAAAATAGCGGTTGAGCATTTTGATTACGACTTCCGGGGGAAGTTTTTCGCTCATTACCGTGAAATCCCGGAGATCAGACATCATTATAGTAACTACACCTTTTTCGCCTCCGAGCCTTAGCGCCTCGGGACGACTCATCAACTCCTGGGCAATTTTTTTGTCGACGTACCGACCAAATGTTTGTTCTATAAGATCACGTTCCTTCAATCCATCGATCATGCCGTTGAAGCTTCTGGTGAGCTGTCCAATTTCATCTGACCTGGTTTCAGGAAGTTTCTTTGAATAATCACCATCTTGGACGCGAATAGCAGCTGAAGAAATTTCGCTTATAGACTGCGCCACAGAACGAGTCGTGATACGGATTAGCAGCAGGATCATACCCAAGGCCAGCAATCCAGCCAGCGCATAGTACGTTCGGAATCTGATGATTGGCTCAAGAATCACTCTACCACGGGACAAAAGGACTACATACCAATTGATTGAAGGAATTTTGTAAAAGCCCGCAACTATCTCAGGCGGGCTCATGAATTTACTGTCGCTGAATACTTTGCCATAAGGCTTGTTTCGAATCTCCTTCAGAAGGTTTTTTTCAAGTAGATCCCCCGTGTCCCCAAGTTTCTTTCTGTTAGCGTGAGCCTTGTCCGTTGAGGCCAGAAACTGTCCAGTGCTCGTAATGAGCCACGCCGTTCCACCTCCCATCAACCCCATCTGTTTGATAGGTTCCAGGAAAGAATCAAAACTGATTCGGACAATCAGTCTATTAGAAACCTTGTCTGAATCAGACTTAAGGATGCGTATTATCTTTAGTGATCGGTCGAGGGCATTGGGATCAAGTATCGGAGCGCAAAACCCAAATTCTCCGCATACCTCCATAGTATAAAGACCCTCTACCACGCCTGCTCCAAAATCATCAGCCAGAGGAGCCTTTCCATCCCCCGAACCGTTCCCCACCTCGGAGCTTACTACATCGACGAATCGCACCCCAGGTTTTTCCAAAAGCTCCTGTATGAGAAAAGCCTGCGTAATATCTCTGTTGGGCGCTTCGTCAGCCTTTGATATCAGAGTAATCAATTCCAGTTTTTGTTCAAGGCTCATGTTGATTTCATGAGCAGCCTGTTCCAGCTGTAATTGAACCGATATGAGCCATTGATCAAGCAGGTAGCCTCGTGAATAAACAAAACCCGCAAAACCAAAAGAAGTTACTATGATTGCGACCGGTAGGAGCAGAAACAACAGAAACCGTTTTTGTAACGAAAACACCATAATATTGAACCATTATTAGCGCATATCGATTCATTATTGCGCTATTTGACTGCAATGAGCAAACAATACTTATCCTAATATAAGCGATGGCGCAAGCAATGAAAATGGCGTCAACAATCTAAAGATCCAGTGTCGTTTGTCTCCTCGCTAATGACCAGAGTGAGGGGCGCTGTGTTTCGTTTCATCACCGGACGGCCGTTTCATCTTTAACATCTTCTTTTTGGGTTGTAGGTCAGACAAACTAACCTCGCCGTATCGGAGAACTCGAGATCCTGCAATCTGAGCAGATTGCTGATCGGCGTGAGCCTTGTCCGAGAAGGCTCTGATTTCAGGTCCCATGTCTGTTGAGGTGTCTATGAGGACCACATAATAACTATCTCGAGCGTTTAGAAATTTGTTGCTGTTGTATTCCTTAATAAAAATGGATTTTATGTCAGAGGCAGAATAAGCGTATTTTTGAGGATCAAGCGCATACTTGAAAAAATCACTGCTAGCGTCAAACGCCACCACAGTACCATTCTTAAATACAATTGCTGCCGAGGCGCCTGCCTCCTGAACTATTTTCATTCCGCAGACGGGGCACGGCTTGGACAGATCTATTCTTGATCCGTCTGGCAGCTCTGGTAAGTTTTGAGTAAACGCATTTCCCGCCGACAGGGTAACGGAAATTGCCACGATTGCTCCTAAAATGGAAATTCTGAAGGCTGAGCTTCTCATTCATGATTCCTTTCTTTTTATTTACTACGATGATTTTGGATTCCGGGATCTTTTCATTTTTATTTCTCGTCCCCAGCAATAAATGGTTGGAACTACAAAAATTGTAATTATATCGATGGCCATTCCGCCAAAGCAGGGGATGGCCATTGGAGCCATTACATCCGATCCCTTTCCCTTGGAGGTTAGGACTGGGATCAATGCTAGGATAGTTGTAGCGGTAGTCATGAGAGCTGGCCTGACTCTTCTGCAACCAGCCTCAATTACTGCTTGTCTGATTTCTGATACGGACTTGAAAGAGTTATTCCTGAATACCTGATCAAGATAAGTAGAATAGATTACTCCATCATTTGTCGCCACTCCAAAAAGAGCCAGGAAGCCCACCCACACTGCCACACTAAGGTTGTATGGTCTCACCTGAAAAACATCCCTCATGTTAACTCCGAAAACTTCAAAATTCAGAAACCCTGGTTGCGCATATAACCAAAGCATTATAAAACCGCCAGACCAGGCCACAAAAATACCGGAGAAAACATTTAGCGATGTGGGAATAGAATGGAATTGGAAATAGAGGACAAGAAAAATGATCATGAGAGCCATCGGAATGACAACTCGCAGAGTTTTTTCAGATCTGACCTGATTTTCATAAGATCCTGCGAATGAAAAGGATGAACCATCGGGTAGCTTCAGGGATCCCGCCGAAATCTGGTCGCGAAGATAACTCTGGGCGGCGTTGACCACATCAACTTCGGCATTACCGGGACGTTTATCGAATAAAACATATCCCGTCAAAAAGGTGTCCTCTGACTTAATGCTCATGGGGCCGCGTGAATATCTCAAAGTGGCTACCGAACTTATAGGGACCTGAGTCCCATCCGGCGTGGTTATCAAAAATTTTTCAAGCGCTTCAATTGAATCCCTTAACTCTCTCTGATATCGAACGCGAACGGGGTACCTTTCTCGTCCTTCGACTGTTGTGGTGATCGTTTTTCCACCAACTGCTATTTCTATGAGATTCTGAACATCCTGGATCGGGAGGCCAAAACGCGCGATGGCCTTACGGTCTATTTCAAACTCCAAATAAGGATTTCCTACTAGGCGATCGGCCACAACTGTGGACGGGTCGATTACTGGAACCTCCTTCAAAAACTTTTCAATTTCGAAACCTACCTTTTCCACATCTTCAATACTTTTTCCTTTTATTTTTACCCCCATGGAGGCCCGCATTCCACTCTGAAGCATTACAATTCGAGCGGCAATGGGTTGAAGTTTGGGAGCAGATGTTACTCCGGGCATGCGTGCCGCCTCGGTGATTTCTTTCCAAATGTCTGCTGAAGACTTGATGTGAGGTCGCCAGTTTCTGATTGGCTTTCCGGTTTGAGGGTCGACGATTCTCTCTCCCGTAAGAGGATCCACCTGATATTCGGGGGCATAGTTAATGATGGTTTCAATCATTGAGATAGGGGCAGGGTCTAGAGCGCTTTCAACTCTACCTATCTTACCCACAACCGAAGTGACTTCAGGAATAGATCTGATCGCCATGTCCTGCTTCTGAATAACGTCTAAAGCCTCCGAAATTGATGCATGCGGCATTGTTGTCGGCATGAACAGGAATGATCCTTCATCCAGATCGGGCATGAATTCTTTACCAAGACCCGGAAAGGTATGCGAAAGATTCGACCATACTCTTGTTTGTTTTATAGGGCTAATCTGCCCATGTGTGAAATTTTCGCGAGATGTCGTGGAAAATGATGAAGAAAAAATTGAATCGTACGCCCACGGGAAAAAACCAAAAACTCGGTCAAATCCCAGCCAGATGACCCCCCCAAATATGACAATCAATGCTGGGAACATCATGAAAAGGGCCTTATGATTGAGACTCCATCCCAGAATGGATCCATAGAAATGAGTAAGGATTCTTCTTACGGATAACAGTCCAAAAATCATTCCCGAAACAAAAATGAGATTTCTTAGGAATCCCAAATCCGGTCCGAGAGGCAGCCAATGTTTCGTGAGAAGTAACACCACCGCCATTAGGGCCAGAATATTTAGAAATGATGGTATTCTCTCCTGAATATTAGGCCTCAGGTACAAGCTGATTCCTTTGACGGCTCCAACAACAATCAGCGCTATGCCAATCCAGTAAGACAGCCCAAAATAAAGCCAGACTCCGATCAAGATCATCAGCGTATTAGTGATCAATCTGGTTTGCGGCCTATAATTTCTTTTTCGGAAAACTATGTGAGCTAAAGGGGGGATGAGGGCAAGAGCCAAAATGAGAGATCCGGCCACGGCAAACGTTTTGGTGAAAGCCACTGGCTTGAACAATTTGCCTTCCGGTCCTGTTAATGTGAAAACCGGCAGAAACGATATTATGGTAGTAAGAGAGGAAGTTATTATTGCGGATCCAACTTCCATTGTGGAGCGGTGGATTACATCCAATAAATTGGAGGTATCTTGATCCTCCTCCAATCTTCTGATGATGTTTTCGCACAAAATTATACCCATGTCGACCATCACGCCTATGGCAATGGCGATCCCTGATAGAGCCATGATATTAGCGTCGATTCCGGTCAATTTCATTGCGATAAAGGTTAATAGGACGGCCAACGGAAGCACGGAGGAGATTAAAAGTGAACCGACCAGGTGGTTCATCATCACGATTACAACTATGATCGTGACAAAAATCTCCTCAACAAGGGATTTATTAAGGGTTTCAAGTGTTTCATGAATGAGTTCGGTTCGGTCATAGAAAGGCAATATCTTTACTTGTGATACTGATCCGTCTTGAAGTGTTTTAGAGGGTAGTCCAGGCGAAATCTCGGCAATCTTGCTTTTTACATTCTTTATTACCTGTAATGGGTTTTCTCCGTATCTGACAACTACCACGCCACCTACTACTTCTGCGCCTTCCTTATCCAAGGCTCCACGGCGCATTGCTGGCCCTAATTGGACCGTGGCCACATCCTTGATGAATAGCGGAACATTATTGTTTACCTTTACGACACTGTTTTCCAGATCGGATACTGATTTTATAAATCCTAGGCCACGTATCGTGTATTCGACTCTATTGAGCTCCAGAACTCCCGCCCCAACGTCTATATTCGACATTCTAACTGCGTTGTAAACGTCAGGTAAGGTTACGCCATGAGCCCTCATTGCGTCTGGGTTTACATCAACCTGATACTCCTTAACGTAACCCCCAATAGAAGCTACTTCGCTCACTCCTCCGGAGGATTGCAATGAATATCGTATGTAGTAGTCTTGTATGGTTCGAAGTTCATCAAGCCCAAAACCTTCTCCTTCGACTGTATAAAGGAATACTTGGCCCAAAGCAGTAGCGTCAGGTCCTAGTGTAGGTTGGACACCCTCCGGAAGAAGGCCTGATGGAAGAGAGTTAATTTTTTCAAGAATCCTTGAGCGAGACCAATAGAATTCAACATTTTCATTGAAAATTATATAAATTGACGAAAAGCCAAAAAATGAATTGCTTCTGACTGCCTTTACGCCTGGAATTCCCAACAAAGTCACGGTTAGCGGATAGGTTATCTGGTTTTCAATATCCTTAGGTGATCTTCCTTCCCACACCGTAAATACTATTTGTTGGTTTTCACCAATATCGGGAATGGCGTCTACTGGAACTGGATTTCTTGGGAGCCAATCAATTTCCCAGTCAAATGGGGCCACTACAATCCCATAGAAAGCCACTAGGACCAAGAGAATGAAAGCCGGCAGTTTGTTCTGAATCCAGAATCGGACCAGTCTTGATATCAAAGACTCGTTGCGCTCGTGGCTCGGGCTTGGAAGATCATTGGCCGATTTCATTTTTTCCCTCTCGGTTATTGAGGCTTAGGTTCAACGGAAGTGGACTCTATAGTTTCCTGAAGCTCACCGCATTTAAGCATGTCCTGCCCTTTATGAGGTTTTCGGCCAAAATAGGGGTTAGTCTTCTGTTCATCTTTTTCAAGCCAGTATGCTCCGGCGTTATCGAAGGCCATAGGGCAATAATAAAGCTTTAAATTGGAATCCAGGTTATGACCAAACCCCATCACAAGTCTCGACACTGACTCAGAAATGGTCTCGAACCCCCTACGCATGGCTTCAATATCGTTTGTTCCCAATAGTCTGCCAGACGTCTCCGAAACGCGTTTAAAGTTGGTGAGCCAAAATTCCTGGGCTTTGGTCGATTCTTTTCTTGGAGATATTTTTCTGGCCGAATCAACTAAACTTTTCAACTCTTCGGAAGCCAGGTTGACATCATCCTCAACTACGGCTTCCTTGAGCTTTAAATAATGGTTTATTACTGAATTGAGTTCTTCCCTGAAACTGTCTGTGACCTCAATGCGTTCAATCAGTTCTTCTTCTGCGTGAGAATCAGACTTGTTTGGTGTTGCACGATCGGACTCATTCATCATACTGGGTCTTGCGCTGATTTGCATGGCGCTATCGAGCTTGAATGCCCCTTTGGTCACCACCTTTTCGCCTTCAGACAAACCGCTCAGGACAACATAATGAGAGCTTGTTTTCGGGCCCAGAGTTATTTCACGTAGTTCATAGGTGGGCGTATGCGCACCGCTTTTCTGAACAAAAACAATTGCGCGTTTACCGGTAATAAGGGGAGCGGAGATGGGAATTAACAATGGTGGCTCAGGATTTGGATTGTCGGAATACCCAAATTCTGAGACCTGCCTCAACGGCATCTTGCTATCTGGACATGTTCCCGGGATTGGGCTTGCTTGATCGCGTGGATGAATGGGGCAAACGTATTTTCCAGTCCAATCTGTTTTAACGACTTTTAGATCTTTGTCAAGCTCGGCCTCCAATAGAGCGCTTACGAACATACCGGGTTTGAGCAACAAATCAGGATTTTCCGCTTCAACTCTAATTTTTACAGAGCGTGTTTTAGTGTCAAGAACAGGATCTATAAATAGAACCTTACCCTTAAAAACTTTACCTGGAACAGCGGATGCCGTGAATGTCACGTCCTGTCCATAGCGAATCCATGGCATGTCCGACTCATAGGCGTCTAGCTTAACCCAAACGTGCGAGAGGTCATTAATAATAAACATTTCCATACCTTCTCGAACAAACTGGCCTAGTAGCGCATTTTTCTTCGTTACGATGCCACTTATAGGCGCCAGCAAAGTCAAATTGAGCAGGGGTTTATTGTTCGCCTTTATTTCTTCAATCTGCTCTTGCGTAAGTCCATACTGGATAAGTTTTTCTTCTGCTCCTTTTACGACTTCTTCATTTCTGGAAACTCCTCGTAGAGTCTCGAAAAGTTCCACCTGACCACGAATTAGTGTGGGGCTCCAGATCTTTACCATGGGGTCCCCTTTGTTTACGCGAACCCCAGTGAAATTTACGTACACATCATCTAGACGACCTTCAATCCGTGAAGTTAGAGCCGCCACTCTTGTTTCGTCTTCAAAAACCATCCCGATCATCGAGATCTGATATTTGGCAAATGCCTTGATCACAGGTGAAGTTTGAATTTGAGCCAATCTGGCTGCATTCTCAGACATGGTTATTTGAAGCGAATTTTTTTCTAATCCAGAATCCTTATCGCTTTCCAAAGGAATTAGGTCCATGAAGCATATTGGACATTTCCCTGGATTTGGAAGCCGGATTTGGGGATGCATCGAACACGTCCAAGTCTTGGAAACTACCTCGCTGATTGAGTTGTGGTCGTGGTCAGATTGAGATGGAGGCAGTTGGGCTATCGTGCCACCTGCAAAGTCTTTTTGGAAATTAGCCGCAAAGTAGCCAGCTACAAAAGCAATCGCAACGATCGCCAAAAGCCATCCATATTTTCTGATCATTCCAGGGATCAACTGCTTTTCGGATTCCATCATAGTTACCTCGACGCTATCCCTAAACCGGTTTTTGCGCAAACCTGACTAGCAAGCGGCTCTGATCGCCGGAGGATCAGCCAATCTGCCGTCCGCCACCTCTATGATTCTTTGTCCATATTCAGCGTTTTTTCGGCTATGAGTGACCATGACTATTGTTTGTCCCTCTGAGTTAAGTTTCGTCAAAAGTTTCATGACCTCTGAAGAATTCCGAGAATCCAGATTTCCAGTAGGTTCATCTGCAAAAAGGATAGGGGGTTCATTAACTACGGCCCGAGCTATGGCAACACGTTCCTGTTCTCCGCCGGATATCTGGTTCGGTAATCGGTGCGCTTTTTCCTTAAGGCCTACCTTGTCCAACGCCGACAGGGCCAACTCTTTTTGTGTTTCTTCCGTATGATGAGTTACAGCCAATGGGAGCTGAACGTTTTCCAATACACTCAGATAGGGAACAAGCTGGAAGGACTGAAAAATGAACCCCATAAATTCGCGACGAAAGTCAGCAAGCTTCGTTCTGCTCAGAGAATATAGATCTATTCCCTCTATTATTATTTGACCTCGAGACGGACTCAAAAGTCCACCGAGCATAGCTAACAAAGTGCTTTTTCCCGATCCGGATTCTCCCATGATCGATATGAACGAGCCTTGCTCTATGCACAAATCAATGTTTCTCACCGCAGTGACTTTGGCGTCACCATCCCCGAAGTCTTTGCCAACCTGAACTGCTTGTATATAACTCATTTTATTTACTCCTAAAGTGTGCGAAGCGCTTCATTGGGGTCCATGGCAGCAGCTGCCCTGGCTGGCTGAAAAGAAGCCACTAGGCCAAGAAAGATAGCCAAGACGACCGATCCTATGGCTACATAAGGATCAAGAGTCATATGAGGTCTGTGCTCAGAGAGGAATGACAACAATCCCCAAGTCACTCCTATACCAGTCAGATAGCCAAGGACTCCGGCGCATAGTGACACGACCAACGCTTCGAGCAATATTATCTTCATTATGTGAGAGCTTCTGAAACCTATGGCGCTGAATATGCCTATTTCCCTGGTTCGCTCATTCACGCTGCTCATCATGGTTACGAAAACAACCATGCCACCGACCAGAAGTATCAGTCCTGAAACTCCTAACGAGAAATTCTGGAAGTTGTGTAGCGTGTCCATGCGACCTTCTACAACCTGTTGAACTGCGGTTACCTTTGCTGTCGGCAACGCTTTGGTGAGCTGACTTACTAGCTCGCTTATAGGACAGTTTTTACATAAGGCTGCAATCTCAACCATACCGACCTGGCCCTCTTTGCCAAATAACTCTTGAGCTAGCGGCAATTTCATGAAAACAAGGCTATCATCCTGCGATCCCGTTGTATCAAGTATTCCCGAAACCTTAAAAAGTCGACCTTTTATTTCGATTTCTGAGTCGTTTGACAAACCTAACTTTGCCGCAACGTCATGCCCGAGCAATATCTGAGAATCAGTTTCTGGAGCCTTTCCTTCGATCTTCCACCATTTCTTGAGAGCTAACTCCGAATTGAAATCTACCCCCACAGCTAATACTTTCTGGGAAGCGCTTTCAAATACCCCAAAAACCTTCGGGCTTACTATCCTTATGTTTGCCGCATTCTCGATGGTTTTGATCTTGGCCAGTTCTTCCTGATGGATTTCCCTGACATCAAAAGAAAAGCCTCCGAGGCTCAAGCCTCCGTATGTCAATGATAGCCCTTCAGATTTGGGTGTAATTATGATGTTTGCGCCAAATTCGTCCATCTTGTGAGCGATGTCTTCCGCCAGAATTCGTGTGGTTGTCATAAGAGCCACAACAGCGCTTACACCAATCATCAATCCGGCGATCAAAAAGAAAACCTTGGCCTTACGTCGTCGGAGATTATTGATCGCTATAGTTCTTAGTTTCATTAGTAATACCCCTTATTGGAAAAATCTGGCGCCTGACATAACGTCATTGAGTGAAACCAAAACCTGTCCATTCTGTATCTTGCGAGTTAGGGGGGAAGGATTACATCCTCCTCTGGTCTCGTTTATCTTGTCGGTCCTGAATTTAAGGCCACAATTGATGCAAATCATGTTTTGACCCTGTTGCACATAGCCCTTCTTGGCGCTAAAGCAAACATCACATGCATCAAACGCTGCTCTGATTTTTCCATCGAGGCTTTTTACGATGAAAAACCTTATCCAAAGATTTGGAGATGCTTTGTATTGAAAATGCTTAGCTTTTCCATCCTGAAATGAAGATTCGGGAAAAGCGAATACTCCGTTGACTGGTTGGACCTCAATAGCCTGGACCGAGAAATTCCCCGCCTGAACTTTTTGAACGGAAAATGTCATAAATATAGCGAGAACTGCGAATACTCGACAAGCTAACCCTGAGAAGTTCCTAATTGTTATAATCTTCATTGTTGTAATCCTTTCGATAAGTTCTTAATCTCAATCAATTCTGGGCGGCTGTTTCGGTTGCGGCGTGAGTTTCGAGCGTAGAACCTCTGCCCAACAATAGACTCTTTAATTCAGTCTCAACCGAAAGCATGCGAGGCCAAAAGGTTTTCCAGTTATCCTGACCTATTTTGGCGTGAATGTTCTCTTTGAGCTTTTTGTCATATATCTTTACATCCGCGTCTTTTAAGAGATTGCCTAACATCTCCAAAATCTTGTCTTTTCTCATTTCTCGGTCTTGAATCTCAGATATCTCTGATTCGTCAATAAATTTCTGAATAGCCAGACGCTGAGCTATAACTTGTTTAAATTTCTCCATGGATCCAAAATTTTCATTGATCCACTTGGTGAAATCTTCTTTTTTCATTGTTTGTGTTTCCAGAATTGTCCTGATTTCATCTTCAACTTCCGAAGGCTGAGCGACTATTACGGCACGGTCAGCTGCCTGGAGGATCAGTTCTTTTCCCACAGATGAAAAGAAAGATTCATGGACATCCCTTTTTCGAAACTCATCAGGTGAGACTGTTAGCGGAAGGTTGATGTCGGATGAAAAAATTGGCTTTCCATTGACTCCTGCGACAACTAGACCGTTGCTGGCAGCAAAATCTCTATTGTAAGCCTCATCCAATTTGACTTGATATCCTACATGAGCAATGGCCTGGCCAATATTTTCAGGTTTAATCCTATTTTCTTGAAATGTGACAGTCACACTTTGTGATGAAAGACTAACGTCCGTTTCCAAAACCCCGGGCATCTTCGATGTGACCTCTTTCACAGTAATGACGCATGCAGGGCAATTCATGTTGTTTACGGTAAATCTGGATGCCACGGTCGGACCAGAAAGCATTCCATATACGAAGTAGCCTCCTACACCAGCAGCCAATACGATCAAGGCAAACACAGCAATCTGCTTTATTTTCGCAGTCGTTGCTTTAGAGGCTGAGTCATCCAGTTTTTCCAACGTAATCTGCTTCATTTTAGAATTTGATGTCATTAGTACACTCCAGAACCGTTATTTGGTCCAATTGATCTCGATGAAACTCGACGCCAATGCGGCATTTCACCAATTAAAATCAGTTATTGTCAGGTATGAAAATACTGATCAGAACGGGAGTGTTCTCAAATTCTCAAAGAACAGGATTGCAAGATCGGAATGATATTGGAGGAAGAAATGGCAAGTAAATAACCGTGATAGGTGTCGTGGAAGTCTTGGGGTGTTTCGATTTTGAGCAAAGAAATTGAGTTAGAATCGTCTTGACTACAGGAAGGCGCTCGAAAGTCAGTCAAAACTGGAGCTTTAGTCTGTGATGAACACATGCACTTGACCGAAGCTTGAGACTTCGAGAAACCGCATGACTTGGACAGAGGGTTTTGGGGTGTGCGCTCGGTAAGACTCGCTGATCCTTTTGACTGGCAGCAACTCGGTGCAGCGCTACTTACTTCAGGCAACGGACAAGAGCCACAATTGGAAGCCTGTTTCTTAGCAGAGCAGCAGCAAGCCATCATGGACGCGGGAATGGCCGACGTTCCGAGAATGACTATGCACAATGCAATTGCTATTGTAGCTCTGAATCTCAACTGGATATCTCCATCTAAACTTGACTAAATTTATCAATTAAAAATAACTTGTCAACAGTTATTTATTAAAATAATCAAGTTTCTTCAATTACGGTTTGAACTCTAGTAAAATGTGTCTCGCTTGTTTTCAAAATAGGGTTTGAAAAAACCCTTAAAATAACTATACAGTAGAAAATTGAAAAACTTGCTCAAGAATGTTAAACATCTCATTTGATTCTGGCCAATCGCTTAGATGGATATCAGAGCGAGTAAATTCTGAAATGATTTGTTGTGAGGTGGAATGGGTTGCGCAGCTCCTAATAGATATCACTGGCAGGATTTGAGGAAACGGCCTATCGAAGAAATTTTAAATCGAGACGGAGTGAAGATATTTCCTGATGGCTGTTTTTCAGTATCTTTCTTGAATTCTTTCTACAAGGTGGATCCATTATTGGAACAAATTACCGAAATATCGCCTAATCCGAACAGAATTCTCAGAGAGGAG
This sequence comes from uncultured Desulfomonile sp., assembly GCA_937930835.1. Classification (GTDB taxonomy): domain Bacteria; phylum Desulfobacterota; class Desulfomonilia; order Desulfomonilales; family Desulfomonilaceae; genus CAITZA01. Next base: position 19,396 of record CALGLN010000023.1, read on the forward strand.
TTTCAGATACTTTTGATCCGCTATCTGGTAGCGCCTAACGGAGGGCCACTGGACGCAAAAAAGATCAGTGAAAAAGACCTTGCGGGTGGAGTGACATTCTTTCAGGGACCACATACCCTTAACACTGCCCCGATTGCAGAGAAATATGGTTCTGATGGTGATGGTTTTGTCACAAGGGGTTTTGAACTTGGTGCGGAGAGGGAGTCATTCGGCGACAGATCGATGACTTTTTATCCTTTTCCCAAGATCCCTGTGACATATGTCCTTTGGCTCAGCGACAGCGAATTTCCGGCTTCCGTGTCGGTAATGTTTGACAGTTCCATAGAGCGCTGGTTTCAGCTCGATATGATTTTCACTTTGGTTCTTGCGCTGACCGACAGAATCTTGGAGGAACCGTAAGGGTGGAGGCCAGAAGCCGTTTAAGGTTTTCTGATCCGCTCCTATCCTAAACAATTGATGTGTTTGTTGAAATAATTTATATTCGGTCTTCAGCTGTGTTTTGACTCAAGGTTCGGAAGCGCTATGAGTTCGGGTCGTAATTAATCAGACTAAGGCTCATTCACTGGTTTTTATCAGTGAGGCCTCTATTGTTTCTGTCAGGTCAACTCCATGTTGCGATGGATTTCCAGCTATCCATATTTTTTTGTCTTTAACAGATACTCGGCCTAATGCTAGCTCTCTGATTGCATTTGTGAGCAACGGTAGTTCTCTTATTTCGCCCTCATGGCGAATTTTTAGGAATAGACCGTGTTGCTCTTTTTCATCCCGAGATGATTCACGACTGATTTCTTGGTCCCATTTTTTCCAGACAGAAGTCCATTCCGTCCCATTTATAGGAAAACGGCAATAAGAAATGACCGGGCCGCGATCCAACTCTTTTGTAACAAGATGAACCATAATTCCTTGTTCATCAGCTCTCTGATCTATCAGTTGATGGATTACTTCCTGCCATGTTCCTTTGGGGCCCCAAGGTAACGCAGGGTGAATATTTATCATGTCAAGTGATTCAAGTTCAGGATCTCCGATTATGAGCATGTAGCCAGCCATTACGATGACATCAACTTCCGGGAGAAGCCTTATTGTTTTTACCACTTCATCGCCGTAAAGGTTTCTCCATCTTTCGAGTTCAGGAGAAGGTTCTGCAGCGCTAGCGCTTTTCTGGATTCCTAGTTTTCTAAGTTCCGGCATGAATTTCACATGAGAATGCGTTGCCACGGGTATGTTGAATTCAGCGGCCATTTCAAAGAACATTTCTCTCTGAACGTATTCTTCATTTGCAGGAGCGTCTCCGGTCTCCCTGTGACAAAAAACCCATTCTATATTTGCAGGAACATCATTGTGAATGATGTCATCGCGTACCACTTTAAGAAGATTTCGAGCAGCCGGGTCTCTGCCGGTGGAAAACCATCCAATTCTGAAAGCCATTTCTCAGGATATCTCCTTGATGTTTGTTCGATCAGTTGCTCATGCCAAGCTTTTCATGGCAAAACTGTCATCGTCTCAATCTTGGATCGAAAGAATCTCTTATTCCCTCACCTAACATGTTGTAGCCCATTACGGTGATCAGTATCGCTAATCCGGGGAAAAGAGAGAGCCACCAAGCGATCTCAATGTTATCCTTCCCCTCAGTCAGCATATTTCCCCAGGATGGATCAGGAGGCTGAACGCCTATTCCAAGAAATGACAGGCCCGACTCCACCAGAACCGCCGAGGCTACTCCCAAGGTGGCGGCAACCAGAATAGGAGCCATAGCGTTGGGAAGAATATGAAGAAAAATTATTCTGAAGTCTGAGGCTCCCTGAGCTATCGCAGCTTGCACGAAATCTCTCTCACGTATGCTGAGAAACTCGGCTCGCACTAGTCTAGTGACCCCCATCCACGATGTCACACCGATTACCACCATGATATTCCAAATACTCGGTCCAACAAATGCTATGACTGCAAGAATCAGAAAAAATGAAGGGAAACAGAGCATAACATCTACGAAACGCATGATGATTCGGTCAGCTAATCCTGAGTAGTAACCCGAAATGGCGCCGAGGACGACCCCAATCAATGTAGATATTCCCACAGCCACGAAACCAACACTGAGCGAAACACCGGAACCGAAAATTACTCTCGAGAGAACATCGCGTCCAAGAATGTCTGTTCCCATCGGGTGTTCCAAAGACGGAGGGGCAAGAATTCTTGTTGTGTCGATTTCTGAAGGAGGGTAGGGGGCAAGGTGATTAGCAAATAAAGATGTTGAAAAAAGAATGAGAACTATGAACAGACCGGACATGGCCATCTTATTTTTTGAAAGTCTTGTCACAAATTCACTCTTAAATGTCATGCGCCGATTCTTTTGAAACGTTAACACGCTAATGTCATGGAGACTAATTTGTTACCCTAATCCGAGGATCAGCCCACGAATAGAGTAAGTCTGCTAACAAATTACCTAGCAGAGTAAGGACAGCGCCTATAACAAGAATTCCCATGATAGTCGGATAATCTCTCATCATGACTGATTGATAAAAAAGTTGCCCCATTCCAGGAATCGCAAAGATGGTTTCAAAAATTACGCTACCGCCTATTAATCCAGGAACTGACAATCCTAAAATCGTTATTACTGGCAGTAAGGCGTTTCTCAACGCGTGCCTGAAAATGACTACTCTTTCCGTTAAGCCCTTTGCACGAGCGGTTGTAATGTAATCTTGCCTGATTACCTCCAGCATGTTGGATCGCATATATCTGCTCATTCCAGCTAGTCCGCCAAATGCCGAAACAAAGATCGGCATTACCAAATGCTTTGCCACATCTACTATCTGACCCAATGGAGTAAGAGAAGTGTAGTTGAGGGATCTGAAGCCGGATATTGGGAGCCAATCCAGCTTGACTCCAAACAATATCATCATTAATAGGGCAAGCCAAAAAGTTGGAACTGCAAAACCGATAAAAACGAATAACGAAGCCCCCCTGTCGAACCAGGAATCTTGCTTAACGGCAGATATTACACCAATGGGGATAGCGGCTGAAAGTATGAAAATCATAGATAATACGTTGATTAATAGGGTTATAGGTATTCTCTCGAGTATTTTGTCTACTACTGGCCTGTTGTCTGATGCGAATGACCTTCCGAAGTCGAGCGCCATCATGTTTTTTAACCACTTCAGGTATTGGATGTGCCAGGGCTGATCCAAACCATAGTGGGCCCGGATTCTCTTTATGGCCTCCTCGTTCATATTGGGGTTGAGATCGGTCATCAAGCTGATGGGGTCACCCGGCGCCATTTTCATCACTGAAAATGATATGATTGTAATGCCAAGCAGCACAGGTATCATCAGGAGTATGCGTTTAAACAGGTAAAGTATCATTGGAGTTTACGGTTGTATTGTATATTTCTGAAGTTGTTTGGGAACAAACCATTCGGTAAAGTTGTAGCCGATACCGATTGGAGCGGGCTCTATTCCGTGAAATCTGGAGCTTATTATAGGAAGTGAATACTGGACAAACAGAAAAGTATACGGCTGATCTTCAGCGATTATCTCCTGAAACTCGTCGTAATACTTTTTTCTTTCTTCTCTGTTGTAAGTCGAAACGCCCAGTTCGAGCAACCGATCAACTTCAGGATTCTGGTACGTTATGAAATTTAGTTCACTCTCTCCGGTCTTTTTTGAATTCCATATGTCTATCTGACTAGGATCAATACCGATTCCCCAACCCAATAGACAAGCTTCAAATTTTCGTTTGTTGATAAAGTTTTTGATGAACGCCGCCCATTCTATGACACGGATTTTGACATCTATGCCGACTTTTTTAAGGTCTTTCTGAATTATCGTGGCGGCATTTTTCCTCATGTCGTTTCCATGGTTCGTAATAATAGTAAATTCAAAGGGTTTACCATCTTTATCAATTATTCCATCACCATCAGTATCTTTCCACCCAGCTTCTTCCAGCATGCGCTTAGCCTTATCAGGGTCATAGGGGAATTTCTTCACATTGGGATTGTACCAAAAGGTGTCAGGCTTATAGGGTGTATTGGCGACGTCTCCCAATCCCAGCAATACACCTTGAACAATGCTCTCACGGTTAATCGCTGTGGTAAGGGCCTGTCTGACTTTCTTGTCCTTGAATCTCCAATCTTGAAGATTGTAGCCTAAATAAGAATAGCCGAAAGCCAAATATTTGTATTTGTTAAAACGCTCTTTGAACCACTCGGTGTTTGTCTGGCGTTCATATTGTATTGGTGTAAGTCCCATCTGATCGAGCCGATCAGCCTTGAGTTCCAAAAACATGGTTGCAAGGTCCGGTATTACCCGAGTTAAAACTTGATCGATGTAAGGTCGGCCTTCAAAGTATTTGTGATAACTCTCCAGAAGTATCTTTTCGCCAGTTTTCCACTCTTTGAACTTATAAGGGCCTGTTCCGACCGGATTACGCTTCAACGGGCTCTCAGTAATATCCTTTCCTTCTAATAAATGGCTCGGAAGGATGGATTGACCCCACGATCCAAGCGCCGGCGCATAGGGTTTGTCGTAATTTATCTCAATGGTGTGCTCGTCTATGACCTGGAAGTCCTTTACCCTCAGGAAATCGGTTGCATAGGCTGTCGGGGTCTTCGGATCAACATATACCTTGTAAGTGTATTCAACGTCCTTGCTGGTAAAAGGAGCGCCGTCCTGCCAGGTGACATTTTTCTTGAGATAGAAACGGATTTTAAGATTGTCCGGTGAGATCTCCCATCTTTCAGCCAATTCTCCAACCAAATTAATGTCCTTGTCATATTTGACCAGACCATTGTAAATTAAGCTGTTAATGTCGGAGCTTGCTGAGTCAGAAGCTAGAACAGGTAGCAATACTGAAGCGTCACCTATGCTGCCCCGGATTATCATGTCGCCGTAAGAGGGTTTTAGGTCTATTTGGGGGGAAGAGCTTGCAGTTAATCCAGGAGCCTTATCAGATGTTTTCGTCTGTGTTTTTTCATCAGACCCGCAACCAAAAATTAACAACGATGCTAGAATTGTGAATAATATTCTGAAAAATTTCAAATTCGTCATGTCCTTACGAAAGTTCAGGATGTGAATAGTTCCACATTTCTCGGTTTTATTCAACATCCATTAAACAAATGGCATTGCTACAGGGTTTTTCTCTGAAAATCAATACTTTTGGTCTGGACGTCCGGTATTCTCGAAATTAAACGTGTTGCAGTTACAAATTTTAGTTGATAGTTTGGATAGGTTTGAAGAGATGATATTTCCAGGAGTTTTTTCTAGCCCTCGAATGCTTAAATTCTTTGAAAAAAGCCATTAGTTAAGGAGAATTAGTTTGACTGATACAAAATTGACGCCAAAGCAGAAGAAGTGGTTGGATGCCTCCAAGAAGATAGGACGTGGGGCCATGACCAAATCCGAAAGAGAAATGCTTGAAAAACTCTACGCCTCCATGTTACCTGCTGAACAGGTCGGGCTAAAGCAATACATTGAAGAGAATTTTGGTCAGAAAAAGGACACAAATGAAACTGTTGAGGAACCCACTGTTATGATGGAGAAAGTAACTTGGTCAGAACCCTCAGAGGGTCTCAAAGGGGTGATTGCAAAGACTCAAAGACCCAGATGGCTTAAAGAAACGCAGGATTGATTCAAACGATATTTTTTCTTTCAGGAGAATTTTATGCTTGATATAGCCTTCATTAGAAATAACCCCGAGAAGGTAAAAGACGGCATACGCAAGAAGCGTATGAAAATGGACATTGATGAGCTGCTAGAAGTTGATGAAAAGACTCGTTCACTAAGGACGGAGGTAGAAAATCTCAGGGCGGAGAGAAACAGGATATCCAAGGATATTCCGAAGCTCAGGGGAGAGGAGAAAGACAAAGCAGTTGAAATTGTCAGGTCCATTAAGGACGGGCTGGCTGAAAAAGAACCCGAACTCAAACTCTTGGAGGACCGATTTGAACAGTTGATGTTGTTGGTTCCGAATCCGCCCATGGATGAAGTCCCTGACGGAGATTCAGATGACGACAACATCCTCGTCAGAACATTTGGTGAGCCCACACAATTTGATTTCACACCCAAGGATCATCTTGAACTTGCCGAGTCTCTGGACATTCTGGACATGCCTAGGGCTGTTAAATTCGCTGGCGCACGCATGTACGTGCTAAAAAATGAAGGCGCTCTGCTTGAATTCGCGTTGTTCAAATATGCCCTCGACACCCTCTATTCAAGGGGGTTCCAGCCTATGATCGTGCCACAACTGGTTCGCAGGGAAGCGATGATTGGAACGGGATTTTTCCCGCTAGGAGAAGAAGATACTTTTTTTGTGGAAAAGGACGATCTGTATCTGATTGGAACAGCGGAAGTATCACTGGTGTCATTTCATATGGATGAGATACTTCAAGAAAAAGATTTGCCCAAAAGATATTGTGGTTATTCCACTTGTTTCAGGAGAGAAGCGGGTTCATACGGCCGTGATACACGAGGGTTTTACAGGCTCCATCAATTTAACAAAGTTGAACAGGTGACGATTTGCGTAAATGATCCGGAAATCTCCAGGAGCGAACATTTTCGACTTCTCGGTAACGCCGAAACCATCATGCAGGGCTTAGGGCTTCCATACAGGGTGGCTCTTGCGTGTGGGGCTGAAATCGGCCAAGGGCAGGTTCTGAAACACGAAATAGAAACATGGATGCCCAGCCGGGGGAAGTATTCCGAAACTCATTCCTGTTCAACTTTACACGAATTTCAAGCCAGACGGCTTAAAATAAGATGGCGCGGATCGGACAACAAGACACAATATTGCCACACATTAAACAACACTGCGGTTGCATCCCCGAGGATTCTCATTCCTATTCTGGAGAATTTTCAAAATTCTGATGGAAGCGTTACCATACCAGAGGTTTTAAGACCTCTCATGAATGGAATGGAGAGGATCGAGCCCAAGAAACGTTAGAAAACTAAAATAGCAAAGCAAGATATTGATAAAACTAAAAAAACATTCAGATAAAAGAATTTCAAGAGGTCATTTATGGGTTTTCTCCAATGAGATAGCCTCTCCTGAAATTTCCCAGTTAAATAAAGGCGAGGTTCACGAGCTTTTTGATTTTTCGGACAATTTCCTCGGTATGGCTTATGTCAATCCAAATAGCTTAATATCAGCTCGAATAGTTTCCAGAGATCGTACTCAGATAGATTACTCATTTGTCAGGAGCAGAATTCATGAAGCTAACCAGAGGCGTTTGAATGTCTGTCATGGTAGTGACTCCTACAGGCTATTCTATGGCGAATCAGATTTGTTGCCTGGTTTGATAATTGACAAGTATGGTGGCGTTTATGTGATCCAAAGTTCAACAGCCGGCGTTGATCTTCTCATGGACATGATAGTCCAGGCTATAATAGATCTTTTCTCACCTGAGAGCATTTACATACGGAATGATTTGCCAGTACGGGATTTGGAAGGAATTCCTCGTGATAAGAAGCTGGTCTACGGATACCTGCCAGAACCAATCACAATATCCCTCAATAGGTTGAGATTTGCGGTGGATGTCGCGAATGGTCAGAAAACAGGCTTCTTCCTGGATCAGGAGTTCAACAGAGCGAGTTTTATGAAATATCTGGTTCCCAATGCCAGGGTTCTTGATCTTTTCTGCTATTCGGGCGCCTGGGCAATCAACTCAGCAGCAAGAAAATCATGTAACGTTACTGCGATAGATTCATCCGCAAGCGCTTTGGACTTGGCAAGGATGAATGCTGAGTTGAACCACGTCAAAGCTTCCCCGGAATTCCTCAAATCGGATTGCGTTGATTTCCTAAAAAAGAATGATCAATGTTGGGACGTTATAATTGCTGACCCACCAGCGTTCATAAAGAGTAAATCAAAGCAGGCCGAGGGGAAAAGGGGCTATCTTGATCTAAACAAAAGAGCGATGATGCGCCTTAAGAGCGGTGGTATTCTTGTGACCTGCTCATGCTCGCATCACTTGACTTTGGACGATTTCAAGGATGTGGTTTTGTCAGCTTCGTTCAAAACCTCCCGGCGCTTGAGAGTCCTAGAAATATTAGGCCAAGGCCCAGACCACCCCAGTTTGCTTTCAATGCCTGAAACATCTTATCTGAAGGTTATGATCTGCCAGGTAATCTGATTTTTTTACGCGTTCATGGCTCTTTTTGAGAAACTAGATGTCTTAACAAACATCTATGTTTTACAAATGAGTATTAACAGCGTGCGACAGCTATTTGCATTGCAACGTAAGCCAAAGAACGCTGACGGAAGGGAGACGAAAGATGAATCGACACAAAAACATTTTTATTGTCGTCTTAGTTGGCGTTTTCCTGTCCCTTGGAGCAAACGCTCTGTATTCTTCGGGTGTGGACACTATGTCCGACAGGGGCGCTACAGACGAGAGGTATTGGTGTCTGTATGATTGCAAGGAACGCTACGGTCTAGAATATATGTTCCGTGGTGGGGGTGGATCTATGGACGTATGGAGATTGTACTACGCTTGTGTAAGCGCTTGTGAGAGGAAATTCTGGAAAGAATGGGAAAAGGAACTCGACGAAAACAAATAGAACTCCAGAAGTACAAGATAGGGAATCAGCCAAGCTTCTTCTGGGCAATGACAAACGCGCAAGCCATTTCATCCGTGTGACTAATAGACAAGAGGACGTGACCTAGCTCTAATTTGTCGATCAAGCTGCCTAGTTTTTCTGAGAAGCGAACATAAGGAGCTCCCGAAATGTTTCTTTCGATAAATATACGGTTAGGATATACGCCCTCTGAAAATCCCGATCCAAGCGCTTTTGCAACGGCCTCTTTAGCCGAAAAAATGCCCGCGAGCTTTTCGAATGGCTTCGGAGATTTGAAACAGTAAGCAATTTCAGTTTGTGTAAAAACTCTGTTTAGAAATTTGTCCCTACATGGTCTAGCTAACATTTTCTCCAATCTTTTTATAGGGGTTATATCTATTCCTATTCCGATTATCATGGTGTTATTTTCTCCCGAATTATTGCTTCGCAAACCCTGCAAACTTGTACAGCCGGTTTTACATCGTGGACCCTAACGATTGCAGCTCCCTTCATTACTGACATAGCGACTGCGGCCAGCGTACCATATCCCCTATTTGCAGCTACTGATTCGTCAAGAATTTTACCGATAAACGCCTTCCGGGATGCGCCTATTAAAATAGGCTTTTCAAGTGTGGAAAAAAAATCAATGCGGTTTAGCAGAATCAAGTTTTGATCAAAAGTCTTTCCAAATCCAATTCCTGGGTCGATCACAATCATTTCAGGATCTATCCCAGAATTCTCCAGGACTCTTGTTCGTTCAACGAAAAAGTCATATATATCTTGTGGAAAGTTGTCATAGTTAATGTTAGTCTGCATGTCTCGGGGTGTTCCAAGCATGTGCATGATTATCATGCCTGTGTTCGCCTCTCGGCCCAGATCTATCAAACTGGGATCATCCCTAAATCCGGTCACATCGTTTATTATGCTCGCGCCATGCTTAATGGCCTCTTGTGCGACTGCTCTGCGTCTAGTGTCTATAGAAATGAAGCAGTGAGGTTCTTGGGCTTTGATTCCCTTGATGACAGGGATTACTCTTTTGAGTTCCTCGTCAACGTTGACGTATGAAGACCCTGGCCTTGTAGATTCTCCACCTATATCCAGTACGTCGGCGCCATCACCAAGCATTTTCAATCCGCTAGCTATGGCGTCATCGGGGTCATAGTTTATTCCACCGTCAGAAAAGGAATCGGGAGTGGTATTGATGATGCCCATGACCAGAGTTCTATTGCTATGAAACAATTAATGCTCCTGTGAAACGATTGAAAAAGTTCAAGACCATCAGCTTAGGTCAGCCTTGTACACAAAGACGCCGATAATTATACCGGCGTTTTGAATTCAGTTCTCATCAGTTTATATGTCTTGGAATCTACACCTTTTCGGGATTAGGCTCCGTCTGGACTGGGGTGGAAACAGATTCAGCAGACGCAGTTCCAGCGCTATTGTCAGGTTCTTTCGGAATAGATGCGGACTGATGGTCCTCCGGATTTGGGAGTGTTTTTCCATCAATTATTGCCTGAATCTGAGAAGCGTCAAGGGACTCTCTTTCAAGCAAAACCTCTGCTAATCGCTTCACAGTATCTTGATTGTCCATTAAGATTTTCTTCGCTTCTTGGTAGCCCTCCATGACAGTTCTGTGGATTTCAGAATCTATGCTGATAGCGGTTTCTTCTGAGAAGTCACGGTGCCTGGAGAATTCTTTTCCGAGAAAGATCTGTTCCTCTTTTCTACCGAATGTAAGTGGACCCAATTTATCACTCATTCCCCACTCACAAACCATCTTTCTAGCCAGTTCAGTGGCTCGTTCGATGTCGTTTCCCGCTCCAGTTGTCATGTGGTTTAAGAAAATCTCTTCAGCAGCCCTTCCTCCCATTAAGACAGCTATTTGGCTCCTTAAATATTCTTTGTCATAGGTGTGTCGATCATCAAGGGGAAGTTGTTGTGTAACTCCTAAAGCTCGCCCACGAGGTATTATTGTAACCTTGTGAATTGGGTCTGCTTTGGGTAACATTTTGGTCACAAAGGTATGTCCTGCCTCATGATAAGCCGTATTCTTTCTTTCTTCGAGGCTGATGACCATACTTTTGCGTTCAACGCCCATGAGCACCTTGTCTTTTGCATATTCAAAATCGGTCATGTCCACGGCGTTTTTGTTAAGGCGAGCCGCATTCAGCGCTGCCTCATTCACGAGATTAGCTAAGTCTGCGCCTGAAAATCCCGGAGTGCCACGGCTTATGGTTTCCAGCTCGACCTTGTCACTTATGGGAGTTTTACGGGTGTGCACTTTCAGTATTGCTAGCCTTCCTCTAACATCAGGCGGAGGTACCACTACTTGTCTGTCAAATCTCCCAGGTCTGAGTAGAGCCGGATCAAGAACATCAGGTCTATTTGTAGCGCTGATGAGGATCACGCCTTCGTTGGTTTCAAAGCCGTCCATTTCGACTAGTAATTGGTTGAGGGTCTGTTCCCTCTCGTCATGTCCGCCGCCCAAGCCTGCGCCGCGGTGTCTTCCAACAGCGTCAATCTCGTCTATGAAAATGATGCAAGGAGCGTTTTTCTTCCCCTGGATGAACAAATCCCTAACCCGGGATGCCCCTACTCCAACAAACATCTCTACAAAATCCGACCCGGAAATGGAAAAAAACGGTACACCAGCTTCACCGGCAACGGCTTTCGCCAGAAGAGTCTTACCAGTTCCAGGAGCGCCCATCAGCAAAACACCCTTTGGTATCTTGCCACCCAATCTCGTGAATTTCTTGGGATCTCGAAGAAATTCTATTACTTCTTGCAGTTCTTCCTTGGCTTCTTCAACACCTGCGACATCCTGAAAAGTAAATTTGTTCTGATCCTCACTGATGAGTCTTGCCCTGCTCTTACCAAAACTCATCGCTTTGCCGCCCCCAGCCTGCATTTGTCTCATGAAGAAGACAAATATGGCGATCAAAAAGATCATCGGCAACCATGAAATCAACGCCGTTAAATACCAGGGATTGTCGTCTTCCGGCAACACCTGAATGTCAACTTTGTGTTTCATAAGGGAAGGGATCAGATCAGCATCATTTGGGGCTAACGTTCTAAATGAAATTCCCCCATCCACGTAGGTTCCACGGATTCTGGAGCCCTGCAAACTTACAGATTTAATAGAGCCCTGATCTAATTCCTGGCGAAATTGACTATATGTTATTTCTTTCTGATTAGTTTTCGTCTGATTAAATAGGTGGAATAGGAATATCATGACTAGACAGATCACCAGCCATAGGCCCAAATTTTTATAAATATTATTCAATAAAGGCTCCCCTCGTTCAATTTATATGCACAACGTCACAAATCGTAGTATGATCTTCAACTATATCGTTTAATTCCTTTTAAATAAAATGAGCTATAATTAGGTTGTTGTCAAGTTTTTGAGCCCATTGGCTATTATATTCAATGCATTGCTATCGATGATTAAAACAGGACCTTTCGGACAGCAAAATGACGAAAAAATCATCAACCTAATCGACATTTGATTGGGCAATTTTGCTAACTCACAAACAAGCTAATGATTTCCAAGTTAAGAAGACCAAAGGTATGAAATGGCGCTTAAGAAAATTCAGATGATAATCAGGGATAGTGGCTTGGCTTCTCGTCGTAAAGCTGAGGAAATTATAAGGGAGGGCCGAGTCACGCTGAACGGCCAGGTCACGCTGGAACCGGAGCAGTTAGCTGATCCGGAATCTGATCACATAAAAATTGATGGAAAGCTAATTCGCGTTCCTGAGTCTATGCCAGTCATATATTTGTTCAACAAACCCAGATTTGTAGTCTCAACCATGAATGATCCAGAAGGTCGATCGTGTCTCGGGGATATAATCAAGAAATTACAAAAACCAATTTTTTCTGTTGGTAGATTGGATTTTGACGCAGAGGGACTCATCATATTGACCAACAACGGGACCCTGGCCCAAAAATTGAGTCATCCGTCCAACAGAATCCCAAGGACATATTTAGTCAAAGTTAAGGGTGTCCCTGAGGATGATTCTCTAAAATTAATCAGGAAAGGGATGAATCTTGGGGAAGGAGAGCGGCTCGGAGAAGTACATTGGACAGTCATTAACAGGCAGAAAACTACCACATGGATAAAAATAACCTTGTTTGAAGGCAAGAAAAACGAACTCAAGAGAATCTTTTTCAGAATTAACCACCCTGTTCGTAAGTTGAGGCGAATATCCTTTGGTCCCTTTAACCTGGGCGCGTTACCAACGGGAACTTGGAGGCCCTTGACTGACGCTGAAAACGTCAAGGCCGAGGAACTGATCAAGGAAAAACCAAAGAATGTAAGGCCTTCTCGTAAAACTCCATCAAATAGACCTCAGCATGAGAGCGCTCAGGCCAAGCCAACAAATAAAAAATCACTAAAATTCAAGGGTCCACGAATGAAGGCCAGATGAATTCTGTCAGGATTTCCAAAACGGCCATCGTTACCAGTTGACATTTGGATGATATATCTCTTACGTTTTATATCAGTGAGGCAATTCTGAAGGGAGGAAGACATGTCTGGAAGAGTAGCTCGAGTGACGGAAGTAGTAGCTGGTTCCCCAATCAGCTTTGATGAAGCCGTAAAGATCGCTTTCGAGCGCGCCAACAAAACCCTCAGAAATATCACTGGGATGAGAGTTGTTGACCAAACAGTGATGTGTGAGGCGGGCGCGATACAGGAATACCGAGTTAGGGCTGAAGTGATTTTTGTTTTAGAATAGGATTCATTTTCCAATGTTCGCCGCTAACGGAGTTGCCTCACTCCGAAAAATCATCTCTATGCCAGGCTAAATCGTGGGGATCATTGTAATTTAGACCCCTGGATAAAATTGGTTCTTTCCATTTCCGCTTCAAGAAAAGTCCTTACAGACCGTTTATCAAGCATCCATTGAGGAGCCACAAGTTCATGTCTGTGCGGATCAGAGGTCAATCTGTGGATCACAATTCCAGGCGCGATGTAACTTGCCACTTCTAGTGTGGCCTTTATCGATTGCGCAAGCGTCATAGGAATATAAAGACCCTCATTATAGAATTGTTCAAGCGCAGACCCCCTAACGATGTACAACGGATGGAGCTTGACGCCGTTTACTCCCAGATCAGATACCATTCGAGCTGAAACTATCATGTCTGAAATGCCTTCATCAGGAAGACCAAGAATGAGATGTGCAACGACATTGATGTCTCTTCTGAGGAGACGTTCAGCTGTTTTGGCAAAGGTCACGAAGTCGTGCCCCCGGTTGATGAGGTCTAGGGTCTTTTTGTGCGCAGACTGTAGTCCCAATTCAACCCAAATCAGTTTGTCTTCATTTAATTCTGAAAGAAGGTCTAAGGTCTTATCTGCGACACAGTCTGGTCTCGTTCCAATGGCGAGCCCGACAACACCCGGATAGTCCAAGGCTTCCTTATACAATGTGGCCAGATGGTCAGGATCTCCATAGGTGTTCGAGTACGACTGAAAATAGGCTATGAATTTGCTTGTTTTGTACCTTGAAGATAGGAAACTTATCCCTTGCTCCAATTGTTCTGAAATAGTTTTGTTTTTGTCGCTAGCGCCTGTGCCAGAACCTCTTTCGTTGCAGTAAATACATCCTCCTGGACCAGTTCCTCCTGGGCGATTCGGACAGCCTAGGCCCGCGTCTATTGACACTTTCCTTACTGTCACGCCAAACATTTCCTTTAGCCAAGAATTTAGCGATCGATATCGTTGCTGCAATTTCTTTTCCTCCGCTATGTGATATATGTTTAGAACAATTGTTAACTGATTTCCAGCGTCTGATTAGTGCCCCAAAATAATGGTTTGCGCATTGGCGAAAGATGATCTTTTCAAGATAGACTGAAGGTTAAAAGATGGATTTTGCAGTGAGGCTGATGTGAAAACGGAAGTTTTTTTTGAATGTCAGAACTGTTCCAAACGCCTGATGAAATGGATGGGTAAATGTCCCGATTGTGGCGCTTGGAACGCCATTGTGGAAAAATCGGAATCTGTTTCACGGAGTAAAACCAGGCAGCCAGCCGAACCGACAATGGGTCTTAAGCCATTGAGTGAGATAAACTTTGACCAAACGCCCAGAATTAGTACTGGAATTGCAGAATTCGACGTAGCGTTGGGTGGCGGAATTGTCAGGCGCAGCGTAGTTCTAATCGGTGGTGATCCTGGAATTGGAAAGACGACTCTTCTTATGCAGGCGCTAGGACTTGTGGCCTGCTCTGGTAACGAGGTTATTTATGTCTCAGGAGAAGAATCTCAGGAACAAATTAAATTGCGTGCAGACAGGCTAGGGATAAAATCACCAAATTTCTTTTTACTGGTAGAGAATAATCTAGAAAATATTTCTGAAATTCTCAGAAAGAGCACTGCGTCGGTCGTTGTTCTTGACTCGGTTCAATCAATTTTCTCCAGCTCTCTCGATTCGCATCCTGGAAGTGTCTCGCAGGTGCGACACACATCGTCGACCATCATCGATGTCATAAAGCAGAGCGTATCTGCCTGCTTTCTCATAGGGCATGTCACCAAAGATGGAGCAATCGCTGGACCGAAAGTCCTTGAGCACATGGTTGATACCGTCATGTATTTTGAAGGTGAAAGAGGCCATCCATATAGAATTCTCAGAGCGGTTAAAAATCGTTTTGGTTCCTCAAACGAAATTGGCGTTTTCGAAATGGGAGATTCGGGGCTTCAGGAAGTGAGCAATCCCTCAGAGCTCTTTTTGTCCGAAAGGGCGAAGGAAAGTTCCGGCTCGGTAGTCACAGCGCTGGTGGAAGGTGTTAGACCGATTCTCGCCGAAGTTCAAGCTCTTGTCACGGGTCCTACTCCGGGTCAAGGCAGACGTGCATGCATCGGCGCTGATCCCCAGAGACTGGCCCTTATAGTGGCCGTGATAGAGAAAAAGCTTGGCCTGGCTTTCTTTGACCAAGACATTTTTGTCAATGTGGTAGGGGGTATTAGAGCTACTGAGCCGTCATCAGATCTCGCAATAGCCTGTGCGCTGATTTCATCTTTTACCGACAAAGTCATTGGTGAACGCACTCTCGTTTTTGGAGAAATAGGCTTAGCTGGAGAAATTCGACGAGTATCCCGGCCAGAGTCGAGACTCAGTGAAGCCATAAGATTAGGATTTGACACCATAATAGGGCCGCAGGCTAATCTGAATTTCTTTCGTTTGACTTCAGATGTAAAAATTTTTCCACTAAACAGTATTAGGGATCTGATGTCGGTTTTATTCTAACAGAATCGTTGTAAAGCTTATTTAAGCTACTGACACTAATCGACGGAAGCAGTAGAGTATGAAAATAGATGAAATAGATGTTGGCGCTCGAATCCGCGCTCAGAGAAAGAGCAGAAAACTTTCATTGAATCAGCTAGCGTCAATGACTGGTATTGCAGCGTCTAATTTGAGCTCAATTGAACTGAATAAAACATCCCCTACGCTTGGTACTCTTGCGAGAATAGCCTCGGCATTCAAAATGAAGGTAAGCATTTTTGTTGAGGAAATTTTTTACGATAAGGCCGCTGTTTGCATTCCAGAGCTGCTAGACATTAACCAGACTTCACCGCAAAAGGTCGTCCAAAGCGCATTAACCAGCAAACTCAGAATGAACTCTATTGAAGTGACTCATCTAATTTTTGAGCCGGGTTCTGTTCTGAATACCCAGGAAGGCTTTGAGCGATTTTTATATTGTCTTGAAGGCGCTTTGGACGCTAAAATAGATGTTGACGTTTTCGAACTGAAAAAGGGCATCGGCATTTATTTAATGCCTGAGTCAAATGCCACGTTCAAAAATACCGCAACAGCCGATTCTAAGATCTTGATGATAGTACACAGGAAACCCTCCAGAAACAATGACAGTGGCTAAGCTCCTGTTAGCCTTACAAACAAATCGTTATTTGGGCTTCTTGGTATAACCACTTGCAGCCAGCTGAGTCATGAATTTCTTCTTAGCGCCTTTGGGGAGATGGATTGTGTGCTGAATAGTGGTTCGTCCTGCTTTCGCAGGAAACACGGACTTTTCAGGAGCTACCTTTGAGTTAAGTTGCCAGATCGCGCGGGGCGTTGTGTTCAACATTTTTGCCATGTCCGCGAAAGTTAAGTCCTTGTTTAAAATGACCTTGTGGACAGATTCAAATGTACCGGCAGGGCGTGCTGGGGGTTTCAAACCGTAAAAGGTCCGGTTTTGACTTATTATCCCCAATGCCATCCATCTTGGCACATATTTCTCAGTCTCGGTCGGCAAGGGGGTTTCCCAATACTGATTTACTCCGAATCCGTTGAGCCTTTGGGTCACACGCGCAGGACCCGCGTTGTAGGCCGCAGCCGTGAGGAACCAATCGTTAAATCCTTCTTTTTCCTGACCGTCCGGAAGAGTCACCTTTTTAACCCTGTTGATCCATGCCAGATATCTGGCTGCCGAGTGCGTAGATTTGATCAGATCCGCTCGTTCATCTTTCCAATGATTGATGTCTGTTTTCCAGTCATATTGATCGCATCCTCTGGGGCCAGACATGGCAGTAGCCTTCATAAATTGCCAGTAGCCGTATGCTCCCGCTGAGGAAAGGGCTCTACCGTTATAACTACTCTCAATGGCTGCAAGATATAAGAACTCCGGTGGAATATCGTACATCTTCAGAATGGGTAATATCACAGGCCTGAGTGAATCGGCCTTGGCGATCCAAGAAATAACGCGCGAACGCCGGTCCATCAACAAGTAATTTATCTCTTTAAGAATTCTGTCCTTGACATCATGACGGCTCGGATCAATTTTTTGACCGGCAAAAAGCAATCCATTTTTCTCAACGGAAGGCGGAAGGGGGTACCTCAAGCCTTGAGAATAGTTTGGCTGTTGGCTTGCCTCAGCAGTAGCGGCGTATGCATGACATGGTAGAGTCCAGGAAATAAATAAAAACAGAACAAAAACCCTTAAAATTGTCCGATACATGGTTTTTACCCTAAAAGACGACTGCAAGAACCCTTTCGAACAGGATCAGCTCGGATTTCTTCTTGACCACATTCCTATGTAAAGGACTCATGGACTTAAGAATGAGATTGTCGTCTGAAAATTCGATTTTTCGTAAGAATGCTCTCTTACTGACTACGTCCTTCTGAATGACCAGATCACCATCGATTATTTCATCCCAGGAATGCTGCTTAACAAACAGCAACGCCCCGTCTCCGAGGAATTCAGCGAAGGAATTTCCCTTTATCTTTACGCAATATAGCCTCGATAGAAAACTGGAATCGACTCCCGGAGGCATTGGGGCAATTTCAAAACCGCGATCAGAAGAATATCCATTCTCGGAGTACTCAAAGCCTTCTCCCACACTAACATAACCGACTAAAGGAACTCCTTTGCCCCGTTTGCCCCGAAAACATTCGTGACGCAATCCTGTGAGCAGATTAAGCCCATTTTTAATTTCCTCGGAATCGGAGTGTAGATTTACCTTGTCCCTCTCGTCCTGCCAACTCCAAGTAAATTCAATGGAAGCAAAATGACCCAAAAGTTCCCTGTCTACAAAACTAACACGACCGCACATGCGTTTTGCAAAACCCTCGAAATTGGGGAGGCTGGACGCCGACCTAAGGTCAAGCCTATTGCGGTTAATAAGGTAAATTTTGGCAAGTGTGCGGATCAGGCCCTGTTCTGCCGGATGCAATGGCAATAAACGAATTTCTCTGATCAAATCAACTTGGCCGGCGTGGAGCCTCTTGATCATGAAAGTCCGCATTTTGGGAAACTTGGGGCTGGGTGGAAGTGGAGCCTTGTGTAGATCGTGCCTGACAAGATCGACTAGTTCGTTTTCATCAATTTCCAAAAATTCCGACCAAATCCTCAGAGTTTTACGATTCCGAGGCCTGCCCAAGTCTGGCGGATTTTTCTTCCCAGAGAAGACTTGAGATATATATGCTGGAGAAACATCGAGGGCCTTGGCCAAAGCTAGTTGACTCTTACCAAGCCTCTTGATTGTTTTCCTTACGACAAAACTGAATGATTGATGAGATGACTTATCCATGCTGTAAATATTGGTCTTTATTCCAGTTTACTGAAGATTATGTATTGTTAAAGCAATGGTCTTCTTGATATTATTGTATTTTTCTTGACAGTGTATGTCAAGGCTATAGGAAAACAAAAATGGCAGGATTGTAGAATCCTGCCAAATTATGTCGTTAAGGGGCGCTTTTAGAATTAGAAGTGAAGAGCAAAATCCATGTATGGGCCTTCAACGGTGACATCAGTAAATAGCCTATTTCTAGTTCCATCCAGTCTCCACTGCTTGTATCCGAGTCGGAAACCTGCATCAACATTTCTGCTGACAGGAGGCGCAATTCCGGCTGACGCGTCCCAAGTTGACAGCCCAAGACCATCAAAGCTCATCCAAGTAAAACGTCCCTCTAAATATGGCTTGAACCAAGAGAAGTAACCAGTGTTCGTAGGCTCATATCTTATATGAGCGCCGATTGCCGGTTGCAAGATCGTTTGAGAAAAATCCATGGCCGTTCCGCCATCTTTAGCTACTCGTTGACTCCATTTGATGACGTGCATGTCAGCGTTTGGTCCGAATACCAGGTCTCGACCGAAAGACACGTCATAGTCTGCTCCAACAGTGAACGTGGTGATTCCAAGGTCTGACTGGATCGCGTCACCGCTTTTCAAGGCAAGACCAGAAAAGTTAGCGTCAATCGGTATATGACCAGGACCAGACCATGACCACGGAGCGTACTCGATCCGTACCGCGACCTTGTCCCACAGCCTCAGATAAGAATAGAAGTCCCACAGTGTCTTGTCATCAGGTAGACGCAAATGACCATGCAAGCTCAGCAATGAACCCTCGCCACCACGGCTAGAAACCTTAGATGCGCCAATGAGAGAGGTGAAAAAAGGTTTCATTCCGATCGCAAAACTGTACCCCCTCTTCGGGCAGAATATTTCGCCTCTGGACTGACCTGCAGCCACATCCCAACTGACTCCACCACCACTGGCCATGTCCATGCCAGCCACCCCGGAACGCGGGGGAATCGAATCAGATACATTTACCTTTACCGGATACTTGAAAGGCTTATCCAAAGCGCTAGCTACGCCTGCTGTCCCAAAGAGGACAACCAGTATTATGATCAACCTTGGAATCCTCATCGCGCCCCTTGATACCATAAGCATACCTCCAATCGGTGATCATTCGGAACTTTTAAACCCTTTGTCACTCAAAATCCTATTAATTTTAGAGAGCTAGGTCTGTCCCCACAATCCACCGGATTTTCCGCGTTGATCTGAAGATCCAACATCTCGAATCTTCAAACTATGCTAATGATGCCTATCCCAAACTGAAGACAAAGTCAAGAAAAATGTATTTAAAATATAATTTATTCTAATATTTTAGAGCGTAAACTTAATGTAAGACTTTATTTTTAGGGCTCTGTGTTACTTTTTGATGATCTTTTGAAAAATGTTCCGAAGCCAAGACAATTCAATATAGTCTATGACCATTTGGAGATATCCTGTTTGCTACTTGGGGTACTGAAAATTGTTGAATGTGATCTTTCATGTAAGATCTTGAAAAAAAATTTTAATTTTATCAGAGACAACTCGTTTCATGAGAACCAGTTTTTGAATTGACGCACTGCAATACTTAATTTCTATGATCTGGGTCAAAAGGGTAGGTGAACTTCCATGAGATGAGCAAGACATAGTCAAAAAGAAATCCGAGTTACCAAGAATGCTTTAGACTTACAAACCTGGGAAGATCAGTCTAATCTTCGTGCAACTGTTCATGTTCGAGTTCAATGGCTTCAACTACAAGTTCTATTACAGATTTGATCTCGACGGGCATTTCATATCTGGATTGGAGATCATTTAACTGAGCAAGGCAGTTTTGGCATGATGTTGCGACGACATCAGCTCCAGTTCTCAGGATTTGATCTCTTTTGTAAATAGCGTGCTCGAGTCTTTTGGTCCCCATATCGCTATTCTGTCCGACACTGCCACCGCCACCGCAGCAAATAGAATGTCTACGATTGGGCCACATTTCGACAAAGTTGGACGAAACATGTTTTAGAAGTTCTCGTGGACCTTCGAAGACTCCGACTTTTCTGCCAACGTTGCAGGGATCATGATAGGTAATCTTCTTATCTAATATACCTTCGGAAAGCTTTATTATTCCTTGTTTCCAGTAGCGGTGGGCAAGCTCGACGATAGATAAAACCTCGAAATCGAATTTTTCATTTAGCCAATTCTCAGCATCTTTCCTCAATATCTTGAAGCCATGGCCACATTCTGTGCTTAGCAGGATCTTTGCTCCCAGATTTCTTGTTTCATCAACCATTCTACGAATTAGTTCTTCAGCGTCTTGTTGATCTCCCATGTAATAGGGCCAGTTCGTAATGTCGAATACCTTGGAAGACATGGTCCAGTTGGCTCCAGTGTAGGCGAAAAACTTGGCATAGGTCTGAAACATATTTGGATTTGAAGTATATTCCCTGGGGTTTGGAACGTAGAAAATTTCCGCGTCAGTTATGTCAAAGGGTATTTCCAAGGCTCCTTCTGGGAGTTCTATGTCTTCGTCTTCAAGCTCTTCAGCCAGCCATTGAATCGTATCTACAAACTCCTCACCATCCATTCCTACATTGTTTCCAAATTCCTTGCCCTTCTCAATTCCTTCTTTGATGCGAGCAGGGGCTTTGTCCTGGGTCCATGCTATCCCTCTTACCTCTCGGATAATAGCGTCCATCTTAAGGTCCTTGGGACAGTCCGTAGTGCATCGACCACAAAGAGTACATGCCCAAATGAACTCGGAATCCGCCATTTCTTGAGCCTTACCAAGCGCGACCTTACGGATTAGCCGTCGAGGATTCATGTCAGGATACCCCGAATGTAAGAAGCATCGGGAAATGCATTGTCCGCACAACATGCAGTCCTCTATATTTATAGGGTTGATGTTAACTGAACTCGATTCCATTTTTTCATTATCAATTTTGGTGTTACTCATCCGTATTCTCCGAACGGGAATTGTCTTTTCGTGTCAGATTTTCTCAGTCTAGCGTTATGCTGATAATCCTTGTTAACTTGATGAATATTTGCTGGTCTGTGGGTCGGTTTCCAGTTCATTAACAAATTGCCTAATGATTTTTTCCATCTTCAAGATTTCATTTGGCGCCATAGTCTTGTATTGGAGTTTTCCCTGCATGTCCATTGGGAGCAGAAAATTTGTCACTACTGTCTCAACGCGATCACAGGCCCAATCGGTACCGTTATTCGACGCGCAATTCCCATGGTGGCAACCAATGACGAGTAGTCCTTTCACGCCAATCGACAGAGTCTCCAAAATGACGCTCTCTGAAACTCGTCCAGCGCAGGGGACTGAGAAGAAGACGACATCTGGTGGAAGGCTGATATGTGAAGCAGCTCTACCAGCCGATCTAGAGCAGCCATACACAACAATTCTGTCGGGTTGATTCTTGACATCCTCAATAAAGCTGGAAAAAGCCATTTGGGGAAAATGTGTCAGATCTATAGCTGTCCGGGGACACTCTGAGACGCAAATTCCGCATTCAAAGCATGCCGTTCCAATTGAATTGAGTTGTGACCGAGATGGGGACACACTTGGCCAAATGGCCATGTGAGGACAGATACGGTAGCAAGTCAGGCAGCGGACGCACTCTTCGGATATGGAAAGAATATTCTCGCGAGACTTAGTATTGGTAAAAAGCGCATAGGCTCTGGCGGATGCCGCAGCTGCCTTGGCCTGCGACATGATTTGGAACAAGTCGGAATTTCCCGTAAAGTTTCCAATGGCATAAACACCAGCGCTAAATGACTTGAACGTGTTAGAGTGGATTGATTCAGAGATCAGAAAGCCACTCGGATCCAGATCCGCTCCCAGGAAATGATTAATTTGATAAGGAATTCCTTTCTGATCGGGCCCTGTGACCAGAAATAATCGATCACAAACGATTTGTATGTCTGAACCCTGTTCAATACGGTCCTGAAGCGTTATCCAGATTTTTCTGTTTCCACCCTCTGATGGAAAAGAATCTTGGATCTTCGGATTACTCTGGCCGAGACGGTAAAACTTTACACCAGCCGATTTCGCTGAGTCGTATAGTGATTCTCCCTGTAAATGCCTTACGGGAACGTTGTCGAGAATTACGGCCGAGCGCCCTCCATTCTTGGCATTCTCAAGAGCATAAACTATAGCAGACATGGCGGCCGCGGAATCAGATGGCTCAGGATAATCCATCAGTAAAGCTACGTCTTCTGATTCTCCCGAGTACTTTGTTTCTGGTCCAAACAATTCCAACGGAGCAAGATCCAAATTCGAGCATGGTCTATTTGCGAGACCTCCAGCAAAAAATAAGACATCAAAACGTCGGTCACGTATAGAGGCTATGTCTACTTTGAAGCCGGCTCCGTCCCTGTCAATCATAGGAATGCTTTCTGAATGGTAGACTTCACTCTGCCCTACAGATTGCATAACGGACAATTTATATTCTTCAAAGTCAAAACCAGGTAAACAGCAGTAGAGTTCATCACCAGGAGCTTGCCCGAATTCTAACTGGATAACCTCAAAACCCTTACCCTTGAGTTCGATAACTGCGATTGAAGCCGTCAAACCTTTTCCCAGGACTAGTGCGCTCGGAATCTTTTCCAAAAAGGACGTTAGTTGTGTAAGATTTGATGAAGATTCCATTACGCCCCCTTGTGAATGCCGGATAGATCCGAGATGATATCTGACGCGGCCGCTGATGCGTTCAGTATTGTAGTTTCTATATCCATTGGCGCTCCACAGGCGCCCGCAAGATAAACGCCCTGGGCACACGTCCGATTTGGATCAAAGATAGTTCTGCTCTCAAAGAACCCGTGTTCGTTCAGGCCAACCCCGGTGATCTGAGATAGTATAGCCGTAGATGCGCTTGGACGCTGTCCCACGGACAATATTATCTTGTCGAATTGTTCCCTAGCGTTAGTTCCATTTTTCTCGATATTCACTGCAAGCTTCTTGTTTTCATCAAGAAAGATCTCTCCTGGAACTCCTTGAGCCAGCTCGATACCAGATTCCGTAGCTCTTCCAAGCAACGATGAAGCATACTTACCAGAGACCTGTAGATCGATATAAAAAATCGCCACAGACCATTGAGGTTTTTCAGATTTGAGCTTGACTGCGCTACGAAGGGCCGCCTTGCAGCAATATTGGGAGCAGTAATTGGCTCCAACAGATTTGTCACGAGAACCTACACATTGAAAAAAGGCTATTTTGGTCTGTTCGGAACCATTGCCAAGATCATTTAGGCGTTGTTGATCTAAGACGAAGTCTAGATCCGCTAGCGTCATTACACCGTCTAAGGCTCCGTACCCCCAAAGAAGTTTTTCTGAGGGATCATAGGTTTCGAATCCAACACACAAGGCTAATGCGTCAGAGGGTATTTCTTCCGCGACCTCAGATCCTGATGTAGAGATCTTGACCCCTCTTAAATAACCTGCAGAGTCCCGCACGACACTACCCAACTCGCTTTCAGTCAAATACTGGACTCCATAATTTTCAAGAGCGGCCATAACGTCATCCAATGAGCAACGGTTACAAACCTGACATTGGGAGGTGGCCTTGCAAGACCATTTTCTCGTATGTCCACCCAAGACTGACGATTTCTCTACGATAGTAGCTTTAATGCCGTTTTCGCAGAGTAATTTGGCGGTCGTCAGCCCTGCTATTCCTGAACCTATGATTACAACGTTCTTTGATGTGTGGGGCGCCATGTGCTTATCCTTAAAGATATTGGCTTGTCCAGCAAGTGTGCTGAGCCCAAGAAATTTTTCTATTGAATCGATAAAAAGCAAATCTACACGTATTGTGGACCATCATTGCTCATTTACCACGGAGTTGAAGGGAAACCTCCATTTTTTATTCCCGATGGTTTGCTAGCAGCTAGGTCCATGGCCGTGTTCAGATCATCAACCGCCTCTTTAATTTTTTTCAGATTGGCCAACGCTATTCCCCTGTTGTTGAAAGCGGGGGCAAAGCCTGGGTTTATCTGAATGGCTCGGTCGTAATCCAAAACAGCGTCTTCATAGCTTCCCAATGCGGTGAAGATATCAGCTCGCAGTTTGAATAATCCTGAGCTATGAGGGCTAATTTGTATGGCTCGATTGATATCTTCTAGTGCTTGCGTAGGTCTGCCGGTCATCAACATGGCTCTTGACCGGAAACTGATTACCGAGGAACTCAATGGCTCGATTTCTAATGCCTTATTTAAATCCGATATGGCTTCTGCATAATCTCCAAGGCTCAGCCTGGAGATTCCTCGCCTGGCAAAATATGCCGACTTTCCAGGATCACCTTTAATCGCCTCGGAATAATCCTTGATGGCGAGCCCGTGAAATCCCTTTAGAGAAAGGGCCATGCCTCTATAATAGTAAGTTAAAGGGGTGGGGTTGGATTCGATGAGTTTGCTCAAAGCCTCTATAGACTCATCAATTCTGCCTGAATCCATTAAAGCCTTAACCTTTTCAAGGTCTTCCAGTTGGTCGGTATGCGGCGCCTGAGCCTGAGCAAACGGGACTAAAGCCACAAAAATTATTGTAAATAATAATGAAGCAAATGTTCGCGGCATAAATTGAACTCCGATTAGGAGATTTTCATGTCTCATTAAAGGTGTATAATCTTAAAAGTATACAGTCACTCACGCAACAAATCAATCGAGTCACTAAAAAATCGGCCTGTGCTGATGCCAATTTGTTTTTTCTTTGAGTATGATATTTCTAACAGTAGAAAAATTACGTCAATCTTGACGGAAGCGCAGGGTGGTGCTAGAAAAATAGGGTTAAGCAAAATTTCAATGATGTTTGTGTGATTAATTCAAAGGAGCGGTTTATGCTCACTTTTCAAGAGCTAATATTTTCGCTGGAAAAATACTGGTCGGATTATGGTTGTGTTATTCAGCAACCCTATGATCTCGAGAAGGGCGCTGGAACAATGAATCCGGCCACATTTTTGAGGGTTCTCGGCCCTGAACCGTGGAACGTGGCCTATGTTGAACCTTCGAGAAGACCTACTGACGGTCGCTATGGCGAAAACCCAAACCGGCTGCAACATTACTATCAATATCAGGTAATTTTAAAACCCTCGCCTCTCGACGTGCAGGACCTCTATATAAAATCGCTTTCAGCCTTTGGTATAGACCCGTTGGCCCATGACATACGTTTTGTCGAGGACGATTGGGAATCGCCAACACTGGGCGCATGGGGAGTTGGCTGGGAAGTTTGGCTGGATGGAATGGAAATTACTCAATTCACTTACTTCCAACAGGCAGGTGGTTTCGACTTGAAACCCGTGGCTGTGGAGCTGACTTATGGAATTGAAAGGATTTGCATGTTCATTCAGGGTGTAGAAAGCGTTTATGACCTGAAGTGGTCCGGTGATGTGACCTACGGTGATATACACCATAGATCGGAAGTCGAAGGATCCTATTATAATTTTGAACGTTCTGATGCAGATATGCTCATCCAACTTTTCAACATGTTTGAGGCTGAATCCCAGAGGATGTTGGATTCTGAAGAGCCTCTGGCTCTACCCGGTTATGATTATTGCCTAAAATGTTCTCATGTTTTTAATCTTCTTGACGCCAGGGGCGCAATTAGCGTTGCAGAAAGAACTTCCTACATACACAGAGTCAGGAATCTTGCTCGAAAGGCTGCGTCAGCCTACCTCACCCAAAGAGAACTTTTGGGTTATCCACTGATGAACAAGTTTCAGAAATAAAAGGTAAATCCATGACAGGCGAGTTTCTCCTCGAAATAGGAATCGAAGAAATACCGGCAAGTTATGTTAATCCAGCTCTTAATTCTCTCTCGGAGCTTTTGAAGAATTTTCTTGAGAGCTCTTTCATCACCTTCGGTAGTGTAGACACGTTCGCCACCCCTCGTAGATTGGGTATCACAATCTGTGATGTCGCCCAGATGCAATCATCCAGAGAAATTGTGAAAACAGGCCCACCGGTTTCACAAGCCTTTGATTCCAATGGCGCGCCCACAAAAGCCGCTATAGGTTTTGCAAAAAGTCAGGGTGTGGAAGTTTCAGATTTGTCGGTGGTTGACGGTCCAAAAGGAAATCAGATTGCCGTCAAAAGAGTCGAAGAAGGGCGGCCCACTTCACAAGCTTTAGCAGAAGCCCTCCCGGGCATCTTTGAGAGGATATCCTTTCCAAAAACAATGCGGTGGATGGGGATGGATGAGCGCTTCGTCCGGCCTATTCATTGGATCTTGGCAATTCTAAACGGTAGTGTGGTTTCTTTCACGTTTGCCGGTATCCAAAGTGGTAATCGGAGTTTCGGGCATAGGTTCATTTCCCCTGAATTCTTTTCGGTCAAGGATTTCAATTCATTAAAAGCCGAATTGACGGCGCAAGGTATCGAATTGGATCCGGAGAAACGAAAATCCATGATCGAAGAAAAAATCAATAATATTGCGCTGGATAACGGCCTTAAGGTTTTGAATGACCAGGACCTCCTGGATGAAGTTACATTTCTGGTTGAGAGTCCATATCCTATTATGGGTCAGTTCGCAGAGGAATTTCTTGAACTGCCGGCTTCGATCCTAATAACATGCATGAAAAAGCATCAACGTTATTTTTCTGTTCAAGATCAGAACGGCAGGATTACCAATCGTTTTATTGCAGTGAATAATACACCGGTCAAAGATGTCTCTGTCTCAATCAGGGGACATCAGAGAGTTCTCAAGGCTCGACTCGAGGATGCCAGGTTTTACTTCAAGGAAGACCGAAAAACACCGCTTGTAAGTAGATTGGACGCTTTGAAAGGCGTTGTTTTCCATTCACGGTTAGGGACTGCCTACGAGAAAGTTGAGCGGTTTAACGCAATTGCAAGGCTTTTGGCTGAGCAGCTTGTTCCCGAGCTGGTTACAAAAATCCAAAGAGCAACACTATTGTGTAAATGTGACCTTGAAACAGGGATCGTTTATGAATTCCCCGAGCTTCAGGGAATAATAGGTAGTTATTACGCTAGGATGGATGGTGAGGATGAAGATATTGCCATATCCATCAGAGAACACTATCTACCCTCTCGGGCAGGTGACACACTTCCCGAAGGCCCAATTGGTAGCGTAGTCTCAATAGCTGACAGGATGGATACGATTTGTGGTTGCTTTGGAGTAGGTCTTATACCCTCTGGAGCAGCAGATCCATATGCCCTAAGGCGTCATGCCCTGGCAATTATACAGATTCTAATCGACAAGAACTGGCATTTGAATCTGCCTCAGATAATCCAGTATTCTTTAAAACTCCTCAAAGACAAACTTGTTGAACCAATTGAAAACATAGAGACGCAGGTTCTAGATTTTTTCAAGGCTCGTTTTGTTAATTTTCATTCGAGTAGAGACTT
Source organism: uncultured Desulfomonile sp. (assembly GCA_937930835.1). Classification (GTDB taxonomy): domain Bacteria; phylum Desulfobacterota; class Desulfomonilia; order Desulfomonilales; family Desulfomonilaceae; genus CAITZA01. The sequence goes on from CALGLN010000023.1 coordinate 47,327, forward strand.
TTCTCTGGACGTGGTTGAAGCCGCTGTAAGAGCAGGATTCATCGACATTGTCGATGTGAGGGCCAGAGTGGAAGCTTTGAACATTTGGAAACAGCGGAAAGATTTTGACGCAATTATGGTGGGTTTCAAAAGAGTTGTGAATATTCTTAAAGATGTTGATTGCGGACCGGTAGACCCATCCAAATTTGTAGAAGAAGCTGAAAAATTACTTTTCGAAGCATATTCTGGGATCAAGGAAGAGTGCGACGAAGCAATCTATTCGGGAGATTACCAAAAAGCCCTCGAGATGATAGCCGATTTAAGGACTCCAATTGACAATTTCTTTGACGGTGTCATGGTGATGGTTGAAAACTCAGAGTTAAGGACCAACAGGCAAGCCCTTCTTGGACAGGTTTCTTCGCTGTTCAAGAATATAGCTGATTTTTCGTTTATTGGATCAACAGCCAGCTAATTCGAATTGCTAAGCGTTTCCATCGAGTTTGACAAAGTTGAAATCAACCCATCCCGCTCTTCCGGTGGGCGTTATGATTCGGAACCATACTCGGTCCTTTTGAAAACGCTTTTCTGTCACTTTAACCAGCTTGCCAGCACTTAGAGTCTCAACAACGTCCGAAGTCTCATCAGGGGACTTTCGGACCCTCAGGCCGTTACCCACAACTGATCCACGTCTATTCAGACGCATGGAATGAACGGAATCTGATTCCTCACTGACGGACTCAGAGTCCGACGTGTTTTTGTTGTCAAGTGAAACGCGCTCTTTAGAAGAAGCTTTGGCCTCCTTGTCAAAGGAACCCGTATTCAAGGATGCTCTGAGCTGTGTAGATTTGGCAGCCGCTTCGTTCGGGGTAACCTTGAGATCATTGTTTATCTTTGAGGATCTAACTAACGAAGGAAGATCTTTGGAAAATAATTTTACAGCTTTGGTGTTAAGTTCCAATTCACGGGCAAGTTTTTCAACGATCATCTTAGTTTCCTCAATCTGCTGCCCGTGCTTTTCCGCCATCTGATAGACATTTTTAAGCGCTAAGGCGTTTTTTTCAAAATTATGCGACATCCAGACGTAATGCGTCTGTGCCACCGAAGTAACTAAAAATACTGCTAAAAGTACCCATGAAAAATATTTGAAAGGAAATGTGATCCTGTCTTCATCTTCTATGAGGAATGAGGCGGTCAATTTTTTCCTGATCCACAATCTCCACATAATCATGAAGGCGGCCAGAGTCGCAGCCTGAACGAAAACGAATATGAGATGATAAGCCACTATCAGACCTCCTGGAAAAAGTTGAGCGATAATTACCATTTTATTCAATATATTGCAAATATTTTTAGATAAAATTGTTTAAGAAAAGTCCTTTTTGTATAATATTGATTATCATGCTATCAGTTTAATCTATCTGAATCATGTAAGTTCTTCGTCTAAAATATGTTTTTACAAATAGTTTTTGGCTTGGCGCCAAAATTGCTTAATAATTAAGCAGAAAATAATACGAAACCATACCTTTCACGCCCTTTCAATAGGGCTTTTTTTTTGCTTGTTTTGTGTGGGAACGTCTATATTGGGATTTTTGAGAGGTTTGGCGTCGAGCGCGTTCAGATCGTTTTTTACATTGGAGGTTGTGTATTGAGACGAATGTGGGAAATTATTTCACTAGTGTCTTTAGTGTACTGTTAATTTATTTCTCATGTGTCTTGGATGTCATTATTGAACCTCTAGTTCGAGCGAGTTGAAATGGCTTGACTTAATTAACTGAATTTGTTTAGATGTCTGTTTTAGAGATAAATCGGAAAGGGTAGGGAAGTACAGTGAAGAGAACATATCAACCCAGTAACTTATCGAGAAAAAGGACACATGGCTTCAGGGTTCGGATGAGAACCCGAAGTGGACAACTTGTTCTTAATCGTCGTAGAGCCAAGGGCAGGAAGCGACTTTCTGTCTAGGTGTACTTCACATAGTTTTTCCCGGAGTTACAGACTTAGGAAGTCCGACGAATTTGAAGTGGTGATGAGAAGCGGGTCATCACGCCAGACTTCACACTTCAAAATCAGGGCTCTCCGGAATGTGTATGGCCTGAGCAGGCTTGGCTTGGTAGTGGGGAAAAAGGTCGGCAACGCCTGTGTGAGGAACCTGGTGAAGAGGCGTTTAAGGGAATATTTCCGGTTGAACAGGCTCAAATTGCTACCAGGTATTGATTTTGTGATAATCGCCAAGGTAGGTTCCGGGTCTATTACCTCAGGTGACGTCAACAAAGAACTTGATAGCATATTCTCTAGAAGTTTAGTATAGGTATGAAGTATTTCTTAATAGGTTTAGTACGGTTCTATCAGGTCTTTCTTTCGCCCCTGTTTCCCTCCTCATGCCGATTTCATCCTACATGTTCAGAATATGCTATTGAGGCAATAAAAACGCATGGGCCATTTAAAGGGGGAATCTTGAGTGTAAGACGAATTCTCAAATGCAGGCCCTTTGGCCCCTGTGGCTTTGATCCTGTTCCCTAATATTGGAGTAGGGGAGAGGCTGTTCGCATTTTTCATGTTTTCGACCTTATGCCCTGATCGAGAAAGGTAATGATGGACAGAAATCTTGTCTTGGCAATAGTGTTGTCGGTGCTCATTATAGTCGGATTTCAGTATTTTCTTCAGCCACCCCCAACTGTTCCGACTCAAGTCCCCTCCAAATCTGGAGAAACTATTCCCAAACCCGAGACCTCACCCGTTTCACGAAGTGCTGGCGCCTCAACAGATAGGCCTGAACCCGCTGCTGTGACCTCCGCGCCGTCAGCCGAAGCAGTAGAGAAGCCCATTGTGCCAGCCGGGCCAGTAAAAGATACCAGGATTACAGTAGATACTCCGATCTATGAGGCAGTTCTTTCGACTGTAGGTGGTCGGATTGTTTCCTTCAAGCTCAAGGATTACAAGACTAGCCCGGGATCGGGCGATCTTGTTAACCTATATCCTCCAGAAGGTCCTGATACATCCGGTGTTTCGATTCGTCTAACCAGGGCGAATGAGGTCTTTACGGACAATTTTCTGGGTTATTCGATTGATGATGAAAAGACTGTTTATTCAATGAAGTCAGCAGGCGAGAGTCATCGTCTGACTTTTAAAGCATCTGCGCCAAACGGCTTATCTATATCCAAGTCTTATGTTTTCAAGTCTGACAACTATGCCATCGATGTTGAGTATTCGATCACCAATACTTCAGATCAGGGAAGAAATTATCTTGTGACCTTTCCTTTGAAAAAGAGTTATTTTGACGAATCTCAACAATTTGCATGGAACAGCGCCGAAATCTTCCTGAATGGAACTTTAAAAGATTATTACTTCAAGGATATCAAAGGAGACGAAGAGCTTTCTGGACAAGTTGAATGGGCTGGTCTTGGTGAAGTCTATTTTCTCAAGGCCCTCTCATTTGGTCAGAAACCGGCCAGCAAGGTAACATTGCTCAAGCCCACTCAAGACCACGTGGCAGAGATTTTAATCAGGTACGGCTCGATAGATTTGCCGCCGTCTCAGCCTGTTGAAACCAGGATGGGGCTTTATCTCGGGCCCAAACAAAGCGACGCATTGGCAAAAGCCGGGGACAATCTTTCCAAGGCATTATTTTTCAGCAACTATGCAATTCTCAATATAATGGCCGAGTATCTTATGAAGGTTCTGAGATTTTTCAACTCCGGCTTTGAGGTTGCTGGCATCAAGGTTCCAGGAACCAACAACTATGGCATAGATATTATAATACTTACCATTTTGATTAAAATCTTGTTTATCCCATTGACTCATAAAAGCATGAAGTCTATGAAACGAATGCAGGATATCCAACCTCAAATAGCCAAGCTCAAGGAAAAATACAAGGATGACAAGGCGGCTTTGAACAAGGCTACTATGGAATTGTTTAGGGAACAAAAGGTCAACCCGCTTGGCTCATGCTGGCCGATGTTCCTGCAAATTCCAGTTTTTATAGCCCTTTATCAAGCATTATCCTACGCGATCGAACTTAGGCAAGCTCCTTTTGTCTGCTTTCCCTCCATATACCTTTGCATCAACGACCTAGCGGCGCCTGATCCCTACTATGTGACACCAATACTAATGGGCGCCACTATGGTATTGCAACAGTGGATGACCCCCTCTGCTGGGGATCCGATGCAGAAAAAGATGATGTTGCTAATGCCAGTCATTTTCACGTATATGTTTTTGAGCTTTCCCGCAGGTCTAGTGCTTTACTGGTTGGTCAGTAATGTTTTGTCGATTGGTCAACAAATGATAACCAATCGGTTGGCCTAGCCTTAAAAGGTGACTAAACAGATGAGTTATTTTGAATTTACAGGCAAGAACGTTAAAGAAGCCATAGCCAAAGCGTGCACGGAACTGGATACCGAAGAGGCGCTACTGGAAATAGAGGTAATAGCCGAGAGTACTAGAGGTTTTCTCGGGATAGTTGGACAGAGAGACGCGAAGATCCGTGTCAAGAGAAGAGACATCCTCAAAGAGGTCCTTGCCGCTGAAGAGGAAGATCTCGGGCCTGCCCCTAGCTCAGAGCCTGAAGAGACCCAGCCTTCCGAAGAGATCAAGGTAGTCGAATCGCCCGTTGCCATAGGAGAATCGCAGGAGGTTCAGGAGACGCACCCTGACTTGGAGAGAGCATGTCAAATACTTCAGGAAATTTTAAACATGATTCCTGTGGAAGTAGAAGTCAAGGGGGCATTTTCCGATGGCTGCATATATCTTGATATTCAGGGAGACAAGTCTGGTTTGTTGATCGGCAAGAGGGGGCAAACCCTGGATGCGTTGCAGCACCTACTTAACAAAATTCTCAATAGGGATAATCTGGGTAATACGAAAGTCGAGGTAATCATTGACACTGAGGATTATAGACGCAGAAAACAGGAAAACCTCAAAGAAATAGCTCTAAAGATGAGCATGAAGGCAAAAAAGACTTTAAAACCGGTATCTCTTAATCCCATGCCTGCAAGCGAACGCAGACTCGTCCATCTCATACTGGCTGACGACAAGGAAGTTTACACCAAGAGCTATGGTGAAGGCCCCTTGAGAAGAATTATCGTGTATCCAAGACGCGCAATGGCCAGCAAACGCAGAAGACACTAGATACAAAATTGAATTGAAACGACTTCATTCGGTTGTTTCAAGTAATATAAAAAGGCTCCTTCGTTGGACAATTACAATTGATCCAAACTTATTAAGGAGCCTTTTTTAGGCTAAAAATAGTTTGCAGCTGATGTCAATCACCGCGACGAAGAGCGATATGCAGCGCCCTCGCCTCATTAATTTTCTCTTCTTGTTTCATTTTTTTCATTGTAGCTTCCTGAACTTTGGCCATTAACAAGTCAAGATCGCACGGTTTCATCAGGTAATCGAGAGCTCCGAGTTTCATACCGTCAATGGCTGACCCTACGGTTGCGTGTCCCGTTAGCATTATCACTTCAACAAGGGGGTTTACGTTCTTAATGGCTTTTAATGTTTCGATGCCGTCCATTCCCGGCATTTTAACATCCAAAATTATCACATCAAAGGACTCGCCCAGACCAAGTTTCTGCAACGCCTCAGGGCCGCTATTCGCTGTCGATACAGTGAGCCCTCGTTTTACAAGGCGCTTCGATAGTGTTTCAATAAATGGTGCTTCATCATCGACCAAGAGGACTCTGGCTGTTGTCATATCATTTTCTCCTAACAAATGAAGTCTTGTTTCGACTGGTTGACGTGCGAAAATGAACTGCATCCGGCTCATTTCCTCACAATAATGTTCATAACTCCAATCTATTGTTGTTTTCCTTACTAATCAAGTCATAATATTTTTAAATCAGTAAACAAGGAGTAGGTAAGCGGATGATATGGCAAGGCTCACCAGAGTAATAGGAGTGGCCTGAGCGCAAAAAGATCCGAAAGATATCTTGTGCCCGGCCTTTTCAGCTATACCTGTTGTAACAACATTAGCTGAAGCTCCGATGATTGTGCCATTACCTCCAAAACAAGCCCCAAGAGCCAACGCCCACCATAATACTCCTGATTCGGCTCCAGGTATCGTAGTGTTGAGAAAGGCGACAATTGGAAGCATGGTCGCGGTATAGGGAATATTGTCCACAATAGCTGATGCTATTCCAGACACCCATAAGATGATGAGAATAGCTATGGTCAAATTTCCCTGACACACTCCCGATATCCAATCTGCTATTGCCTGAAGAATGCCAGTGTGTTCAGCGCCGCCCACAACTATAAAAAGCATGATGAAAAAGACCAAAGACGGCCATTCAACTTCCTTCTCCAACAGCTCCACTATGTCAGTCTTTGTAAGCAGGATAATCAAGGCGGCCCCAAAAAGAGCAGCAACACTAACTTCCATGTGAAACTTTCCATGAAGTATGAATAGCGCTATCACTCCAAGAAGAACCGCCCCTCCCACGGCGAGTATTCGCTTGTCATTGATTCTGTATTTTTCCTTCAGAAAAGACAGTAGCTTGGGTATGTCGTCCACTTTAGCTTTTTCATATACTTTCCCATAAAGAATTTTATTGTAAGCAAGCTGGGCTATCAGCACTATAACAACGACAGGAGCAAGATTGAGGACGAAATCATTGAAGGTAAGTCCTGCGTATGATCCAATCATGATGTTGGGTGGATCGCCAATCAGGGTTGCTGTTCCGCCGAAGTTCGAGGCGAGTATCTCAGGCATGAGGAACACAAAAGGAGATACGCCAAGCACCATGGCGATTTCCATCGTTACGGGAGTTAGAAGCAGCATTGTCGTGACGTTATCCAGGAAGGCGCTTGCCACTGCGGTTACAATACACAAGGCGGCAGAGAGCATATAAATCTTGCCTCTAGCGACCTGAAACGATTTATAAGCAAGCCACTGAAAGACACCAGACAATTTTAACACGCCAACTATGATCATCATGCCCATTAGCAAAAAGACCACATTCCAGTCTACGACTAACAGGGCTTGTTCCCAGGTGATGAGTTTGTATGCGTCATCAAAAGTTCCCAAAGTATGGGTGATCAACAGCAGTGTGGCTGCGCCTAGAGCTGCCGCTAGGGTCCTGTGAAGGATTTCGAAAGCAATTAACACATAGACCGCTGCAAAGATGACCAGGGCGATCCAAAAAGCGGCTCCCTGGATTCTTGACATTTTTATGTTCGCATGAGTTACCCAGCGATGGACTCCCTTTTCATCCTTACCTTCATCATAGATCTTTTTCAGGGTTATCATGTCTGAGGGTTTAAAGCTGGGACGAGTAACCTTTATGGAGAGAGATCCTTTATCCGCCGCCTCGCCTGAGATGGGAAGTTCAAAGTTAAAAAGCCCGTTTTTTCCGGTTGTTAAATCTTTTTCCGCACGAGCGCCCATGCTTTCAGGGATGAACGGTTTTCCGTTTAAGTAGGGCATGATTTTGGCGTCATCAACAGGATGGCCAACTGAATCAACGACCTTGCCTTCTACAATCAACATTGTGGTTGATGATGCTTGGCTTGCCGCATTTACTCCACTAAAACCGAGCGCCAACAAAATCACGACGATCAATGTAATAAGAGAATTACGTGTCATTCATGAGTTCCTTTCAGAACATTACAAAGAATTAAGACGCTTGAGTATCACATGGTTTTGGGGACCAGAATGGGCATTCCCAAAATTGGCCATATGACCAGAGTGGCTAACGCGATTACAGCCATCAGTATTACACTTGCTGGAATACCGTACAAGAAGAATTCCCCACTGGTAAACTGCTTGGAATCGTAGGCAATGGCATTTGGCGCAGCGCCGACCAACAACAGGAAGGGCATACCAGCTGTAACCAGTGATGCATACATGACAACATACGGTGATACCCCCAGGTATCCGGAGATTACCAATGCCACCGGTAGCGAAATCGCTATAGCTGCAACGTTCATGATGAAGTTGGTCATAAGCATGACGAAAAACGCGATTCCAATGACGAATACCAACCAATGAGCTTCCTTAAACATCGCCAGCCAGTTTACGGCCAACCATTTTGCAGCTTCCGTTTCCCATAAACAGAATCCTATGCTCATGGCGCCCGAGAAAAGCAGGACTATGTTCCACGGGATGAGTTCCAGATCTTCAATATCCAGAATCCTTACTACGAAAAACAGGATGGTCGATATCAATATGATGGCTGTTTTATCTAATTTTTGGAGAGATGGCACCATAACCTGGAGAGACATCACTGTGATGGCTCCAAAGATTATAATTAGAGCTAGGATCTCTTTCTTGGTTATTGGCCCTAAATTAGCGCTCAGTTCAGCAACCCTTTCTCGAAGTCCAGGGATGACTTTCTTCTCTGGTTTGAAGAAAATTAGGAAAAATACCCACAAAAGCGCTACCATCAATATGCCCACTGGAAACATGTAATAGGTGAGTTCAAAGAATGAAGTGTCTACTCCCACCATTTCTTTGAAGAAACCAAGAGCCACGATACCTCTAGCTGCTCCGAGCAGTGTGATGATACTTCCTGCGCCACAAACGTAAGCCATTCCTATGAACAAACCTTTGCCAAATTTAGTCGGTTTGTCACCCTCGCCATAAAGACTGTAAATGGCCAATAGCAACGGGTACATAGTGGCTGCTACCGCAGTATGAGCCATTATCAGAGTCAGCGCTGTAATCAGAATGAACACCCCTAGATAAATGGTAGTTGTCTTTTCACCAATTATTTCAAGCATTTTATAAGCGATGCGTTTAGTCAGACCAGTCTTGGTGAAGACCATGCCAATTACAAGTGAAGCGAAAATGAACAACACCGAGGGATCCATGAAATCTTTGAAAGCTACCTTCGCAGGTCTGATCATAAACAGAGCTTGAGTAACTCCAATCAATAAGCTCGTGACACCAATGGGAATAACCTCGAAAACCCACCAGGTTCCAGCCAATAGAAATACCGCTAAGGCGCCTTTACCTTGTTGAGTAAGTGGAAAATGTTTTCCCATGGGATCCACTGCGTCGGGCCATGGTGGAGAGTAATAAACGATGAAAAAGAGGCCTAGACCTGTAAACATTGCGATCCATCTTGTCCAATCTATTTTTTTACCTTGGGCTGCCGTAATATTTTCAGCGCTCATCAAGCAAATCCTCCAAATTGTTCTATTAAACTCGAAATGATCCTAGATCTGGCATGCTTTCATCTTTGCGACTACCTGATCGAAAACATCTACCAATCTCAATAAGCCAACAGTTTCGCCTTGGGAGGTTACCACAAGGGCCTGACAGCGTTTCATTATGAGATGATGAATAGCTTTGCTCAGCGAAACTTCCTCATCGATGTAAACTTCTGACGACTGGTGTGGTATAAATTCGCCAACTTTGTGGTCGAAACATTTCTTGCAAATGTCAAGCAGGGGCGCTTTCCACAAATCGTAGTTATCAAGCATGGAATGTAGAAACTCCGGAGTTAGGCCAAATCTAGACACTTTCCTCAGTTCCTCATTCGTAAGATATTCCGGCTCAAGACAGGTGAGTATGTCCATGCGATTAAGCTTTCCAATTACCTTGCCAGATTTGTCGCAAACCAAAACCGCCATAAATCTATGACCTTTCGCGTCCAACCGTTGCCGACCCTCTTCCAGGGCCTGAACCGCCTCATAGAGAGAAGCGTCTTCATCAACTCGTGGGTAACCCTCAAATGACGTCATAAGGTCCTTAACCTTAATGGTTTCCATGAAAGCGTCTCCTTGTGGAATGTTTTTCCTTCAAGCCAGTTAAAGTTTACAGCTAGCATTGCGTAGCGCTCTTAGATTGAGCTCCAAAACTCTTTGTGTTTTTGTAAACAACTGCGCAACTCATTTGATGAGCTGTTTATGGCGCGTGCGCAACTAGTTCAGCCTAAAAACAGGCTTAATATTTGTTTCAAATTATGCAGAACAGCATACTTTCCTAATAACCTCTGGTCTTTATAATTCGATCTACTTCCGCATTCTTTATCCTGTCTTCATGCTCTTTCTTTCGCTGAAATGCCTTGTCGAGCTTTTCGATCAGGATCGCCGTATCGGTTGGTTTCAACAGGTAATCAAAAGCGCCTAACTTCATCCCGGTAATCGCAGTGTCAACAGTTGTGTTTCCTGTCAACATGACCACCTCAGTCAACGGCTTAATTATCTTGACTTCCTTGAGCGTTGAAATACCGTCACGTCCAGGCATCATGACATCTAGAATAACCACATCGATGTCAGTCTTCTCCAAAATCGCCAACGCTTCATCCCCACTCAAAGCAGTCAATACCTCAAAATCCCTCGTAACAAGACGTTGAGACAGCACCTCCACAAACTGCTCCTCATCATCCACCAAAAGAACTCGAATCTTCATTTATTGTCTCCGAATTTTTTAACTGAAGACTTGACTCGGGGCTCTAAAAGAGAGAATTGCGCGTGTCAAGCGGTACGACATAAGGGCAATAATCATGCCATGTTATAAAAATCTAATTGTTCAGTGTATTTTAGTGAAACAGAGGTATCAGGTTGGGGCGATTATAAAACATTATGAAACAAAACGAAGCGCACAAAATGACACATGATGAGACATCAGGTTGATGGGGCGGATTTTTGAGGTATGGATCGCTCCATGAGTATTGAACCTGGCGACAGCGCGCCTTTAATCGCCAGCTCAATGGCCTTCGAACTCGAACCGATCACTGAATCAACTACAGAGACTTTCTTCCAGACCAGATATTGATAATATTCGTCTTCGATCCCTCCGCAGATTACCATAGTGATTCGTTCATCAAGTATCATTCGGCATAGAGTTTCGGCGGAAGCTTCCGAGAGAACAATTGTTCTTTCTTCAACGATTTTTTGATTGTCATCTACAAGAGCAATATATGCTTCTGGGGCTAGGTCAAAGCGTGGCGCAATGTCATCACCCAACAATGGCACTAATATTTTGATCATGAAAATACCGACCTACATGTTTGCGAAACGATCAGTGGTTTATTCTATTCCCAATCTTTTCATTTTTCTCCACAGGGTGCTCCGTCCCCAACCGAGGATGGCAGCAGCCTTACTCCTACTGCCTTTGGCTTTTATCATCGCCTCAAATATCATTTTTTTCTCGGCTGCCCTCCAGTTGGGATAGTCGAGTTTAAAGACCGCGACCGGTTCTGACTCGTCATCATCTTTACTGGCTGGCGCTGAATCAAAAATGCCAGAATCCTGCTTTTCCATCAGGTAGGCTGGCAGATGGCTGACCTCAATAGTGTCGCCTTCACAAACATTCACACAATATTCCACTATGTTTCTAAGTTCCCTGACATTCCCCGGATATCTGAAAGACAGTAAGATGTCCCTCGCTTCTGGAGAAAAGGACTTGATTCTATTCTTGAATCTCAGACTCATAATTCGCAGAAAATGATCTAGCAAGGTGCTGATATCTTCTTTTCTCTCGCACAGGGGAGGCAATTCCAATCTTATTACATTCAGTCGAAACAGAAGGTCACGTCGGAAGCGGCCTTGTCTCACCATTTCTTCCAGGTTTCTATTGGTGGCGGCAATTACGCGAACATCAACATGAACTCCTTTGGAAGAGCCTAAAGGGTATACTACTTTGTCATCAAGGAAAGATAGAAGCTTTACTTGAAGAGTTAATGGTAAGTCGCCTATTTCAGTTAGTAAAAGAGTTCCATTATGAGCTAATCTGAATCTTCCGAGCCTGTTCTCAACTGCCCCTGTAAATGCTCCTTTTTGATGACCGAAGAGCTCGGATTCCAGTAGTGTTTCAGGCAGTGCGCCACAGTTGACCTTGACGAACGGACCTTTTGCCCTGACGGAAGCCTTGTGTATAGCTTCAGCTAGTAAATCTTTCCCCGTCCCGGTCTGTCCAGTTATCAAGACTGATGAATCGGTTTGGGCTATTACGGGAAGCATCTGGAAAACTCTTTGAATCTGGGGACTTCTTCCAATCATATCATCGAGTTTAAGAACCCGTTCCACCTTGGTGCACTCAGATTCAAGGACTCTTACATCCTCAAAAGTTTCTATGAATCCAAGCACTTCATCGTCTTGATCTAAAAGTAATGATGACGTAATTCTGACCGGAATCTTTTCTCGATTTCTATTGATAATATTAGATTCTGTCGTGACTGATCTATTTTCCAAGCTGAGCTGTTTTAGAGGACATCCATGGAAACAATGATTGCATTTCAACATGTAACTGCATGGTATGCCATAAGATTCCTCGCATCCGAACCCGATAAGTGATTCCAACGTCCTGTTAACAAACAAGATGTTTTGTTTTGAATCCAGAATCACTATGCCGATGGGGACTTCGTCAAGAACCCGAGATGTGGACAACCGGCTGGAATCAATACCAACAATTTCATTGACCAATGACCCTGACAAAAGTGAACCTCGTATCAAAAAACGGTTATTCTAATCATACGGTATGCAACCATAATCGTCAAAATCTTAGTAGCAGATTTTCTTTTATTGGCAAGCCTTATTAGAGTTAATGTTCCAATTTGCCTTGATTTTTAATATCACAAGATTTGTCTTTAATATTTAAAACTGTTTCATTCTGGATTGATTCTAACAGAATAGGCTCTTGCATAGTTCTTGATCGTCTGCTAAAAAACCGCCCATGGAAATCAATTCAAAGAAAGAATTCACGGTAAAGTCGTCAGCGCATTGGTTTATCAAGTCATATGTGCTGTTCATATTTGTGTTGATCCCTGTTTTTGCGTTAGCCAATCCGTCCGTTAAGCCTGAGGATATTCCGTCATTTCTCTTTACAAAGGGTAAGAGTCTATCGGCTTTCAAGGCTGTAATGAGTGTTTCAACGGTTAATGAAATTGACAAATCCAGACAGGATGTCAAGGGTTTTATGATTTACAGGCGTCCTTCTGATTTTAGATTTCAGGGTGTCGGTCCGGGCGGGAACTCTTTGTTTGAATTGATTCTCAAAGCCAATCATTTTGAGCTCTACATCCCATCTGACGGAAAGATCTTGACAGGGGCCAAGGAATGCTTCGGAAGGCGGTTTCCTGATGTAGCCGAAATCGAAGGGTTGATACCAATGGTTTTGCTGCAGTGGAAAGATGTACGATTCGACCGACTACTATCAAGAGATTCTGAGAAAATAGTCATCAGGATTTCATTCCAGGGAAAGGTGTGGGGAGCGACATTAGATCCTCAAAATTTGCATGTTCTAAGGCTAGTGCGATTAAACCCCAAGGGCGAGATAGATCTTACAGCAGATTTCGGCGATTTCAAATCAGGTGATGATGGCTGGCTCCCCAGGAAGTTTGAGATTCAGTCAATTTCTGGAAAATGGAGAACTCTCGCCAAGATCAGCAAAATAGAAACAAACCCGTTCCTGGTTGAAAAAAACTTCCAACTCGAAAACACTTTTTCAGCAAAAATCGAACAATGCAAGTAATGCTTACGAAATTATTTTCATGAAACGCCTTGCATACAACCTGGCCTTGCACTGTTTTGCGGCTCCATTGCTTTTCTCGTACTTTGGTCCCCAGATTTTACTCAAGGGTAGGTACAAGCATTCCATCAAAGGTAAGCTAGGTTTCCTTCCAACTAACATCACGCCCAAGAGCCCAGGTCGAATTAGAATTTGGTTTCACGCTGTATCGGTTGGCGAAGTAGTAGCGCTTGCTCCATTAGTAGAGAAAACCAAACTGATCATACCGCAACTGGATCCATTGATTTCGACTGGAACTGAAACGGGACAGAAAAGAGCGACCGAACTAATAAAATCGTCCGAGAGTTTTTTTTATATGCCGTTGGATTTTCCCTATTGCGTAAAACGGGCAGTTGAAATCATTAAACCTGATGTCTTTGTAATGACCGAGACAGAAATCTGGCCTAACCTGATACATGAGCTGAAGGCTGCCGGCGCGAAAATTGCTCTAATGAACGGTCGAATCTCTGACAGATCATACCCCCGATATGTGAAACTAAAAAGATTTTTCAAAGAAACGTTGGACTCTATTGACCTATTTTCGATGTGTTCTGATGAAGACGCTTTGAGAATTGTCCAGATGGGAGCTGATCCTTATAAAATTAAGGTTAGCGGAAACATCAAGATTGATTCGGCTTTCAAGACACCGGATCGCGCAATTGAGACGACTTTGCGTAAACTGTATCAATTAGAAGAGTCGGAAGACGTTTTGCTCGCAGGAAGCATTCATCCTGGAGAAGACTCAATAATAGTTAATAGTTACAAGGAATTGATAAAAAAGTTTCCGCATTTGGTCCTGGTAATTGCGCCAAGACATCTCGAAAAGATGGACTCAATCATTAGCGCCATTCATAAGGCTGGTTTACAAACACCGATGCTCAAGAGTGAACTTGACAAGGGGATCAAGCGTAACAGGAATAAGATAATTCTCATTGATCAAATGGGCGAGTTATTTAACGCATATTCCATAGCCAGTGTCGTTTTTGTAGGGGGCTCATTAGTTCCCAAAGGAGGCCAGAACATTATAGAACCAGCGTCCTGGTCCAAGCCAGTGATTTTTGGTCCTTCGATGGAGGATTTCAGGGACTCTAGCGAGATCCTTCTCAGGAATGAAGCGGCATTTAGAATTAAGGACGTGAATCAACTCATTGAGAGAATAGATCTATTACTGTCGGATTCTGAAGTTGCCCATAAGATGGGTAATATAGCTCGAAACGTTCTTTCAGCGCATTTAGGCAGCGCCGAAAAGTCATCAGAAATGCTTGCCGAACTAGCTGGTCTGACTGTTAACTCAGAAAGAAACTAACGTCTCCCTTGCCTTCTCGAAGAATTTCGGGTTCGCCATCGATAAGGCTAATAACGGAAGATGGCTCTGGCATAAATGTGCCACCATCTATGACGATGTCCACAGAGCCTTTGTACATCCTTTCTATTTCCACTGGATCGTCCAACAACTGGTCATCTGGAAGTCTAACCGATGAACTAAGTATGGGGTGTCCTAGCTCTGCGAGTAAAGCCTGACAAATCTTGTTGTCAGGTATTCTTATCCCCACCTCATTTCGTTTGGTCAAAACAATTCGTGGAACAAGCCTTGTCGCTCTGAGAATGAAAGTATAGGGTCCAGGGAGATATCTTCGTAAGAGCTTGTAATCGCTGTCACTGACCTGAGCATACTGAGAGATAGTTTTTAGGTCGGCAAAAACAAAGGACAAATGCCGTTTGTTATCGACTTTTTTGATTCTGCGCACCCTTTCAAGGGCCTTCTTGCTGGTTATGCTGCAGCCAAGTCCATATACCGTGTCTGTAGGATAGACTATGACTCCGTCAGATCTTAGCAGCTCTGCCACTCTGGCGATGTGTCTTTGTTGTGGATTAATGGGGTTGATCTGAAGAATCATGTTACGGTCCCGGATATTGAACAAGCCCTTCGACAAGAATGTCAGGTCCGACCTTGAAGGATTTAACATTAACTAACCTAGGAGCCTCTTCAAGATGGTTGATTCCTGCTCCACCAATTCCAGAAGGGGCTGATTTGCCTCCAATGATTATTGGCGCATAAAAGAATGCGCACCTATCAACTACCCTGGAATCTAGCGCGCCCCATGCCAGACTTGCTCCGCCTTCTATAAGCACGGAGGTTATACCCATCCGATATATTTGCGAAAACAGATCAACAAGATTTACTCGTTCCAAGCCATCAGTTTGCACTATCTTCGCCCCCTTTTTTTCCAGACGGGCTTTCAGGCGGATGGGGGGATCTTTTCGCGTAGCTATTATGACGCCAGCGCTGGAAGACGCATTAAATATTGCCGCATCAGGAGGGGTACGCAAGTTCGAATCAGCTACTATGCGAATGGCATCCCTTCCCTGAGTTCCTTTTAGCCGTGTAGTCAGGGATGGATTATCTTTGAGAATGGTTTGAACACCCACCATGATTCCAGAAACTCGATCCCTGAGGCGATGAACCTTCATGCGCGATTCTTCAGATGTGATCCATCTGGACGCGCCTGTTTTAGTGGCGATTCGTCCGTCAAGACTCATCGCCAATTTAAGTATTATAAAAGGCCTACGCATCGTCACGTTAGTCAGGTAGACCTCATTTATAGTTGCGCAACGCCCTTTTATTATTGGTCCAACAACTTCCACTCCCGACTTCCTAAGAGTTTCCGCCCCGCCTCCAATGACTGTGGGGTTAGGATCTTCTATGCCGTAATAAACCTTTTTTATTCCAGCCGCCATTATGGCTAAAGTGCATGGAGGTGTTCGTCCGTAATGATTACAAGGCTCTAAGGTGACGTAAAGCTCAGCGTCCCGAGTCTGGTCGCCAGCTGCTCTAATTGCCTCCACTTCCGCATGTGGTTCTCCTGGCGCCCTATGATAGCCTTCACCTACGATTTGCCCGTCTTTTACTATTACAGCGCCAACCATAGGGTTGGGAGATGTGCGTCCTAACCCTCGCCTTGCCAAATTCAGGGCGCGAGACATATATCGCTCAGCTTCACGATGAATATTGGCTTCCTTGATTTTCATCTAAAGATCCATAAATAGGATTTTGCTCTCCCTTGGTTTCTTTCAGTTCGTAGAGCTCTTTTATTTCGCGAATGAATTCGTCAATATCTCTAAAGGATCTGTATACTGACGCAAACCGAACATATGCTACATCGTCCATACTCTGTAGCGCCTCCATGATACGCTCACCTATGTAAGAGACGCTGATTTCCTTTTCAGGCCGTTCCATAAGATCTTGTTCAATTGAGTCAGCTACAGCTTCTATACGATCTATACTTACTGGTCTTTTTTCACAAGCCCTAAGCATCCCTTCAACAATCTTGCGACGATCAAAAGCTTCCCGTCTCCCATCCTTCTTTATTACAAAAGGAAGCACCTCTTCAATTCTCTCATAGGTCGTGAATCTTTTCAAACAACCAAGACATTGCCGGCGCCTGCGAATAACTGTATTGTCTTTGGCTAGACGAGAATCTATTACTTTGTCTTCGATCTTTCCGCAAACCGGGCATTTCATCATGAACCGCCTAGGCTGATATATCAGGACTTCAAAAAAACACTGTGTAATTATGTATTACGATTATCAACATGATGCAAGAAAATTCAAGAAAAAAAATGAAGTATTGGAGGCTCTTTATGGCTTTTTATTCAATTACTAAGTCTTCAAATCCAAAATGATGTTGCCGTGATTCTAAGTTTACTGTTAATTTTTTTTGAACTGCTTGTTATGAGGTCAATTTTTAGCAAAGCAGGCATCGCTATGAAGAAACGACTGTTTTGCGCCGTCACGGGGTTGTTTTGAACGAAGGAGCTTCCAATACTGTGCGAGAAATATTTTCAAAGACCTGGAATGGCGCCAAATCAATCATCAATTTGATGACACTTGGAGATCTGGTGATTGTTGGATCCATGGTTCTGTTTTCATTAGCTCTAATGTATTGGGCTCCACATTTTATTGGCAACAAAACTACGTTGATTGAGGTTGTCTCAAGGGAGCGGCCGCTTGGTCGGTTTTCTCTGAATACGGACAGGATGTTGGAAGTAGATGGTGTGTTGGGAACAACACAAGTTCAGATTAAAGATGGAAGAGCGCAAATCGTTAATTCTCCATGTTCCAACAAATACTGTGTCAACATGGGGCAGATAGGGGATTCAGGTGGCGTGCTCGTATGCGTCCCGAACGAAATCATAGTGAAAGGGTTGAGTCGCGTGGATAACGGACTGGACGCAATAAGTCGATGAATGAAGATGCGCGAAGAATAGCCCGTTTAGCAATGATGCTGGCGCTTGCCACATCGGTTCACGCGTTGGAGTCAATGACTCCGATCGTGCTGGGATGGTTTAGATTCGGTTTTGCGAATATAATAGGGTTGACCACACTTCTCATATTCGGATTTAAGAACGCTCTTTATGTGACGGTTGGAAGGATATTCCTTGGGGGGCTGTTGTCCGGCTCGATTGGATCTCCAGCGTTCTTTCTGGCGCTATCTGGAGGGGTGGTATCAATATGCTTCATGGGGCTGATCAGTCTCACAAAACGCAGCTGTATAAGTGAAATAGGGATTAGCGTTGTAGGAGCGGTATCGCATAACCTAGCCCAACTTGTCACAGCCTATCTAATTATAGTAAGAAATGAAAGTATACTGTTGTTAGCCCCCATAATGATTATTGCCGCAGTGGTAACAGGAATAATCAACGGGATTGCAACCAGATATCTCACACAAAGCCTGAAACATAGGTGGGACATCAAATAGAAAAATGTTTCTTTACTTTTCTGGTTAGACTAACTTCCCGCCCCTCAACCTATTTCGTTTCAGAAAGACTAGACCTAATACCCCATTAAACCACAGCATCTCGTGCACACTGGCATGAGACCTTTCTCGGAAATGCTCTTTCTGAATTTTTTATACAAATCAGAATTCCATAGTTCAGTAATAGTCTTATCTTTGATGTTGCCCACAACAAAGTCGTGATAATCCCTACATGGAGACATGTCCCCATTCGAATTAATTTCAACTGCGCTGAATATTGAGACGCATTTGTCAAAACCGAAAGTACAGTCGTGATCAGTGTAATACCTGTGAAGCTCTGACGGTTCAACCAACGGCGGCATTATAATGACAGCAGGTCCAGACATGTCAGATGCAAACTTGTTGAGTCTTTTGAGTTGGTCGGAGAGGGCGCTTATGTCGGGCGGTAACCAATTTCCGATCCATCCATAGTGTTTTTGGGGTTTGAAACCAAATCGTCTTTCGAAATCTCTAGCATGATTTTTTGCCGACGCCTCGTCGATCCACCAAGCCAAATAGAACACGCAAACGTCTGCTTTATTTCTGAACACTTCGTAAATATCCACAAGTTTCTTGTAATTTACGTTGTTGATTGTTGTAAGTGTTGCAATTAGAGGCAGCCGCTGTCCTTTTTCCTTTCTTATTTCAAGAATCTTGTCTATGGCCTTAGATATCACTTGAAAATTATTCACGCTTGGGTTAGCGCCAGGACGACTGGCGTTGTGTGTCTGTTCATCAGGTCCGTCAACAGATATCTGAATGACGAACATCGGGGCTTCTACAAGTCTTTGCGCATTTTGCGCTAATCCGGTCCCATTTGTGGCTATGCTAGGAGGCATTCCGAGTCGGGCGGCCTCTTCGATGATTTCGACGGATCCCTTGTATAGCATCGGCTCACCGCCCCATAGATAGACAGAGGGGTGATGACCATTATGATCCAAATCGTTTAATAGCTCGATGTATCTCTCAGGCTTAACTTCCTGATCTTTCAAGTCTTTTAAAGAACAACTTCTCAGGAAACCGCTGTCGCCCCACTGACCGCAAGTATGGCACCTCAAGTTGCAAACGTCGGTAATTCTTATACTGCACTGTCTTATTCTATTGGCTTTGCCTTCGTCGACCCGTTTGGTAAGGTTTCTTAAAAACTTGTCGACTTGTATCATGGCAACATTTTTTGCATATTTTGGACTTTCAAGAAGTTTCGGAGCTGTTTTTAAAATAGTAGTTATAGGCACCCAACTCTGGCTCATTTCGGTATGTTACCCCACTAAAGTACTTTTTTGGCAATCTTGGCAAAATCGGCTTTGATTTCGGTAAAAGTTTGAATTATGTCTGGATCGAAATGGCGACCACTTTCTTTTTCGACGAAACTGGACGCCTCCTCATGAGTGTAGGCTGGTTTGTATCTTCTTTCGGTAGTCAAAGCGTCATAAACGTCGCATACTGCCACAATACGGGCAGATAGAGGGATATGTTCTCCTTTCAATCCAAACGGATAACCTGAACCATCCCATTTTTCGTGATGATAGTAACAGACTTCACATCCCACGGTCAAATAGCTCTGCCCCTCTCCGGCTTCTATGGCAGCTTCCTCAAGGGCTTTTCCTCCAAACAATGCGTGTTGTTTCATTATTTCGAAGTCATTTTCCGTGAATCTTCCCGGGTGGAACAATATGGAATCGGGAATTACCAGTTTTCCTATGTCATGAAGAACGGAGCACTGGACAAGATCCAATATGTAGTCCTCGTAAAGTTGATTCGAATATTTTGTTTTCATTGACAGTCTTCGACATAGACACTCACAATATGCCTGAAGTCTTTTCAGGTGTGAGCCGGTTTCTCCGTCACGCGCTTCAGCTAGTTTTGCAAGAGCGAAGATAGAGGCTCCCTGGATATTTCTGATTCTCTGATACGACTCCACCAACTGCTCGTGCAGGTGAACTCTCTCTGTGACGTCCTGTCCGAGAGCTAGGATTCCCTGGAGCTTTCCCTTGGTGTCATGCATTGGCGACATGGCCATAGACAGTATTACTTCATTGCCGTCCTTGGAGACTTGTTTCACCAATTCCTGGATGCTGCCAGAGCCATCCTGCATTTTATCCATAAACTTTTTTCGGATGTCAGAGAGTTGGACGCCTTTGGGATACAGTTTGAGAATTGACTGTCCGATCATTTCTCCTGAAAGATATCCCAGGATGTTTTCAGCTCCTGAATTCCAAAAGATTACATGTTCTTCCAGATCCGAAACCACAATGGACACACCAGTAGAACTGTCTAAAATTCCCCTGAGAAAATCATTAGTTCTGGCAAGTTCGCGCGTTCTGCTAGCCACCTGAGCTTCTAGCCGGTGTGTGTACTCGTCTTCCAATCTTTTTAGTCTGCAATGCTCGTTTGCTTTTTCCAGGGTGCTTATCAATATCTCCGTATTGATAGGTTTCAATAGAAAGTCGTATGCGCCAAGCCTTAGGGCCTTGATTGCGTTATCAACTTCACCATGGCCGGTTATCATGATCACTGGGGTAATGTCGTCAAGTTCCCGCACGGTTTTGAGGAGCTTCATTCCATCAATACCGGGCATCTGAATGTCTGTAAGAACAATGTCGGGCTTGGATTCTGAAAACTTAGCCAGCGCTTCCTCACCAGATGTTGAAGTCACAGGGTTAAAACCGTGTAACGACAGTAATTCCGTCAGGTAACCTAATGCAGCCTCATCATCGTCCACTACTAAAATACGTGGCTCAACTCCCGAAGAATCGTTCTTTGAGATCACAGAATTTTCTGGAGAATCCTTTAACTCGGTCTGATTCAATTCTTGTCTCCAAAATCAATCAGTGTGTTAAAATGGGTTAACAAGGGCAAAAGATGCAATCCTGGAGCTCCATAATCGTACGCACCGGCTTCGAAGTCATCCTGAACCGGTTCGTGGTTGCCAACTCCTAAATTTCTAAGCAAAATCCGCACTAAAATACCCCCATTGATAAAGTCCGACACATCCTAAACATCTGACCAATTCTGACTTTAGTGAATCTGAAACAAACATAAACATTCAGGCGGATTATTAACCACTTAGTCTTAGTTGTCAAATGTGTCTGGGTTAGTCCTTGTTTCTCTTGAACAAAAGACAATTTCGGGCTCAAGCGCAATTGACTAATACCAGATGAATAATTACCTGTAGGTAGCGAACAATTTTGGCTGCCCAGTTTGTCTTTTCGCATTGAATCTTTTTAGGAAATGATATCTTTCAATACACCAATTTAGCTGATTAAGGAGAAAATAAATGCGCGTTGACAAGTTCACTTTAAAATCACAAGAAGCCTTGGAAACCGCTCAAAATATGGCCTCTCAGAGAGGAAATCCACAGGTAGAGCCTGAGCATCTTTTTGTTTCCTTGTTCTCTGATGATCAGGGAATCTGTGTCGAGATTATCAAGAAGCTCGGGGAGGACGTTGACCGTCTAAGAAATGAAGGGCTCCAGCTTGTAGAGCGTCTCCCAAAACAATCGGGAGCCACTGTGGATAGGTATTATTCAAACCAGCTGCGGGCGGTTCTAGAAGCGGCCTTCAAGGAAATGGAACAGCTGAAAGATGAGTATGTCTCGGTAGAACATCTTTTTCTTGCAATGTCAGAGGCTTCCGGAACTGCAGTAGCTCGGCTTTTAAAGTCCAAAGGGATAACCAAAGACGTAATTTATACGGCCATGACGGACATCCGCGGAAACCAGAGAGTCACCGACCAGTCCCCAGAGGAGAAATACCAGGCTCTAAAAAGGTTTACCAAAGATCTTACCGAATTAGCCAGAAAAGGGAAACTCGATCCTGTAATAGGCAGGGACGATGAGATCAGGCGAATCATCCAGGTTTTGTCCAGGAGAACTAAAAATAATCCGGTGCTCATAGGGGACCCTGGAGTTGGGAAGACTGCTATTGTAGAGGGCCTGGCCGGACGAATAGTCAGCGGAGACATTCCCGAATCACTCAAAAATAAGCGTGTGCTTGCTCTGGATATCGGACAATTAATTGCAGGAGCGAAATATCGAGGTGAGTTTGAAGACCGACTCAAGGCCGTACTTAAGGAAGTGACCACTTCGGCCGGAGAAGTAATTCTTTTCATCGATGAAATGCACACGTTGGTTGGAGCCGGCGCTGCAGAGGGGGCAGTAGATGCTTCCAACATGCTTAAACCAGCGCTGGCTCGGGGAGAGTTACGTGCGGTGGGGGCTACAACCGTAAATGAATACAGAAAATACATTGAAAAAGACGCTGCCCTTGAAAGACGCTTTCAGCCTATCTACGTGGCTGAACCTAGCGTCGAGGACTCGATCTCCATTCTAAGGGGTCTCAAAGAACGTTATGAACTGCACCATGGCGTAAGGATCCAGGACGCGGCCATAATTTCAGCAGTAACTCTTTCGCACCGCTACATAACCGACCGATTTCTTCCAGACAAAGCCATTGATTTGATTGACGAAGCTTCTTCCAGATTGCGAATAGAAATAGATTCTATGCCTACGGAGATTGATGAGATTGATAGAAGGATCATTCAGCTTCAGATCGAACAACAGGCGCTCAAGAAAGAATCGGACGATGCTAGTAGGGAAAGGCTCGACAAGGTTGCTGCCGATATTTCAAGGCTCACCGAAGAATCCAATGAGTTAAAAAAGAAGTGGCGTAGGGAAAAAGATATCATTACCGAGATCAGACAACTCAAGGAACGACTTGAGCGCGCCAAAATCGATGCTGCTAGAGCTGAAAGAGAAGGTGATCTGAATAAAGCCGCGGAGCTAAAGTATGGTCTACTTATTTCGTTGGAAAACGATTTAAAATCCAAGAATGAGGAGTTGTCAGAAATTCAGAAGGATGGGGGTCTGCTCAAAGAAGAAGTTGGTCCAGAGGATGTTGCGGAGGTTGTGGCCAAATGGACAGGAATTCCTGTTTCTCGAATGCTCGAAAGTGAAGTCAACAAACTGCTGAAAATGGAAGACCGGATTAGCCAGAGAGTTATCGGGCAGAATGAAGCCATAGTCGCTGTTTCAAATGCCGTTCGTAGAGCGCGTTCGGGACTTCAGGATCCGAATCGTCCCATAGGGTCATTTATATTCCTTGGCCCGACAGGAGTAGGGAAAACCGAGTTAGCTAGAGCGCTTGCTGAATTCCTGTTCGATGACGAACAGGCCATTGTTAGAATAGATATGTCGGAATACATGGAAAAGCATTCCGTTGCCAGGCTAATTGGCGCTCCCCCGGGATATGTTGGTTATGAGGAGGGCGGGTATTTAACGGAAGCAGTTAGAAGAAGGCCGTATTCAGTAGTCCTGTTCGATGAAATTGAAAAAGCCCATCCGGAAGTTTTTAACACCATGCTTCAAATTCTGGACGACGGAAGGCTCACGGACGGCAAGGGGCGAACCGTTGACTTCAAGAACTGCATAATAATTATGACCTCAAACATCGGCTCCGTCGAAATAAGTGATTACGCGGGCAAAGACGAAGAAGCCATGCGAGCAAGCGTTATGGAGGCCATGAGGTTCCATTTCAAACCAGAATTTTTAAACAGATTAGATGATATCATTATCTTCCATGCGCTCAAGAAAGACGACATCAAGAAAATTGTTGATATCCAGATTAGCAGACTCAACAAACGTCTGGCCGAAGCCAAGCTTTCTGTTCATCTTGATGATCAGGCTCGCGATAGACTAGCTGAAGACGGGTTTGATCCTGCTTATGGAGCCCGACCATTGAAAAGGGCTATACAAAGGCTAATTGAGAATCCGTTAGCGTCTCAGATCCTTTCTGGAGAATTCAGTGAGGGACAGGTAATCAACATTAGCGTGAGTGGTGATCATTTCGATTTTTCATAGCGTTCAGGATTGAAAACTAAATAGTAATTTTATTTCAAAAGCTTGGTGGAAAGTTAATTCAACGTTTGAAAATAATTAGCTCGGAGACATGATCCATGTTAAGATAAATAGTCTCAGCCGTTGTCATGGGCAAAATTATTAAGATGAGGTGATGGGCGTATGAAAATCAACATTGAGAAAAACCTGGTTGAATTCTCTCCGGAAAATGCTGATGAAACTGCAAAGTTAGAAACTTTGTGGAGAGTAATGGTGGATTGTGCGAGATTCAACAAGAAAATGGTACCAGTTGGGGAATATGTTCCTTCGAAAAACAAAATGGCCAGGTTTGCCCTTGAGGGTCCTGCATCCGGCTCCGCTCCGGAATTTCCGGAAATAAGGGTCGAAGAAGATTGTCGCTGTTTTTGCCAGACTTGCAACAAATACGTAATGCTTAAAAAAGGCGACAGAATTCCCCCTTGCTGTGGAAAACTAATGGAAATAATGGACTAATATAGAGAGCCTCCCAACTTGGGAGGCTTTTTTCTTTGCGCTGACTGGTGGTTCGTTTACCACAAAATCACTTCAAAGGTCTCAGATCAGGAGATCTGAAAATCAATTTAGAAAAAGACCAGCACATAGATTTGTAGACCGTTTTTGAATCGGCAATTCGGGTAGACTGGATTTGCTTTCTTTGTCTAAAGACTCTCCTGATGTCTTTGAATGCGTCCAATAGGCCACTGATTGCTGGGTATGCTTTACCTATCTTTATTTTTTCAAGAGCCAGCAAAAACATGATTCCGAGACTTATAGGCGTTAGAACAAAGAACAAGGGATGGGGATAATTTTTCACAAACGCCCACAATCTGTTTCTGAAGCCATGATAAATGGCAAAATCTCCATATCGCCCCACAGTCTCTGATCCTAGATGTCTGACAACTGAGTCCTTCAATAGTATGCATTTATGTCCTAGCAATCTTAATCTGAAACCCAGGTCAATATCCTCACAATAGCAGAAGAAACTCTCATCAAACCCACCGACGTCTAGCAGAACCTTTCTCTTGTAAAGGGCCGCTGCAGCGCAAGGAGAAAAAATTTCCGCATCAAAATTCATTTCGTCAACAGGGTTTCCGTAGGCTCCTCTCCAAAAAATTCCCAAACCCGAGTATACGTCTCCAAGGCCATCTAGAAAGTTTGGCCTTTTGTCTTGGATTTGAACAGAGCCAAACATCATTACGTCAGGGTAACTAAATGTACCATCGATCATTTTTTCGAGCCAATCTGTTTTAGGGAAAGCATCGGGATTTAAAGTCGCTATCCAGTCAGTGTCGGCTCTTGCTATGGCTATGTTGTTTGCCGCTGCAAATCCTATATTCCTTTTCAGTTCAATGATTGAGAATCTCCTGTCCAGGTTTCCCACGATCTCAAGCGAACTATCGGTAGAAGCGTTGTCCACGATTAAAGCCTTAAAGTCAGCAAAGCTTTGTCGAGAAAGACAATCGAGGCAACGCTGCAAATAATGTCCGCCATTGTAATTAACTATAATTACCGTTACTAAATTCATAAAGTTAAGACCGGCGCCAAGTTTTATTGAAATCTTGCGCCAATCGAATGGCGCTGGAAATCATGATTGCGAAATTATTTTCATGATAATATCACGTCATAGATATCCAGTTCAAAGCGAAACAGATGATTCAAGAAGCGCTGAAGTTATCGTGTCGTTATATTCCGGTTTGCATCAATAAAAATCCTTTGTAGCAATTTGACTAATGTAATATTCTAGGAATTTAGATCCGCAATTTTTTTTGAGTATATCGGCTGTGGATGAAAATCTGTTCAGTGCGCCAGCTTGTGCCTGCGCGTACTAACTGGTTAGCAAATTTTCTGGATTTGCTGGGAGCCAGAATAAATTTGTAGTGCATTCGATTTCGTTAAACCTGGCTATTCAACCTATATGGGTAATCAGCAAAACAACAATGGAGAGTTGATCCGTGAAGTGGAGCCGTGCCAACTACAATCCTAGATTTCTAAAATATATTGAGCTATTTGCCAAGATCGGGTCTGACTCTCGAATTTTCCCAAAGAGATGCGGAACTTGTGGTGAGGTATTCAAGAATTTTCCCGAGTATATTCACAAGACCGAACCTGTCTCTCATGGACTGGAAGATTACACAACTGTTCTAGATTTGCCGCGAACGATGCAGTATCGAAACTGCGTTTGTGGTAGCACTTTAACCATCATGTTTACAAAAGATGTTTATCCTCTTCTTGAACAATTCTGGGAGATGCTCGGACTTGAATCAAAGAGGACAGGAAAACCATTGGTAGAAGTGGTCACAGAGTTTCGCGAGCAATGCAACAGATATATTACCGAGATGGAAGAATGATGAAATGACGCTTTTACCATAAAAGAATTCTTTTTTAGACAGGGATCCAAATGATGAAAATTTATTGCAGATTGCTTTGTATTTTATTGCTGGCAAGTATGTTGCTGTTATTCCCTATCATATCTAACGTTTCGGCTCAGTCTGATATAATAGGAGCATCCTACACGAGCGGTTCATTAGGGTCTGAGGCTACTGCCGGAACAGGCTCGTTGATTAGAATCGGCTATATGGGAGGGGAACGAAGTGTAACCGCAGGTTACACAGGCCTGGTAGAACCGGGAACGTGTGTGTCATCTTATTTCGTATATGATCTGAAAGGTATCTTGGCGTCTGTTCAACTTCCTGATTTGATCTGGAATAATTTTTCTGCGAGATTAAAAGGAGACTACCTGTTTTCTATCAATGTTCCTGCGGACCAGGAAATCACGTGGCTTGACATGCCGACAGGCATCCGATCATGGAATTGGGCCAAAAGTAATTTCTTCAAGCTGCAAGCTGATATTTCATACCGGTTAGATGGCGCTTTTAATTTTATTGGCGGATTTCGTTGGGAGTCATTATTCTCAACTTTTGGTGACCCTGACCCGACTTATCCTTTCACGATTTCCAAAATGGAATCCGGTCTTGGATTAGGTGTTTATCAGCCATTTGTAGGGGTTAGTTTAAATCAAAGAGTAGGTCCTAGTGTTCTTGAAGTGAGGATGGTTGGTTTTCCAGCAATGTTTGCTACCCTGGAGCATTTCAACACTTGCAACAACGAGGGTAAACCCTTTGCGCATGTTGGGCGTCAGGACATCAGAACTGGTTATTTTCTCGATGCTTTTTTTGAATTGCGTGCCAGGCCAATATCATGGTTGGGTATCGGTCTGTTTCTGGACTGGGAGCTATACAGAGGATCATGCATCATGAACCTTGAAAGGCGGGCTATGGGGCCTCCCGAGACGGCTACAGCGGCCGACGTGGATTTTGTCTTCAACAGATCTAGCCTTACCTTGGGAGCTAACACCAACATCGCTTTTGGTCTCCCGTTCTAAAGATTTATGATTAAATCGTAAATCGAATTGCGTCAAATTAACGGAGGTTCTTGGTATGCCGCACGTAATCATAAAGATGTTCCCTGGTAGGACAGAAGAGCAAAAGTTGCGCCTGGCCGAAGCAATTACGAACAGTGTAGTGTCAATTGCAGTGTGTTCAGAAGATTCAGTATCTGTAAGTATTGAGGAGATAGCCCCTGAAGACTGGGCCGAAAAAGTTCATGGGCCCTTTATCGCCGGTAATGAATCAACGCTCTACAAGAAAACTAAAAATTTTTCAGGTCAGTGACAGGTTTTTTTCAAGGCTTTTAAGAATTCCGTTCGCTTCAATCATTCCTTAACATCTAGCAGACATACATCTTTTTAGTCATCATTTGGTTCGCGCTCTCACGGTCTGAAAAGATTTTATGATTGTCCTCTCCTCACGCATTTAGTATGAATAAAAGGATTTGCGACAATCTTATTCAAACTACAAGGAAGAAAGACATGCCACGACTAAAAGACATCAACAAGGTAATGATCATCGGATCAGGCCCAATAGTTATAGGACAGGCCTGCGAGTTTGATTATTCAGGGACTCAGGCTTGCAAGGCTTTAAGAAATCTCGGTTACAAGATTGTTTTGGTCAATTCTAATCCTGCCACAATTATGACGGATCCCGGCATGTCTGATGTTACCTATATAGAACCGTTAAATCTGAAGAGCATGGCACGCATAATCGAAAAGGAGAGGCCCGACGCTCTTCTACCCAACCTCGGAGGGCAATCGGGTCTTAATTTATCATCAGAATTGGCAAAAGCCGGTATTCTCGATAAATATGGAGTCAGAATCATTGGGGTTCAGGCTGACGCTATAGAGCGCGGTGAGGACAGAATAGCATTCAAGGACACTATGAACAGGCTCGGCATTGACATGCCTGAGAGCTCTCCGGCTTTTAGTGTTGAAGAGGCTGAAGCTATTGCCAATGATCTTGGATATCCGGTTGTAATAAGGCCTGCTTACACGATGGGCGGCACAGGTGGTGGACTGGTCTATAACGTTGAGGAGCTAAGGGTGGTAGCGAGTCGAGGTATAGCTGCTAGTCTTGTGGGACAAATTCTTGTTGAGGAATCGGTTCTTGGCTGGGAAGAACTCGAATTAGAGGTGGTGCGCGATTCGAAAAACCAGATGATAACGGTGTGTTTCATCGAAAACGTGGATGCCATGGGTGTTCATACTGGTGATTCATATTGCACAGCGCCAATGCTAACTATCGATCCCGAACTCCAGAAAAAGCTCCAGAAATATTCCTACGACATAGTCGAAGCCATACAGGTTATCGGAGGAACCAACATACAGTTTGCGCATGATCCGAAGACTGGTCGAGTGGTTGTCATAGAGATCAATCCCAGAACCTCGAGGTCATCGGCTTTGGCTTCAAAGGCCACCGGTTTCCCAATTGCGCTTATATCAGCATACCTCGCTGGGGGCATGACTCTGGATGAAATACCCTATTGGAGAGAAGGCGCCCTGGACAAATACACTCCCTGGGGTGATTACGTGGTGGTGAAGTTCGCAAGATGGGCTTTTGAGAAATTTGAAGGCGCTCAGGACAAGCTAGGCACTCAAATGCGAGCTGTCGGCGAAGTCATGAGTATCGGCCGCAATTATAAGGAGGCCCTTCAAAAGGCTATTCGGTCGTTGGAAACTGGAAGGTACGGACTTGGTTTCGCCAAGGACTTCAACAAAAAATCACTTGATGAACTAATGGAATTACTCAATGAGCCATCAAGTGAGAGGCAGTTCATAATGTACGAGGCCTTGAGAAAAGGGGCCGAAGTAGAAACTCTTTATCAGAAGACGTTTATCAAGCCTTGGTTCATTCAGCAGATGAAGGAATTGGTCGAGGTGGAAGAGGAAATCCTGAAGTATCAGGGTAAAGCGTTGCCGGCTGAACTTCTGGAGAAGGCCAAAAAAGACGGTTTTTCAGACCGTTATTTAGCTCAATTATTAAAAATTGGCGAAGATTCGATCAGATCTTCTAGAAAATCACTTGGCATTGTTCAGGCGTGGGAGCCGGTTCCAGTAAGTGGAGTAGAAAATGCGGCTTATTACTATTCTACCTATAACGGACCTGACAAGGTCCCATCAAGTGATAGAAAAAAAATAATGGTTCTCGGTGGCGGCCCTAACAGAATAGGTCAGGGAATAGAATTTGACTACTGCTGCGTTCATGCCGCATTTGCTATCAGGGACATGGGTTACGAGTCCATTATGGTTAATTGTAACCCCGAAACTGTGTCAACGGACTATGATACCTCTGATAAACTATACTTTGAACCTCTTACAGTCGAAGATGTGTTGAGCATTTATGAAAAGGAAAAACCTGAAGGAGTTATAGTCCAATTTGGAGGACAAACTCCGTTAAATATTGCTGGAGAGCTTGCAAAAGCTGGGGTAACGATAATTGGCACAACTCCGGATGTCATAGATTTAGCCGAAGATCGAGACCGTTTCCGAAAGATGATGAGCAAGCTGGGTATTCCGGAGCCTGATTCAGGTATGGCCAGTAATCTTGATGAAGCCATAAGTGTCGCTGACAAGATAGGCTATCCGTTGATGGTAAGGCCCTCATATGTTTTGGGCGGTAGAGCCATGGAAGTGATACATAACGAGTCAATGTTACGACGTTACGTGTCTGCGGCTGTTGAAGTCAGTCCTGAAAGACCCATACTCATAGACAGATTCCTTGAAAAAGCTATAGAGGCTGAGGCTGACGCAGTGTCTGACGGAACGGATGCTTTTGTTCCAGCTATTATGGAACACATTGAATTGGCTGGCGTTCACTCAGGCGATTCGGCCTGCGTGATTCCTCCTATAAGCATTCCTCCCAAACACCTTGAGACCATTCGAGACTACACCAGGAAGATCGCTGTTGAGCTTGGTGTCGTTGGTCTTATGAATATGCAGTACGCCATAGCCAAGGACACAGTTTTTGTGCTCGAAGCCAATCCACGAGCCTCACGAACGGTTCCTCTCGTATCAAAGGTGTGTAACTTTGCCATGGCAAGAATAGCTACTCAGATAATGTTAGGTAAAAAATTGTCTGATTTTGAGCTCAAGACCAGGAATATTCCTCATTATGGAGTCAAAGAGGCTGTTTTCCCGTTCAACATGTTTCCGGAAGTTGACCCTGTTCTTGGACCTGAAATGCGATCAACGGGTGAAGTTCTGGGGATGGCAAAATCTTTCGGTTTAGCATTTTACAGGGCTCAGGACGCCACTCAATCACCACTACCCTCTGATGGCGTAGTCTTAATCTCCGTGACCCAGAATGAACGTCCAGCTGTATTGGAAGTGGCAAGGCAATTCGCGGAATTGGGGTTCAAGATAAAAGCTACTGAAGGAACCAGAAATTATTTGATGGAACATGGGGTAGAATCCGATCTTGTTTTGAAGCTTAGCGAAGGTCGGCCGAACATACTGGATCACATAAAAAACCGTGAGATCAATTTGGTGATAAACACTCCAAGTGGTCAAATAAGCAAAGAAGATGATTCCTATATCCGCAAGGCCGCCATAAGATATAAAACTCCTTACATAACTACATTAGCGGCAGCGTTTGCAGCCGCAAGAGGTATAAGAGCGTTAAAAAAAGGCGAAAGCGCCGTGCGCTCTCTACAAGAGTATCATTCAGATATAGTGTGAATTTCTTAATGACATTTGGAGTTTTTGTATTTGTCGATTCAGTAATAGAGTTCAAGGGATTAAAACCGAATTATAGTTTGGATCAGGGCGGTCCGAGGGGGGATGCCCTAACAATTCCACATCTTGTAAATTCGATTTAATTCGGGCTCCATTACTAATATTGTTATTGTTGTTTCGGAGCAGTCATGATTCTGGTTCTTTTGGTTTATCTTTTTGTCGGGGCAATTGCTGGAATTCTGGCAGGTCTTCTAGGAGTAGGCGGGGGCTTGGTCATTGTACCGATTCTTGCATACACGTTTACGTGGCAGGCTTTTCCCTATGAGCATATCATGCATCTTGCTCTCGGTACTTCTCTAGCAAGCATAATTTTTACCTCTGTATCAAGCTTTACTGCCCATAACAGGGTCGGCGCCGTTCGGTGGGACATTTTTTGGCAAATTGTTCTAGGTATTCTCCTCGGGACATTCCTCGGATCATGTGTGGCTTCAAAAATGTCCACTGCCTTCCTTAGCATCTTTTTTGTGGTTTTCCTATACTACGTGGCCTTTCAAATGATACTTGACCGAAAACCTAACCCGTCGCGTCAACTACCGGGAAGGTGGGGCATGTTTGGCGTGGGAAACATAATTGGCGCTGTTTCCAGTTTTGTTGGAATAGGCGGGGGGAGCCTATCAGTGCCGTTCATGATCTGGTGCAACATACCGGCTCACCATGCAATAGGGACTTCTGCCGCCATAGGCCTTCCGATCGCCATCTCCGGGGCTATTGGCTATGTCTATTCCGGGTGGAACGCCTCGAACGTTCCAGACTGGTCATTGGGTTTTGTCTACATGCCTGCTTTTGCAGGGATAGTTTGCGCAAGCGTTTTGACTGCTCCTATTGGAGCCAAAATCGCCCATCGTCTCCCAGTTAAAAGGCTTAAACAGGTTTTTGCGGTTATCTTGACAATAATGGGGACCAGAGTCCTTTTTGGTTTGATCTGGACATGAAAACGAACAACGGTGTTCAAGTGGTCGTGATACTAATGACAATCATAATCTGACATTGAGCGCCATTGTCTGATCGTCAAGGCTTCTTGGCGAAGCTTGGAATGATTTGGGCGATAGACACAATCAATTGAAGTCAAATTTGACCGAACTGACAAGAATTTTTATGCCACCTCAAAGACCCCATGAAAGCCATTTATGTTTGAGTTTTTCACGGTGGTCGTTGAGGTTTTTGGTTTTCTTGACGTTTGTGACACCGATGTTGCTTTTCCCGTCCCCTGCAAGGGGGTGGGATTTCAGCATCGAATCGGCGGCATTTTATTTCCGTTACGTGTATTCCTCTCAATTGGGCTCTAATGGATTCTTTGGTCCGTTCAACGTTGACGCTGGAACTTCAGGGGCTGACTATGCGCCCTTAAATGGTTGGTATGATGACAAGCTACTTTCTGGGACTACCGCCGAAACCTCCACCACTCGTTTTGCAATCTTCCCAATCCTGAAGCTCAACAATGCAATTGCGATACGGGGAACATACCGAATAAATTCCGACCAGATCAACAATTTGGCTGCAGTTGAAAACCCCGATTTTGAATATGTCATCTCGTATGGAAGATGGACGAGATTATGGGTAACCGCCCAGACTCCCTTAGGCGCCGTTTATTTTGGCCGAAGAGGGTTTCGGCAAGCCTGTGGTTTCCAATTCAGCTCAGCGGAATCCGCCGAGGACATTTTCGACACTGGGCGTCGGTCTGTCGAGATGTTTCTACTTGATGTCCCCTGGGGTCCGTTTCACATTGGCGCAGGTTTTTACCCCTGGCGTCTGGGGAGCAGAGATTACTGGAATCTGGATGATCAAAATGCCGCCCGCCATACACACTTGCTAGGATATCTAAAGTATTCGGGGGCAGTTTTCGAAACAGGGTTCGGCGGCTTTTATTCTTCAACTCATGATGGTCCGGAATCACAACAAACAACTACAAACAGGAACGCTTATCCACCTCGCCAAACTCGGCTAACGGAAGGCTGGATATACCTCAAGTATAATGATGGACGCTTCTTTATGAATGCCGAAGCCGATTGGTTCTATCGGAGCATTGCTTACAAACCAGCAATGAATGGATTTCTTCCCGGACCTAACCAATACGACATGAATCCTTCAATTCCTTCACCTGTTTCGCAAACCTTGCCATCTACTTTAACCTACTTACCGCCTTACACCGAGTCGTGGCGATATATGGCCGAACTTGGTCTCTACTCTGGACCTGCAAAAATTAGCTTGCTTTTGGCTCATTTGCCAGGGCCAGACCGAAGGCACGGAGTCCTTTACAATACTCAGCCCTATGTTCAGGAAGCTGAGAGAAGCGCCTACGCCGTATTCAACCAGTACAACATTCTGATGGGAAAATTTTTCAGGGCAGGGGTAAATTCATTCCTGGACATGTCCGCGTCGAACAACATTGCTTTGAGGTTTGATTACTTGCTGGCAAGTAACCTCAATCTGATCTTGTCATTTCAAAAGGCCCAGCGTTCCTCTCACGGTTATGGCTGGGGCTATGTGAAGCCGGATACTAGTAAAGGAGATCTAGGGGCGGCACGATTTGGATACCTGAAATTCAAAAATCCGGGAAGCTTTGAATCTCCTGTGCCTGCGATTCCGGACAATGATCTGGGGTGGGAATTACACGCCGGAATTATATGGAAATTACTTGAGAACTGGCACGTCCTAGTCCGTGGCGCATACTGGCAGCCAGGGAAATGGTTTAATTACGCATGCATAGACAAGTCGACGCCCAATTGGGATGCGCCGGACCGCTCCAATAACTATGGTATCAATCCAAATAGATTCATAGACCCGGTTTTTGGTCTGGAAATATTCGTGGACACACGACTATAAATTCGGGGTAATGCTTGGAGTTCCATAAAAGCCATATAGAAGTCAAGAACTTGCCTATTTTCAGCAATGGGCTCGTGAGTCGTCGTCCTTTTTGGTGAAATCTAGACGAATTTCTAAAACTCTGAACACAAATGATCTGTAGCTTTTCAATTATCATCGGTTGTTGATCCATTTTTTAGAATAAGGTCTATCCCGCCAAAGGCTTCTAATCGTCCGGCCCTGAGTACCAGTATTCTATCTGCGATTGACGCTACCTCTTCGGGCAAGTGCGAAACATAAATGATCGGGATATTATATACCTCCTTCAGGCTCCTTACAAAAGGCAGGACCTCTTGCTTGCGATCAGCGTCGAGCGAGGCCAATGGTTCATCCATGAGCAGAAGTTTCGGGCTTGTTAGTAGAGCTCTGCCAATGGCGACTCTCTGTTTTTCTCCTCCAGATAGTCTAGCAGGCCGTCGAAAAAGCAAGGATCTTATTCCCAATAAATCTACGACTTCATCAAAATTGACTTGTCTATGTATCTTGGGTACGAGTTTCATGCCATATTCAAGATTCGATTTTACAGTTAAATGGGGAAAGAGTTTTCCATCCTGAAAAACGTATCCGATTCTACGTTGTTCCGGGGGCATGTTGGTTCCAACCTGAGAATCAAAAAAAGTTGATCCGTTCAGTTTGATTTTTCCGGAATCGGGACGAATGAGTCCGGCTATCATTGAAATGACCGAGGTCTTGCCAGCGCCAGAAGGACCAAAAAGAGCTATTACGCGCGCCTGATCTGATTGGAAAGTTAGATCAATCTTCAGATCTCCAAGAGTTTTTCTGAG